>NZ_FMXH01000016.1:0-95013 GCF_900103575.1 Pseudomonas sp. NFACC51 | reverse complement strand
TACTGCTCGCGCTGCCCTTGCTCGATATTCCCGATGTGCCGCTGAGTGTTGCCGCGATTGAGGGCGGGACAGGCCTGGTTTATTGATCTGTATAACGACTTGCTTGCAACCCATTTATTAAATGAGGAAAGTAGCGATGGCCAGTTATTCGGTAACCGAACTGTTAGGCTGGATGCAGGGCACCAGCCAGATGCGCGAGTGGGATGCATTGTTTGCCTTGTCGGGTCATTCGGTGAACCAGGCGCTACAAAAGGACCATGCACTCCGATTGAGCCAGGGCATAAGCCTGAATGGCATCACCGGAAGTTACGAGGTGCCGGATACTCCGCTTACCCATCACTTGATCGGGTGCTCATTGAGTTATCCCGAGATTTCCTTTCCATCAACGTCGTATGTATCGAATGCCGTGGGTTCATCCCTGCAAGTGAGCGGCGGTCAAGAAGTGATCACGCAAAAAAAAATTGATCAACAGCTTATCCAGTCGGTTTTTCTCTTTAGCCCACTTAATGCTTATAAGTTGGTCACAGACGAGCAACCGGTTACTTTCCAAGAGCCAGCAGCCGGGCGCGATGCGCAGGTCGTGCTGGACCTGACGCTGGCAGAAGAACTCAGGCTGACGAGTTCGCCGGTGCCGGAGGAACAGGTCGCTGGCGGCAAGTTCTTCAAGGCGCAATTTGAAGCCTTGGCCAATGAACGTTCCGTATTTCCGTTGGCCAGGTTCCCGGATCAGGAAAATCCTTTCCTGTGTATCAAGTCCATTGATGTGGGCACTCAATCGAGCGGGGAGGTCGCGGGCGAAGGAGCGTTGCTGTTTTATCAAACCATGGCGATGGGCAGGCCCGGCTACAAACCGAGCGAATACCGATACCTGATCGCCAATGACGCCGATAAGGACTACGCCAGCACCGCGCTGTTCTCGTCCAGGCTGATCAATCGGGCCGCGTTCGGCGGGGCACTGTTGAGCATGTTTGGCAGCAATCACTTCGAACTGATGGAAGACGATGGACATGTGATAGGCATGAAAGCCACCTCGGGCGAGTTGACCATTACAGCTCGCGATTATAAGGACAATCTTTACGACTTTGGCTGTGACACTTTTGGTATCTCGCTGGTGCAAGGAGCTCAGCCACTGACGGCCGAATTTGAACTGACTCGGGCCGTTCAGCACTGGCAAACCAGGGCCGATGTGCCACTGCGTTATCGGCTCCAGGGCAGCACGGGTGGATGGACCTCTTTTACGGTGACGTTCACCTTCAGCCTTGAGCAGGTGTTTCGGATGATGGTTGATGAGTTCGCGCCGTACGAAGTGGGTGCCGAGTTATTTGTGCCACGCACGCAGACGCCGGACGTGACGTATATCAGCGGCCTGCCGGATAACACACCGCAACTCCTGCGCGGTCGGATCGTGGCGTTTATCGGGCATGCGGTTAAAACCGCGTTGATCGAGCAGTACGCCGAATGCCTGACGGCCACCGGTACCCAAGTGTTTTTGGCGGATGTAGACCTGGCGGGTGCCCACCGGTTGCAATCGGAAGTCGTGGCGCTCCCACAGGATTATGTCGACTTTGGCCGGGTTCTTTCCTCCAGCGCCTCGTTCACGATCCGTGCGCCGAAAACGCTGTTATTGCCTGGGGAAATTGTTTTGTTCGAGGTGGAGCCGGCCGCCCCCGGAGTCAGTTTCACGATAGAGGCGCCGGGCGCTTTGGATCCTGGAAGGATGACGCCTGAAGGGGAGTACCGGGCACCGCCGGCCCATACGCTGGGCGCAGCCCCTCTTCAGGTACTGGTCATTGCCCATGATGAGGCCAGTGACGAGCGAAGTGTGGTCGTAGTAACGGTGATCAGGGAAAGTCTTGTGGTCAATCCCGTTATTCAAGTGTGCAACCCGCAGGATCGCATTTCGTTTTTGGCGGGCTCCATCGGTGGCGGACCATTGACGTGGGAAATAAAGAATCGGGTACCGGGCGAAAGTGGAGATTTGGTCCCCAATCCTGCCACCGGTGGATACGACTATATTGCCGCTGACGAGATCACGGGTGAGGCCGCCTTTGTTTTCGATGAAATCAACGTGACCGATGAAGACAGCGGCAATACATGGTCAAGTTATGTGGTGGCACAACATAAAAACACGATAATGGTTATAAAGCCCGATCTTGAATCTTCCGCCGAAGGTGAACTTCAGTTACGCGCCACGATTAACCACTTTCCCATCGAGGCAGAGTGGTTCCTCCCCTTTGACGGTCCCGGAGAAATCGATAGCGATACGGGGTTGTATCGTGAAGGCGGACCCAGTGCACAACCTTGCGTCGTCATTGGCGCAAAATGGGTTGAACCCGTGCTTGGTCTATTTGAAGGTTACACCATCGTGCCATTACCGTTAGCCGATTCAGGTGCGGTCATTCGAGCGTTGAGTTTGTAATCCATCCTTTTATTGGAAGAGGATTTATCATGGCTACGTTGAATGAAGTTCTTGCGCTTATGCAGGGTAGACTGACTACCCGAGGTTGGGATGCATTATTCATATGCGACCGCCTTCGCATTAATTATCTTCTGGAACAGCAATATGTAACGCGTTATGAAGAGTTCACTTTCTTACCCTATTTGAATGGTCGCACTGTCATTAACGCGTCTGAGAGTCAGTCTGTCGAGGTTAAATCAATCGTTCTCGGTGCGCCGAAGGTGTCTTTCGAGAGTGCGACCTTAGCGGACTCCAGCGCTACGGTGACGATGAATATCGTGGGCGGGGAAATCAAGACGTGGCAATCTCGAGTGGGCGCTTCGGACACTCTATTGTCCACGGGTTACATCACCGAACAACAGGGTTTCACCCTGACGATGAAGGTCAACTTGTTCTTGGTGGTGGCTGAAGTCGACCGGCAAGGCCGTATCACGATGGATTTGAAGGGGGCCAGTACCTTTACCTGCGATCTCTTGGGCGGGGAGCACGCAGAGCGCCTCGGTGCCTATTTTAAAGAGCAGTTTGACAAATTGTCGTCGGACCAGACGGTGTTTCAGCTGGGACGAATCGGCCTCAAGGGCTACCACGGGCTTGCCCCAAGGCGTTTCCGCCTGCGGACCCAGGCTGCACCCGGAGCGAAGGTCAGAGGTGCGGCAAATGAAGGCGATGGTGTGGTGCTCGCATTGATCGAACTGCTGGCCGGTAGTGGCCCGGGGCAAGAACTCGGTGTCGACTTTCCTTATTTGATGCCCGATGACACCAATCCTGGTGGTGATCGCAAATACACCGCCTTGTGGGTGTTATCCCGGGACATGCTGAGGTATGCCAACAATAACGACGTGGAGTTACCGGCGCATCTATCTTTCCCCGGACTGAATTTCTACGAAGAAGTCTCGCAACACAGACCTCATGACGTGGTGTCGTTTGGTCGCATCAGCCCCGCACAGACCAGCATACGCCTGGAGCCCGCGTTCCCAGTCATCGAGGCCGGGGGGCGACAGCAATTCCAGCTACTCGATTGGGAAGGCAGGACGCTGACGGCCAAAACGTGGAAAGCCGTCAGCCTGCAAAGTCACTCCGAGGACGGGCACGGCACCATAGACAATGGCTTGTATAGGGCGGTGTCGTCGCAACGTATTGGCTACCACTCGTTGCGTGTGCTGGTGACGGCTACCTATGAAAACAACGGCAAAACCTACACCGCCTCGACTTTGCTCAGGGTGGACTACAGCAAGGTGGAAATCGCGCCGAAACTGGTGACCCACTTGCTCAAGAAGGAACCTGGCGAAGTTACACTGAACGCGACCGCGATGGGGCAGGAAGCCCGATGCAGCCTGCTTGCGCCGCTACAAGGCAGCCTGACCAGGGTTGCCGACACGCAGTGGCGGTTCGTGGCCAGCGCCGAGGCTGAGCTCAAGAGCTTCTCGATTCAGAAGGTGCTGTGCGAGACGCTCGGTGCTAACGTCAAAACAACGCAATCTACCCTGGTGCTGGACAATGCCCAGTCGTTTTTAAGCGTCGAGCCGGCTGTGGTGGAGCGTCTCAACGCCGCCAATACGGTGCAATTGAACCACGATGTTTCTCTGATGCCGCAGGTGCCGCGGCGGTGGCGAGTGGTCAGTGGTGTCGGCAGCGTGGACGAAGGGCTTTACACCGCCCCACCGCAAGGGGTGGAGCAGACAAGCGTGGTGTTGTGTGAAGTCGTACGTAACGGCGTGGTGTTTTTCCGGGGCTACAGCGTGATTGGCGAAAAACAGCAGGACCCGGATCCGACTTGGGAAGTCCCCCTGGCCCTGTTCACGATCAAAGTGGTGGGTGGGCCGGAGCTGGATACGCAAGGTAATGTGCTGGCCAATGGTTACCAGCAACTTCATGTTCAAGTCAGCACCCAGACCAATGGTGTGTGGGATCCAATAGACGAAGAGCTCAAGTACTACAAACTGAGTTTGACTGAGTTGGCAAGCATGCGCCTGCTCTACAAAAATTACAATGAGCTGCCTTTTATACCGGTGGAGGATCTGGGAGTCGATCCGGGGGCGTCACAAGAGTTGCAAGTGCATAAAATCCTGAGTCCTTACTTCGACCTGGCCATTCCATCTAACCCCGGCCAAGTACCGAATGCCGACGCTCTGCGAGCAAATGATTCTCTGGTCGAGCAGGATTTCTATCTTCATTCCGTTGCGCCCGTCAATACCACCGCAACGCTGCATGCCAGATTTCAGAAAGACAGCGCCGATGGCGGTGGTGAGTGGATCGATACAGCGAAAGAGGGGGAAGAGGGCATCGGTAAACGAATCACTGTCAGGTCCGTGAAGCCTGCAGAGTTTGTATATGATCTCACTCGGGTGCGCATAGCCGGTGGCAGCGGAGGCGAACCTGGCAATGATAACGCTGACTTCGATATGATTCTTAACAGCCAGGATTGGTGGACGTTCAAGTGCAGGGGGCAGGACTTTATCATGCTCGAATGGCTACTTCCTGATCAATTAGAACCGGGTGTTCCGAATTTTATTAATGTGTCTTCCATTCGCTGGGAAAGCGAAAAGCTGGAGGAGACTATGTTTAGTTGGCTGGGCTATTACTTTGAAGATGTTACTGGAAATAATGATTTAAAAAACAAGGTGGCTTTCGATGATTTCATGCCTGATGTTGTAAAAGATCCCCAGCTTCTGGATGTTGCCAAATCCACTCGGTATGACCCCTTCACCTTTGCTGTTTTACTGTGTCGAAACGATAATATTCCGTACATTTTGCCTCGCGCCCATCCGCGTCCGCGGTTGGATCAAGATTTGAAGGTTGCCTTGCGAGACAAGAACGGCAATCTTCACAAACAGAGAATTTCATTCAAGCCCAAGGGAACCTATTATCATCGTAATTATCTGGATAATACGGCTTTATGATCTTTCCCCTTCATCCATGATTGGTCGAACCTTTGCAGGTGACTGACAATGAACATTTTTACGAAAATAGGCGCCGGCTTGCTGATTGTTGCCGTTCAGGCGATGACTGTCGTTCTGGCTCAGGGAAGTATTAAGCTATATCAAAAAGGTAGTATAGAGGATCCTGGTGGCACCTGTAGTCTTGATATTGGTACTGAATACAAAGCCTATGGTTTTACAGATGATAGTACGAACGACTGTACGAATGATATGTACAGTTTTTTTACCCTCTATAATGTGGATTCTGCCGTGCAGATTGCCTTCGGTTCGGAATCCAACTGCCGAAAGGTAGGGCCAGACTATACCGGGGATTGGTACTACAGGGTGAAAACCTATATCCAGCCCACCAATAGCACCCTGATTTCAATTCCGGGTACGCTGAGGTCGGCAACACCTGGGCAACTTCTAAAACCGGGAGTGATGTTTGTAGATGGGAAAAACAAAAATAATGAGAATGTCGAAGGGAAGCTGTCCTGTGTTTATATATGGCCAGGTACGCCTGCAAGTTAATCATGCCTGCCTAGCGCTCACTTTTGGCGGTGAAATCTAAAAGCAAGCGGTTGGGAAGCTCAAGGTTACTCGATATTGGCGCGTGGTTTTCTGAGTTTGTTTCTTTCCAGAGGTGGCAATCATGACCGACTCCACGGCGGTACATTCCAACGCTTTCAATTTCATGAGTTACATAGCGGGCGGGGTTGATCCTCGAACCAATCAATACACTTTTTCCATCAACTTCCCCGAATTCAAACCCAACTTCTTGAACGGTCCGCTGCTGTCCCTGGCCATGGGCTTC
Organism: Pseudomonas sp. NFACC51; assembly: GCF_900103575.1. Lineage (NCBI taxonomy): Bacteria > Pseudomonadati > Pseudomonadota > Gammaproteobacteria > Pseudomonadales > Pseudomonadaceae > Pseudomonas > Pseudomonas sp. NFACC51. The sequence continues at coordinate 88,823 of NZ_FMXH01000016.1, read as the reverse complement.
AATCCCATGAACCGTCATGACAGCGGTTACGGCACCGGCTGGAACGTGCAGCAATCGCAATATCGGGTTCAGCGGCAAATCCTGACCTTGAACAGCGGCGAGCGTTACAAGGTTACGGCGCAACGGGAGGAAGGGGTTCTGGTCGAGCTTCTGATGAAAGAGAAAAAGCTCAACACCTTCCGTTTTTACCGTGATAAAGACGACGATCAACTCTACCGGCTGGTGCATAAGTCCGGTCTGGTCGAAGAACTCAGGGTCCATGGCCGGGGAGACGATGCGGTTGCCTTGCCTGTCCGGATGATCGCGCCGGAAGGTCATGCGGTGACGCTGGGGCACTTGCCCTTCGGTGCCCATGATTTCCGGCTTGCGAGCATCAGTGATGAGCGCGGCGATTTGCTGAAGGTAGACCGTCAGGAGGGCAGCGTCATCCTGGACCTGCACCCCACTGCCGGCGCCAATGGCACGCCGTTGGCGCGCTATTCGATGACGCTGGATTCCGGCACCGAGAAGTACGTCAAAGTCATTACTTTGCCGAGCGAAGCGGGTCGCAACGTTGCCTGGCGTCTGAATTACAGGCCAGTGGGCGAATACACCTGCATCGTGTCGGTGGAAACGCCACTGGGCGGGCGGGAAGAGGTGGTCTATGACGCGCAGGGCCATGAGTTTCCCACCGGCAGTGGTCGTCAGCCCATACCCCGGGTGAAAGAACACCGGGTGTTCCCTGGCAGCGGACAGCCCATGGTAGAAACGCATTACAGTTTCACCGACGGTTCGACCTACCTGGAGACCAATAATTTCCTGGGTCGCAATCTGGCGCTGAGTTGGAACGATGACGGGTTGGATAACCTCTATCAGTTCACTGGCAGCCATTACGCCTACGGTTGCACCGAGCATCTGATGGATGGAGGGGTGGAGGTCCAGCGTATCAAACGTACCTTCAACCAGTTTCACTTGCTCACCCTGGAGACCACGACGCGCAACACGGCACAGCAGGAGGTCGAGACTGTGTATGGTCAGATCCCCGGTGGGTTCGATGGCCAACCAGACTGGTTTCAACTCCCTCACGAAGTCACCAACCGCTGGCGGTTGGGTAGCCAATTACGTAGCGAAAAGTCCAGCAGCACCTATGACAGCTACGGCAATCTGTTGGTCCAGACCCATCCCACAGGTGTTGTCGAAACCAGTTTTTACTACGATAAGGACGGAGAAGATGGCTGCCCGAAAGACCCCGATGGCTTCGTGCGCAATCTCAAAAGTCAAACCCAGACGCCCGCTCCTGGCTATGTGGCCGGTGCGCCGACCCTGCGGACCGATTATCGCTACGAGCTGTATCCATCGCTGGACGGCAGCGGACGTTCGTCGTGGCTGGCGCTCGAACGTGAAACGCTCACGCGAACGGCTCCCGGCGCCGTCATGGAATTACGTAGCACGGCCTATGAGTACTACCACGACAAGGACGACGCGCAGGCGCATGTGGTGCATGGACGCCTGAAGCACCAGTCGGTTGCGTTGAATGAAAAAGCAACGAAAACCGCCTACACGTACGGGGTGACGATGGGCACCCTGGCCGACGAGACGGTTCTGCAAACAGTGGAAACGCTGACGACAGACTTCGATCAGGTGCACAAAATCATTACATTGGAAAGCTCGCTACTCAACGGCGAGTCGCTGCTTGAGCGCGACGACAATGACGTAGAGATACGCCGCACTTACGATGTGCTGAATCGGGTCACCAGTGAAACCGTGGCACCGAACGACCCACGCTACAAGGCAACGCGCAATTATGAATATTATCTCTCCGCCAGCATTGGGCAACGGGCCGAGCAATGGTTGTTCGACGTCAAGGGCGTGAAGACCGTGACGGCATTCGATGGGCTTAACAGGGCGGTTTACGAAGAGCGCAACGATGCCGACAGCAGCCAACCGACAATGCGCCAAACCTACGCCGCCCAGTACGATGTTTTCGGGAACCTGATCGAACAGACCGAATACGATTGGTGGGGAGCGCAGGAGAAAGCCTTCAAGACACGGTTTCTGTTCGACGACTGGAATCAGCCCTTCTGCGAGATCGGCCCGGACGGCGTGGAGCGCTATAAGCAAGTCAATCCGATTGGCGATCGAAACTGGTCAGGCCCGATTGAACGAAGCTGGGAGCAGGATTCGACGAAGGTCCACTTCAGCGGGATCACTGAAACGCGTCTCAACCTGTTTGAAAAGCCTGTCCAGACAGAGCGTCTGGCCTTGGATGAAAGCGTAATCAGTCGGCAAAAATATAGTTATGACGGGTTGGGACGGTCGGTGAAGGAAGAGTTGGGCCTCAGGACTCCGTTGCGCGTTACCGAGTACAGCTATGATGCTTTCGACCGTATGACGCAAACCATCTTGCCTCAAGGTGCCAGGATTGTGCGCGAATATGCCGAGCACAGCGCTGAAGATTGGCCTACACGCATCAGCGTGGATGGACAGGAACTGGGAACGCAAACGTTCGACGGGCTGGGCCGCATGACCGAGTCGGTCACCGGAGGGCGTTTGCAACGCTATGAATACGATCCGCAGCAGACCCGACCTAAGACCGTGACCCCCGCCAGTGGTCAAACGGTCGAATACCAGTACATGCCACAGTTGAGTGATGAACCTCTGCGTCGCCAACTTTCAGGTGGGGACATCTGTAACTACGAGTATGACCCGGCCAACGCGCGATTGACGAAGGCCAGCGTGGGCGGGCGGACACTGGCACGTACTTATTTCAGTTTTGGCGAGCCCAAGAGCGAAACCGTTGAAGCGGATGGGCAAACTTTCGCGATGGCCTACGAGTATAGTTTTCGCAGTCGTTTGCTCAGCTATACCGATGTGCTCGATCAAATACAGCAGTATGAATATGACCCTAAAGGTCGATTGGAGCGTACATCCTTGGGGACGACTTCGTCGGCCTTCACTTACGACGCCTTGGGGCGTGTCGCTACCATCACCACGCAGGACATCGTCGACGGCGCACCGGCGAGAATCCTTGGTATCAGCCTTGAATACGATGAGTTTCATCGTGAAACAAAGCGTACGTTCGACCTTGATGGTGTTATCCAGGTATTGGATCAGGTATACGACGAGTTTGACTGTCTCGTGCGACGCACCTTGACCGAAGGCCCCCAGACGCTGCGTGACGAAACCTATGCCTATGATCTTCGTGGACGCCTGGAGACGTATACCTGTGCGGGCAGCCAACCGCCAATTGATCCGTATGGCAACAGGCTCTCGGGGCAAACCTTTATCTTCGATGCGATGGATAATCTGATCATCGTTATCACAGAGACGGTCGATGGAAAAAACAACATGGCCGAATATCATTATGAAAACCCGCAAGACCCTGCCCAACTGAGTCGAGTCACCAACTCAGGGGATGCGGGGCATCCAGACGAGCTGGTGCTTTCCTATGATGCCAACGGTAACCTGATTCAAGACGAGCAAGGCCGAGTCCTGGAATATGACGCGCTTAATCGGCTGCTCAGTGTGAGTGAGTCCGGATCGGGTAAAACGGGTAACTTCCAGTATGATCCACTGGACCGGTTATCCAATAACGATGACGGTGGCGGTTCCCAGCAACATTTTTACAAGGGCGATCACATCACCAACCTTGTGGACGGGGAGCGGAGCAGTACCTTCATGCGCGGCGATGACCATTTATTGGCAGAGCGTCAGGGCGACAACACGCTGTTACTGGCCGGTAATTTCACCAACAGTGTAATGAATGAAGTCAGCTCCGACTCAACCCATTCTCTTGCTTACAGCCCTTATGGCCATCGTAGCGCCGAACAACCTATCAGTACCGAACTGGGTTTCAATGGTGAACTGAGGGAGGCTCAGACCGGAGGATATATGCTGGGAAAGGGTTACCGGGTGTATAACCCGGTGCTCATGCGATTCAATAGCCCGGACAGCTGGAGTCCATTCGGCAAGGGGGGGCTCAATGGGTATGCATACAGCCAGAGGCCGCTCGATGAGGTAGACCCTACGGGGCACTTCGTTGTTAACGCGGCGTTGGGCGCCTTGCTTTTAGGCGTTATAGCTGCCTCCACAAGTGTTGGTGCGGCTCTCACCGACGACAACACGGCTCGCATTGTGTTTATCGCCATTGCTTCGGTAGCGGGGGTGGCGTCGATTGGTTTAGGCGTGGCGGCATTTAGGATGACCCCAGCGCCGAATAGAATGCCCGTTGCGCATCCACGGTCTCGCGCTGGAACTGCTTCTCGCCCTACAGGCAATGTGCCGAGACCGACTAACGATCCATTCGCTGGTGCTACTGCTCCCCCGCTTTCTGCATCGGCTGGCGATCCATACGCTCCTACTGCTCCCCGGCTTTCTGCATCCTCAGCGTCGGGAAGGGTTGGCGATCCATACGCTGCTACTGCTCCCCTTCCTTCTAATCCGCCGAGTTATTCTGCCGCGACAGCAAAATCAGGCATGCTACCTAAGTATACTGAGCTGGATTTTGACGAGCTACTGAGAGGGGCGACAATAAGAATGAATGGTATTAGAAGCACAGCTCCATAAGCCTAACCCGCGCAACGCCATTCCTTCACTGTGCTGTTAAAGCCCAGCGTGTTCATGGCGCACGTGTTTGTCGGATTTCCTCATTCTTCTTGCATGAACGGCATCACGGGATATGCGCCTTGAAATACAAAAAGCCCTGTCACAGTGGACAGGGCTTTTTACTTGCCGCTTGAAGCTTGCAACTCGCAGCTGCCCTTAGAACACCACACCCTGGCTACGCAGGTAGTCGTCATAGGTGCCGCTGAAGTCGACTACGCCATCGGCGCTCAGCTCGATGATGCGGGTGGCCAGGGACGATACGAACTCCCGGTCATGGCTGACGAAGATCAGCGTGCCCGGGTAGTTTTCCAGCGCCAGGTTCAACGCTTCGATCGATTCCATGTCCAAGTGGTTGGTCGGTTCGTCCATCACCAGCACGTTCGGCTTTTGCAGGATCAGCTTGCCGAACAGCATGCGGCCTTGCTCACCACCGGAAATGACCTTGACCGACTTGAGGATCTCGTCGTTGGAAAACAGCATGCGGCCCAAGGTGCCACGCACCAGTTGTTCGCCGCCCTGGGTCCACTGGCCCATCCAGTCGAACAGGTTGACGTCGTCCTCGAAATCGTGAGCATGGTCCTGGGCGTAGTAGCCCAGTTCCGCGGCGTCGGTCCATTTCACGGTACCGGCATCGGGTTCCAGTTCATTGACCAGGGTGCGCAGCAAGGTGGTCTTGCCGATCCCGTTCGGGCCGATGATCGCCACGCGTTCACCGGCTTCGACGGTGAAACTGAAGTCCTTGAACAGCGGCTTGCCGTCAAACCCTTTGGCCATGCGCTCGACAATGACCGCCTGACGGTGCAGTTTCTTGGTCTGTTCGAAGCGAATGAACGGGCTGACGCGGCTCGATGGCTTGACCTCGGCCAACTGGATCTTGTCGATCTGCTTGGCGCGAGAGGTGGCCTGCTTGGCTTTCGAGGCGTTGGCCGAGAAACGGCTGACGAACGACTGCAGTTCGGAAATCTGGGCTTTCTTCTTGGCGTTGTCCGACAACAGTTGCTCGCGGGACTGGGTCGCCACGGTCATGTACTCGTCGTAGTTGCCCGGGAACAGGCGCAGCTCGCCGTAGTCCAGGTCCGCCATGTGGGTGCAGACACTGTTCAGGAAGTGACGGTCGTGAGAGATGATGATCATCAGGCTCGAACGCTGGGTCAGCACGTTTTCCAGCCAGCGGATGGTGTTGATGTCCAGGTGGTTGGTCGGTTCGTCGAGCAGCAGCACTTCCGGGTCGGAGAACAGCGCCTGGGCCAGCAACACACGCAGCTTCCAGCCTGGCGACACTTCGCTCATCGGGCCGAAATGCTGCTCGATGCCAATCCCCAGGCCCAACAGCAGTTCACCGGCACGGGATTCGGCGGTGTAGCCGTCCATCTCGGCAAATTCGGTTTCCAGTTCGGCCACGGCCATGCCGTCTTCTTCGGTCATTTCCGGCAGCGAATAAATGCGATCGCGTTCGGCCTTGACCTTCCACAGCTCTTCGTGACCCATGATCACGGTGTCGATCACGGTGAATTCTTCGTAGGCGAACTGGTCCTGGCGCAGTTTACCCAGGCGCACATTCGGCTCGAGCATGACCTGGCCGCCGGACGGCTCGAGGTCGCCGCCGAGGATTTTCATGAAGGTCGACTTGCCGCAACCGTTGGCGCCAATCAGACCGTAGCGGTTACCCGCGCCGAATTTGACAGAGACGTTTTCGAACAGTGGCTTGGCGCCGAACTGCATCGTGATGTTAGCTGTAGAGATCAAAGGTTTATCCTGCGGAACATTCAGAGTAGCTAAGGGTGCGGCAGTACCTGTTCAGTACCTGTTTGCGCACGTCCCGACCGCGCAAAGGCGTCGCGGTCGCAAGCGCAAGGGTCCATCCGGCATAAGAGGACAGCAGCAATACGGAGCGCCTGGCCCGGTAGACGTGCGTCGAAGCCGCGTTTGCGGTATCGACCAAAGGGGGCGCGTAATAGTTGGCGGCGATTGTACTGGTCTGGCCGCATAAACGATAGGGTATTGCCCGGGCAAGACAGTTTTTCACAATTGAAGGATAACTTTTGCTTACAAACTGTGGCTAGAATGCCATTTCACCCTGTGCCACTGCCTTGCCGTTTGGCTGGCCCCGGGGAAACGATCTGTTCACTCCAGCATTGTGACGGTTTTTCGTGAAGCTCATCATTGTCGCACTCTACATCTTCTCCATTGGCTACGTTCATCTGCGCGGTCGGGTGCGGCATAAGTTCGGACGCCAACTGAGCGATCATTCGTCGTTTCTCGCGCCGATCAATTGCCTGCTTTACTTGTGCTCGAAACTGCCCAACAGGCCGTTCCTGAGTCCGGCGCAGTTCCCGGACCTGAGCCCATTGCAGGCCCATTGGCAAGAGATCCGGGCCGAAGGCCTGGGCCTGCTGCACGCGGGGGAGATCAAGCGTTCCGATCAATACGACGATGTGGGCTTCAACTCGTTCTTCAAGACCGGTTGGAAGCGTTTCTACCTGAAGTGGTACGGCGACAGCCATCCTTCGGCCATGAAGCTATGCCCCCGTACTACCGAGCTGGTACAGAGCATCGGTTCGATCAAGGCGGCAATGTTCGCCGAGTTGCCTCCGGGCTCGAAGCTGGTCCGGCACCGCGACCCCTATGCCGGCTCCTATCGGTATCACCTGGGCCTGGAAACGCCCAACGATGCTGGCTGCTACATCAATGTCGATGGCGAGCCCTATCATTGGCGCGATGGCGAGGCGGTGATCTTCGACGAAACGTTCATTCATTACGCCCAGAACACCACCGACCATAATCGCATCATCTTGTTCTGCGACGTGGAGCGGCCCATGAAGTTTCGCTGGGCTAGCGCATTCAACCGCTGGTTCAGCCGCACCGTGATGGCTGCGGCCGGTGCGCCCAACGACGCGGGCGACAGGACGGGCGCCTTGAACCGGGCGTTTTCCAGGCTCTACAAGATACGGTTGCAGGGCAAGGCTCTGAAAAAACGTAACCGCACGCTGTATTACCTGCAGAAGTGGGCGTTCTTTGGCGGCCTGCTGGTGATCTTTATCTGGATTTGAACGCTGGATTTACCTTCATGCCTCGGGCTTTTGCGCATCCAGCTGTTCCCACATCCTGGCGGTGATCCGCTGACGGTGGTGGTAGCCTTCCCAAGGATCGGCGCCCAAGCCCTTGGCCCGTTCCAGAGCGGTATAGATGTCCCATTGCTGTGCGTTGCGCAGGGTCGGCAGTTCGGCCCGGGCGATTGGCACCGAGACCGGCAGGCCTGGCCTGGCGCGCACTGAGTAGGCGGCCACCGTGCTGGCGCCGCGGGCGTTGCGCAGGTAGTCGACGAATATTTTTCCGACGCGGTTCTTCGGTCCCATGGTGGCCGTGATGCGCTCTGGCATTTGCCGGGTCAGGAACTGCGAGATGGCCTTGGCGAATGCCTTGGTGGTGTCCCAGCCTTCACTTCTCGCCAAGGGCACGATCACGTGCATGCCTTTGCCACCGCTGGTCTTGAGAAAAGCCTGCAAACCCAACTCGTCGAGCACCGCCAAGGTCATGTGGGTCGCCTCGATCATGGCGCTCCAGGGCAGCGAAGGGTCTGGATCCAGGTCCAGGACAAACAGGTCGGGGGTCTCGATCCGATCGTGGGTCGCGGTCCAGGTGTGCAGTTCCACCGTGCCCATCTGCGCCGCGCTGACCAGGGCGTGGATGTCATCGATTTCCATCAGCGCTGCATGGCCCGGGTCCAGTCGCGGATCCAGCTGTTTGATATGGGGAATGTCCAGGCGATCGGCGTGTTTTTGGAAGAACTGCTCTTCGCCGATACCGTCCGGTGCCCGCAACAGCGCGACCGGCCGCTGCTTGAGGTGCGGCAGGATCCACGGGGCGATGTCCAGGTAATACTGCGCCAGCTCGGCCTTTTGCACACCGCTGACACTGTCGATGACCCGATCGGGGTGGGTGATCGTCACACCGTCGACTTTGGCCGCGCGGGTTTTGCTGCGACGCTGGGTTTTTGCTGTCGTGGATTTTATCGGCAGCGGCTGCTCACGAACAACCTTGTTGGCCGGTGTCTCGGTCGAAAAACCCAGGAAAATGGCCTGCCGCACTTGGTTGTCGCCAGTCCATTCAATGAACTCTACCTCGCAGGTCAAGCCAGGCTCGACCCATTGCACGCCGCGTCCTTGCACACCGTTGAGTGGCAGCGCCAGTGGCGAAGTCTCGCGTTGCTGCGCGCACAGTTGCGCATGTAATTGTTGGATTTGCGTCTGGCTGAATCCCGTGCCGACCCGACCGGCGTACACCAGCCCCGACGGCCCGTTGACCGCCAGCAACAGCGCGCCGAAACCGCTGCGCCTGCCTTGGGGGCGAGTGAACCCGACGATGACGAAGGCTTGGCGCAACCGGCACTTGAGTTTTACCCAATCGGCGCTTCGCCGGGACCTATATGGGCTGCCCACGCGCTTGCCGACCACGCTGTCCAATGAAAGCGCGATAGCGCTTTCGAACATGTCGTGCGGGCTGGCCGAAAACGACTCGGAAAAGCGCAGGCGCTTGCTGGCGTTGTTGCCAAGGGCTTTTTTCAGGGCCGCACGGCGTTCCTCCACCGGAGCCTGGCGCAGGTCGACGCCATTGAGGAACGGCGCATCGAACAGGAAATACAGCATATCGACGGTGCGGCTGATGTCGAAGGCCTGGCGCAGGGCCGCGAAATCGGAGCGGCCGGTCTCATCGAGCAGAACCAGTTCGCCGTCGAGCCAACTGTCCCCCAGGTTCAACCCGGCCAGGGCGTCGGCATGCAGCTTCAGCCGCTCGGTCCAGTCCTGGTGATTGCGATTGAACAAGCGGACTTCACCCTGTTCGATGCGGGCCAGCAGTCGATAACCGTGGAATTGGACCTCATAGCGCCATTCGCCGGTGGGCGGTTCTTCCACGGGCGTGGCCAATTGCGGCGACAGGCGCTCGGGCAGGCGGTTTTGAGGCGCCTTTCGGGCTGTCGTAACCTCCGGCTTGGCGTTGGACAAACGAGCAGATTCACTCTCGGCGTTGGCCATGACAGATTCCCTTGTATTGCGCACGCCAGGGTTTACCCCCGGGAGGCCTTGGTGGCTTTTTTGGCAGGAGCGGATTTGCGGGCTTTCGCAGGTTTTGCAGGGGGCTTCCCGGCGGATTTGTCGGTGGCCTTGCCCTTGCTGCCCAGGCTGCGCTTGAGCAACTCGGTAAGGTCGATGACATCGGCGGTCTTGCGTTGTTCTTCGCCCGGGTCGGTTTCCACCGCTTCGAGGCGGCCTTCGTTGGCCTTTTTCTCCACCAGTTCCATGATTTTGTCTTCGAAACTGTCCCGGTATTCTTGCGGTTCCCAGTCGGCGCTCATGTCTTCCACGAGACGTTTGGCCATTTCCAGCTCGCCCTTGGCCAGGGTTGGGTTCGTCACTTCGTCGCCCAACTCGAGGACATCAAGGTCGCGTACCTCCGCAGGCCAGCGCAGCATCACCAGTACCAGCGCCGATTCAAGGGGCATGAGCGCCGCCAGGTGCTGGCGGGTATGCAGCACGACATGGGCCAGGGCGACCTTGTGGGTCTTGACCAGGGTTTCGCGCAGCAGGGCATAGACTTTGCCACCGCGTTTGTCGGGGGCGAGAAAGTAGGGTGTGTCGATGTTTTGCAACGGGATCTTCTCGCTGTCGACAAAGGCAAAGATATCGATGGTCTGGGTGGACTTGGGGTGAGCGGAACGGATTTCCTCCTCGCTGAGCAGCACGTACTGGCCTTTCTGATACTGGACGCCTTTGACGATGTCATCCTTGGTCACTTCCTTGCCCGTGGTCTTGTTGACCCGCTTGTAGCCCACCGGATCCATGCTGCGTTTGTCCAACCAGTCAAAATCCACCCCCTGGGACGAGGTGGCCGACACCAGCGCGACAGGAATGTGGACCAGTCCGAAGCTGATTGCGCCTTTCCAGATTGCCCGTGCCATGGTGGTGTTGTCCTTGCCGGTGGATGTCTTTCTGGTGACCTTCGCGCCTTGGGAAAAGTTTCCATTGTGGGGCGAGCAAGCTTGCTCCCACCTCTCTTCGGAGACGCTTCGTTACATCTTCACCGGGATATTTCGCTTAACAAGGGCGAACCTGCGGCGTAGCGTGCTTTCGATATGCCTGAACCCCAGAGGTGTCCCAATGAACAGGTTCATGCTCGTCATCATGACGCTATTACTGACTGCCGCTGCTCAGGCCGCCACGCCCAGCGCAGGCGCAACGGTCCTGGCCCAAAACCTGCCGGGCAACAACAATCCCTATAACAGCCCGACGCGCCGGGCCAATCCCAACAGCATGCAGGGCACCCGGCCCAACGTGCCGACGATACATAACAACCCGACAGTACCGGTACCACGGCCACCGACCCTGGAAAACGGCGGCATCGGCAATGGCTACCCGCGTTCCGGCCCGCCGTCGGGTTCGCCGCGACCGACCATCGAGTCTCCTGCGCCACCGCGCAACAGCCAGAATGGCAACCGCTAGGCGCTGGCGCCCGTTGTTCTCTTTCAACACCGCAGAAGGAAATGTGCATGTTGCGTAAAACACTCCTGGCCGCATTCTGCGCCAGCGCTGTCCTGGCCCTTGCCACCCCGGCCAATGCCGCGCCAACCCAGTCATTCAAGAGCGAGGAGGGCACGCTGGAAGTGACCACCGTGGTCAAGGGGCTGGAGCACCCTTGGTCTGTCGCATTCTTGCCTGGCCAGCAGGGCATGCTGGTGACGGAGCGACCGGGTAACCTGCGCGTGGTCAGCGCCGATGGCCAATTGTCCGCCCCCTTGAGTGGCGTGCCTGAAGTGTGGGCCAAGGGCCAGGGCGGTCTGCTGGACGTGGTGCTGTCGCCCGATTTCAAGCAGGATCGTACCGTCTACCTGTCTTATGCCGAGGCGGGCGCAGATGGCAAGGCCGGCACCGCCGTGGGGCGCGGGCAACTGTCCGAAGATCTCAAGAGCCTGAAGAATTTCGACGTGATCTTCCGTCAGCAGCCCAAGTTGTCCACGGGCAACCACTTTGGCTCGCGCCTGGTCTTCGACCGCGACGGTTATCTGTTCATTACCTTGGGGGAAAACAACGAGCGGCCCACCGCCCAGGATCTGGACAAGCTGCAAGGCAAGATCGTGCGCATCTACCCCGACGGTAAGGTGCCCGACGACAACCCCTTCGTCGGCCAGAAAAACGTCCGTCCCGAGATATGGTCCTACGGCATGCGCAACCCCCAGGGGGCGGCCCTGAACCCTTGGAATGGCACGTTGTGGGAGAACGAACACGGGCCCAAGGGCGGTGATGAGATGAACATCATCGAGCGCGGCAAGAACTACGGCTGGCCATTGGCGACCCATGGCATCAACTACTCCGGCGCTCCGATCCCCGAAGCCCAGGGCAAGACCGTCGAGGGTGGCCTTGACCCTCACCACGTCTGGCAGGTCTCACCGGGGCTCAGTGGCATGGCGTTCTACGACCATGGGCGCTTCAAGGCCTGGCAACACAATGTGTTCATCGGCGCCTTGGTGCCAGGGGAACTGATCCGCCTGCAATTGCAAGACGACAAAATCGTCCATGAAGAGCGCCTGTTGGGTGAGCTCAAGGCGCGAATCCGTGATGTTCGCCAGGGCCCGGATGGGTATCTCTATGTGTTGACGGATGAGGACGACGGGGCGTTGTACAAAGTCGGCCTCAAATAGTTGGAGAAAACCGTGGGAACGAGCTTGCTCGCGATTGCTATGGGGCAGCTGGCATTGATGTTGACTGATACTCCGCAATCGCGAGCAAGCTCGCTCCCACAGGGAATGTTGTTCACTTGAGGTCAATGCAGCGAATATCGGCTGGCACTTGATATTGCCCATTGACTTGCCGCCAACGCACCGCTAATTTCCAGGCATGAACTCACTCGTACTGCGCAGCCAGCCAAGCATTATTACCGCCATTCCTTATTTGGCGGGTTAGCTGTCGGCTGCACCCAACCCGCCCTGGAGGCGGGTTTTTTCTTTCTGTCTCCTGGGCTCCGCCTGAACCAGGAGATCGCCATGACCGTTACCCGCACCGAGCAAACCCTGCTCGAGCACTATGTTAAGAAGATTCTCGCCGCGCCGGTCTATGAGCTGGCCGTGCGCACGCCGCTGCAAGCGGCTCCCGCATTGTCCGAGGCCTTGGGTAACCGGATCCTGCTCAAGCGCGAAGACCTGCAACCGACCTTTTCCTTCAAGATCCGCGGTGCCTACAACAAACTCGTGCAACTGACCCCGGAGCAGCGCGCCCGTGGCGTCATCACCGCGTCCGCCGGCAATCATGCCCAGGGTGTCGCGCTGGCGGCACGGGAGTTGGGTATTTCGGCCAGCATCGTCATGCCTGTGACCACTCCACAATTGAAGGTGCTGGGCGTGCGCAACCGAGGCGCCGAAGCGATTCTGCATGGGGAAAGCTTTCCGTTTGCCCTGGCGCACGCGCTGGACCTGGCCGAGCAGAGCGGACGGGAGTTCGTCTCGCCTTTCGATGACCCGGACGTGATTGCCGGGCAGGGCACCGTCGCCATGGAAATCCTGCGCCAGCACCCCGGCCAGCTGGATGCGATTTTTGTCCCGGTCGGTGGCGGTGGGCTGATCGCCGGGATCGCAGCCTACGTCAAGTACCTGCGCCCGGAAGTACGCATCATCGGCGTCGAGTCGCAGCACTCGGCCTGTCTCCAGGCGGCGCTGGCAGCCGGTGAGCGAGTGACCTTGCCTGAGGTGGGAACCTTCGCCGATGGCGTGGCCGTGGCGCAGATCGGCGCCCATGGCCTCGATATCTGCCGTTTCTGTGTCGATGAGGTGATGACCGTGAGCAACGATCAACTGTGCGCCGCGATCAAGGATATCTATGACGATACCCGCTCCATCACTGAGCCGTCGGGCGCACTGGCGGTGGCAGGCATCAAGCAGTACGTGGCCGACACGGGGGCGCGAGGCCAGACGCTGGTGGCGATCGATTCCGGTGCCAATATCAATTTCGACAGCTTGCGCCACGTGGCCGAGCGGGCGGCAGTGGGCGCGTTTTGAGTTTTTTACGCTACGTCACACTTTTTTTGAAGCAGGCGACGGATGCCCACTTGCGTCTTCGTATTAGGGGCTACTCTAAGTTGCGAACAGGATAAAAGCGATTGCAGTTTGCATGGAAAAAGTAGCGTTTCCTTGCATTTTGCACGAGTTCTCCGGCGCGGGACGAAGCTAAGCGCTTGATTCAGATCAATCCGCAAGGTCTTCGATACAGGCATGCTTCTTGCGGGATGATTCAAGAGTTCGCCTGGCGAACTCGTTGACTGAAAACGCTAAAAAGAACGAACGAACGGCACGGTATTCGTAGTCCCAGTCCGCAGGGAAGAAAACGGACGAAAATACCGCCGGCGTGAACATAAGTTGGCCGCCTCAACAGGAGAGAGTCGCCATGTTTCTATCTGCCCTCGAAATGCGAAACATCATTGAAAGCAGCTTGCTGCCCAAGCGCTCGCAATGCACCTTGTCACCTGAGCTCAAGATGACGGTCAAGATTTACGACGATCATGCAACCGATCGCGTGGCATTGCTCAAAACCGACATCGATGCCAATAAACTCACCGGTTGTCGGGCCATCAACGACTTGATCGCGGAACTGCGTACCGAGCTCGACCACAACCCTGCCGCTGGCAATCACTTTCATCAACAACACCAGCGGATGACTGGCCGCTGATAACGGCCTTGTCCTTGTAAGCCTGACGCTCGGGTCCGGTCATGTCCGAACCCGGCGTCCAGTTTTTTTCAGCTGTTTTTTTAGCTGCGATGCGCCATTCAGTTCAATTGGTGCCTGTAGGGCAGGTCTGGCCCGGTTTTGCCGCAAGTCAGGGCGGCGGCGCGAATGGCGAATTCAAGCATTGCGCTGATCTGTTCCCGGGTCAGGGTATGCAACCCCTCAATCGAATCCAATTGTTGTTCAGTCAACCACGCAATCAGCGCGGCCTGGAAGGTGTCGCCTGCACCCACGGTGTCGGCGATCTTCACCGGACAGGACGGCAGCGACCATGAGCCATATTGGCGACTGAAGACCGTAGCGCCCTGGCCGCCACGGGTCAGGAAGACCAATTGGCAGCGGTTCCCCAGCCAACCTTCGATGATCGCCTCGGGCTTCTTGCCGGGGTAGAGCAGGTCCAGGTCTTCGTCACTGACCTTGATCAGGTCGGCATATTGCACCAGCGTTGCAATCCGTGAGCGCCACAGCTCGATATCCGGCTGCGGGTTGAGTCGCACATTCGGGTCGAGGCTGATCAGGCGGCGGCCGCTTTCGCGTTGCATCAGGGCCAGGAGCGTATCGGCGATGGGCTGGACCACCAGCGAGAACGAGCCGAAATGCAAGCCGCGCACCTCGGGGCCCAGGTCCGGTAGATGCGCCAGGCTCAATTGTCGGTCCGCACAGCCTTCGCCGCGAAAACTGTAGTGGGGCGAACCGTTGGCGCCTACGGCAACCATTGCCAGGGTGGTCGGTGCGTCGAAGTCCACCAGGTATTGGGCGCTGACACCTTCATTGAGCAGCACCTGGTGCAAGCGTCGACCCAGGTAGTCGGTGGACAGCCCGGTAAACAGCGCCGATTCAATACCCAGGCGACGCAGCCCCACGGCCACGTTAAACGGTGAACCACCGGCAATGGCCTTGTAGCTCACGTGCGAGGCCGGACCATCCGCCTCGGTCTCACTGAAAAAATCAAACAGCGCTTCACCACACACCAAATACATAGTTTCCCGCTCTCAAAGGGTTGCGACGTGTTGTCGATAACGTTCATAGGCCTGTTGCGACGCCGCGACATGCGCGGCGATTGGCCGGGTTTCGCTGCTCGGGTCGAGCTTGACGCAGCGCTCGCACAGCTCGGACAAGCCCGTCTGTGAACCGGAGTGGCACCATGCCGCTTGGATCGCCGCCCCCAATGCAGCGGCTTCGCTCTGTTCGGTGCAAATGACCGTGGTGTCCATGGTGTCGGCGACGATCTGCCGCCACTGCGCGCTCTTCGAACCTCCGCCGATCAGGCGAATGCTCTGGGCCTGGAGTCCGTTGGCTCGCAGCAGGTCCAAGCCATAGCGCAAACCGAAGGTCGTGCCTTCGACCACGGCGCGACACAGGTTGGCCCGGGTCAGGTTGGTGGTGGTCAGGCCCAGCAGGCTGCCGGTGGCATGGGGCAGGGCAGGCACCCGCTCGCCGTTGAGGAACGGCAGCATGCAGACCCCCTCGGCGCCAATCGGGGCCTTGGCCACCAGGGCGTTGAAGGCGTCGATGTCCAGGTCCAGCAGTTCGCGTATCGCGCCAGTGGCGTTGGTCAGGTTCATGGTGCAGATCAGCGGCAGCCAGCCACCGCTGGAGGAACAGAACGTCGCCACGGACGGCTGTGAACTGACCGCAGGTTCGGCGGCATAGGCGTACACCGTACCGGAGGACCCGAGGCTCATGGTGATCACACCGGGCTGGATGTTCCCGGTGCCGATGGCGCCCATCATATTGTCGCCGCCGCCACTGGCCACCACCGCCTCGGGGTTGATGCCCAGGTGCGCGGCAATGGCCGGCAGGATGCGTCCGACGGGCTGATGGGCCTCGATCAGTTCCGGCAGCGCCGCTTGCAAGCGTGCGCTGGGGTCGATGTGTTGTAACAGTTGCACGTCCCATTGGCGGGTGCGTACGTTGAAATAGCCGGTCCCCGAAGCATCGCCGTATTCGCTGCAATGGCGGCCGGTGAGCCAGTAGTTGAGGAAGTCGTGGGGCAGCAGGACGCTGGCGATGCGTTCGAATACCTGGGGATGCTGCTCCCGCGTCCAGAGCAGTTTGGAAACCGTGTAGCCCGGCGCGATCACCACGCCGAGGCGTTCGAGGCTGCCGTCTTCACCGCCCAGGTGCGCCAGGAGCCGATCATTTTCCGGAGTTGTCTCGGTGTCGCACCACAGCTTGGCCGGGCGCAAGACCTGGCCCTGGTCATCAAGCAGCACCAGACCGTGTTGCTGGCCGGAGACGCCGATGCCGAGGATCGCCTGGCCATCGACGCCGGCGGCAGCCAAGGCTTGGTGAGTTGCCTGGGTGAATGCATCGAGCCATTGCTGGGTGTCTTGTTCACGACGACCGTTGGCCCCGCTGATCATGCTGTGGGCAGCGGCGCCCTGGCCGAGTACCTGGCCGCTGATCGCATCCAGGATCAGCGCCTTGGTGCCTTGGGTGCCGCAGTCGATGCCCAGGAACAGTTGTTGGTTTGCCATGGAAATCCTTGGTCGTCAGATCAATACCCGCAGGAAATAGCCGCTCGGTCAGCCAACACCTACCTGTGGCGAGGGAGCTTGCTCCCGCTGGGCTGCGAAGCAGCCCTAAAACCTGCCACTCGGTCTGTCAGGTTCTCCGTGTCGGCTGTCTTGGGGCCGCTGCGCAGCCCAGCGGGAGCAAGCTCCCTCGCCACAAAAGCGGACCGTTAGTCCGCGTCAGCCAGCACGCGCTCAAGCGTTCGCGTGACGCCATGCTCGCGCAAGCTGTTGCAGCACCATTCGAATGCTGCCACGAACTCCGGCGAGCGGGGAATGGCGGTGCCAAAGATTTCTTCCACCTCCAGCATCCGCTGGGTCACCAGCGCATCGTCGGCCACCAATGCCTGGCAAAACGCTGCCCGTGGGTCCGGGATTGAATACGTCACGCCGTTCTCGTCCACGCCCTTCAGGTACACGGCCCAGGCGGCCACCACCAGCGCCGCGCGGCGGGTTTCGCCACCGTCGGCGATCAAGCGGTTGATGGTCGGCACAGTGAATTTTGGAAACTTCGACGAGCCGTCCGAACAGACCCGTTCCAACTGGTCGGCAATCGCCTGATTGGAAAAGCGCTCCACCAGGGTGTTCTTGTAGTCGGTCAGGTCGATGCCTGGCACTGGCGCCAGTTGCGGCGTCACGTCCAGGTCCATGTAGGCGCGCATGTAACGCACGAACAGCGGGTCGTTCATGGTCTCGTGGACGAAGCGATAACCCTTGAGAAAGCCCAGGTAGGTCAACGCCAGGTGGCTGCCGTTGAGCAGCTTGATCTTCATCTCTTCATAGGGTGTGACGTCATCGGTGAACTGCACGCCGACCTTTTCCCAGGCCGGGCGACCGTTGACGAACTTGTCTTCCAGGACCCATTGCACGAACGGTTCGCAGACCACCGGCCAAGCGTCGTCGATGCCATGTTCGTCATGCAGTTGCAGGCGATGGGCCACGCTGGTCATGGGCGTGATGCGATCGACCATGGCATTGGGGAAACTGACATTGCGGTCGATCCACTGCCCCAGCTCCGCGTCGCGCAGCGCGGCGAAGGCCAGCAACGCCTTGCGGGTCACGGCGCCGTTGTGGGGCAGGTTATCGCAAGACATCAACGTGAACGCCGGGATGCCCGCCGCGCGACGCTTGGCCAGGGCGGCGCAGAGGAAACCGAAGACGGTTTTCGGAGCGTCAGGATGGGCCAGGTCGTGCTGGATCTGCGGCAAGTGGGCCATGAACTCGCCGTTGCTGTCGTCGATGCAATAGCCGCCTTCGGTGATGGTCAGCGAGACGATGCGGATCTGCGGATCGGCCAGTTTGTCGATCAGCGCCTGGGCGCCATCTCCAGCCAGCAACATGTCATTGATCGCGCCAATCACCCGGACTTCGGTGTCATCGGTGTCGCCCAGTTCGTACAGGGTGAACAGGTAGTCCTGGCTGGCCAGGTCATCCCGGGCACGGCGATCCTCGGCCCGCAGGCCCACGCCGCAGATGGCCCAGTCCAGGTCGGTGCCGGTATTCATCAGCGCATCGGTGTAGTAGGCCTGGTGCGCCCGGTGGAAACCGCCGACACCGATGTGGGCGATGCCCTGGCGGACATCGCCCACAGGGTAGGCGGGCAGGGCGACGCCAGGGTTGAGGTTGTGCAGGTTTTGTCGGTTGAGTTTCATCGCAGGTCTCGGTAATCAGGCGGCGGCGCGCAGCGCGCGGGTCACCGCAACGCCCTCGGCGTCGAATAAGTGGCAGTGTTCAGCGTCCAGGTGCAGGCTCAGTTGCTCGCCGAAACGGCTCGCCAGGTCGCCGCGAACGCGCATGGTCAAGGCTTCGCCGGAGGCCGTGACGACGTGACAGAAGGTGTCGCTGCCCAGCCGCTCGCTGACGTCGGCGGTGACTTGCAACGTGCAGTCGCCCGGTTGCGCCAGGTTCAGGTGTTCCGGGCGAATTCCCAGGGTCACCGCGCCGCCGACGCTCAGGTTGGCACCGCTCAACGGCAGGCTGATACGCGTACCGGCGTCCAGCAGCACTTCACAGCCCTGGCTGTCGAGGCCGGTGACCTTGCCTTTGAGGAAGCCCATTTTCGGCGTGCCGAGGAACCCGGCGACAAACAGGTTGGCCGGCTGGTGATACAGCTCCAGCGGCGAGCCGACCTGTTCGATACGCCCGCCATTGAGCACCACCACCTTGTCGGCCAGGGTCATGGCTTCGACCTGGTCGTGGGTCACGTAGATCATGGTCGCCTGCAACTCTTTGTGCAGGCGTGCCAGTTCCAGGCGCATCTGCACCCGCAGGGCGGCGTCGAGGTTGGACAGCGGTTCGTCGAACAGGAAGATTTTCGGGTTACGCACGATGGCCCGGCCAATCGCTACACGCTGGCGCTGGCCGCCGGACAGTTGCTTGGGCTTGCGCTCGAGCATCGGCCCCAGTTCGAGGATGCGCGCCGCTTCGTTGACCTTCTTCTCGACCTCGGCCTTGGGCACGCCGGCCAGGTCCAGGGCGAAGGACATGTTCTTGCGCACGCTCATGTGCGGGTACAAGGCGTAGGTCTGGAACACCATCGCCAGGTCGCGCTTGGCCGGGCTGACTTCGGTGATGTCCCGGCCATCCAGTTCGATGGTGCCGTCGCTGACCTCTTCCAGGCCGGCGATCAGCCGAAGCAGCGTGGATTTGCCACAGCCCGACGGGCCGACGAAGACCACGAACTCGCGGTCGTTCACCTCAAGGTCGATGCCCTTGATGATGGAGAAACCTTCGAAACCCTTTTGCAGATTCTTGATTTTCAGGTTGGCCATGATGATGGGCCTCCACTTCTGATTATTGTGTAGGGCGCGTTATTTCACCGCGCCGAAGGACAAACCGCGCACCAGCTGTTTCTGGCTGATCCAGCCGAAAATCAGGATCGGCGCGCAGGCCAGGGTCGAGACGGCCGACAATTTGGCCCAGAACAAACCTTCCGGGCTGGAATAGGAGGCAATCAACGCCGTCAGTGGCGCGGCTTTGGAGGAGGTGAGGTTCAGCGACCAGAAGGCCTCGTTCCAGCACAGGATCAGCGACAGCAGCACGGTGGAGGCCAGGCCACCCTTGGCGATTGGCAGCAGCACGCGAACCATCTCCTGCCATAGCGTGGCGCCATCCAGGCGTGCGGCCTCGAGGATGTCGCGGGGAATGTCCTTGAAGTAGGTGTAAATCATCCAGACCACGATGGGCAGGTTGATCAACGTGTAGATGACGATCAACGCGAGACGCGTGTCCAGCAGGCCAAATTGCTTGGCCAGCAGGTAGATCGGCATCAGCACGCCCACTGGCGGCAGCATCTTGGTGGAGAGCATCCACAGCAACGTGCCTTTGGTGCGCTGGGTTTCATAGAACGCCATGGAGTAGGCCGCCGGCACTGCAATCAGCAGACACAGGGCGGTGGCGCTGAAGGAAATCACCACCGAGTTCCAGGCGAAGCTGAAGTAGTTGCTGCGCTCATTGATGTGCAGGTAGTTCTCCAGCGTCGGCGTGAAGATGAACTGCGGCGGCGTGGCGAACGCGTCGATTTCGGTCTTGAAGCTGGTCAGCACCATCCAGAAGATCGGGAAAAAGATCAGGATCGCGATGGCCCAGGCCAGCGTGCCCAGCAGCAGGCTTTGCAGGCGACGGGATTGTTGAAGAGTCATGGCGACGGCCTCAGTGCTTGTCGGTGAGGTTTTTGCCGATCATCCGGACCAGGATGATGGCGGCGATGTTGGCAATGACCACGGCAATCAGGCCACCGGCCGAAGCCATGCCGACGTCGAACTGCACCAGCGCCTGGTTGTAGATCAGGTAGGCCAGGTTGGTGGAGGCGTAGCCGGGGCCACCGTTGGTGGTGGTAAAGATCTCGGCGAACACCGACAGCAGGAAAATCGTCTCGATCATCAGTACCACGGCAATCGGGCGAGCCAGGTGCGGCAGGGTCAGGTGCCAGAAAATCGCGATCGGGCCGGCACCGTCCAGGCGCGCGGCTTCTTTCTGTTCCTGGTCCAGCGACTGCATGGCGGTCATCAGGATCAGGATCGCGAAGGGCAGCCATTGCCAGCTCACGATGATGATGATCGACAGCAGCGGGTAATGGGCTAGCCAGTCCACTGGCTGGGCGCCGAACAGTTTCCACACCGAGGCGAGGATGCCCGAGACCGGGTGGAAGATCAGGTTCTTCCAGATCAGCGCGCCGACGGTGGGCATGATGAAGAACGGCGAGATCAGCAGCACACGGACGATGCCGCGACCAAAAAACTCACTGGCCTCCAGCAGCGCGCTGATCAACACCCCCAGCACGATACTGATCAGCAGCACGCTGCCCACCAGCAACAAGGTGTTGGTGGCACCGGGCATGAAACCCGAGTCGGTCAGGAAGTAGGTGAAGTTCTCCAGCCCGACGAATTCGTTTTCGCCGGGGTAGAGCAGGTTGTAGCGGATCATCGAGAAGTAGACGGTCATGCCCAGCGGCACGATCATCCACAGCAGCAACAAGGCCACCGAAGGGCTGACCAGGAACCAACCGGGGTTCGCCAGGCGGATCTTGCGTGCCGGCGGCGGGGCAATCTCGATGGGGGCTTTGGCAGTTGTCGTTGAGCTATTCATGAACGTTTACTCTTCTGCGACGCATTCCCTGTGGCGAGGGAGCTTGCTCCCGCTGGACCGCGCAGCGGGCCTATTTCGACTGGCAATCCGTGGATTGCCAGGGCGGGCTTCGCCCGCAGCGGGAGCAAGCTCCCTCGCCACAATTGGAGAAATGCAGACCTTATTTTGGATACCCGGCGCGTTTCATCTCGCGTTCGGTGGTGGACTGCGCGGCGGTCAACGCCTGATCCACGGTCTGCTGGCCGGTCAGCGCACCGGAAAAGAACTTGCCCACTTGGGTGCCAATGGCCTGGAACTCGGGAATGGTCACCAACTGGATGCCGATGTAAGGCACAGGCTTGAGGGTTGGCGCTTTCGGGTCGGCGACTTTCAACGATTCGAGGGTCACCTTGGCAAACGGCGCGGCCTTCATGTACTCGTCGCTGTAGGTCGAGGTGCGGGTGCCTGGAGGTACGTTGGCAATGCCGTCGGTCTTGGCGACCAATTGGCTGTATTCCTTGGACGTCGCCCAAGTGGTAAAGACCGTGGCCGCGTCCTTGGCTTTGGAGCTGGTCGGGATGGCCAGCGACCAGGAGTACATCCACGAGGTGCCCTTGTCGGTTTTTTCGTGGGGGGCGAAGGTGAATCCAACGTGATCGGCCACCTTGCTCTGGGTCTTGTCGGTGACGAACGAACCGGCGACGCTGGCATCGACCCAGATCGCGCATTTGCCGCTGTTGAACAGCGCCAGGTTTTCGTTGAAGCCGTTACTGGACGCACCCGGCGGGCCGGATTTCTTCATGTTGTCGACGTAGAAATTCAGTGCTTCCTTCCACTCGGGCCCATTGAATTGTGGCTGCCACTTCTCATCGAACCAGCGCGCGCCATAACCGTTGGCCAGGGTGGTGATCAGCGCCATGTTCTCGCCCCAACCGGCCTTGCCCCGCAGGCACAGGCCATATTGTTCCTTGCTCTTGTCGGTGAGTTTCTCCGCGAACTCACCGATCTGGCTCCAGGTCGGGTGTTCGGGCATGGTCAGCCCGGCGTTCTTGAACAGGTCCGTGCGGTAATAGGTGATCGAGCTTTCGGCATAGAACGGCAGGGCGTACAGCGAGCCTTTGACCGACAAGCCATCGCGCACGGAAGGGAAAACGTCGTCCAGGTCATAGGAGGCCGGCAGGTCCTTCATCGGCTCCAGCCAGCCCTTGGCGCCCCAGAGTGCAGCTTCGTACATGCCAATGGTCAGCACGTCGAACTGTCCGCCCTGGGTGGCGATGTCGGTGGTCAGGCGCTGGCGAAGCACGTTTTCTTCGAGCACCACCCAGTTGAGCTTGATGTCCGGGTGCTCGGCCTCGAAGGTTTTCGAGAGCTTTTGCATGCGGATCATGTCGCTGTTGTTGACGGTGGCAATGGTGAGGGTCTGTGCGCCGAAACTGACGCTGCTGAGGGTCATGCAGGTGGAGACAAGCAGAGCTTTTACCGAAGGTTTCATCGCGCACTCCTTTTCCGCGCCCGAAGGCGGCAGAAGGACAGTTATTGTTTTTGTGTCTTCCGGATGAAGGGAAGAATGTGCGCTGATTACAGCCCTCAATGGACGGCGTGACAAATCATCCGTCGCACTTTCACTGATACTTTTTTGCACTGGAGGGATTGATGCCTGCCACTTCAGGCGGACAAAGAACCTGTGGCGAGGGAGCTTGCTCCCGCTGGGGCGCGCAGCGGCCCTCAACAATTTCCCTGACAACTCGCTGCGAAAGGCTGATATAGGGGCTGCTTCGCAGCCCAGCGGGAGCAAGCTCCCTCGCCACAGGGGATTGGGTGAGAAAAATGTCAGCCCTGGTTCTGCTCGGTCAACCGCTGCACCGCCAGCCGCCGGTAGTGGGATGGGGTCATGCCCTTGAGCTGCTGGAAACGCCGGTTGAAATTGGAAATGTTGTTGAAACCCGATTCAAAGCACACGTCCGTCACCGGTTTATCACCGTCGGCCAGCAACTCGCAGGATTTGCTGATGCGCAGGCGATTGACGAATTCGATGAAGCAGCGACCGGTGGCCTGTTTGAACACCCGGCTGAAATAGGTGGGTTTCATGCCCAGGTGCTCGGCCACTTCTTCCAGGGACAGTTCCCGGGCGTAATGGGCAAAGATGTAGTCCACCGCGCGGTTGGTGCGGTCGATGCTGTGTTCGTCCGCCGTTTGCGCAGAGGTCGCGCCGGACAGCAGTTGGTAGTCATCCGTGGCGGCCAGCAGCTCCATCAGGATGAAAAAATGCCCCAGGCGGCTCATGCCTTGGGAATCGGCGATGCGCTGCATCAGGGTCATGGCCTGGCGGATGGTGCGCTTGCAGCGGAACTCGATGCCGTACTGGGCACGTTCGAGCAGCGGTGCGACAGTCTTGAGTTCAGCGAACACCTGGTGGCCACTTTCGAACAACTCGTCAGTGAAGTTCACCAGCATGTCGCGCTTGTGCACCACTTCGTCTTCGGCCACCTGGCTGATCCAGTTATGGGGCAGGTTGGGGCCGGTGAGGAACAGCGACTGGGGATAGAAGTTGCCGATGTAATCGCCAATGAACACTTTGCCGGAACTGGCGACGATCAAGTGCAGCTCGTATTCCTTGTGGAAATGCCAGCGCACCAGCGGGCAGGGAAAACCGTGCTGACGGTAGATGATGGACAACCCATTATGGTCGTCCATCAACTCGTAGGAGGGGTCGGTGATTCTGGCTGTACGGGTCATGGGCCTGGCGCTTTTATTGTTATCGCCATTGGATAATGCCCCCTTCGCCAGGTGGCTGCCACTCTGACGTCTAACCGTTGCGGTTTTTTTCTTCGATCCACTGGGACATGTATTGGGTGCTTTTGTGCTGGTGGTGACGCAGCATGCTGCCGGTGAAATTGTCCCGACGTCGTTGTGCCAGGTCCGCCCGGCAAGCGTTGATGCTGTCGATCAGTGCCGGGCCGTGCACCTGTTGCCGGTAGCGATTTTCCAGCAGGGCGAGGCCAGCATCCTGGGCCTGGGTCCAGCGCGCCTGATCGCGATACAACTGCACCGCCGCATTGGCGATGCCTTCGGCGCTCTGGGCAATTGCGCCGGGCCAGGGCATGTCGCCGTGCATGGCTTCGGCCCCCACGGGCGTGGTGACGTTGGGGGTGCCGCAGAGCATGGCATCGATCAGCTTGCCCTTGATGCCGGCGCCGAAACGCAGCGGCGCCAGGCAGATGCGTGCCGCCGACATCACCTGCAAGGCGTCCTCCGCCCAGTTCATGATGTGAAAGCCCTGGGCCGGGTTATGCAGCGCGGCGGCCTTGGGCGGGGTGTAGGCGCCGTACAGGTGCAGCTGCGCGCCGGGTAATTGTTGGCGGATCAGTGGCCAGATGGCGTTTTTCATCCAGAGCACGGCGTCCCAGTTCGGTGCGTGGCGAAAGTTGCCGATGCTCAGGAAATGCGCCCGGTCCTCGAACGGCGCCGACGGCTCGCCGGGCAGGTCCAGCATCAACGGGCACCAGTGCAGCAGGTTGCGGGGCAACCCGAAGTGCTCCACCAACAGTTCGATTTCAACCTCGGACACCATCAGGTTGAGGTCGCAGCGGTACAATGCGGCGATTTCCCGTTTGGCCAGGTCGGTGTCGGCCATCCGCTGGAACTCCTCGTCCAGGGCTGGGGCGAAGAGGTCGCTGAAATCCTCGCCAGCCTCATCCTGCTTCAGGCGGTCTTTCAAGCGCTGGTGCCGAGCGTGGCGCAGGCTCTGCAAGTCTGACGTCTCCAGCACCCGCAGGGCACCGGGGCAGTGCTTCTCGACCCGCCAGCCGAACTGTTCTTCCATCATGAATTGGTCGAACAGCACGATGTCCGGCGCCAGCTCACTGATGAAGGCGTCGAAGCTGCTGCTATTGAGTTCGATCGGTACTTCGCGGATACCCAGCGCGACCAGGTCGGCGCGCTGTTCGCCGGGGCCCGCCGGGCTGCTGAAGGTGATGTCCCAGCCTTGCCCGAGGAAGGTGTCGAGGATCTGCATGACATGCCCGCTGGCAGCCGATGAGCGCGGCTCGGGCCAGACATAGCCGATAACCAGGACCTTGGTGGCGGTGGGGTGATGCATGAGCAGGGGGTTCCTCGAAGCGGATCAGGCGCTGTCGGCGCGCGGGGCGCCGATAGTGACCAAGAATACGATCCGGCTCAAGAAAGAATGCGTTTGACCTTGTCTCGCAACTGATCGATGGAGAAAGGCTTGCCGATCACCGACATGCCTTCTGGCACATCGATGCTTTCGGCATAACCGCTGGCAAACAGCACAGGCAGTTGTGGCCGCACGGCTCGGGCCTGTTTCGCCAATTCGCGCCCGTCCATGACCGGCAGGCCGACGTCGGTCATCATCAGTGCGATGGGTTGCGCGTCGTTTTTTAAAAATGCCAGCGCCTGCTCACAACCATCCGCCTCCAGCACCTGGTATTCCAATTCCTCCAGCACGTCGACGATCAGCATCCGCACAATGTCGTCGTCTTCGACGACCAGGATGGTGGGCGGGGTGGCAGGAGGGGGGGTGGACATAGTTGACATTCTCGAAGGTTGGGGTCGGGAAGGGGCTCGAAGAAATCGGTCTCTTTCATAAGCCTCTTTTATGAGTAAGCTCCGAGGCGGCACAAGTTCCCAAGGTTGTACAAGAAAGGATCTATAGTACAAGAGCTGACAAGGATAGTCGCTTCCTTGCTACAAGGTAGATCGTCGCGGGACTTGCGCCTTTGACTCGTCAGATAATGTGGATCCAAGCGCCGTTTTTCGGGCAAACTCCACGGTTTTCAACTGTCCACCAAGGCCCTTTCCATGACTCCTTCGTCTTCGGTCGACGAGCAAAGTTTTCGCAAGCTCCTGAGCCGCAATATCAGCCTGCCGCTGGGCATGGGCGCCCTCAGCGCGGTGTTTTTCATCATCCTTATCACGTACCTGCTCTCGGTGATCCAATGGGTCGGCCACACCGACCGGGTGATCAATAACGCCAACGAGGCGTTCAAGCTGAGCGTGGACCTGGAAACTGGCATGCGTGGCTATCTCTTGAGCGGTGACGAGCATTTCCTCGACCCCTATGAAGTCGCCAAGCCCCGGATCACCGTTGCGCTGGACACTCTGCTGGAATTGACAGCCGACAACCCTGTCCAGACCGACCGCCTGCACAAGATACAAGCGCTCCAGACCGAGTGGGCCAATTACGCCCAGAGCATGATCGACCTGCAACGTACCAGTGGCGATTACCGGGGGGCGGTGAAGGCCGGGCGCGGCAAGCGCCTGACCGACGAGATTCGCCAGTCCTTCGAAGAAATTGTCGAGACCGAGCAGCAACTGCGTGCGGCGCGCAATGCGGAGGTGCGCGCCACCACGGTCTGGAGTATCGCCCTGTATCTGCTGTTCGTCGCCGCAGTCAGTGGATTGCTGGCCTACGTCGGTCGCCGGGATCTGTTGAGCTTGTCCGAGAGCTACAGCGCCAGCCTGAAAGTCCAGCAACGCAGCGCCCTGCACCTGGAGAAGCAGGCTTGGTTGCGCAATGGCCAGACGCAGCTGGCCGAGCAGGTCCTGGGACAGTTGTCCCTGGACTTGTTGGGCCGCAATATCTTGCAGTTCTGTGCGAAGTACCTGGGGGTGGCGGTCGCTGCGCTCTATGTACGGGAAGAAAATGGCCTGCTCAAGCGCGTCGCCAGCTATGGCTTGTCCCGGGAGGATGACGCGCAGCAGCAGGTGATCGTCGACGGTGAAGGTATTGCTGGCCAAGCCGTCCGACAGGGGCGTCTCATTCGGTTGGATGACGTACCGGACGATTACCTGAAAGTCAGCTCCGGATTGGGGCAAGGGCTGCCCAACAGCGTGTTGGTGGCGCCCACCAGTGACGATGACCGGATCAACGGTGTCATCGAATTGGGCTTCCTGCGGCCATTGACCGAGCGCGACATTGAGATGCTGGAGCTGATTTCCGGCAATATCGGCACCTCCATCGAGGCCGCTCGTTATCGCCAGCGCTTGCAGGAAGTGCTGGCCGAAACCCAGCAGTTGAACGAAGAACTGCAAGTGCAGCAGGAAGAGCTCAAGACTGCCAACGAGGAACTGGAAGAGCAGTCGCGCATTCTCAAGGAGTCCCAGGCCCACCTGGAAGCCCAGCAGCAGGAGCTGGAGCAGACCAACGAGCAATTGGCCGAACAGCGCGACGCCATGGACCAGAAGAACAGCGAGCTGAACCTGGCCCAGATCCAGTTGCAGGAGCGCGCCGAAGAGTTGCAGCGTTCGAGCAAGTACAAATCCGAGTTCCTGGCCAACATGTCCCACGAGCTGCGCACGCCGCTCAACAGTTCGTTGATCCTGTCCAAACTGCTGTCGGAAAACCCGCAGCAGAACCTCAGCGAGGAACAGGTCAAGTTTGCCGAGTCGATCTACTCCGCCGGCAACGACCTGTTGAACCTGATCAACGATATTCTCGACATCTCCAAGGTCGAGGCTGGAAAGCTGGAAGTGCGCCCGGAGAACACCAGCGTGCAGCGTCTGGTGGAGGGCCTGCGGGACATGTTCGAGCCGTTGGCAGTCGACAAGGGCCTGGAGTTCGAGGTCCAGGTATTGCCCGATGCGCCAGCGATGCTCTACACCGACCGCCAGCGCCTGGAACAGGTGATCAAGAACCTGCTGTCCAATGCCGTGAAATTTACCGAGCAAGGCACCGTCAGCCTATCGGTGGCCGGGCAGCCGGGCTCGGGCATCGCGTTCATGGTGCGCGACTCCGGGATCGGCATCGCCGCCGATCAGCAGCAAAGCATTTTCGAAGCGTTCCGCCAGGCCGATGGCACGACTAATCGTCGTTACGGTGGCACCGGCCTGGGGTTGTCGATTTCCCGGGACCTGGCCACGTTGTTGGGCGGCTCGATCAGCGTTTCCAGCGAGCCGGGGCAGGGCAGCGTGTTTACGCTGGTAATGCCTGAACGTTATGTCGAGCCCGGGGAGTCGCCGATAGAACCGTTGACATTCACCCCGACGGCCACCGCGCCAGCGCCGGCTGCACCAAAAACCGCACCGGCACCGCTGATCGCTGAAGTGGATACGCCGATTGCCCGATTTGCCGACGACCGCGACAAGGCGCCGTTCGATACCCGATGCATTCTGGTGATCGAGGACGAGCCCAAGTTCGCCCGCATCCTGTTCGACCTGGCCCATGAGCTCGGTTACCAGTGCCTGGTGGCCCACGGTGCCGATGAAGGCTTCGACCTGGCCTTGCAACTGGCTCCCGACGCGATCCTTTTGGACATGCGCCTGCCGGATCATTCCGGGCTGACGGTGTTGCAGCGGCTCAAGGAGCGGGCCGAAACCCGGCACATTCCGGTGCACGTGATTTCCGTCGAAGACCGCGTCGAAGCCGCCATGCACATGGGCGCCATCGGTTATGCCGTCAAGCCGACCACCCGCGAAGAACTCAAGGATGTCTTCGCCCGCCTGGAAGCCAAGCTGACCCAGAAGGTCAAGCGGGTGCTGCTGGTGGAGGACGATGACCTGCAACGCGAGAGTATTACCCGCCTGATCGGCGACGATGATATCGAGATCACCGCTGTTGGCCTGGCCCAGCAAGCCCTGGACCTGCTGCGGACCAACGTCTACGACTGCATGATCATCGACCTCAAGTTGCCGGACATGCTCGGCAATGACCTGCTCAAGCGCATGTCCAGCGAAGACATCTGTTCCTTCCCGCCGGTGATCGTCTACACCGGGCGGAACCTGACCCGCGACGAAGAGGCCGAACTGCGCAAGTATTCGCGCTCGATCATCATCAAGGGTGCCCGTTCGCCAGAGCGCTTGCTGGACGAGGTGACACTCTTTCTGCACAAAGTCGAATCCCGGTTGTCCCATGAACGGCAGCGGATGCTCAAGACCGCCCGCAGCCGCGACAAGGTGTTTGAAGGTCGCAAGGTGCTGCTGGTGGACGACGATGTGCGCAACATCTTTGCCCTGACCAGCGCCTTGGAGGCGAAGGGGGCGATTGTTGTCATTGGCCGTAACGGCCTGGAGGCGATCGATCGCCTGAACGAATTCGACGACATCGACCTGGTGCTGATGGATGTAATGATGCCGGAGATGGACGGTTTCGAAGCCACCGCGCTGATCCGCAAGGACCCGCGCTGGCGCAAGCTGCCCATTATTGCCGTGACGGCCAAGGCCATGAAGGATGATCAGGAGCGCTGCCTGGCGGCGGGTTCCAACGACTACCTGGCCAAACCGATCGATCTGGATCGTCTGTTCTCGCTGATTCGCGTGTGGTTGCCGAATATGGAAAGAATTTAGTGGAACGTGACACTGACATTGAACTTCGTTTGTTGATCGAAGCGATCTACCTCAAGTACAGCTACGATTTTCGCGACTATTCCGGTGCGTCCATCAAGCGCCGGGTCCACCATGCGCTGAGCCAGTTCGAGTGCAAGACCATTTCGGCCTTGCAGGAGCGCGTGCTGCATGACCCGGGGGCGTTCATGCAACTGCTGCAACTGCTGACGATCCCGGTCAGCGAGATGTTTCGCGACCCCACGCATTTCCTGGCCATTCGCGAGGAAATCGTGCCGCTGCTCAGGACGTATCCTTCGCTCAAGATCTGGATCGCTGGTTGCAGCACGGGGGAGGAGGTCTACTCCATGGCGATCCTGCTGCGCGAAGAAGGCCTGCTGGACCGCACGCTCATCTATGCCACCGATATCAACCCGCGCTCGTTGGAAAAAGCCAAGCAGGGGATTTTCTCCCTGGAGAACGTGCGTACCTACACCCAGAACTACCAGGCGGCCGGAGGCCGGCGCTCGTTTGCCGATTACTATACCGCGGCCTACGATTATGCGATGTTCGACAAGACCCTGTGCGAGAACGTGACCTTTGCCGATCACAGCCTGGCGACCGACAGTGTCTTTTCAGAAACCCAGTTGATTTCATGTCGCAATGTATTGATATATTTCAATAAAAAACTACAGGATCGGGCGTTCGGATTGTTTCATGAGTCCCTTTGTCACCGTGGTTTCCTGGTATTGGGCAGTAAGGAGACGTTGGATTTCTCGGCTTACGGCCATCGATTCGAGCCGTTGGTCAAACAGGAACGGATCTATCGCAAGTTATGAACCAGACGAAGGACAGATCCAACCCGCCCATCGAGGCCGTTGTCGTCGGTGCATCGGCCGGTGGCGTCGACGCGCTGCTCAAGGTCTTCGGACACCTGCGCAAAGGCTTTGGCGTGCCCATTTTGGTGGTATTGCATTTGCCGGACGAGCGCGAAAGCCAACTGGCCCGTGTCTTCGGACATCGTCTGGCGGTGCCGGTGGAGGAAGCCCGGGACAAGCAAGACATCGTGCCGGGAACCTTGTATGTCGCCACGCCCGGCTATCACTTGTCGGTCGAGGCTGACCGTAGCCTGTCGTTGAGCCTGGAGGAGCCGCTGCATCATTCGCGGCCGTCCATCGATGTGTTGTTTGAATCGGCCGCCGATGTCTACGGCCAGAAATTGCTGGCCGTGGTGCTGACCGGCGCCAACAACGATGGCGCCTGTGGCTTGGCGAAGGTCAGGGCGCTGGGCGGGATCACGGTGGTCCAGGACCCCAATGAAGCCCAGGTCTCGACCATGCCCGAAGCGGCGCTGGCCCTGCACGAACCCGACCATATCCTTACTTTGCAAGGCATCGGCCAATTGCTGGCCGGGCTGGAATGAACCACATGCCAAGAGATATTCAAGCCAAACTGCTGATCGTCGATGATCTGCCTGAGAATCTGTTGGCCCTGGAAGCGTTGATCAAGGGGGGCGACCGCGAGGTCTTCAAGGCCCTGTCGGCGGACGAAGCACTGTCCCTGCTGCTGCAACACGACTTTGCCCTGGCCATCATCGATGTGCAGATGCCGGACATGAACGGTTTCCAACTGGCCGAGCTGATGCGCGGCACGGAGAAGACCCGCAGCATCCCTATCATTTTCGTCAGTGCCGCTGGTCGTGAACGCAACTATGCCTTTACCGGTTATGAAAACGGAGCGGTGGACTTCCTGCACAAGCCGTTGGACACCCAGGCGGTCAAAAGCAAGGTCAATGTGTTCGTCGAGTTGTACCGTCAACGAAAGGCCATGAAGGAGCAGGTCGTAGCCCTTGAGCAAAGTCGCCGCGAGCAGGAGGTTCTGTTGCAGCAACTGGAGGCTACCCGTGGCGAGCTGGAGCAAGCGGTGCGCATGCGTGACGACTTCATGTCCATCGTCGCCCACGAGGTGCGCACGCCCCTCAATGGCCTCATCCTCGAGACACAACTGCGCAAGATGCACCTGGCCCGGGACAACGCCGCGGCCTTCAGCCTGGACAAGGTGCGGGCGATGGTTGAACGCGATGAGCGGCAGATCAAGAGCCTGATCCGGCTGATCGAGGACATGCTGGATGTCTCGCGGATTCGCACTGGCAAGCTGTCGATTCGTCCGACCCGCTTCAACTTGACAGCATTGGTGGAAAACCTGCTGCGCAATTTTCAGCCGCAGATCGCCGTTGCCGAATGCTCGTTGACCTGCCTGGCTGAACCGTCGGTGGAGGGGCTTTGGGATGAGTTTCGTATCGAGCAGGTGATCTCGAACTTGTTGACCAATGCGTTGCGCTACGGCGGCAAGGGCCCGATCGAGGTGCGCGTCTACAAGACGCCCGACCACGCCTGTATCGAGGTCCAGGACCATGGCATCGGTATCAGCGAGGAAAACCAGAAACGTATTTTTCAGCAGTTCGAACGCGTATCGTCCAAGGCGGCTGCTGCCGGCCTTGGGCTGGGGCTGTTCATTTCCGAGCAGATTGTCACGGCCCATGGCGGGACAATCACGGTCAACAGTCGCCTCCATGAAGGGGCCTTGTTTCGTGTTTGCCTGCCTTTGCAGAAAACTGTCTTGGACAAAACCGCCGAACAGACGCAACCTCTGCGAGACCCCAAGGTCGTATCAGCAGCTATTGATCGAACAAAGGCTTCTCATGAGTGAAGATGCGCAAGATGTTGTATTGATCGTCGAGGATGACCCGTCGATCCTGATGGTGTTGTCGGCCTACCTGTCGGGCGAGGGATACCGGGTGCTACAGGCCGAAAACGGTGCCCAGGCGTTCGAGATCCTGGCGAGCAAGCCTCATCTGGACATGATGATTACCGATTTCCGCCTGCCGGGTGGTATTTCCGGCGTGCAGATCGCCGAGCCTGCGGTAAAGTTGCGTCCTGAGCTGAAGGTCATTTTCATCAGTGGCTACGCGCAGGAAGTGCGCGACACTGACAGCCCCATTACCCGCAAGGCGCCGGTCCTGGACAAGCCGTTCGACCTGGATGAGCTGCAGCGCATCATGCAGTCGATGTTGTCGTAGGTTTTGTCTGGGCTGGGGACATGGCTGTGGCGCTGCAACTGATTTTTCCCAGCCTGCTACCAAGTGTTTGTATCCGGGTTGCTTCATGCAGATAAATGAGGCGCCAGGGCGGCTTTTTGTGGCGAGGGAGCTTGCTCCCGTTGGACTGCGCAGCAGGCCCAAGGCAGGCGACATCATTGAATCTGGCATAACCGGGATTGAGGTTTTAGGGCCGCTTCGCGCCCCAGCGGGAGCAAGCTCCCTCGCCACAACAGACATTCAATCGACTCAAACCGTGATCATCTCCCGCACCTTGGCTGTCAACAAATCAAACGTGAATGGCTTGGTGATCATCTGCATCCCCGGGTCAAGGAAACCGCCGCGTACCGCTGCATGTTCCGCGTAACCGGTGATGAACAGTACCCGCAGGTCCGGGCGGATCTGCCGGCCGATTTCTGCCAGTTGCCGGCCATTCATGCCGGGCAGGCCCACGTCGCTGATCAGCAGGTCGATGCGTTGGCCTGACTGGAGGATTGGTACTGCGCCGTTGGCATCGGCCGCTTCCACAAAGGCATAGCCCAACTCGCTCAACACCGCGCTCACGAGCACTCGCACCGCTGGATCGTCCTCGACGATCAGCACGGTCTCACCGTCCTGCGCATGCGGTGCATGTGGGGTGGTGGCCTGTGGTTCGTGTATTTCCTCGCCGCGAAAGCGCGGCAGGTAAAGGTTCACCGTGGTGCCTTTGTCGACTTCGCTGTCGATGGTCACATGCCCGCGCGATTGCTTGCTGAACCCATAGATCATCGACAGGCCCAGCCCGGTGCCCTGGCCGATTGGCTTGGTGGTGAAGAACGGATCGAACGCACGACCGATGATCGCTTCGGGCATGCCGCAACCGCTGTCCTGCACGCTCAGCACCACATAGTCGCCGGGTTCCAGGTTGGTGTAGGCGTCGGTAAAGTCGGCGTCAAGGTGCTGGTTGCAGGTCTTTACCACCAGGTTCCCGCCATTGGGCATGGCATCCCGGGCGTTGAGGACCAGGTTGAGCAGGGCGCTTTCCAGTTGGTTGGGGTCGGCTTCGGCGACCCAGAGCTGCTCGTCCAGCTGCATGTCCAGGTGGATGCTTTCGTTGAGGCTGCGTTGCAGCAACTCGCCCATGGACAGTACCAGCGTATTCATCTGGACGGCCTTGGAGTCCAGTGATTGCCGACGGGAAAACGCCAGCAGGCGATGGGTCAGGCCGGCGGCGCGGTTGGCCGAGGTCACGCCCAGGTCGATCAGGCTGTCCAGGTCCTCGGTGCGGCCCCGGGCCAGGCGCCGGCGCAGCAGTTCGAGGCTGCCGATGATTCCGGTGAGCATGTTGTTGAAGTCGTGGGCGATACCGCCGGTGAGTTGGCCGACTGCTTCCATTTTCTGTGACTGGCGCAATGCCTCTTCGTTATGGCGCAACTGGGCGGTGCGTTCTTCCACTTGCTGTTCAAGGGTTTCAAGGGTGGTTTGCAGGCGCAGTTCGCTGTTGCTGAGGTCGATCAGGCGGTCGCGGGCTTCGTACTGCCTTCGACGACCTCGCAGGGCGGTGGTCACCAGGCTGATCAGGGTCACTGGGTGGAAAGGGCGCTCAAGGAAGGTCACGTTGCCCAGTTGCGTGCCGATACGCGCCGCCGGGTTCTGTTCCGGGCCGCCGTGATGAGTCAGCAAGACAATGGGCAGGTCAGACCAGGCCGGCTGCTGCTCGATGTACAGGAACAGCGCTTCCAGATCAGGCCCCACCAGCGCTTCCGAGGAAATCACCAACAGGCCGGCACCTTTTTCCAATTCTTCGCACAAATGGCCCAGATGACGGCAGATGAGGCCGGCAAAACCGGCTTCATTGAGGATCATCAAGGCGATCTGGCTGTCCCGTCCCAGCGGCGCGAGGATCAGCGCCCGCTCGGACAGGGGCTCGGCCAGCGTCACCGGTGTTCATCCCTGAGCAGCGGGTTGCTCTCGCCCACATAAGAGGGAACCCCTCGCAAGACACCTTGGAACGCCTCGAGCGGCTCGCCGATGGTCATGCCCAAGCCGCTGATGCGGTATTCGCGGATGGTCGACTCATGGCTGCCCGTGCGTTTCTTGATGATGGAGATCGCCCGGCGCACCTTGCCCAGTGCTTCGAAATAACGCAAGAGAATCACCGTGTCAGCCAGGTAAGTAATGTCGACGGGCGCCTGCATGTCGCCGACCAGACCGTGCTGTGCAACAGTCATGAAGGTCGCCGCGCCCTTGCGGTTGAGGTAGAGCAACAATTCATGCATGTGCAGGACCAGGGCGTTCTCCTCCGGCATGGCCGCCTGATAGCCATTGATGCTGTCGATGACCACGGTCTTGATGTCTCCCTCATCGACACAACGGCGCACGCGGTGGGAGAACTCACCCGGAGACAGCTCGGCGGCGTCCACTTGTTCGATCAGCAGGTTGCCGGTCTCTTGCAGGGCTTGCAGGTCGATGCCGATGTTTTTCATGCGTTCGAACAACAAACCCAGTTCTTCATCGAAGATGAACAGCGCGGCTTTCTCGCCGCGATGTACGGCGGCGGCGGCAAAAATCAGCGCTATCAGCGACTTGCCGGTCCCCGCCGGGCCGAGAATCAACGTGCTGGAGCCGGTCTCGATACCGCCACCCAGCAGGGCGTCCATTTCGCCGATGCCGCTGGAGAGTTGCTGGCGCAGGTATTGGCCTCGGTGCTCGGCGGCCACCAGGCGTGGGAAGACATGTACCCCGTCGCCCATGATGGTGAAGTCATGATAACCGCCGCGGTATTTCTGCCCGCGATACTTGACCACCCGGATCCGCCGCCGTTCGGCGCCATAGTTGGGCGTCAGTTCTTCCAGGCGAATCACCCCGTGGGCGACACTGTGGACGGTCTTGTCGAGGGACTCGGTGGTCAGGTCGTCGAGCAGCAGGACCGTGGCGTCGTAGCGCACGAAGTAGTGCTTGATCGCGAGGATCTGGCGACGATAGCGCAAGGAGCTTTGCGCCAGCAGGCGGATCTCCGACAGGCTGTCGAGCACCACCCGGGTCGGCTTGACCCGTTCGACCACTTCGAAGATCTGCCGCGTCGCTTCGCCCAGCTCCAGGTCCGAGGAGTACAGCAGGCTCTGCTGGTGCTCGGCATTGAGCAGGCTTTCGGGCGGGGTCAGTTCGAAAATATGAATGTTGTCGTCCAGCGTCCACCCGTGGGAGGTTGCGCCCTGACGCAGTTCACGCTCGGTTTCCGATAGCGTGATGTACAACGAGCGCTCGCCAGCCTTGGCGCCGGCCAACAGAAAATGCAGCGCGACCGTGGTCTTACCAGTCCCTGGTTCCCCCTCGAGCAGGAACACATGGCCGCGGGACAATCCACCGGAAAGGACATCGTCCAGTCCTTCGATGCCGGTGGCGGCTTTTGCACTGATCAACTCGTTAGATGTAGACAAAAATAGCCCTCTCATGACTAGGGAAGTGGGCAGCAGGCGGGGTAACGCCTGAATTCAACTGCCTGAACACTTGACCTTTGGCGGTGATGGCGGTTCCGCTTACATCGATAAAACGCGGTGTATTGCACAACTTTCGGCGTGCAATGAGGGCCTACAGACCAATGCCAGTCAGCTAAGCGAAATGAAGCCGAGCAGTAACCCCGTGGCGAGGGAGCTTGCTCCCGCTGGGTCGCGAAGCGGCCCTGTTTTGGAGCTGCTGCGCAGCCCAGCGGGAGCAAGCTCCCTCGCCACGGTTTGTGTGTTTGCCCAAGGTTCCAGCTGACAAAAGTTAGGCATTAGGCCTACAGGCCTTGCTGCAGCGCCGGGTCATCGGGGTTCAACTGTTCAAGTTGCGCCAGCAGGATTTGAACATTCTGCAATTGGCCGGTCTCCTTCCAATAGTTGATCAGCAGCACCCGTGCCTTGCGGTCGGCGGGATAGCGCTGGACGATTTCCTGCAGCTGTTTCTGCGCGGCTTCCACTTCCTGCTCGGCATGCAGGGTGGTCGCCAGGTCATAACGGTAATGGCGGTTCTCGGGCTCCAGCTCCACCGCTTTTGCCAAGCCGAGCACCGCATACTCGTTCTGGCCGTGTTGCAGCAGCCACATGCCCAGCGCATGTTGCAGATAAGCCGACGCTGGCTGGGTTTGCAACTGTCGGGCGAGCAATAATCGCGCAGCTTCGCTTTGGCCCTGTTTGTCCAGTACTTCGATCTGCATGACCAGTGCTGGCAGGTTGTCCGGTTGCAGGCGCAGGGCCTGTTCAAGGGCCCGTTGGGCTTTCTTCAGTTCGGCGTTGTGCAGGTGCAGTCGGGCGAGCTGGCAGTGGGTCTCAGCGGTTTTCGGACCGTCCTCGAGCACCTGTTCCCAGGTGTCGATGGCTAACTGCATCGCCCCGAAATACAGGCCGAGATCATCCGGCGACAAGCCCAGCAGCGCGTTCACGGCGGCGAACCGGACGTTCTGGTCATCATCATCCAGGAGCGGGCCGAGCAACAGGCTGCGCTGGCCTGTCGGTACCAGCCCGACGACGCTGCCGATGGCGGCTCGACGCACGTCCGGCGATTCGTTGTGCAGGTCCGCGTCCGCCAGCTTCAGGGCTTGGGGGCTGGGGTAGTTGGGCAGTTCCGCGTGCAGCAACACGCGGCGCTTGGGCGAGAGGTCTGGGCGCCCCAGTTGCTGGTAAAGCATGCGCGCCGCTCCCGGCTGTCCGTTGCGGGCGCTTTCCAGGGCTTCACTGTAACCACGCTTGATCGCTTCGGGGATTTGCGGCGTGGTGCTGCGTAGCCATAGCGCGACAAGACCGATCAACAACAGGACACAGAGGCTGAGGAGCAGATAGCGGCGGCGAGGCGAGGGCATGCAGGGAATCCATTACCAGAAGCGTGAAATGCCGCAAGCTTCGGTCAGGTGGCGGCTTGAGTCAAACCTTGTCACAGCGGTAGCGGAGCTGTGGGGTCGAGCTTGCTGGTGATGGCGTCGGTTCAGCGATATCGATGTCGACTGACCCACCGCTATCGCGAGCAAGCTCATTCCCCACAATG
The DNA here is from genome assembly GCF_900103575.1 of Pseudomonas sp. NFACC51. Lineage (NCBI taxonomy): Bacteria > Pseudomonadati > Pseudomonadota > Gammaproteobacteria > Pseudomonadales > Pseudomonadaceae > Pseudomonas > Pseudomonas sp. NFACC51. The sequence continues at coordinate 51,012 of NZ_FMXH01000016.1, read as the reverse complement.
GGCTCTTTCACGCTGGGTCGTGGGCGATAGGCAAAAAAAGCCCCGCGTCCAAATGAACGCGGGGCAAAGAATTGGTTGGTTGCGGCCAACCAAAGGAGCTCGGTTGAGCAGGGCGGGTCAGTTGCTGGCAACGGTTTCCGGTTTCCAGCCGCCGCCCAGGGCCTTGTAGATCGCGACGATGCCGCGGTACAGGTCCACTTCGGCCTGGGCCTGGGTGTCTTCGGCGGCCAGGCGTTCGCGCTGGGCGTCGAGCAGCACGAGGAAGTCCACAGTGCCTTCGCGGTAGCGAATCTCGGCCAGGTCGGCGGCGGCACGGCTCGATTCACTCTGGCGGATCAGCGAGATCAGCCGTTGTTGGCGCTTGCCGTAGTCACTGAAGGCGTTCTCCGATTCTTCCAGGGCCAGCAGTACTTGCTGTTCGTAGGTCGCCAAGGCGCCGTCCGCCTCGGCGTCGGCACCGCGCAAGCGAGCCCGCACGCTGCCCAGGTCGAAAGCGGCCCAGGTAATGCTCGGGCCCAGCGCCCAGGCGTTGGCCGCCGAGGAGCCGATCTGCGAACCGCGTCCAGCCGTGAAACCGAGGAAACCGCTCAGGCTGACCCGTGGGAACAGGTCGGCCTTGGCCACGCCGATGCGCGCCGTGGCAGCGGCCAGTTGGCGTTCGGCACTGAGAATGTCCGGGCGTCGTTGCAGCAGTTCACCCGGGTCGCCGATGGGCAGGGCCTTGGCGATGGCTGGCAACTGTTTCGGGCTCAGGTCCACGCTGAGTTTGTCCGGGCGCTCGCCCAGCAACGTGGCGATGCGATTGCGTTGGCGCACCTGTTCGGCCTGCAACTGCGGCACGCTGGCTTCCACCGAGGCCAGGCGCGCATCGGCGCGAACCACGTCGAGCTGATCACCGACGCCGGCATCGCGCAGGCTTTCGGTGATCTTGCGCGAATCCTGCTGGTTCTTCAGGTTCGCCAGGGCGATCTTTTCCCGTAGTTGGGCGCCGCGCAGTTGACCGTAGGCATCCACCAGCTCGGCGATCATCGTCACCTGCAACTGATAGAGATCGGCTTCGGCCGCCTGCTGATCGGCGTCGCTGGCTTCCAGGTTGCGCTGGATGCGCCCGAACAAGTCCAGCTCCCAGGCCATGTCCAGGCCAAGGTCGTAACGCTCGGTGTTGACTCGTTCGTCTGTCTGCCCCGTTGGGATCTGGCCTTTGCCCAAGTTGCTGCTGGCACGGCTGGTGATGGTCGGCATGGCGTCATTGCTGGCGTCATCGCGAATCGCCCGGGCGGCCCGCAAACGGGCGAAGGCCACGCGCAACTCGCGGTTGCCTTCCAGGGAGCGGGTCACCAACGCGTTAAGGGTCGGGTCATCGAACTGCTGCCACCAGATGCCTTCGAACCGGGCACGGTCGAAATTCTTCTGGCCGGCGGCGCCGTCGGTGGCGGTGGTGATATTCGCCGCCTCCGTTTGCGGGGCCTTGTAGTCCGGGCCCACGGCGCAGGCACTCAAGGCCAATACCAGCAAGCTCGGCACGAACGCTTTCAAACTCATTGTTGCGCCTCCAGTTTCAAAGCCCGGGCCGCCTTGCGGGCCTCGCTGCGCTCGACGAAGTTGCGGATCAGTACATAGAACACAGGGGTGAGCAGCAGGCCGAAGAAGGTCACGCCGAGCATCCCGGAGAACACCGCCACACCCATGGCATGGCGCATTTCCGCACCTGCGCCGCTGGAGAACACCAGGGGCACCACGCCCATGATGAAGGCGAAGGAGGTCATCAGGATCGGCCGCAGACGCAGGCGGCACGCTTCGAGGACCGCCGCCAGCGGGTTCATGCCTTCGAGCTGTTTATCCTTGGCGAACTCGACGATCAGGATCGCGTTCTTGCAGGCAAGCCCCACCAGTACGATCAAGCCGATCTGGGTAAAGATGTTGTTGTCGCCGCCGGAGAGAATCACCCCGGTAATGGCCGACAGCAGGGTCATCGGTACGATCAGGATCACCGCCAATGGCAGGCTCCAGCTTTCGTACTGTGCCGCGAGCACCAGGAACGCCAGCAGTACGCAGAGCGGGAACACGAACAGCGCGGTGTTGCCCGAGAGGATCTGCTGGTACGTCAGGTCGGTCCACTCGTACGTCATGCCGTTGGGCAATTCGTCCTTGAGCAGCTTCTCGATGGCTTTTTCAGCCTGGCCGGAGCTGTAGCCCGGGGCGGCGGCACCGTTGATTTCAGCGGTGATGAAGCCGTTGTAGTGCATCACGCGATCTGGCCCCGAGGTGTCGCTGACCTTGATGAAGGTCGCCAGCGGGATCATTTCGCCACGGTTGTTGCGCACCTTGAGCTGGCCGATCTGGTCCGACTCGAGACGGAATTGCTGCTCGGCCTGGACGTTGACCTGGTAGGTGCGACCGAAGCGGTTGAAGTCGTTGGCATACAGCGAACCCAGGTAGATCTGCAGGGTGTCGAAGATGTCGCTGACGGCCACGCCGTGGGTCTTGGCTTTTTCACGGTCGATGGCGGCATCGACCTGGGGCACGTTCACGGTGTAGCTGGTGAACAACCCGGCCAGTTCCGGCACGCTGCGGCTCTTGGTGATGATGTTCATGGTTTCTTTGTACAGCTCGTCGTAGCCCAGGTTGCCCCGGTCTTCGATTTGCAGGCGGAAACCACCGATCGTGCCCAGGCCCTGTACCGGCGGTGGCGGGAAGATCGCCATGTAGGCTTCCTGGATCCCGGCGTACTGGCCGTTCAAGGCGCCGGCGATGGCACCGGCCGACATGCTCGGGTCCTTGCGCTCATCGAAAGGCTTGAGGGTCACGAACACGATGCCGGCGTTCGGGCTGTTGGTGAAACCGTTGATCGACAGGCCCGGGAAGGCCACGGCGCTTTCCACGCCCGGTTGCTTGAGGGCCAGGTCGGACATGCGCTTGATCACGTCTTCGGTACGGTCCAGGCTCGCGGCGTCCGGCAGTTGGGCGAAGGCCACCAGGTACTGTTTGTCCTGGCCGGGCACGAAACCGGTCGGGGTGGTGGAGAAACCGAAGAAGGTCAACACCATCAGGCCTGCATAGAGCACCAGGGCGATGCCGCTGCTGCGAATCACTCGAGCGACGGTGCCCACATAACCATGACTGGCGCGCTCGAAGAAACGGTTGAACGGACGGAACAGCCAGCCACCGAAGACCTTGTCCAGGAACTTGGAGAAACGGTCCTTGGGCGCGTCATGGCCCTTGAGCAACACCGCGGCCAAGGCTGGCGACAGGGTCAGGGAGTTGATCGCCGAAATCACCGTGGAGATGGCAATGGTCAGGGCGAACTGTTTATAGAACTGCCCGGTCAGGCCGCTGATGAATGCCGCCGGAACGAACACCGCGCACAGCACCAGGGCGGTGGCGATGATCGGGCCGGTCACTTCGCCCATGGCGCGCTTGGTCGCTTCCACCGGGGTAAGCCCCAGTTCGATGTTTCGCTCGACGTTCTCCACCACCACGATCGCGTCGTCCACCACGATACCGATCGCCAGTACCAGGCCGAACAGCGAGAGGGCGTTCAACGAGAAGCCGAATAGATGCATCACGGCGAACGTACCGATCAGCGATACCGGCACCGCCACCAATGGAATGATCGAGGCGCGCCAGGTCTGCAGGAACAGGATCACCACCAGCACCACGAGAATCAGTGCTTCGAACAGGGTATGTACCACCGCCTCGATGGAACCGCGGACGAAGATCGTCGGGTCATAGACGATGCTGTAGTCCATTCCCGCCGGGAAGCCTTTCTTCAGTTCTTCCATCTTGGCGCGAACGTCGTTGGAGATCTGGATAGCGTTGGAACCCGGGCGCTGGAAGATCGGGATCGCCACTGCCGGCTGGTTGTCCAGCAGCGAACGCAGGGCGTATTGGCTGGAACCCAGTTCGACCCGGGCGATGTCCTTCAGACGAGTGATCTCACCGTTGGCACCGGAACGAATGATGATGTTCTCGAACTCTTCCTCATTTACCAGGCGCCCCTGGGTGTTGATCGACAGCTGGAAAGCCTGGGCATTGGGCGCTGGCGGTGCGCCCAGGGCGCCGGCAGCCACCTGGCGGTTCTGTTCACGGATCGCGGTGACCACGTCGGTGGCGGTCAGGTTGCGTGAAGCGGTCTTGTTCGGATCCAGCCAGACCCGCAGGGAGTAGTCACCCATGCCGAACAGTTGCACATCACCCACGCCGCCCAGGCGCGCCAGCTCATCCTTGATGTTGAGCAGGGCGTAGTTGGACAGGTAGAGCATGTCGTAGCGTTTGTCCGGCGAGGTCAAGTGCACGACCATGGTCAGGTCGGGCGACGCCTTGTCCACCGTGATGCCGATCCGGGTCACTTCTTCCGGCAGCTTGGGCTCGGTTCGGGTGACGCGGTTCTGCACCTGCACCTGGGCGTTGTCCAGGTCGGTGCCCAGGGCGAAGGTGATGGTCAGGGTGATCTTGCCGTCAGCGGTGGATTGCGAGGACATGTACAGCATGTTCTCGACACCGGTGATGGCCTGCTCCAGGGGGGCGGCCACGGTTTCGCCGATGACCTTGGGGTTGGCGCCCGGGAAGTTGGCGCGCACGACCACGGTCGGCGGCACGACTTCCGGGTATTCGCTGATCGGCAATTGGAACAGCGAGATGGCGCCGGCGATCAGGATCAGTAGCGAAAGCACTGCTGCGAAGATCGGCCGCGAAATGAAGAACTGGGAAAATTTCATCTTGGATTCAGTCCCTTAACCGCGTGGGGTCGCAGCGGCCAATTTGCCAGCCGCCCCTGACGCGTCCTTGGATGGCGCGACTTGGGGCAGGTTGCTGGCTTCGAGCGCTTTACGTTGTTGTGCCAGGGCGGCAATGGTTTCGTCGCTGGCCATCGGCACGGTTTCAGGCGTGACCGGTGCCCCCGGACGAGCCCGTTGCAGCCCCTTGACGATGATGGTGTCGTTCTTGCTCAGGCCGCTGCGCACGATACGCAGGCCTTCGATTTTCGGACCCAGCTCGACGGCGCGGTAGGCCGGCTTGTTCTCGGCGTCCATCACCAGCACGAATTTCTTGCCCAGGTCGGTGCCGACGGCTTCGTCGTTGATCAGCACGGCGGCGTAAGTACCGCTGCCCACTAGCTTCAGACGGGCATAGAGGCCTGGGGTGTAGGCGCCGTCCTTGTTGTCGAACACGGCACGACCACGGATGGTGCCGGTCTGCGGATTGACCTGGTTGTCGACGAAGTTCATCTGGCCCTGGTGCGGGTTGCCGTCTTCGTTGGACAGGCCCATGTAGACCGGCGTGGCCTGGCCGCGCTGGCCCTGGCGGGCGAGTTGGGTGTACTTGAGGAAGACACGTTCGTCGGCGTCGAAGTAGGCGTAGACCTTGTCCGTGGAGACCACGCTGGTGAGCGGGGTGACGTCGGCGGTCACCAGGTTGCCGGCGGTGATGGCCGCCCGGCTGACGCGACCGCTGATGGGCGAGGTCACCCGGGTGAAGCTCAGGTTCAGCTTGGCCAGGTCCAGTTGCGCCTGAATGGCCGCGGCGGCGGCGCGGGCTTCCTGGGCGGCGCTGGTGCGCGAGTCTGCCAGTTCGGCGGAAATGGCGTTGCTCAAGCGCAGGCGTTCGCCACGCTGGGCTTCGTTTTCGCTGCGGGTGGCAGTGGCGCGGGCCTGGGCCAGTTGGGCTTCGAGACGACGTACTTCAGCCTGGAAAGGGCGCGGGTCGATCTGGAACAACAGGTCGCCTTTCTTGACCAGCGCGCCTTCGGTGAAGGCCACTTCGTCGATCTGCCCGGAAACCCGTGGGCGGATCTCGACGGTTTCCGGCGCCTCGAGGCGGCCGGTGAACTCATCCCATTCGTTGACAGGTTGCTCCAATACCTTGGCCACACTGACTTTGGCCGGCGGCATGGACGCTGCCGTGTCGGGAGTCTTGCCGCAGGCGCTCATCACCAGCACCGCCAGCAGCGCGAGGGGAAAACGCAGTTTTGAAAGTGAATGTTCCATGGATAGCATCCGCCAATGTATTGAGAATGGGCGGATGATGCGTGGCGCAAGGCAGAGGAACGAATCGAATGAAGCAAAGGTAACTATCATTCGGAATGATATAAGCCATCGATGAGGGCTCTAGTTCAGCGATGCTATTCATTCGATGTTGAACTGCATGTGGCGAGGGGATTTATCCCCGCTGGGTTGCGAAGCAACCCTGAATCCAGCCACCGCGTCATCTCAGGTTGGTTGCACCCTGCCTTTGGGGCTGCTGCACAGCCCAGCGGGGATAAATCCCCTCGCCACAGCCTACTGCGGCAAATAGAGGTCATGGATATGCTTGACCGTCCCATCCGCGCGAAGCGCTTCAACCGCCTCGCGCAAATCCTCGACCATTTTTGGTGAGCATTGCTTCGAGCAGGCCAGGTATAGATCGGCGCTGCTGCCGACCGAGCTCATGAGCAGTTTGCGTTTAGACACCTTCGGCCAGATGTATCGACTCTCCGGCACTCCGTTGAACCAGGCATCGATACGCCCCATCAACAGCATCTGGGCGGGATTGTCGCCGATGGCCAACGGATAGATCTGTTCATCGCTGAAGCCTTCGCTGCGCAGGATATCTTCCTGTGCGCTGCCCAGGCCGACGCCGATCTTGCGGTAGGTCTCTTTCGCTTGGGCGAAGCTGCTCACCCGTCGTTCGAGGCTGAAAAAGGCACGTTCCATGGGCATGATCGAGGCAATCCAGGTGAAGCGATCTTCACGAGTTGGGATGCGCGACAGGGGGGTGATCAAGTGGTCATGTTCTTCACTGACATGCTTTTGTGCCCGGGCCCAGGGAAGTACATGGACCTTTACGGTGTACCCGGCCCTGGTCATCGCCGCCACGGCGACATCGCCCACGATTCCGTGACCCCTGGGGTCGTTGACGAACGTCAGCGGCGGTGCGTCGGGAAAGTGCAGTTCAATGACCGGAGATTCGGCGCTCGCTCCATGGCTAGCCAGCAGCGGCAGTAACAGACAAAGCCGGTAAAGCGCTTTGGTTGATGCGTTCAAAACGCGTGTAGTCGGGCTCATGGACGATACTTCAGGCATTGAAAGGGGGGCGCCAATTCCGGCGTACGAGGCGCCGGAAACAACGTCTACAGGCCAGCTTTTTTTATGATGCGGCGCATGATGCAGCGATCCGGCAGGATTCGCCAGAACCGTTCCATCCCATCATGTTAGTGCCGCCTTGGTCTGACTGTGTGCTTCTGAAGGTATAGTTCATTTGCTCGGCTAAAGCGGCTAATTTGGATGTGTACCTGCACGACGGGCCTGCGGTGCATGATCCTGCCGCGAAAAACCCGTCGCTCCCGGTGTCGCTTGGACACGGTCTGTAGGGTTTTCTTGCCGCAAGCGCGGCGCTACGATGGCCCAACCTCACACGTTAAGAGGATTCTCGATGAGCCTTTCTCCATTCCACCTGGCGATTCCGGTCTACGATCTTGCCGCCGCCCGTACGTTCTACCGTGAAGTGTTTGGCTTGGAAGAAGGCCGTTCCAGCAGTCAGTGGGTCGACTTCAATTTCTACGGTCACCAACTGGTGATTCATGAGCAACCCAAGACCGCTTTCCAGGAAAGCGCCCAGAGCAATCCGGTGGACGGGCATGATGTGCCGGTCCCGCACTTTGGTGTTGTTTTGGCTTGGGAGGCGTGGGAGGCACTGGCTGAACGATTGAGATCTTTCGGCACGGAGTTTGTGATTGAACCCTACGTCCGCTTCAAAGGGCAGGTTGGCGAGCAAGCCACGATGTTCCTGTTCGATCCTTGTGGCAATGCCCTTGAATTCAAGGCGTTCAAGGATATGAGTCAGCTTTTTGCCAAATGACACGGACAAATCGGAGCCCTTGTGACGAGGGAGCAAGGTGCGTGTAACGGACGGACGGCTGTTTTGTGACTGTATTCATAGGTGGTCACAAGTTGTCATCCCTCGCAGGGATGCGTAAGCTGCTCCCATGAATCAGCCAACATCACCTTCGCCCAGCACTCGCGGCCCAGCCGATCATGACATTCGCGACCAGATTGTCGCGGCGGCCAACGAGCATTTCAGTCAATACGGCTACGCCAAGACCACCGTGTCTGACCTGGCCAAGGCCATCGGCTTTTCCAAGGCGTACATCTACAAGTTCTTCGATTCCAAGCAGGCGATTGGCGAAGCCATTTGCTCCGGCTGTCTTGCGAAGATCGTTGCGGCCGTGGAGGAGGCCATCGGCGAGGAAGGGCTCTCTTCGACCGAGCGCTTTCGCCGCCTGGTCAAGACCCTGATTACCACGGGGATCGACCTGTTCTTCAATGATCGCAAGCTCTACGACATTGCCGCATTCTCCGCGTCGGAGCGCTGGCCCAGCTCCCTGGTGTATGACGCACGGATCAAGCAATTCGTGGTGCAGGTCGTACGGGAAGGGCGCGAAAGCGGTGAGTTCGAACGCAAGACGCCGTTGGATGAAACCGTCGAAGCGATACACCTGACCCTTCGACCTTTCGTCAATCCTCTATTGCTGCAGTACAGCCTCGATCATGTCGAGGTGGCGCCGACGCTGACCGCCAACCTCATCCTGCGTAGCCTGATGCCCTGAGGGACGGCTGCGACGAGCGGCCGTCCCGATTCAGAAACGACTTCCTTGCCTTCCGGTTGTACCTGACCGATCGGTCTCTTTTTGCCTGTTTAGTGACTATTGACAATAATGGTCACGTGAATAAGTATGGCATCGACTTTCAAGTGATCCTTCTTGCGATGCTTCTGCGGGTTCACGTTCAGGCCGTCGGAGGACGTCTAAATGACCAGTTTTGCTCAGGTGCTGGCGCAGTTTGATCCGAGCGTGCCGTTCGTTGCTCCAGCCAATTGGCAGCAGGGCCGGACGATCTTCGGTGGTCTTTCGGCGGCGTTGTCGTTGGAAACGGTTCTGCGCGAGCGCCCACAGGGCTTTCCTCCGTTCAAGTCTGCGCAGGTTTCATTCATAGGTCCGGTCACGCAAGCCCAGACGTTCGATACAAGCGTGTTGCGCGAAGGGCGGTCCGTGACTTCGGTGTCTGTCGACTGCAAGTCGGGCGATGAGCTGGCGTTGCGCACGACCTTGCTGTTCGCTCAGCCACGCGCCAGCAGGATTACCCATGAGGCATGGGGATGCCCGTTGGTGGAGCAGGCGTCGCGGTACGCCACGCTGGCGCTGGACAACACCATTGCGCCTGCCTGCGCCTTCAACTTCGAAATGCGCCCTGCGGGTGGGTCATTGCCGGTGTCCGGGGCTACAGATCCCGAGTTGCTGATGTGGGTTCGTCACCTGGATGCCCAGGGGGTAGACCCGGCGGTGGCTTTGATCGCCCTCGCTGACAGTCTGCCGCCCGCCGCGATGACCTGCTTCACAGAGCCGGCAGCCATCAGCTCGGCTTCCTGGACAATCGATCTGCCGCAGCCCGCCGTGGCCGGCGAATGGTTTCTCATCAGCGCCTTCAGCCAGCAGGCTTCGGAGGGCTACTCCTTGCAAGATATGGAAATCTGGGACGAAAGCGGTCGGCGAGTGCTTTGGGCGCGCCAGACCGTGGCGATTTTTACCTAATAGAAAAACAAACCGTTCCATCCCCCAGCAATTGTTCCTAGAGTCCTAATAATGAAAAGAATCTTGCTCAAGACCCCCATGAGTCTCGCCGTTGCGCTTGCAACGTCCCAAGTGTTTGCCAGCGGCTTCGCGCTGAACGAACAAAGTATCAGTGGGATGGGCGCGGGTTTTGCCGGGCGGTCCTCTTCCGCTGAAGATGCCAGTACTGTCTTCGGCAACCCGGCGGGCATGTCTCGCTTGAAGAAAGAGCAGGTCAGCCTGGGCGCTGCGACACTGTTTACCCAGAGCGATATCAGCCAGACCCGCAGCACTTTCGGTGGCCGAGAGGACGGTGACATGGTGCCGACCACCACGGTGCCGATGGGTTACTACGTCAAGCCGGTGGATGAGCATTGGGCTGTCGGCGTTGGCTTTTATGTGCCATTTGGTTTGATCACCGATTATGGCAGCGACTTTGCCGGGCGTTATTACGGCAATAAAAGCGAAGTGACGACGCTGACTTTCCAGCCTACCGTCAGCTATGCCTTCAACGACAAGGTGTCGATCGGGTTTGGTCCGACCATCAACCGGATCAGCGGTGAGATCTCCGGGATGGTGCCCAATCCCCTCAGTCCCGGCAGCAACGATGGGAAGCTGAAAAGCAACGGCGACGATACGGCGCTCGGCTTCAACGCCGGCATCCTGGTGCAGGCGACGGACCAGACTCGCCTGGGGCTGACTTACCACTCCAAGGTCAGTTACCACCTGGATGCCAAGTCCAAGCTCACGGGTGGCATTTTCAGTGTGTTGGGGGTAAGTGGCCGCAGCTATGACGCGTCGTTGGACGTGGATACTCCGGAGTCAGTGGACATCTCGCTCACTCATCAGCTCAATGACGACTGGACGATGTACCTGGGAAGTACCTGGACGCGCTGGAGCCGCTTCAAGGAGCTGACCATCGAGAACTCCGGCTTGCCTGCGCTGCTGAGCGGCGCGCTGGGCACCGTCAGCGAAGAACAGGACTGGCATGATACTTGGGCCCATGCCATCGGTGCCGCGTATAAACTCAACGATCAATGGGTCTTGCGCGCGGGCTTGTCGGTCGACCAGTCGCCCGCCAACAACACCAACCGTGGGCCTCGGATACCAACCGGCGACCGCACGGTGCTCAGCTTCGGTGCCGGCTGGACGCCTGTGGAAGAGGTGACGATCGACGTGGCTTACTCCTACTTGCAGGAAGAGAGCGTGCGCATCAACGAAACCTCGTCGACCCGTGGCGCATACAGTTCCAAATACCGGAACAGTGCCAGCGGTTTTGGTACTTCAGTCAGCTATCGCTTCTAGCGCAATAGGGCGTGTGCCGGGAGCCCTTGCAGTTCCCGGTCCTTCGCCGCATCGCATTCATACCCCCATGACATTCGCCATGAGACGCTGGTGAAATCGGCGTGGTGTGGCCCAGGTCAACACCGTGAGCGCCTTGTTGCCGAAGCCGGGCACCACACTCATGCGCCCGGCTTGCAGCGCGCGGATGCCTGCGCGAACCACTGGTTGGGGTTGCATCATCACCATCTTCAGCGCTGGCGTGAGGGTCTGGTTGGCACTCTGCGCAAACCCGGTATCCGACATACCTGGGCACAGCGCGGTCACGACGACACCGTCGCCCTTGAGTTCCTGGTGCAGCGCCTCGGAGAAGCGAAGCACGTAGGCCTTGGCCGCTGAATAGACCGCGAAATTTTTCACGCCTTGATAGGAAAGCAAGCTGGCGACCTGCAAGATGTGGCCGCGGCGGCGGATGCGCATGTCCTGGGCAAAGAGGCGAGTCATGGTGGTCAGGCTGGCGATGTCCAGATCGATCATTGCCAGGGATTGGTCAATGGCGTGGTCCAGGAACGGGCCCTGCAATCCATGGCCGGCGTTGTTGATGAGCACATCGACTGCAATACCCTGTTGAACCAGTCGCTTGTGCAGGTCGATGACTGCCGGAATCGACGACAGGTCGACTTGTTCGGTGATCACCTCGGTGCCGAAACGCTCGCGCAGTTCTTTTGACAGCGCTTCCAGTTTGTCCAGCCTGCGGGCTACCAGGACGAGGGATTTTCCCTGTGCTGCGTATTGCCGGGCGAACTCCTCGCCAAAGCCGCTTGAAGCGCCCGTGATGAGCACCCAGGAATTCTCGTTGGTTTTCATGTGGCTGGACTCCGGTTGTAAAGATTGAAAATAGTGGTGATTGCCTGATCATCGGCTCGCTACCGGCTGCGGTGGCTGTGGCGCTTGCCAGCCGCCACCGAGGGCTCTGAATGCTGCGACCGCCGCCCGTGCCGATTCCGTCCGTGCTTGTGCCCGGGCATCGGATGCCTGGAGCAGTGTCTGGTCGGCGTTGAGGACATCGATCAGGCTGGCCGTGCCTTTCTGATAGGCAATAAAGGATGATCGACGCGCCTCGCTCAATGACGCTTCGCCTGTGGTGAGTGTCGTGGCCTGGGCTTCTCGGTTGACCAAGGCGGAGAAGGCATTCTCGACATCCTCGGTGGCGCGCAACGCGGACTGGCGATAAGCAGCCAGCGCTTCGGCTTCCTGTCCCTTGGCCTGGTCGATCTGGGCGTTGATCCGGCCAAAATCGAACAGCCTCCAGCGCAGTCCCAGCGCGCCCGACGCCTGGCTGGCGCCGCCGGAGAAAAGGTGCCCGGCAGAGACCGCAGTGGCGCTGCCGAGCAACGCGCTGAGGGAAAATTTCGGATAGTACTCGGCGACGGCTTCGCCGATACGGGCATTGGAGGCGGCGAGACGGCGCTCGGCGACGATGAGGTCTGGCCGGCGGCGCAGTAGATCAGCCGGCGTACCCATCTCGCTGATTTGTGGGGGCAGGGGGATGCTACCCGTCTCGGTCAGTTGCGGGCGGTGAGTGCCTGGCGGCGTGCCGAGCATGACATCCAGCGCATTCATGGCGGCGTCCAGCCCGGTTTGCAGGACCGGTACCGTTGCCTGGACCTGGGCAAGCGCGCCTTCGGTCTGGCGGACCTGATAGCTGGCGGCGAGCCCTTTGCTGTAGAGCAACTGGACTTTTTCCAGCAGGTCCTGCTGGGTCTTGACCTGGTGGTTCGCAATATCCAGCCGCGCTTGCAAGCCGCGCAGGGTGATGTAGATGTCTGCGGTCTGCGCGGCCACGGCCAGCCTTGTCGCCGCGGCTCCGGCCTCGGAGGCCTGGTATTCGGCCAATGCAGCTTCGCGTCCGCGTCGCAGGCCGCCAAAGACATCCAGTTCCCAGCTCGCGCCGAGGTCCAGCTCGTAGCTGTTCCCGTACCGATCAAAACCAGGGTTCGAGTTGAGCAATTGGCCCTGCGGCGTCTCGACGGATTGATAGGCGCGTGCGGCCTGGCCACTGATATTTCCCGAGGGCAACAAGGCGGCGTTGGCTGCACCAAGGCCGGCCCGCGCCTGAGCAACGCGCGCCGACGCCTGGGCGAGCTCAAGGTTCTGCTCCAGGGCTTTGGCGATAAAGTCGCTCAGCACCGGGTCGCCAAACCCCTCCCACCAGGTGGTGAGGCTGGCCTGTGTTGTACCGCTCCTTTGCTCGACAGAAGGCTGGCCCAGGAAACGATCCGACAGGACAGCGTTGGGACGCTGATAGTCCGGACCGACCGCGCAGCCGGCCATCAAGCTGACGCTTACTAATAAAGCAAGGGGGCGGAGGGGAGGCATTGCGGTTTCCTCGGGATCGACATTTGTGACCATATTATAGAATGGTCACAGTCTGTCAATTGGTTATGAAGTCCGCTTCGTGGATCCAAGGCCCTTTGTTTACCGGGGATTATCCGTGAGCCAACAGGGCCAAAAACAAAACTTCAATTGGTGACCATTGACAGTATTGGTCACGAGCGCAAGAATGGGTTCCCCATCCTCTGTCCAGTAAAGGGAACCTATGCTCCGGCTCCGACCTGTCACCCTTGCCGCTTGCTTGTTGCCTCTTGTCCTCACGGCGTGCGGCGACTCATCCACTGCCACCGATCCGCGCACGCTTGCTCCTCTGGTGAGGGTTGCGCAGGTGCAGGGTTCCTCCGTCGGCGCTCGCTCTTTCACTGGCGTCGTGGCGGCCCGCGTCCAGAGCGACCTGGGTTTTCGTGTGTCAGGCAAGGTCCTGGAGCGGTTGGTGGATGCCGGTCAGGCGGTCAAGAAAGGCCAGCCGCTGATGCGTCTGGACCCCATCGACCTGGGCTTGCAGGCGCGAGCCCAGCAAGAGGCTGTCACGGCCGCGCGCGCCCGGGCCAAGCAGACCGCGGACGATGAAGCTCGATATCGCGAACTGGTGGCCGCCGGGGCGATTTCGGCGTCGGGCTATGACCAGATCAAAGCCGCCTCCGATACCGCGAAGGCGCAGCTCAGCGCCGCCGAGGCGCAAGCCGACGTGGCCCGCAATGCGTCCGGCTATGCAGTGCTCCTAGCCGACGCCGATGGTGTGGTGATGGAAACGCTCGCCGAACCGGGGCAAGTCGTCAGTCCGGGTCAACCGGTGGTCCGACTGGCGCGAGCCGGGCAGCGCGAAGCCGTCGTGCAACTGCCCGAGACCCTGCGACCAGCCGTCGGGTCCAGTGCCCAGGCGACGCTGTATGGCAGCACCAGCGGGGCGGTCACCGCCAGGCTCAGGCTGCTTTCCGATTCGGCTGACCGGGTGACCCGTACCTTTGAAGCGCGCTATGTCCTGGAGGGCGCCCTGGCTAATGCACCGCTGGGCTCGACCGTCACACTGCGTATCGCCGAGGGCGTGGCCCAGGGGCCGGTGCTGCAAGTGCCGATTGCGGCGCTGTACGACCCCGGCAATGGCACTGGCGTGTGGGTCATCGACGGCGAGCCGGCAAAAGTGACTTGGCGTCCCGTCCAGGTCTTGGGCTTGAGCGACGACGCGGCGCGCGTTGCAGGCCGTCTCAACGTTGGTGAGCGGATTGTCGCCCTGGGTGCACATCTGTTGCGTGAAGGCGAGCCCGTCCGGCTGCTTGCACCGGGCGATGTGAACGTCGCGGGGACCCGCCAATGAGCTTCAATCTTTCGGCGCTCGCCGTGCGCGAGCGCGCCATCACGGTATTTCTGATTTTCCTGATCGCCGTCGCCGGGACCTTGGCGTTCTTCAAGCTTGGCCGCGCGGAGGATCCGCCGTTCACGGTCAAGCAACTGACCGTCATTACTGCATGGCCGGGGGCGACGGCGCGGGAGATGCAGGACCAGGTCGCCGAGCCCCTGGAAAAACGCCTGCAGGAGTTGAAATGGTACGACCGCTCGGAAACCTACACTCGTCCCGGCCTGGCTTTCACCATGGTTTCGCTACTGGACCGCACGCCGCCTTCACAGGTGCAGGAAGAGTTCTACCAGGCGCGCAAGAAGCTCGACGACGAAGCCACCAAGTTGCCGGCGGGGGTGATCGGGCCACTGGTCAACGACGAGTACTCGGACGTGACGTTTGCGCTGTTTGCCCTCAAGGCCAAGGGTGAGCCGCAGCGCCTGCTGGTGCGTGATGCCGAGGTGTTGCGCCAGCGCCTGTTGCATGTGGCGGGGGTGAAGAAGGTCAACATCATCGGCGAACAGGCCGAGCGCATTTTCATTTCCTTTTCCCATGACCGGCTGGCGACCTTGGGGGTCTCCCCCCAGGACATCTTCGCCGCACTGAACAGCCAGAACGTACTGACGCCCGCCGGCTCCATCGAAACCAAAGGGCCACAGGTTTTCCTGCGGGTGGAGGGGGCCTTCGATACCTTGGAGAAAATCCGCGACACGCCGCTGACAATCCAGGGGCGCACGTTGAAGCTCTCGGACGTGGCGACGGTTGAACGTGGCTACGAAGATCCGGCCACCTTCCTGGTGCGCAACAATGGCGAAGAGGCGTTGTTGCTGGGCGTGATCATGCGCGAGGGTTGGAACGGCCTCGATCTGGGCAAGGCGCTCGATGCCGAGACGAGCAAGATCAATGAAGACATGCCGCTGGGCATGACGCTGACCAAGGTGACCGATCAAGCCGTGAACATCGATTCGGCCGTCGGCGAGTTCATGGTCAAGTTTTTTGTCGCGCTGCTGGTTGTGATGCTCGTGTGCTTTCTCAGCATGGGCTGGCGTGTAGGCGTTGTGGTCGCAGCGGCCGTACCGTTGACACTGGCCATCGTGTTTGTGGTGATGGCGGCTACCGGAAAGAACTTTGACCGGATCACCTTGGGTTCGCTGATCCTGGCGCTCGGGCTGCTGGTGGACGACGCGATCATCGCGATCGAAATGATGGTGGTGAAAATGGAGGAGGGCTACGACCGGATCAAAGCCTCGGCCTATGCCTGGAGTCACACGGCTGCACCGATGCTGTCCGGTACGCTGGTGACGGCGATTGGCTTCATGCCCAACGGTTTTGCCCAATCGACCGCTGGCGAATACACCAGCAACATGTTCTGGATCGTCGGCATCGCCCTGATCGCCTCCTGGGTGGTCGCGGTGGCTTTTACCCCTTACCTGGGGGTGAAAATGTTGCCGGACATCAAACCGGTCGAGGGCGGACATGCCGCCATTTACAACACCCGCCACTACAATCGCTTCCGCCAGGTCCTGACGCGGGTCATCGGCCACAAATGGCTGGTGGCCGGTACGGTGATCACGCTGTTTGTCGTGGCCGTCCTGGGCATGGGCCTGGTGAAAAAGCAGTTCTTTCCGACTTCTGACCGTCCCGAGGTCATGGTCGAGGTGCAAATGCCCTATGGAACTTCCATCGAGCAGACCAGCGCCGCCACGGCCAAGGTCGAAGCCTGGCTGCAAAAACAGGCGGAAGCGAAAATCGTCACCGCCTATATCGGACAGGGCGCGCCGCGTTTCTTCCTGGCAATGGCGCCAGAACTCCCAGATCCGTCGTTCGCCAAGATCGTCGTGCTGACGGACAGCCAGGAGGCACGGGAAACCCTCAAGTTCCGTCTTCGCGAAGCGGTTGCCGCAGGGCTTGCCCCAGAGGCCCGTGTCAGGGCGACCCAGATTGTGTTCGGGCCGTATTCACCGTTTCCGGTGGCCTACCGGGTGATGGGGCCTGATCCGACGAAACTGCGGGAGATTGCCGCACGCGTACAGGACGTCATGCAAGCCGGCCCGATGATGAGGACGGTCAACACCGATTGGGGGCCGCTGGTGCCGACGCTGCATTTCAACTTGGATCAGGATCGCCTGCAGGCGGTCGGACTGACATCCAGTGCCGTCGCCGAGCAACTGCAATTCCTGCTGGCCGGGGTGCCGATCACGGCGGTTCGTGAGGACATCCGTTCGGTGCAGGTCGTTGGTCGAGCCGCCGGTGACATCCGTCTTGACCCTGCCCGGATCGAAGGCTTTACGCTGGTAGGGGCCGCCGGGCAGCGTATCCCGCTGTCCCAGGTCGGCGAGGTGGATGTACGCATGGAGGATCCGATCCTTCGGCGGCGCGATCGTACGCCGACCATCACCGTGCGCGGCGACATCGCCGAAGGTTTGCAGCCACCAGACGTATCGAGCGCGATGCTCGTGCTATTGCAGCCGATCCTCGACACGCTTCCTGACGGCTACCGGATCGAGCAGGCAGGGGCTATCGAGGAATCGGGCAAGGCCAACCAAGCAATCCTGCCCCTGCTGCCGATCATGGTGGCGCTGACGCTGCTGATCATCATTGTCCAGGTGCGTTCGATCTCGGCGATGCTCATGGTGTTCTTAACCGCGCCCTTGGGACTGATTGGCGTGGTGCCTATACTGCTGATATTCCAACAGCCGTTCGGCATCAATGCCCTGGTCGGCCTGATCGCACTGTCGGGCATCCTGATGCGCAACACGCTGATCCTGATCGGGCAGATCCATCACAACGCCCAAGAAGGGCTGGATCCGTTCAATGCTGTCATCGAAGCCACCGTACAGCGGGCCCGCCCCGTGCTGTTGACGGCGCTGGCGGCGATCCTGGCGTTCATTCCCCTGACGCACTCGGTGTTCTGGGGTACGTTGGCCTACACGCTGATCGGCGGTACGTTCGTCGGCACCCTCATGACCCTGGTGTTCCTGCCGGCAATGTATTCCATCTGGTTCAAGATCCGTCCAGTCCAGCCTGCTCCAATGGAAACAGTACGGCTGGTATAAGCGAGTGTTCGCGCGTGGCTGCCAGTGAGCGCCCACCGAAATGAAGAGGTTCTTATGAGTACTCCCGAAGGTCAAAAGCGAATCGTCGTCACGGGTGTCGGCATTGTCGGCCCCCTGGGCTGCGGTGTAGAAGAGGTATGGCAGCGGTTGCTGGCCGGCCGCTCCGGCATTCGTATCCTGCCTGGCGATATCACCGAGGGTACCGGTGTGGCCGTGGGCGGCCAGGTGCCGTCGTTGGAGGAAGACGCCAGCGCGGGTTACGACCCCGAACGCGTCATCCCGCCCAAGGATCGCAAGAAAATGGATCGCTTCATCGAGTTTGCGCTGGTGGCCGCCCATGAGGCCCTGGAGCAGGCGGGCTGGCATCCGACTGAAGCCGTCGACCAGGAACGCACCGCGACGATCATTTCATCGGGCGTGGGTGGGTTTGGCGCCATTGCCGATGCCGTACGCACCACCGACTCGCGGGGGCCGCGTCGGCTGTCACCGTTCTCTGCACCGGCGTTTCTCGCCAACATGGCGGCCGGCCACGTGTCCATCCGGCATGGCCTCAAAGGCCCGCTCGGCGCACCGGTAACTGCCTGTGCCGCCGGCGTCCAGGCCATCGGCGATGCGGCCCGGCTGATCCGGAGCGGGGAGGCGGACATTGCCATTTGTGGCGGTACCGAGGCGGCGATCGATCGCGTGACCCTGGGTTGTTTCGCGGCGGCCAGGGCGCTCTCCACCGGTTTTGCCGAACGCCCGCAGGAAGCGTCGCGCCCCTTCGACCGTGATCGCGACGGCTTTGTCATGGCCGAAGGCGCGGGGTTGTTGGTGATCGAGTCGCTGGAACACGCGTTGGCGCGTGGGGCCAAGCCCCTGGCGGAACTGGTCGGCTATGGCACCAGCGCCGATGCCTACCACCTGACGGCTGGCCCGGAAGACGGCAACGGCGCCCGCCGCGCAATGGAACAGGCGCTGCGCCAGGCTGCTGTCAGTCCGGCCGACGTGCAGCATATCAATGCCCACGCGACCTCTACCCAGGTCGGCGACAGCGGGGAGCTGGCGGCGATTCGTTCGGTGTTCGGCACGGAATCCGGGGTGGCGATTACCTCGACTAAATCGGCTACCGGCCACCTGCTGGGCGCGGCCGGGGGCATTGAAGCGGTTTTCACGGTATTGGCGCTGCGTGACCAGATCGTGCCGCCGACCCTGAACCTGGTTAATCCTGACGAAGCCGCCGCTGGGCTTGATCTGGTTGGCCTGAAGGCCAGGAAGATGCCGATTACCCATGCGCTTTCCAATGGGTTCGGGTTCGGTGGCGTCAATGCCAGTGTGTTGTTTCGTCGTTGGGAGGCTGAGGCTTGAGCATTTGATCTGGTGTCGCCCGCCGCGAAGGGCCATCCCGCGCGGCGTATCACCCGTCACGCCAATTTCGATTTTTCCTTAAGAACTGCAAAACCGTGCCGATACAGCGCGGTAGATCCGATTGTGCGGGCGCTCCAGTGGTGTCCCGCCGAACGATATTCCAGGCGTTCGTGCGCCTGTGCCCTTGTGATTTTTCAGGTTTGACCAGAATCGGACCTCAGGTGATGAACCATGTCAGCCCACGCCAGGACCGAACTGGAAGGCGCCCTTGCCGTCTGCAAAGGTAGTTTTCTTGCCGTTGGTTTTTTCAGTTTTTTCGTCAACTTGCTGATGCTGGTTCCTTCGTTCTACATGCTGCAGGTGTATGACCGCGCGGTAGGCAGCGCCAGCCTGTCGACCCTGTTGATGCTGACGCTGATCATGTTGCTGTTGATGATCACCCTGGGTGGTTTGGAGTGGGTCCGTTCGCGAATCATGGTGCGGATCAGCACTCGCCTGGACACGCTGCTGAGCCAGCGTCTGTTCGACGCCAGTTTCAAGCAGGCGCTCAATACCAGTGGCATGAATGCCACGGCCCAGCCTTTGAGCGACTTGAATGGTTTGCGCCAGTTCCTGACAGGCAACGGCCTGTTTGCATTTTTTGACGCGCCGTGGATCCCGATCTACCTGGCTGTCATGTTCATGTTTCATCCCTGGTACGGCTGGATGGGGGTCGTGAGTGCAGCGTTGTTGGGCGCGCTGGCCTTTGCCAACGAAAAGCTTACCCACTCACCGCTGCAGGCCGCCAACCGCGAACAGGTGGCGGCCACCGCCTTCACCAACAAGAGCTTGCGCAACGCTGAAGTGGTGCAATCCATGGGCATGCTTGCCAGCCTGCGCCAGCACTGGAGTGGACGAGCCCACAAGGTCCTTGCGCTGCAAAGCCTGGCCAGCGACCGCGCCGCAACCATGACATCGGTGTCCAGGACATTCCGGCAGATCGTCCAGTCGCTGGTGCTGGGCCTGGGCGCCTATCTGACGATCAATCACGAGATTTCGTCTGGGCTGATGATTGCCGGCTCGATTTTGCTAGGGCGCGCGCTGGCGCCCATCGATCAGTTGATCGGTGTATGGAAAGGCTTTCTGGGGGCCCGCTCGCAATATGCCCGGCTGCACGAATTGCTGTTCAAGATTGCCGCCGAGCCTGAACGCATGCCGCTACCGGCACCTGAGGGGGCGATTCGCGTCGAGGGCCTTTCGGCCGGATCCCCCGATGCTCGCAAGCCGATTATTCGCGGCGTGGGCTTTCAGGTCGCCGCGGGTGAAGCAGTGGGCATCATTGGTCCCAGCGGCGCTGGGAAGTCGACCCTGGCCAGGGCACTGCTCGGCGTCTGGCCAAGCCTGGCCGGCACCGTACGCCTGGATGGCGCGGACATCAGCCAATGGCGTAGGGAGGAGTTGGGCCCGTACATCGGCTATCTGCCGCAGGACATCGAGTTGTTCGAGGGCACCATCAGCCAGAACATTTCCCGCTTCGGCCCGGTGAACGCACCTGCCGTGGTCGCTGCCGCGCGCATGGCGGGTGTGCATGAGCTGGTGCTGCAATTGCCCGATGGCTACGACACGGTGATCGGTGCCAATGGCGGTGGATTGTCCGGCGGTCAGCGGCAACGTATCGGCCTGGCGCGCGCCTTGTACGGTGAGCCGCGCCTGGTGGTGCTCGATGAACCCAACTCCAACCTGGATGAGGCCGGCGAAAAAATGCTCGCCGAGGCGCTGCAAAAACTCAGGCAGAGCAGGGCCACGGTGTTTGTCATTACCCATCGACCTGGGGTATTGGCGCAGGTGGATAAATTGTTGGTGCTCAATCATGGCGAACTGAGTCTGTTCGGGCCGCGGGACCAGGTCCTGGCCCGCTTGCGCGATGCGACGCCCGCGGCCCGCCAGGCTGCCGCGATTCAACCGTAGGAAGCGGATGAGCGATTTCATGCAAAACAGCAAACACTCGTCCACCGCGTTGCTTGTCGATGACACACCGGTAAGGCGCGTCGGCTACCTCATGCTGCTGGTCACCTTTGGCCTGTTCGGTGGCTGGGCTGCGTTGGCCCCGCTCGACAGCTCGGCACTCGCGCCGGGCGTGGTCACGGTCAAAAGCTACCGCAAGACGGTGCAGCACCTTGAGGGCGGCATCGTGCGCGAACTGCGCGTGCATGATGGTGACCTGGTCAAAACCGGCGATGTGTTGCTGGTGCTCGACAACACCCAGGCCCGTTCGGAAATGGAAACGACGCGCAGCCAGTTGATTGCCGCGCTTCAATTGCAGGCCCGGTTGGAGGCTGAGCGTGACGCATTGCCCGAGCCTCTGGCGGTGCCTGCCCTGGATCCCGCGGACCCACGGGTGCAAGAAGCCCGCGACAGTGAGGCCCGGATCTTCCAGACCCGACGGACCTCGTTGCTGGGCGAAATCGGCTTGCAAGAGAAGACCATCGGACAAATCGAAGAACAGATTCGCGGATTCAAGGCCATCATCGCCAGCAAGCAAGCGCTGGCGGCTTCCTATCAAGAAGAAATAGTCGATTTGCGGGCACTGCTTGCCGAAGGCTTCGTGGACAAACAGCGACTGCGCGAGCAGGAGCGCAGCCTCTCTCGCCTGCAAACCGAAATAGCTGAAAGCCAGTCCGAGATTGCGCAAGCGCATGTCCATATCGACGAGGCGAGATTGAAGATACTGCAGTTGAAAAAGACCTTCGCCAGTGAAGTCGCCGGCCTGTTGGGCGATGCACGGACCAAAGTGTACGAACTGCGCGAGCGACTGGCCACCCTGCGGGACCGCGATCAACGTACCGATATCCTCGCGCCCGAGTCCGGAATGGTCATGGGCATGACGGTCCATACCCTCGGCGCCGTGGTCAGCCCAGGCACTGCGCTATTGGACATCGTCCCGGCCAACGAAGAGCTGATCATCGAGGCGCAGGTGTCGCCGATGGACATCGACCGCATCGCGTTGGGCAAGCTGGCGGACATTCGCTTCAGCGCGTTCAAGAGCAGCACCACGCCTGTCATCGAGGGGCAGTTGGTGCAGATTTCCGCCGACCGTCTGATCAACAAGGACACAGGCACGGCTTATTACCTGGCACGCGTGGCCTTGACGGACAAAGGGCGCCAGACATTGGGCAACCTTACCCTGGTGCCGGGAATGCCGGTCGAAGTGCTGGTCAATACGGGCGCGCGGACGCTGTTGCAATACTTGATACAGCCGGCGAGCAATGTGTTCGCCCGTTCGTTGATCGAGGACTGAGATGAAGTTCCTGATCACGATGTGCCTGGCCCTCCTGCCGCTGGGAGCGCTCGCTGATGATACTTATGTCGACCTGTGGCAACTGCACCAGGAAGCGCAGGGGGCTGATCCGCGTGTCCTGCGGGCACAAGCCCTGGTTCGAAGCGGCGAGGGCAAGGAACGCGCGGCCTTTGGTCAACTATTGCCACAGCTCAACGCCAGCGGCAGTGTCAACCGCAGCCGGCGCGACGACGACCTGGACCGTATCCAGTACAACGGCAAACGCATGGCCGTGATGCTCAATCAGGTGATCTACGATCCCCAGGTCTGGCGCAGTTACCAGAAGTACCTTGAGTTGGCCCGGCAGAGTGGCTACGAGTCGGTCGATACGCGGGTGCAGGCCAGCATTGATTTGTCCGAGCGTTATTTCGCCGTTCTTGCTGCGGAGGACGAGTTGTCGCTGGTGCGCAGCGAGCTGGAGGCGACCGAGCGTAACCTCAAGCGAGTCAAGGCCTTGTACGCGCGGCAGATGGCGATGGTGACCGACACACTCGACCTTGAGGCGCGAGTGGATGCGCTCAAGGCTGACGAGATCGAAGCCAGCAACAAAGTCCTGGTCAGTCGTGAAGCGATTTCCGAACTGGTGGGGCGCGATGTCAGCGAGCGGTTCAAGCGCATCGGCGACAATCCAGCCTTCATCCTGCCAGCGCAAGCGCAGGACTACTGGGTGCAGACGGCGCTCGACAGCAACCCGGCGCTGCACGCCCGGGAGCACAGTGTCCTCGCCGCCGAGGCGGCCATCGCTGAAAACAAGGCAGGGCATCTTCCCCGGCTGGGCCTGAATTTGACGGCGCAACGCAGTGACATTGGCTATGAAGGCGCCGTGACGCCTCGCTCGGACAACCTCGTTGCCTCCCTGGATTTACAGATGCCGCTCTACAGCGGCGGTTCCACCCGTGCACGGGTATCGAGTTCCGAAAGTGACAAGGAAGCCGCCCAGCAGGAGCTGGAAGCCTTGCGTCGCCAGGTCATCAAGGAAACCCGCACTGCTTATCTCGGCATGACGGCCGAGCTCAGCCGGATCAAGGCTACACGGCGGGCGCTGGAGTCGGCTGAAAAGTCTCGGGTCGCCACGGAAAAAGCCTTCGGCTATGGCGTCAAGAATGCGGTCGATGTGCTGGACAGTATCAAGGACGAGTTTCGTGCGCGGCGTGATTTCTATCAGTCCCAATACAAGTTCGTGACCAGCTTGCTGGTGCTGCATCGCTGGAGCGGAAGATTGGGAGAAGGGGATATTCGCCGGGCCAATGAGTGGTTGGTTGCGCCATAGCTGGTTGGATTCAAGCTTGAAGAGAGTGGCTATGTGATATCACTTTTTTTGTTTCTAATGCAAAATAACCCATTGTAGCGGCCGCATTTCGGAAGGCCGCAGATTGCTCACAGGAGATTTCATATGCCCACTCCGGTTGGTTATTCATACACTTCGTCGGCAACGCTGACCGGCAATGCACAAGTCGACAGCTTGCTGGTTGGTACCTATTGGATGGGCAATACCTGGAGTACCGGTACGTTCACCACACCCCTGACGTACAGTTTCATGACTGAGACTTCGCGTTTTGCCCGCTACTACAGCAGTGACAATGAGTATGAGGCCAGCTACGTCCTGACGTCAGCCCAGCAAAGTGGTATTACCAGTGCGCTCGACCTGTGGGGCTCGGTTGCCAATATCAAATTCACCCAGGTCAGTGAATCCACCACCACCGTAGGCGACCTGCGGTTCGGCGGCTATCTGAATATGGAGAGCGACACCGCAGCCTGGGGCTATTTCCCTGCCGATACCCCCAGCGGCGGTGATGTCTGGCTCGGGCCAGTGACGAACAACCCAACCCCGGACAAGGGCACTTACGACTACCTGGTTTTTATGCATGAGATCGGCCATGCACTTGGTCTCAAGCATCCGTTCTCCCAAAGTCTGTCAAACACCACGGTGCTTGCAGCTCAGTTCGATGACGTTCGCAATACGATCATGAGTTACAACACCTCGTATTCTTATGAGCCCACCACTCCCATGGTGCTGGATATTGCCGCCATCCAAAGTCTCTATGGGGCCAACACTCAATGGCAGACTGGCAATAACACGTATCGCTGGGAGCCCAGCCAATCGGTTTTCGAGACGATCTGGGACGCGGGTGGTATTGACACGATCGACGCGAGCAATCAGCTGGCAGCGGTCCGCATCAACCTGAATGAAGGCCAGTTCAGTAAGATCGGCCAATCGTTTCTGGAGCTCGACACTCAAACGGCCTTCAGCGAAGGATTGGCGATCGCCTACGGTGCCAAAATTGAAAACGCATTCGGCTCGGCCAATGACGACACACTGATCGGCAATGCATTGGCCAACGTTCTGAACGGTCGCGCGGGCGAGGATACGATGATCGGCGGGGCTGGCAACGACACTTACGTCGTCGATAACATCGGTGACAGCGTGCAGGAAAGCAGCACCTTGGCCAGCGAAATCGATGCTGTCATTTCGTCCGTCAGCTACGTCCTGGGTGCCAACATCGAGACGTTGAGGCTGGGCGCAAGCGCCAATATCAACGGCACGGGCAACACGTTGAACAATCGCATCGACGGTAACGCCGGCGCCAATACCCTGGATGGCGGCAGCGGTATCGATAACTTGACTGGTGGTGCAGGCAATGACACTTACGTGGTCGACAACCTCAAGGATGTCGTCAGCGAAACCAGCGCCCTGGCCAGCGAAATCGACACCGTGCGCTCTTCAGTGAGCTGGACGCTGGGCGCCAACGTGGAAAACCTGATCCTGGCCGGTTCCGCCCCTATTAACGGCATTGGCAATGCCCTGAACAATGTGCTGACTGGTAACGCCGCCAACAACGTGCTGAACGGTGGAGTCGGACAGGACACACTGATCGGTGGCGCGGGGAATGACACCTACTTGGTCGACGACCTCAAGGATATTGTCAGCGAAACCAGCACCCTGGCTGGCGAAACCGATACCGTGCGTTCCTCACTGAAATGGAGCCTGGGCGCCAATCTGGAGAACCTCACGTTGACCGGCAGCGCTCACCTCAATGGCGGTGGTAACGCCCTGAACAACGTGCTGATCGGCAACGATGGCAACAACGTGCTGAGCGGTTGGGGGGGCAGCGACACGTTGGACGGCGGTAGCGGTATCGACACGCTTGTTGGTGGTACCGGCAACGACACTTATGTGGTCGACAACCTCAAGGATATCGTCAGCGAAACCAGCACCCTGGCCGGTGAAATCGATACCGTGCGCTCCTCACTGAAATGGAGCCTGGGCGCCAATCTGGAGAACCTCACGCTGACCGGCAGCGCTCACCTCAAGGGCGGCGGTAACGCCCTGGACAACGTGCTGATCGGCAACGACGGCAACAACGTGCTGAGCGGTTGGGGGGGCAATGACACACTGAGCGGCGGTCTGGGCATTGACAGCCTCACCGGTGGAGCTGGAAGCGACCGCTTTGTCTTTAATACGCTGGGTGAGCTGGGCATGGGGTCCACCCGTGACACTATTTCCGACTTCAGCAGCCTACAGGGCGACAAGTTGGATCTGTCGAAACTCGATGCCAATCTCTTGACCTCGTTTGCCGACACGTTCAGCTTCGTAAATTCGAATGACTTCACGGCAGCAGGACAACTGCGCTTCGTCGATCAGGTGCTGTACGGCAACGTCAATGGCGATCTGGGCGCGGATTTTGAAATCCAACTGGTGGGTGTCAATACCCTTAATGTCACCGATCTGATCGCCTGATAGAGCAGTTCGGGGGGCCGAGGGAATGATCAGGGTCCTGAACCATTGAGCGCTCAGTGTCCCGACGGGCGCTCACTCAAGACAACCATGAACCCCATGGCGAGGAAGCACGCCCCCTCGCCACCTGTTTTGTCTTCTGCCTAATCAGTTCATTGATTTCATGAGCGCTGATCTATTTAAGCGCCGGGAGAAACGCTGGCCGCATCATCAACATCGGCTCTATCCTTGGTGTCGTGCCGGTTCCTTATGCTGCCCTCTATTCAGCCAGCAAGCATGCGGTGGGAGGTTATTCTCAAGCGCTGGATCCCGAATTGCGTACACACGGCATCAGGGGCACGGTCGTCGAGCCCGGCTATACCAATACTCGATTTGAGAGCAACACCCTCCAACCCCACGCTAGACTCGACGTGTACGAAGACGTTCGGGTAAAAGTGACGAAAGTGGTGAGCCAGGCCATGGCTCCGGCGCACTTGCTGGACACGGGCATTCGCAGAGCGCTGCAGCTCGAACCAGATGGCCTGCTCAGGCACGCTGACAGCGATGACCATCCGTTTGAACGAACAGGACAAAAACCATGACCTTCAAAGCGCTGCTCACGACCAAAACCGGCGAAGCGATCTCGACCCAGCTGGTTGACTTCAAGGACGAGGACCTGATGCCCGGTGATGTCACTGTCGCGATCGAGTTCTCGACCGTGAACTACAAGGACGCCATGGCCCTCAGCGGACGCTCCCCCGTCATTCGCCAGTTTCCGCTGATTCCGGGCATCGACTTCGCCGGTATCGTCGAGACGTCCAGCCACCCGGGGTTCGAGGCCGGCGACCGTGTGCTGGTCAACGGCTGGGGGCTGAGCCAGACCCACCACGGGGGCTTTGCGCAGAAGGCGCGGGTGAGCGGTGACTGGCTGGTAAAGATCCCGGAAGTATTCTCGACCCAGGCGGCCATGGCCATCGGCACCGCGGGCTATACGGCGATGCTCAGCGTCCTGGCATTGGAGCATGGCGGGCTGACCCCTGATCGAGGCGATATCCTGGTCACCGGCGCCAGCGGTGGCGCCGGCTCGGTGGCTATCGCACTGCTGTCGGGCCTGGGTTATCGAGTGATCGCCTCGACCGGACGACTAGAGGAGGGTGACTACCTGCGCGACCTTGGTGCGACGCAGGTTATCGACCGCAACACCTTGTCGCAGCCGGGCGCACCGATCGCCAAGGAACGCTGGGCTGGCGTCATTGATTCGGTGGGCAGTCACACCCTGGCCAATGCTTTGGCACAGACCCAATATCGCGGTGTTGTCGCTGCCTTCGGCCTGGCTCAGGGCGCGGATCTGCCTGGCTCGGTGCTGCCCTTCATCCTGCGCAACGTGACCCTGGCCGGTATCGATTCGGTCAACGCTCCGCAAGCGGTGCGCCTGCAGGCATGGTCGCGACTCGCCCAGGACCTTGATTTGAGCAAGCTGACCCGCACCACCCAGATGGTTGGCTTGGCAGAGGTGCCGGCCGTTGCCGCTCGGGTACTGGAAGGCAAGGTGCGCGGGCGCACTGTCGTGGACGTGAATGCATGAGCAACCACTTGTGGACCACCACGTGGATGTCACGCTCGCGCAGGTATCGGGTCAGCACAGTGCGGTCGGCGTCGCTCCAGTCGATGTCCTGTTGGACGAACCAGCCGTCGACAAAGGCGCCGAATTCGCCGCACAGCTAGATGAACTCATTGGCCAGCGACAGCACGCGTAGGTCCGGGTTTCTATGCGTTATCGGTCTGGTCGATGGTGATCGGTGTCGTGGCTGACCAGATCGTCTCCACGCTCCAGGCCCAGCAGGATCCCACGACGTTTATCTAGGGCCTGTCCGACACGTTGTCGGCTCGCACCTGACTCAGGTCTCATCCCCGCAGCGCTGCTGGTTGGCGTGTTCCTCGCGGCGCGACTGCGCAAGGCAGCACCGCAGCGGTATTTGGTGCTGGGTAGTCACAAGCTATAGGAGCGGCGCAGTATCGATGACGCATGAAAAGGATAAGGCTAAGCTCATTGGATCCCCGCGTTCCAGAGCCTCGGCGGCCGGTGTGCCAGGCTGGACCTAAATAGCAGAGGAGTCTTGCGATGGCGCTTGCACGAGCGTTGGCATTCGATGTGTTCGGTACGGTGGTTGACTGGCATTCAGGCATCGCACGTGAGGCGAGTCCATTCGTGTCGACCTACCTGCCCGCTGTCAGCCCCGCGGAATTTGCCATGCAATGGCGCCGGTTGTATGCGCCAGCGTTGCGCGAGTGCATCAAGGGGCATGGAGGCTTTGTTGTCCTGGACACATTGCACTACGAGACGCTGGTCCAATTGTTGACGGCTTACGGCCTGGAAGTCGACCAGGTTGACCCCGGGGTATTGCACACGCTTGCCCATGCCTGGCGTCGCCTGGACCCTTGGCCTGACGTAGCCGAGGGCCTGGCCCTGCTGCGTCGGCGCTTTACGGTGGTGACTTTGTCCAATGCCAATGTGGCCTTGATGATCGCTATGAACCGCTACAACGGTTTGCAATGGGACGCGCTACTGGGAGCGGAGTTCGCGCAAACCTACAAACCGGATCCTGCGGCGTACCTGTCCACGGCCAGGGCATTGGACATCAAACCCGCTGAACTCTGCCTGGTGGCCTGCCACCACAGCGATCTTGCGGCAGCCAGGGATTGCGGCCTGATGACGGCCTATATCGACCGGCCCATGGAGTATGGCGGAGCGCCCGCACCCGATGCAGCCCAAGCCCAGGATTGGGATTGGCAGGCCGATGGTTTCATCGACCTTGATCGCAAGCTTCAGGCGTTGTCTACCTGATCAAACGCCGGGCTACGCCATGGTGCACCACCAGCCCTTTCCAGCGTGCATGAGTTGCCGGATGTCTGGCTGACGAAGGGACTTGATATATATCAACGCCAAGGTTGCTCTGACAGAGGATGGTGAATCTGCAGCGGAGGTGCCCGTTGTAACGCAACGACGGCGACCCGCCGCAGCGTACTAGCCATCTGGCGCGACCAGGATCGTCCATCACATCAATGCCTCAGGAGGTTCCCCATGATTCAGAGCCCCTCATTGCAAACCACGTTGCCGAACCGCACCGAGGCCGGTCGGCGATTGGTCGAGCCCTTGCTCAAATACACCAACAGAGCTGACGTCATCATCCTTGCCTTGCCTCGTGGTGGTGTCCCGGTGGCTTACGAAGTCGCTACGGCCCTGGACGTTCGCCTGGACCTGATGCTGGTGCGCAAGCTTGGCGTCCCTTCGCATCCGGAGTTTGCCATGGGCGCCATTGCCAGCGGCGGCATACAAATCCTCAATGACGACGCACTGCGGGTACACCCGATCGACCGTGCCAGTTTCGAGGCCGTAGTCGCGCGGGAAACGCAGGAGTTGTCGCGGCGCGAACAGGTGTATCGGGGAAACCGTCCGCCATTGCAGCTCAAGGACCAGATCGTGATCCTGGTCGACGACGGCTTGGCAACCGGTTCCTCCATGATGGCCGCGGTCCATGCGGTGCGCGTGCAGTCCCCGGCGCGCATTGTTGTCGCGGTGCCGGTTGGTCCGCTGGAAACGGTCGAGGCTTTGCGCAGCGAAGTGAATGAAGTGATTTGCCCACTCATTCCCGAGTGGATGATGTCGATCGGTTATTGGTATTTGGATTTTGCCCAGACGTCGGACGCAGAAGTCATTGAGCTCATGCGCCAGGCCTGGCAGCGGGAAGCTTTGAGTGGTGGCAGGAAGGAGTGAACACGAACCTGCGATTACATTGGACCACTTGAAGAGTGGCGCGGTGTACGGCGCTCTCCAGCTTTCCAGGAATTACGCCCAGTTCGAGGATGAGAAGACTAAGCGATTTCAGGACGTTGTACTCACGGTCACGGAGGGCCCTGACAAGATGCCAACCGCCAAAGCTCTTGAGGCAGCAGCTGAGAGCAAGGATAAAGTCAACGCCTACCTGATCGAGAAGCTGACGGAGAAGATGGGGCCCAAGAAGAATAACGATCCGGGTAACTGACACCTTTCAATGAGATAAATCCATTAAATTGTGCCTAAGACCAGAAATTAAGCAATAAGACACAGTTTTAGGGAATTAAGTCGCTTGCTGGGGCTGAGCGTTAATTCTATAATTTTGTGCACTAACTGGCACAGAATGGGCTTGGTACACGTTATGTTGGATTTAAGCTTCAGCAAGCCGAGCGAGGTCGTCAAGCGCCTCTGCGATCGCTTGCGCACAGAGCGCTTGGCGCGGGATATGACACAAGCCGACTTGGCCGGGCGTGCCGGCATCGGCACAAATACAGTGTCCAACCTTGAAGCCGGGCGCAATGTCGGATTCGAGAACGTCGTTCGGGTGGCGATGGCTCTTGGCCGAACCAAGGAACTGGAAGGCCTGTTCCTGCCAAAGCTGGACAGCATCGAGGATATTCGGCGCTACGAAAACAGCGCCAATCGTCTGCGTACAAAGAGGAAGTCCGGCAATGCTTGAGCAGGTCAACGTCTTCTACGAGGGATGGGGTGAGCGATGGCAATGGGGCACGCTGGTCTCCACGACTGCCCTGACCGGTCGCCCGCTGATCGTGTTCGAGTACAGCAATGAAGCCAGGCAAAGGGGCTTGGAACTGTCCTCCTACACGCTGCCGTTGGAGGGGGCTCACTTGCGCCGAGATTTTCCGGACCACCAACTGTACCTGCCAGGGCCTGTTTACGACTCCTTGCCGGATGGGTGGGGCATGTTGCTGATGGACCGTATGTTCAGGCGCCGCGGGCTCACCACGGCGCGCATCGGCTCACTGGAACGGCTGGCCTACATCGGTAGCAATGCAATGGGGGCCATGACGTTTGAGCCCGTGGCACCCGAAGGGCAGGAATCTGATGTCCACATCCCGCTGGAGCAGCTTGCCGCCGAAGTGCGGGAAGTGCTCCATGGAGACGGTGGCGAGTTCCTGCAGACGTTGCTGTTGGTGGGCGGCTCGCCTCAAGGTGCAAGGCCTAAGGCCCTCGTCTATCGCGATCCCGAAACTGGCCGGTTTACCACTGCCGTCACGCCGGGTTTTGAAGCCTGGTTGATCAAGTTCCCGGCCAAAGAAGAACAAGCCGAGGTTTGCGCAATCGAAATGGTCTACGCCGAGTGCCTGCGCATGTGCGGTATCGAAACCCCTGACACGCAGTATTTCAGTCTGCCTGACGGGTTGGCAGCGTTTGCCAGTAAGCGATTTGACCGCCGGGATGGTCTGCGCGTACCCATGCAAAGCCTCGCGGCCTTTACGGGGGCAAATTACCAATCTCCGGGGGTGTTGGACTACGTCAATTTTTTGCGGGCAACACAGATGTGTACCAACGACGTGCGAGAGATGGCGGTGGCCTTCGAACGTGCAGTCTTCAATGTTGCGTTCAACAACAGAGACGATCATCCCAAGAACTTTGCCTACATCATGTCGCAAGACGGTCAGTGGAGACTGTCGCCGGCTTACGACGTGACCTTCTGCGAGGGGCCAAGTGGATATCACCAGATGGATGTGATGGGGGAAGCCCTGTCGATTTCCCGCACGCAAATGCTTCGGCTTGCCGAGGAAGCCGAGGTGCCCCCGGACGTCGCAGGCAGAATGATTGACGGCATTTGTGATGTGGCGAGCCAGTTTGCAAGCATTGCCGAGAACCTATACCCACAGGTTATTACTCGAGACACCTTGCGCACGATCCAAGACCGCATCGATCAGAACGTAGCTCGGTTACACCGTGGTCATGCGGTCGGCGGTCGCCGTTGAAGATCGGAGGAGCAGACGCTCGTCGGCTGCATGTTCACCGTTGCGCTGAAAGTCTCATATCGGTCTAGCGACTCGCAGAGAGTCCGGTCGGAGCTATCACATCAATATGGGCTAAGGGAAAGGCAGGATGATCAGATGAACAGCCTGCCAGAAGACGCTTAGAGACTCTCAGGGAATATTTTCAGTGAACGGAGGAGGCCCTCCTACCAAGGGACTCACTCAGTCCCTTGCAGGTTTGAACCCTATAACCAACCCTTGATCTGTGCGCACACAGCCTGGGTGGAAATACCGTAGCGATCGTGCAACGTCGGAAGCGCACCAGCATCGAGAAACGCGTCCGGCAACGCTATTTGCCGGAACGTCGGCGTAACGCCATTGCGCAACAGCACGGTCGCCACCGCTTCGCCCAATCCGCCGATGATGGAGTGATTCTCGGCAGTCACTACCAGTCGTCCCGGCTTTCTGGCTTCCGCCAGAATAGTCTGCTCATCCAAAGGTTTGATGGTGGGAACGTGAAGCACCGCGACATCCACGCCGTCAGCCTGAAGTTCCTTGGCGGCTTCCAGGGCGCGCATGGTCATCAAACCGGTGGAAATGATTAAAACCTCATTGCCCGTGCGCAGGGTCTTGGCTTTGCCGATCTCGAATTCATAGCCATATTCGTCGAGCACCAGCGGTACGTTGCCGCGCAGTAACCGCATGTAGACTGGCCCTTGGTGCGCGGCTATGGCGGGCACGGCTTGTTCGATTTCCAGGGCATCGCAAGGGTCGACGATCATCAGGTTGGGCATGGCGCGGAAGATCGCCAGATCATCCGTTGCCTGGTGGCTGGGGCCGTATCCGGTGGTCAGGCCCGGCAGACCGCAGACGATTTTAACGTTGAGGTTTTCCTCAGCAATCGCCATGCAGATGAAGTCATAGGCCCGGCGCGACGCAAACACCGCGTAAGTGGTGGCGAAGGGCACGAACCCCTCCCGAGCCATGCCGGCTGCCGCGCTCATCAACAGCTGCTCAGCCATGCCCATCTGGTAGAAGCGCTCTGGGTGCGCCTTCGCAAAAATGTGCAGGTCGGTGTATTTGGACAAGTCAGCCGATAAACCCACGATGTCCTGGCGCTGGTCCGCGAGTGCGGCCAGTGCGTGACCGAATGGCGCTGGTTTTGTGGCCTGGCCTTCAGCGGCAATCGAGGCAATCATCGCCGAGGTGGTCAGCTTTTTCTTCGGCGCTACAGGCGCCTGAGCCGTCATGTTGGTTGCGTTGCTCATACTGTTTTGCCTTCTTCCAGGTTGTTCAGGGCCACATCCCATTCATGCTCGTCGACGCGGATGAAGTGAGTCTTTTCGCGGTTTTCCAGGAACGGCACGCCTTTGCCCATCCTGGTATCGCAGATGATGACGCGCGGTTGTGCGCCAGGATGGCTGCGGGCAGCGTCGAACGCCTTGACCAAGGCGTCCAGGTCATTGCCGTCTACCCGCTGGGTGAACCAGCCAAAGGCTTGCCATCGGTCAACGATGGGTTCAAATGCCAGCACTTCACTGGAATGTCCGTCGGCTTGCTGGTTATTCACGTCGACGATGGCGATCAGGTTGTCGAGTTTCCAGTGCGAAGCGGACATGACCGCTTCCCAGGTGGATCCCTCATTCAGCTCGCCGTCCGACAGCAGGTTGTAGACGAATGAGGTGGACTGTTTGCGCTTCAAACCCAGGCAGGCACCCACTGCGATACCCAGCCCCTGGCCTAGCGAACCGCCGGTGATCTCCATGCCGGGGGTATAGGCGGCCATGCCGGACATGGGCAGGCGGCTGTCATCCGAACCGTAGGTTTCAAGCTCATCCAGTGGAATGATTTGCGCCTCGATCAGCGCGGCATACAGCGCAATCGCGTAGTGACCGATGGAGAGGTAGAAGCGATCACGCTGTTCCCACTCAGGGTCTTCGGGCTTGTAGTTCAAGGCGTGGAAGTACGACACGGCCAGCAAGTCTGCCGCGCCCAGCGCCTGGCCCACATAGCCCTGACCCTGGACTTGGCCCATGCGCAAGGCATGGCGGCGAATGTTATGGGCGCGCTGCACCAGTGTGATGGAGGACGCGCGCGATAAGGTGGCAGTCATGGAAATTCTCCGTTAACTCAACGATTGACCGAAGCGGCAGGAATACGCAGCACCAAACAGGCACCGATGCACAGCACACCGGTAATCAGGTACATGCCGATGGCGCTCGAACCGGTCGTGGTAGTGATCCAACCAATCAGGTAGGGCGAGCAGAAACCCGCCAGATTGGCAAAGCTGTTGATTCCAGCGATCCCGGCAGCGGCGGAGACGCCACCGAGCAAGGTGGTCGGCAGCATCCAGAACAGTGACGACGCCGACAGCACCCCTGCTGCTGCAAGGCAGAGGCACAACACCGACAACGTCAGGTTGGCTCCGAACACCGCCGCCAACGTGAGGCCCAGCGCACCGGCAATCATCGGCGCCACCAGATGCCAGCGGCGCTCCTGGTGCTTGTCGCCGCTGCGCCCCATCAGCACCATCGCGACGATGGCGCACAGGTAGGGGAGGCTGGTGAGCAAGCCGATGAGCATCGGATCGGCAACACCGGCATTACGGATAAGTGTCGGCAGCCAGAAGGTGATCGCGTATTGGCCCATGACCACGCAAAAGTAGATGCAGGCGAGAATCCACAGGCGGCGGTCGCGCAGGAATGCGCCGACCGATGCATGGGTGACTTTGCGGCTGTTGTCCTCGGCCAGTTCTTTGCTGACCAGCGCTTTTTCTTCATCGGTGAGCCAGGTCGCCTGGTGCACGCCATCCTTGAGATAGGCCAGCACCATCAGGCCAACGATGACGGTCGGAATGGCTTCGATCACGAACATCCACTGCCAGCCCGCCCAGCCATGCACGCCGGCGAACTGGGTCATGATATAGCCTGAGAGCGGCCCGCCGATCATGCCGGAGAGCGGGATGGCGATGAACCACAGCACGGTCATTTTGGCGCGGCGGTAGGAGGGGAACCAGTAGGTGAGATAGAGCAGCAGGCCCGGTGCGAGACCGGCTTCGGCGATGCCGAGCAGGAAGCGCAGCGCATAGAACTGCCAAGCCGTTTCCACGAAGGCGAAGAGGGCGGAGATAATGCCCCACGAAATCATGATGCGCGCGATCCAGCGACGGGCACCGACCTTGTGGAGAATGAGGTTGCTCGGCACTTCGCAGAGGAAATAGCCAAGAAAGAACACGCCCGCGCCGAGCCCGTAGACGGTTTCGCTCAGGGACAGGTCGTTCATCATCTGCAGCTTTGCAAACCCGACATTTACCCGGTCCAGATAGGCGCACAGGTAGCACAACATCAGGAAAGGCATCAGTCGCCAGGCAGTTTTGTGATACGCGCTTGCGCGCACTGTGGACACAGTGTCGAGCGTCATGGTGGTCATCATGAGGGTCTGATCTCTTGTTTTTATAGAACGCCGCGCTTGAAGCCCGGCGTATCCTCGATCCTGAACTTGATGGACAGCGGGTGCTGACACCTGTGGTCAGTGGATCAACATGCCGCCGTTTACATCCAACGTGATGCCGGTGAGGTAAGAGGACAAGTCGCTGGCGAGAAACAGTGCCGCATTGGCAACATCCTGCGCTGCGCCAAGCCGACCCAGCGGGATGCTTTCGATGATTGCGTGGCGGCGTTCATCCTGCATCAGGCCCCCGGTGATGTCGGTATGGATCAGGCCTGGCGTAATGGAGTTGACGCGAATGTTGTCCGCGCCAAATTCGCGTGCCATGGCCTTGCCCAGTCCGAGTACGCCGGCCTTGGCGGCGCTGTAGTGCGGGCCGCCGAAAATACCGCCGCCGCGCTGGGCCGATACGGATGACATGCAGACGATGCTGCCCGAAGCCTGAGCGCGCATCACCGGAATCACTGCCTGGGACATCAACAGCGTGCCGCGCAGGCTGACATCCAGGACCTTGTCGTAATCGCTCGGGCGAATATCCAGGGTCTTGATGGGCTGGGTGATGCCGGCATTGTTGACGAGTATGTCGATACGGCCGTAGTGCTCCACTACCTTGGCGACCGCAGCCTGGACTTGTGTCTCATCGGCGACGTTGGCAGCCAGGCCCAGGTGGCCTTCGCCGAGGGTGGCTGCGGCGTCACGGGCGGCGGATTCGTCGAGATCCAGGATTACAACGCGGGCGCCGTGTTGGGCGAAGGTGAGCGCGGTTGCGCGGCCGATGCCGCGTGCGGATGCGGCGCCAGTAATAATCGCGATTTTGCCTTGAAGAAGCATGAGGGATACCTCTGATTGTTTTTATGGTTCGATTCAACGATCGATGGCTCAGAGTGGTCCCCGTCGACAGGCCGAGCAATAACGCAAACGTCACTGCTACATGAATAAAGTTCAGCACTCGTCAATGCGGACCGCAAATGCTTGAATGGCACGATCCGCTCGCGACCCAAAAACAATAGGCTGAATACCGATGCGCCAGGACGATCTCCCTTCATCCCATCTGCCACCGCTGAGAGCCATTCAAGCCTTCGAGCAGACTGCCCGTTTTGGCAACCTGGCAAGAGCCGCCGAAGTGCTCGACCTCACGCCGTCAGCGATCAGCCACCAATTGGCCAAGCTAGAGGTGATGATTGGTCGACAGTTGTTTGTGCGGGCAGCGCGTGGGGTGACCCTGACGCCAGTGGGTGAGCAGTACTTGAAGGACATTTCCGGTCTGTTGCAGAGCCTTGAGGTCGCCACCGAGCGGGCAGCGAGTGACGTCAGCATGGATTGCCTGCGGCTGCATTCCTCCCCCAGCTTTGGCTTACTCTGGTTGATGCCGCGGTTGGAGTCGTTTCGCTTGAGCAATCCGGACATCCAGATCAATTTGTCCTGTTCTTATGAATCGCTGCACTTCAGTCAGGACAAGATCGATGTCGATATTCGTCACGGCCGGCCTAATTGGCCCAGCTATGAAGTGCGCACCGTGCGTAACGAAAGTTTCGCTGTGCTGGCCTCGCCCAAGCTGATCGCGCGCTGCGCGGTAAAAAACGCAGCAGATCTTCTGGCGCAAGAGCTGATCCTTTCCGAAGCAACCTTGCTCAAGTGGCCTGAGTGGTTCGCCCAGCATGGTCTGGCGCGCCCCGAAAAGCCCTACGCCTTGAGTTTTGACCGGTCCTACATGAGCCTGGAAGCCGCTAGCCACGGCTTGGGCTTCGCCCTTGAAAGCACGCTGCTGGCGCAAAAATACCTCGCCAACGGTTCGCTGGTTGAAGTCGCCCCCGAAGCCTTGAGCTCTGCGGTCGCCGCCCACCATTTGGTGTTCCCCAAGGCTCACTCCAGTTTCCCCAGGGTCAGGCGGTTCTTGGGTTGGATGGAAGTGGAGTTAGGGCATAGCTTTGTGTTCTAGCGCAGCCCCCCGCGGGCACCATTACTGATCGAATCAGATAGGAGGTAGAGATCATGTCCGCCCCGGGCCTGATCATTGGAATCGCCTCTGACGTAGCAAATAGAACCAAGGTCGTGAAAGAAATATCCAGAGGGAGTTCCAGATCAATCAGAGGAGAATGATGAGGAACTCTTCTACATAGTCGATAGGATCGGATTACTCATCGCGTCGCGATGGGACCGGCGACGCTCAGGGTGGCCACCGGGCCCAGCAATGGCCATCCAACGTCGTGTCAGGGGGGCTAGAGGGTGATGGGAGTGCCGCCGAGGCGGTCTGACTCATAGGCCGCCTCGATGATGCGCATGACGTGGTGCATGGTTGCAAGTCCGGCACCGGTATAGGCTGTGTCACGGTCGGGGGGGAGGACATCGGTTACGAAGTTATCGTAATACACGTCAGAGTTCAGGCTCATGGTCAGGTCACTTGCCTCTCCAACCGTGTCGATCAGCCGCAAGCCATCCGGGGTCGAGCGCACGTAGAACTGATCGGTTGACAATGAAAACGAGTACTCCCGTTGCTCGGGTGTGTTAGCCGGGTAATTGTAGCCAGTTTCGATGGTGCAGATGCAGCCGCTCTCGGTCACCAGGGTCATCATTGAGGCGATCTCTACGGCGGTCAGCTGCGGGTCGCGATGCATGACGGCGGACACGCTGCATATGCGCTCTCCGGACATTTGCTGCGCCAGATCGACGAAATGAGGGGCAAGGTTGATCGTGCATCCACCACCCGAGCGTTTCGGGTCAAGCATCCAGGAGCAACTGTTCGTCAAGTAGCGTCCGGGCGGGCCGGCGTTGAATCGAAACGACAGGGTTCTCCATCTGGCACCACGCTGCAACGCCGCATGCTTGACGCGGTTCAGTAATTCACTGTGCCTCCAAACCAACGGCACCGCCGCGAACACGCCGGCAGCTTCGGCGCGTTGGTGCAGGTCCAGTACTTCATGCTGGGTAAGTCCGCAGGGCTTCTCCATCGCGAACGGAATGTTGCGATCGACCAGTGCCTTGCCCATGGCATACAACTCGTCGTGCGGGCCAAAGGCGAAGGCGAAATCAGCCTCTTCGTTATCGAGCAGGGTTTTCCAGTGATCGTAGCGTCGCGCTCCGAAGCGCTGGGCGAGGGCGGGACCACGGGACCCGGTGGCGTCGGATACCGCCGTGACGCTCACATCAGGCAGGCGCTCAAGGGCATCAAGGTAGAGCGGAGTGTGCCAGTGGCTTACTTCAAGAAGAACGACTTTCAAGCACTCATTCCTTATAAATAAGTATGTTTGACGAACTTGCCGGTGCCCTCGGGTGCGATCAAGCCCGAACATAACAGCGCGCGAGCCACGCTGTTAAGCGTTTCGGTTCGGGTTATGAAGAGGGGAGCCGGGGCAGGTTGTACGGGACCTCTTATAATCCGGTCGAGTAGCGACGCTCGATATCTTCGAAACCTAGAAAACTCAATGCCAGCAGGGCTTGACCTACGTGCATAGGCTCGCCATTGAGGGTTTGACAGCCGCGCGATTGCGCCTCGAGCAGCAAGGCAGTCGGCTCTGACCTGGTGATGATATCGACCACCACCGTCGCTGGGTCCAGTCGCGTTGCGTCTATAGGCATTGGATCATCAGGGTTCATGCCGAGCGGGGTAGCATTGATAACGATGTCGTGACCTGCGGGGGCTGCCGGGCCTGCATACACAGCACACGGACCCTCTTTGGCAACGCGGTGCGCAAGGTCCGAGGCGCGGTGCGGATCCAGGTCTGCAATGACCAGTGATCGTGCGCCAGCAGCGGCAACGGCAAACGCGATTGCCCGTCCCGAGCCGCCAGCGCCTATAAGCAGAACAGATTTTCCCTCCAGGGAAACTCCGTGGCGCTGCATGCCAGCTACGCAGCCAAGTCCGTCGAACACAGCGCCCACCCAGCGCCCGTCATTGTCACAACGAACGACGTTGATTGCGCCGATCTGGCGCGCAGTAGGGTGGAGCTCATCCACGATGTCCAGCATGCTCTGCTTGTGCGGCATGGTGACCAGAAGTCCAGCGAGGTTGCGCACGGCTCGCACGCCTTTGACAAACTCAGCCAGACCCCCCGCACCGATTTCCAAAGGAATGCAGACGGCGTCAGCCTGTGCTTCGGCAAACAGCTTATTCAACAGCATTGGAGACCTGGCGCTCTTGAGTGGATCGCCTATCAATCCATATATTCGCGTGGTGCCTGTGATGCGTGGATGCATGACAACCTACTTGTATTGGCTATTGCACGCCAGTTGCCGGTATGTAGATATCGGAATCCACCCCTGACGGGCGTGCGTATCACTGCCGTGCTGCTCGAAATCCTGTGCAAAAAACTGAGCAGCATGGCGGTGGTGAAAGGGCGGCCGTCAGGAGCGCATCACTGGCTCTGCTTTTTTGAACGCTTGATCGGAGGCTTTGGCGTTCAACTTGGTATTGGATTTTTCCCGCACCTCTTCGTATTCCTCCTTTGACATCGGGACAGCATTGGGGTCACCGAGGTCTTTCAGACGAATCCGGAAGGTTTCCCGGGTAGTAATAGCGGCGATAGCGGAGATTACACAGATACCAAAAGTCAGTGCCCCAATTTTCAGAGGGATATTGTCGCTACCGGGAGGCGCTACGGATACAAAAAGGGCCGGCAGAAACGCTGTGCATGCCACGCCTATGTTCTGTCCAATGGCCATGCCGGTAACTCGTACCCGTGTACGGAACAGTTCCGGGAACAAACTTGGGAACACACCATTAAAGCCTTGGTAAGCCACACCCCACATGAGCAGCGATAGAACCAGCGAAAGCCACATATTGTGAATGCTGATCGCATAGAGGTAGCCAAATGACAATATACCGCCGCACAGAACGCCAACGATCACCGGAGGCTTGCGGCCAATTCTATCGGAGAGCTTACCGACGAAGGGGATAAGGATAACTGCGCATATATTGCCTAGCACCGGTATCCACATGAATAAGCCGGAAGGAAATCCAATGCCATAGGCGGGTTGCACGGCATAGGTCGCACCGAATACAGAGGCGACGATTGCAAGTACCGCAGAGAGCGCCATGCAGATGACACGTAGCAGATCGCCCCAACTCTGCGTGAGCACTTCGATCACAGGTAGCTTGCGGGGTTTGGTCTGTGTCTGCGCCTCAGTGAAGATCGGAGCCTCATGAACCTGACGCCGGATGATCCACCCCATGACGAGCACCCCTGCGCTGAGCAGGAATGGAATCCGCCAGCCCCAAGAAGCAAACTGATCGGCTGGCATGAACTGGGCAAGAGGCAGGAAAACCGCAGCGGCTAGCAGTTGCCCGGCTTGGACGCCTTGAAGGGTAAAACTTGCGAAGTAACCGCGACGCCCA
Organism: Pseudomonas sp. NFACC51; assembly: GCF_900103575.1. Lineage (NCBI taxonomy): Bacteria > Pseudomonadati > Pseudomonadota > Gammaproteobacteria > Pseudomonadales > Pseudomonadaceae > Pseudomonas > Pseudomonas sp. NFACC51. The sequence continues at coordinate 10,415 of NZ_FMXH01000016.1, read as the reverse complement.
TCAGGCGCATGTTCCAGGATCATGGAGCTGGCGCAAGACATTTCACCCGCGACCGCAAAACCTTGAATCAGGCGCAACAGTATCAATAGGGCAGGTGCCCAGATACCAATCTGTGCATAGGTAGGAAGCAGACCGATGCACATCGTCGATGCGCCCATCAGGAACATGCAGTAGACGAGCACCGTCTTGCGTCCATGGCGGTCGCCCATGTGCCCCAGGACTACAGCGCCTAGTGGCCGGGCGATATAACCAACGCCGAAGCTGGCCAGCGAAATGATGATCCCAACCGTCGGGTTGTCTGACGGGAAGAACAGCTGTGGGAAAAGTAGCGCTGCCGCAGTGGCATAGATAAAAAAGTCGTAGTACTCCAGCGCTGAGCCTATCCAGCCGCTCGCTGCGGCCTTTTTAGACTGACGCTTGGAGTGTGGATCGCCTTGAATGCTTTGGCTCATGACATGTCTCCGGATTCTCGATTGTTGTTATTGTAACGTCGTTCCATCAGTAATTCTGTTACCAGAATCGCCGCCTTGTCAAGGGAGTTCCTTTGGTCGATCAAGGTATGGCGCTGGTTTTCTGCGGGTGCGTCGCCACGCCGAGCGAGCACGCTGGAGCCCGCCCATGCGATAGAGCGAATGGTTGTTAGGAGGGTGAACTACAAGCGATCTCTCGAAAGACAGCCGTCGACGAGCCTCGAAATGTTCAACGGATTCGCGTTCTTGAGCGCATCGGGAAGCAACGCGTCGGGGTAGTTCTGGAAGCAGACGGGCCTCAGGAAGCGGTCGATGGCCAAGGTGCCGACCGAGGTGCCGCGGCTATCGGAAGTGGCAGGATAAGGGCCACCGTGCACCATTGAATCGCAGACCTCGACACCTGTTGGGTAGCCATTGATGAGGATGCGGCCAACCTTCATCTCCAGCAAAGCCGTCAACTCCATGAACTGCGCAAGGTCTTCTGGCTCGCCGATCAAGGTTGCAGTCAATTGTCCGTGAAGGGCATTGATTGCCGAGTTGAGTTGGACCTGGTCAGCGACCTCGATGAAGATGGACGTGGGGCCGAAGATTTCTTCTTGAAGAACCTTGTCGCCGTTAAGCAGCAACGCAACGTCAGCCTTGAACAGCTGTGGCTGGGCCTGGTGACCCTGCTGGTTGCTGCCAGCCAGGTGCGCGATGCCGGGGTGCGCGTGCAGGTTCTGCAAGCCAGCCGCGTAGCTGCGCAGGGTGCCCGCATTGAGCATTGTCTGTGGCGGTTGGTCGTTGATCAACGCTGCCACTCGGTCCTGAAAAGCAGTGAAAGCATCCGAACGAATGCCAACCACCAGTCCGGGATTGGTGCAAAACTGCCCACAACCTTGAACCACCGAGGCGACAAGATCGTGAGCGATACTGTCGGCTCGAAGCGCGAGCGCTTGAGGCAGGATCACGACCGGGTTGATGCTCGACATCTCAGCGAAGACTGGAATGGGCTCGGGGCGAGCGGCGGCCATATCGCACAACGCTCGACCACCCTTGAGCGAGCCGGTAAAGCCAACGCCCTTGATGAGCGGGTGTTTTACCAGGGCTTCGCCTACGCCACTGCCATAAATCATGTTGAAGACACCGGCGGGCATGCCGCTGCGTTCGGCCGCGCGGATGATCGCATTGGCGACTTGTTCTGCAGTGGCCATATGGCCGCTGTGGGCTTTGAATACCACCGGACAACCCGCCGCGAGCGCGGAGGCGGTATCGCCGCCGGCCGTGGAGAAAGCCAACGGGAAATTACTTGCCCCAAACACAGCGACCGGACCGATTGCGGTGCGGTACTGGCGAAGGTCAGGACGTGGCAACGGCTTGCGAAGGGGTAGTGCCTGGTCGATGCGGGCCCCATAGAAGTCACCACGCCGCAACACGTTTGCAAACAAGCGCATTTGACCGCTGGTACGTGCGCGTTCGCCCTGGATGCGAGCGACAGGCAGTGCTGTTTCACGGCAAACCAGCGCAATGAACTCATCGTCCAAAGCCTCTAGCTCTTGCGCAATGGCATCGAGAAATTCAGCCCGTTTGCTCGCGCTCAGGGTGGGGTAGCTGGAAAAAGCATGGTGGGCTGCATGAGCCGCGTTCTCGACTTCTTGCGCAGTCGCCTGGTGGAACGCATAGGGTAAGGTTTCCCCTGTGCTGGCATCCACGCTCTTGACGATGATGGTGCCGGCGGCGCTACGCTGCCCGCCGATAAAGTTCTGGCCGGTGATGAGGGACATGGTTGTCTCCAGGTTGAATGTGCATGTGATAGAAGGGCAAGGCGTCCCCAGGACTGAAAATCAGGTGACGGCGCCGATCTGCCAAGGCACGAACTCGTTTTGTCCGTATCCGTGTTGTTCGCTCATGCTGCGTTCGCCCGAGGCAATGCGCAGCATGGTTTCAAAGATCGCTGCACCGCATGCCTCGATGGTCAAAGTGTCTTCGGCTATTTCGCCGCAGTTGATGTCCATGTCTTCTCGCTGACGCGCCCATAAGGCGCTATTGGTCGCCAGCTTGATTGATGGGGCAGGGGCACAGCCATAGGCCGATCCACGACCGGTGGTAAACGCAATCAGGTTCGCACCACCGGCGACCTGACCGGTTGCCGAGACCGGGTCATAGCCAGGGGTGTCCATGAAAACCAGCCCGTTGGCCGTAACGGCCTGGGCGTATTCGTAAACATCCATCAGGTTGCTCGAACCCGCCTTTGCCACCGCGCCCAGTGATTTTTCCAGGATGGTGGTCAAGCCACCTGCCTTGTTGCCGGCAGAGGGGTTATTGTTCAGTTCGGCTCCCATACGCTCGCAGTACTGTTCCCACCAATGAATGCGAGCGATGAGTTTTTCGCCGACTTCACGGCTCACAGCCCGTCGTGTCAGCAAATGTTCGGCACCGTAAATTTCCGGGGTTTCGGAGAGAATCGCGGTACCGCCGCAGGCGACCAGGCGATCCACCGCGTTGCCCAGCGCTGGGTTGGCAGTAATGCCGGAGTAGCCATCCGAGCCGCCGCACTGAAGCCCGACGGTCAAATGGCGAGCGCTGACCGGTTCACGCTGAATCTGATTGGCCTCGCCAAGCAATTGCTTCACGTGGTCAATGCCACTGGCGATAGCCTTGGATGTACCGCCACTGTCCTGGATGTTGAACGTGCGTAGGGTATTGCTACGGGTGAGTCCTTGCGTTGTGAGTAATGAGTCGATTTGGTTCGTCTCGCAGCCCAACCCGATCACCAGCACGGCCGCAAAGTTGGCGTGGGTCGCATAGCCGGCCAATGTCCGGCGCAACATGCTCAAGCCGTCGCCTGCGGGATCAACGGCGCAGCCGGCGGAATGCGTGAGAGCGACAACACCGTCGACGTTTGGAAACGCTTGCAGTGCGGCGGGATTGATGTCCCGACGAAAATGGTCGGCGATGGCCCGGGCGACTGTGGCAGAGCAATTCACTGATGTAAGAATGCCGATGTAGTTGCGTGTCGCGACGCGTCCATCCGGGCGTACGATACCCATGAACGACGGGGCTTCACTCGGCTTGACGTTGGGCTTCGCATCGACGCTGAAAGCATAATCTCGAGTGAATTCCCCCATCGCCAGGTTGTGCACATGGATATGCTCGCCTGCTTCTATGTCGACAACAGCAAAACCAATGATTTGCCCATAGCGCCTCACCGGTTGACCGGCTTCGATACGGCGGGAGGCAACTTTATGGCCTGGGACAATCGCTTGCCGGACAGTCACGCCTTCTTGATCGAGGACTTCGCCAGCGAGTAGCGGTCGGCGTGCAATCAGCACATCGTCCAGCGGGTTCAAGCGCAGCACAGCTGCTGCGCCGGTTTTCGTGATCAGTTCCATCGCATCCTCACGGGCTGCTGGGTGGTGGGCGGTCGCTAATAGCGCCGCACTTTTGTGCCGGCACTATAGGATTCATGGAAATGGCTGCCTAATGAGAGCTTTCGATTGCTCGATAACTTTGCCTCATCGACTTTTTTTGAAATGGCTGCGGTCTCTCTTCTCTGTAGCCGTTTGCCGCTGTTTGGCGAACGCCAGCAAGGTCGCAATAAACGTCCGTGTCGGCTCTGACAGGGGCTCATCCTTGCGAGTGATAACTCCGTAATCCTGGGATTCAACTTTGAAGGGCGTGTTGAGGATTTGAAGCTGCCCGTTTTGTAGCTGTGACTGGACCATGGACTCGGGGAGCATGGCGAGCATTGGCCCGGACTGAAGCAACTGCAGGAAGGTCTGCATCGAAATGGTCTCCACCGTGTTGGTCGGCGGGGCGATCTTGAACGTCCTGAACGCGCGCTCCATGCGTTGTCGGATCGGCGTATTGAAGGGATACATGACCCATGGCCATTCACTGAGTGCTTCAGTGGGGACCTCCTCAAGCCCGCACAGAGGGTGTGTGCTGTTCACGACAAGGCAAAAGGGTTCGGGTCCCAGCGACGTAAATTCGAACGGCTGACAATCCTCATCCGTGAAGCGCGCGATGATCAAATCGAGTTTCTTTTGTTCGAGCATCTCCAGCAGATGGTTACTGGTTTGTTCGATCACCTCGATAGAAAGGAGGGGGCGCTCCCGTTTTATGCTGGCAATGGCTTCAGGCAGCACCACGGATGTGGCGGCGAAAATAGTGCCGACTTTTAAATGACCATGCCCGCCTTTACGCAGCTTGTTGACTTGGTCGACGAACGACTCTGTGTCCTCCAAGGTAATACGCGCATAACGGGCTACGAACTCCCCCAGTTCGGTGAGAACCAGGCTGCGCGTTTGACGCTCAAACAGCGGAAAACCAAGGAGAACTTCCAGGTCACGCAGCAATTTACTGATGGCCGGCTGCGTAACATTCATGTGCTCTGCGGTTACGTGCATGTTGCGGGTCTTGGCCAAGCTATTGACCAGTACCAAATGTTTGATCTTCAGCCATCGGCTGACACTGCCAAAAGTAATTAGATCGTTTTCCATCGGATAAGGCCTTGTCTGTCGATAACGAAACAGCATTGATGAGTGAGTTTCTTTCATTGGGATTTACGGGGGCAGTCCATTAGTTTTACGGCTCTGATGGCCGACTGATCTGGAAGCTCCATGGCGAATTTGAAACTGACGCGCGAAAACACACTGCCAGTGGATGGCCTGGCCGGAACGCTGATCGGCCGTGCCTGGATCCCGGGTGCGATTGCCGGCCCCTCGCCGGTGGTGCTGCGCGATGAAGGTGTGTTCGATCTTGCTGAAACCTTTTCGACAATCAGCGAACTGCTGGAACACCCCTCGCCGTTGTTGGCGGTTCGTCAGGCGCCAGGCAGGTACATCGGGACTGTCGAGGCGTTGCTTGGGAACACCGGCAGCCATGCCGATCCCGGCAAGGCATCGCTGCTGCCTCCGGCGGATCTGCAAGTCATCAAGGCGGCCGGGGTGACGTTCGCGTCCAGCATGATTGAGCGGGTCATCGAGGAGCAGGCCCGAGGCGATGCAGCCAAAGCTGAAAGTGTTCGCCGCTTGGTGCACGAAGCAATAGGCGACAACTTGCGGGCAATCAAACCGGGCTCGCCAGAAGCGATGCGCCTTAAAACTGTGCTGATCAAGCAAGGCATGTGGTCGCAATACCTGGAAGTCGGTATCGGCCCGGATGCGGAAATTTTCACAAAGGCACCGGTTCTGGCCGCAGTGGGCAGCGGCAGCGAAATCGGCATTCATCGCAAGTCTGAATGGAACAACCCGGAACCGGAAATCGTGCTGGCGGTGAACAGTCGAGGCCAAGTGCATGGCGTTACCCTGGGCAACGACGTCAATTTGCGTGATTTCGAAGGCCGCAGCGCACTGCTGTTGAGCAAGGCCAAGGACAACAATGCGTCCTGTGCGATCGGCCCGTTTATTCGTCTGTTCGATGAAGCGTTTACGCTCGATGACGTGCGCAATTGCGTCGTGGATTTGCACGTCCAGGGCGACGACGGCTTTACGCTTGAAGGCAGCAGTTCCATGGCCCTGATCAGCCGTGACCCGTTGGATCTCGTGGCCCAGACGGTCGGCGGTGATCACCAGTACCCGGATGGCTTCATGCTTTTTCTCGGGACATTGTTTGCACCTACCCAGGACCGTGAGGAGCCAGGAAGCGGCTTCACTCATAAGCAGGGTGATGAGGTCAGCATCGGCAGTCCGTTGCTGGGCACACTGCGCAACACCGTCACCTACAGCCATGAAGCTGCGCCCTGGACTTTCGGCTTGCGAGCCATGATGCACAATCTTGCTGCCCGCGGATTGCTGTAGGTAAGGCAGGGTGGTGAGAGGCATTGGGCGTTCTTCCGCAAAGATTGAACATGCACAGGCGCTTGTCTATGGATAAGGAGCCGTACCCGAAGGGTTCGGTTTTTATCTCAGTCCAGCGTCCCACGTCCCGGAAACCCGGCTGCATGGCCCGCTCTGTCTCGATAGGGCCAACCCGATGCACGCGGGTTTGACTTATCCGGGGGCGCCTGCATACTATTGGAACGCGGTTCCAGTACGAACAATGTTGCTCGAATCCACCTCATTGTCAAAGATAAGTCGAGAAAAATATGAGAGTCGTTAAAGGTGCTGTTGACCGTTGCCTGGAGGCGATTGAACTGCTGGCCCGTGAGGCTCGCTGGATGCGGATGTCCGATATTGCAGCCGAGCTGGGCTTGGAGAAGGGCCCCGCCCATCGAGTGCTTGCTCAGTTAGTCGAGCAAGGGTGGGCGGAGCAGGATGAAGCCACGTCGCAGTACCGCTTGACGCTGAAGCTGGCACTGCTGGGGCAGCGCTACTTACATGGCATTGGCTTGCCTGAATTGGTCCAGCCGATCATCGAGCAAGTGGCTGTTCAATGTCATGAGTTGGTGCGGTTGACGGTGGTCAACGAGGGCACCTTGTCCTGGTTGTCTTCGGCCCAAGGCGCCGCGCCGGGGCTTATGTATTCGCCGGCCATGGATAAACCGATCAATCTCTATGCAACCGCCAATGGCAAAGCCTGGCTGGCAACGATGTCTGATGAGCAGGCCATTGAGCATGCGTTGCGCAGCGGGCTGGGGAAAGCTGATGCCGGGATTGGGCAGGGGCCGAAAGCGATCAACAGCATCGAAGGCTTGTTGGCCGAGCTGGCACTGACCCGAAAGCGCGGGTATGGCTTGGTCATTGAAGAAGCCGAGGCGGGTGTCTGGGCGATTGCCGTACCGGTCAAGCTGGTTCCGTCCGGCACTGTGGTCGGCACGATGAGTATCGCCGGCCCGGTATTGCGCATGCAGCCCGAACGCTATGAAGAATTGCATGCCCTGCTGGAAGAGGCCGCCAACAAGCTGGGTACGGTTTGGCCGCGCCAGAACAACGTGCATTCGGAGAGCGTATGAGCCAACTCGCTCCTCTAGGGGCCGAGTCGGGGGCAGGGCTGGAAGTCGCCGCTGCCGCTTTGGTCCGTGCACGGCTGGAGGGGGTTCGGCTGGCATCCTTGCCTGGCCCGAACCTGCCAAGCAGCCTCGCAGAAGGTTTTGCCATTCAGCAACACGTGGGCCTGTTGGCTGGAAAAACCGTGGGAGGCTGGAAGTGCGCGTTACCGCCGGCTGGCAAGTGGATCGTCGCCCCGATCTACAGCGACAGCATCGTAGAAGGTGAACGTTATCGACTGGCCGCTGACGCCGATAAGGCGCGCATCGAGCCCGAACTGGCGTGCGTCCTGGCCCATGATTTGGCGGCACGTGTCGAGCCTTATACCGCTGAACAGATCGCTGCTGCGATCAGCGACGTGCGCTTGGCATTGGAAGTGATCGACTGCCGTTATACCGATCCACACACACTGCCGTTCGAGCAATTGCTCGCGGATGGTCTATTCAATCATGGCCTGGTACTGGGGGCGCCAATCACGCTGTCGAACACTGCCAGCATGCCCTCTGAACTGGCTATCACCCTGAGCGATGCAACGTCGGAGCTCGTGAGTATCAAGGGCCGCCATCCGGACGGGGATCCGTTGTTGCCGATCGTCTGGCTGGCCAATTTTCTGTCTACACAAGGGATAGGGCTGCAAGCAGGGCAGGTGATTATCACAGGGTCCTATGCAGGTGTTCTCGATGTGCCCGTTAACCAGCCACTGCAGGTTCAGTTCGGCGAAGCAGGCTCATTGTCTGTCCATTTCTCAACGCTGGAGGAGTAACAAATGCGCTTAGTTCGTTTTGGTTTACCGGGGCAGGAACAGCCGGGAATCTTGGATTCGCAAGGGATCGTTCGGGACCTCTCGGGCATTGTCGATGACATCGATGCGTCGGCCCTGAGCCCGTCAGTGCTTGAAAAGCTGCGCGCGGTCGACGTTGAAAAGCTGCCCGTGGTGGCGCCTGGCACGCGTCTTGGTCCGTGCGTGGGCAGCGTACCGAACCTGATTTGCATTGGTCTGAACTACTCCGATCACGCGGCTGAAACGAATACGCCGATCCCGAGCCAACCGGTGGTCTTCAATAAACACACCGCATCCATCAGCGGACCCAATGACCCGGTCATCTTGCCAACGGGCGCTCAGAAGCTGGATTGGGAAGTCGAATTGGCCATTGTCATCGGTACCCCTGCCTGGCAGATCGATGAGTCGCGGGCATTGGATCATATTGCCGGTTATTGCCTGGCCAATGATGTTTCCGAGCGGGCTTATCAGCTTGAGTACGAAGGCCAGTGGACCAAGGGCAAAAGCGGTTTTTCTTTCGCGCCTCTGGGACCTTGGCTGGTCACCCGTGACGAAATTGCCGATCCGCAGGCACTTGACCTCTGGCTCGACGTGAATGGCAAACGTCTCCAGACCGGCAATACCCGCACGATGATCTTCAGCGTTGCCCATATTGTCGCGTACCTCAGTCGCTTCATGCCGCTAATGCCGGGTGACGTCATCATTACCGGTACGCCGCCAGGTGTGGGGCTCGGGCAGAAACCACCGGTATTCCTCAAGGCAGGGGACACCATGCGTGTCGGTGGCCAGGGATTGGGTGAGCAATTTCAGACCGTGGTTCCTTACGTTGCTGAAATGGGGGCTGCATGGGGCGCGGGCCGTCACCCCAATGTTGACTGACTATCGCTAAAGGAAAAACGCTATGAGCTTTGCAGGAACAGGTGTAGTCGCGATCTGGCATGATCTTTTGCCCGAAGCGCGGGACGAGTTCTATGAGTGGCATAACCGTGAGCACATGCCTGAGCGGGCTGGAATTCCGGGCTTTTTGCGCGGGCGCCGGTACATCGCCTTGGATGCCGGACCGACCTATTTCAACCTCTATGAGGCTGATTCCGTGCAGGTGTTGGGCGGGCAGGATTATTTATCGCGTCTCAACACGCCGACGGCGTGGACCCAGCAGTCGGTGAAATCCTATCGCAATGTCGCGCGATCCATTTGCGAAGTCACTTACTCCAGCGGTGTGGGGCAGGGCGCGTATTTGTTAACGGTCCGTTTCGATGTTGTCGAAGGGCAACATAAATCGGTATCAGATGCACTGCGTCAGCGCGTGCTGCCTCCCCTGGCGGATAAACAGGGTATTACAGGCGTGCACTTGTGTGTGGCTGATGAGGCCGTGAGCAAGGTTGAAACCGCAGAGAAAAAGGCCCGCGCCGAAGGGACCCAGATACCGGCCTGGATCGTCATGATCGAAGGTTGTGCGCCTGACTACGTTCGCGTCGCCGGCGAGTCTTTTGTGGCCGAGCTGCAACGGCTGTTGGAGGGGCAATCGACGGGACCGGAAACCACGCTTTATCAATTGGAATACACACGTTGCAAAACGCCGGGGAGTGCGGGTTGATCGCCGAGCGTTCGAGTACGTTTTAACTTTCAGTCGTTGTTCTCATGCAATTCCTCACGAGCGTGCCAATACAGGCATTGAGTTTAGCTCGCGTCTGCGCACGCTCGGGTTTTGCTTACGGCGATATTAGACAATTATCAAGTTGCTCAATAACGGGCTAGATAAATAACTTCTTCGGTCGCTCGGAAGTTAGCTCTTCGGGCTGTCTGTGCATGCGTTGCCACGAGCTAAAAAACGCAACAAAAAACAATAATAATTCATTGTGAGGAAACATCATGCGCTACCCGGTTACTCTCCGCGGCGTGCCTGCACATCCATCGCTCATCAGTCTGACTCTTGCGTTATGCGCGGGTTCGTCAGCTGTTGTTCAAGCCGATCAAAATAGCGGTTTTGTCGATGGCGCTACGGCCACCCTCAATTTGCGCAACGCTTACATCAACCGCAACTTCACCAACCCGAACAGCGCCCAGGGCAAGGCCGAGGAATGGACCCAGAACTTCATCCTCGACGCCAAGTCCGGTTTCACCCAGGGCGTGGTCGGTTTCGGCGTGGACGTGCTCGGCACGTACTCGCTCAAGCTCGACGGCGGGCGCGGCACCACCGGCACGCAACTGCTGCCGGTGCATGACGACGGTCGCCCCGCCGATGACTTCGGTCGC
>NZ_FMXH01000014.1:0-192922 GCF_900103575.1 Pseudomonas sp. NFACC51 | reverse complement strand
TGGGTATCGCTACACGGTGAACCCGACGGGGTGGGTGGATCCGTTGGGGTTGGTGGATTGTCCGGGGAAGGGTGGGTGTCGGCCGGCGGTTGGGGGGCAGGATCCGGCGGTTAAGGTTGGGGTGGACGAGGGGGAGCCGCGGCTGCCGATGACGGCGGAGCAGCGGCGGGCGCGGATTGATGCGTTGGGGGAGGCGAATGCTAAGAGACGGGTTGTTGCTATGGAAGAAAAATACCGTATGCACACTGTTGAAAAACACAGTTCGGAAATATCAGATGTGGCGCTCAAACAGCGTGCCATTAACGGTGCAAATCCGCACACGGGTGAAATTCCCAAAGGAGCTAATGGAAGCCTAAGTTCTCAATTTAGCAACTGGCGAATTCATTTGAATGCGCTAAATAAAGCTATGACAAGAGAAAAGCTTGGACTGGATCCGTTTACTGGTGTAGATCACAAAAATGATAGAGTTGTCAGGCAGGAATTGCCGGGAGCAGGGCGTGGCTACAAACCAAATAAAAAGGATAAGCAAAATCCTAAATTGAACGAAGATTTAAATTGGTTTGAAGTTAAGTTTGGTAAGGACGGCTTACCTTACACCGGATTTCCTATGGAGAAAAAATGATGCTGATGCACCCTTTTATAAATGAGGAGTTTGTACCTGACTTAACCTGGTTCGTTGGTCAGTTTGATGTGTATGATCGCGAAGAAACACTCGGAGCGATACTAGAGGTCTACGATCCTGAGAATAAGCGTGACAGATCAGAGTTGATTGTTAGATATGGTCTGGATTTAGATTGCCTGTCTTATAGGCATAAATATGTATTGGTTAGATTTTTGGGTGACAAGCTTAATGATCCGAATTTTGACTTTAAAAGGTTGTTTGAGATAGATGAAGATTGTGCGGGTAGCTGGCCTCGAGGGGAGTGGTATAACTTAAAAAATCCTAAAGAATTTTTTCAGGACGTTTATGTCCTGGCAAAAGAAACCTGGAAGGAAGATCTCAGAAAAGCAGCTCTTGAAGATCCATCTACTTGGTAGGCCGTTTACCATCGAACCGCTTTTGTGGCGAGGGAGCTTGCTCCCGCTGGGCTGCGCAGCAGCCCTAAAAACAACTAACTCGGTCAGCCAGATACACCGTGGCGTTGGTCAGAAGAGGGGGGCTGCTACGCAGCCCAGCGGGAGCAAGCTCCCTCGCCACAGGGTTAGCGCCAGGCGTTTGGGCTGTGGTGAATAGAGAATCCGCCTAAAGCGGCGAACTCAATCTTCCTGACACTTGATCGTCCCCACGCTCCGCGTGGGAATGCATCCCGTGACGCTCTGCGTCACCTTCAGAGGCGGAACGCAGAGCGTCCCTGGCGACATTCCCACGCAGGAGCGTGGGAACGATCGAAACGCCCCCCTGCTGCACACCAAACCGCTTTTCGTGGCGAGGGAGCTTGCTCCCGCTGGGTTGCGCAGCAGCCCTAAAAACAACTAACTCGGTCAGCCAGATACACCGTGGTGTTGGTCAGAAGAGAGGGGCTGCTACGCAGCCCAGCGGGAGCAAGCTCCCTCGCCACAGGCGTTCGGGCTGTGGTGAGTGGGGAATCCGCTTACACCGACAAACCCAACGTTACCCCAGACTCCCGCTCCGCCAAACCCTCCACCAAATACACACTTCCTCCCAAAATTTCCTTGGCATGATGCTTGGCCTGGGAAGCCAGTTCCGCCAACTGGCTGGCGTCCAATTCCTCACAGGCCTCGGCGCGCAGGTGCACCACGCCAATCGACAGCGACAACAACGCGAACTCCTGTCGAACGCCCTGTCGGTTCAACGCTGTAAAGCAGCCAACCTCCAGGTGTTCGGGGCGGTAGAAGCGGCGGCAGTGGGTCTGGAAGTCGCTGAGTAGCTGGTCCAGGCGTCTGCGCCAGTCTTCCGGGCCGAGGACCAGCAGGAAGTCGTCGCCGCCGATATGACCGACGAAGTCGCGGCTGGGGTCGATACGTTCGTTCAGGCATTGGGCCAGGCACAGCAGGACTTCGTCGCCGCGACCGTAGCCGTAGATGTCGTTGAAGGGTTTGAAACTGTCGATGTCCACGTAGCAGATCACCGACTCCTGCCGCTGCTGCAGCAGGCGCGTGAGGCATTGCTGGATCGGTACGTTGCCCGGTAGCAGCGTCAGTGGGTTAGCGTAGCGGGCCTGTTGGATTTTCAGTTCAGTGATGAGCTTGAGCACATCGATCACCCGGCCCAGGCCCATGTAGCTGCCGTTGAGGGTGATGATGAAGTCCTCTTCGATGCGTTGTCGGGCGCGGCTGGTGATCAGGCGACTGACTTGTTGCAACGACTGGTTCAACTCCACTGCGAGAAAGTCGTCGCTCATCAAGCGGCTGATGGGTTTGCGGGCGAACAGGTCGGTGGCGAAGGGTTTGAGCAAGGCATCCGAGAGCGAATGGCGATGAACGATGCCGCAGGGCTGCCCTTGATCATCCAGCACCGCCAGGGAGTTGAGGTTGGCCTGGCGACGAAAGGCTTCCAGCACGGTGGCTGTCGGCGTGTTGTGGGCCACTGCCGGTTGTTCGTTGAGTAGCGCACCGAGGTCGTTGACCTCATCGCTCAACGCCGCCACGCCGCTGTCCTGCTTGGGCATCAGCGCCCTGGCATCGCGTGACGGTTGTTCCTGAGGCCGGGCCAGCAGATAGCCCTGGACCAGGTCGACGCCCATTTCGATCAGCACCGCCAATTCTTCCGGCAGTTCGATTCCCTCGGCAATCACCTGGGCGCGGGAGGCCCGGGCGATTTTCAGGATCGAGCCCACGAACTCGCGCTTGAGGGCGTCCTGGTGGATGCCGTCGATGAAATGCCGGTCGATCTTCACATAATCGGGTCGCAATTCAGACCACAGCCGCAGGCTCGAATAGCCGGCGCCCAGGTCGTCCAGGGCAATCGAGAAACCCATCGCACGATAATGATGCAGCGCGGTTTGCAGGAGCTGGAAGTCATCGATAGGGGTTTGTTCAGTCAGTTCGATCACGACTTGGCTGGGGGCAATGCCGAGGTCCTGCAGCAGTTGCAGGGTGCGCCCGGTCTGGTGCGCGGACTCCAGCAGCGACTCGGGCGAGACGTTGAGAAACAGCTTGCCCGGGAGCTTTTGCTCATTGAAACGCTGGCAGGCGCTGCGGCGGCAGGCCAACTCTAGTTCGCTGAGGCGGCCGGCCTGGCGCGCCACGGAGAGTAGCGCGATGGGGGAGTGCAACGGGCTGTTGGAGGGGCCGCGGGTCAAGGCTTCATAACCCACGATGCGCCGTTCGGAAAGGCAGATGATCGGTTGGAACAGGCTGTGCAAACCGCTTTGAGCCAGGATCGAACTCAAGGCACTCAGCTGTTCTGTCGTGGTCATGGCAATCTCTGGCGATAAAAAAAGGACCGGGTGCGTGGCACCCAGTCCTGTATTTCACGACAGACTGATGTCAGTTTGATGACACTCCGACGAGCATCACCATTAAATGGCCATCATCCTAGTGCTTGGCGATCGCTGTGTTGAGTTTCAGGTAATCCAGCAGGATCCGCCCGGTCTCGCTCAGGTAGGCATCGTCTTCCGGCTTGGTTTTCTCCGGCTCGGTGATCAGGTCTTCGTCCTCTTTCTTCAGTTCTTTGAGCGGTTCTTCGCCCTTGGCCTTGCGACGCAGGTTTTCCATGGTCAGTTGCTTGGCCTCGATGTCGGCATGCTGCGCGCGACGGTCGGCTTCGTTGAGGGTGACGGTTTTCTCCATCATCAACTTCTGCGCCAGGGCCAGCTTGTCGCGGATGAAGACAAACTCTGCATCCTGGGCCGTGCGGGTGTCATGCTCGGACTTGAGCTGGGCCAGGAACGGCTTGAACGGATCCACCGCCGGCTTGATCGCCGGGCGGATGGTGTCCCACGGCATCGCTTCGGGCAGGGCGCTTTCGCCGATTTCCTTGGTGTCGATGATCGACGGGTAGTCGATGTCAGGCAGTACGCCCTGATGCTGGGTGCTCTGGCCGGAAACCCGGTAGAACTTCGCCAGGGTCAGCTTCAGTTCGCCATGGTTGAGGGGCTGGATGGTCTGCACGGTGCCTTTGCCGAAGGTCTGGCCGCCGATGATCAGCGCACGGTGATAGTCCTGCATGGCGCCGGCAAAAATCTCCGAGGCGGAAGCGGACAGGCGATTGACCAGCAAGGCCATTGGCCCCTTGTAGAACGCACCGGGGTTTTCGTCTTCCAGCACATCCACTCGACCATCGGCGTTACGCACGAGCACGGTCGGGCCCTTGTCGATGAACAGGCTGGTCAGCTCGGTGGCTTCCTGCAGGGAGCCGCCGCCGTTGTTGCGCAAGTCGATGACCACGCCGTCGACTTTTTCCTTCTGCAGCTCGGTCAGCAGCTTCTTGACGTCGCGCGTGGTGCTCTTGTAGTCCGGATCCCCGGCGCGGAAGGCCTTGAAGTCCAGGTAGAAGGCCGGGATCTCGATGATGCCGAGCTTGTAGTCCTTGCCGTCCTGCTTGAGGTTGAGGACCGATTTCTTCGCTGCCTGTTCTTCCAGCTTCACCGCTTCACGGGTGATGGACACGATCTTGCTGGTCTGGTCGTTCGGCGCATTGCTGGCCGGGATGACTTCCAGGCGCACCACCGAGCCTTTCGGACCACGGATCAGCTTGACCACTTCGTCCAGGCGCCAGCCGACCACGTCGACCATTTCCTTGTTGCCTTGGGCGACGCCGATGATCTTGTCCGCCGGGCTGACCTGTTTGGTCTTGTCCGCCGGGCCCGCCGGGACCAGGCGCACGATTTTCACCTGGTCGTTGTCGCTCTGCAGCACCGCACCGATGCCTTCCAGGGACAGGCTCATGTTGATGTCGAAGTTTTCCGCGTTATCCGGCGACAGATAATTGGTGTGCGGGTCGTAGGACATGGCGAAGGTGTTGATGTACGCCTGGAAAACGTCTTCGGCGCGAGTCTGGTCCAGGCGAGCCAATTGGTTCTTGTAACGCTTGGTCAGGGTTTCCTGGATCTGCTTGGAATCCTTGCCGGCGATCTTCATGCGCAGCACTTCGTCCTTGACGCGCTTGCGCCACAGGTCATCGAGTTCGGCTGTGCTTTTGAGCCAGGGGGCGTCCTTGCGGTCGACCAGCAAGGTTTCCTTGGTATTGAAATCGATTTTGTCGACGCCTTTGTTCAGCTCGGCAAGGGCGTAGTCCAGACGCGCCTTCACGCGGTCCAGGTAGCGCTTGTAGATGGTGAACCCGGCGTTCAGGTCGCCGCTCTTGAGGAAGTCGTCGAACTGGGTCTTCCATTTGTCGAATTCAGCGATGTCGCTGGCCAGGAAGTAACTGCGCGACGGATCGAGCAGCTTCAGGTAGCTGTCGTAGATGATGATCGAGCGCGCATCATCGAGTGGCGGCTTGCTGTAGTGATGGCGCTTGAGCAACTCGACCACGTTAAGGCTGGCAATCACCTCGTCACGATCGGGCTGAAGCTTGTCCCAGCTGTTGGCTGCGAACGTATCGTTCGACAGCGGTAACAGGCCGAGGCCAATGACTAGCGCGAGGGCGGTACTGGGGAACAGATGCTTCATGCTGATTCGACGCAGGGACAATTGATAACGCATATTAGGCCGTCTTTGAAGTCGCCGGTTCCATGTGGCCCGGGCGCATAATGCAAGAAAGCCCGGCGTTGAAGCAGCGGGCCCAGTCGAGACTCACTATGGAGGCACCGTGAAAGCATTGCAAGGCGTTGAAGGCCAAGTGGTATGGGCAGATGAGCCGAGCCCGGCGTGTGATGTCGGGCAAGTTCGTATTCGTGTGGCAGCCGCCGGCCTGAATCGGGCCGATTTGCTGCAAAAAGCCGGACTTTACCCGCCGCCGCCCGGCGCCAGCCAGGTGTTGGGGCTGGAGTGCGCCGGGGTGATCAGCGAGGTCGGGCCGGGCTCGTCCTGGCAGGTGGGCGACCGCGTTTGCGCGTTGCTGGCCGGCGGTGGGATGGCCGAGGAGGTGGTGGTCGATGGCCGGCATGTATTGCCGGTGCCGGAGGGCCTGTCATTGACTGAGGCGGCCGCGCTGCCGGAGGTCTACGGCACTGCGTGGCTGAACCTGTTCCAGCTGGCGGCGCTCAAGCCGGGTGAAAAAGTACTGTTGCACGCTGGGGCCAGCGGCGTCGGCTCGGCCGCGATCCAGCTGTGCAAGGCGTTCGGCAACCCATGCTGGGTCAGTGTCGGTTCGACCGAGCGGCTGGCCTATTGCGAGGCCCTGGGCGCCCAGGGTGGCGTGGTACGCACCGATGGCCTGGAGAGTTTGAACGATCTCGGTCCGTTCGACGTGATCCTCGATCCGGTGGGCGGCAGCTACGCCAAACTCAACGTGAAACTTTTGTCAGTTGACGGCCGCTGGGTGTTGATCGGCCTGATGGGGGGGCGCTCGACCGAACTGGATCTGGCACAGGTGCTGGGCAAGCGTATCCAATTGCTCGGTTCGACCTTGCGCAGCCGTGACGAGCAGTTCAAGGCCGACCTGATCAGCGAGCTGGGCCAACAGGTGTGGCCGCTGTTTGCCGACAAGCGCCTGAGCCCGCAACTGGCCAAGACCTTCGCGATCAAGGATGCCGAAGCGGCGTT
This sequence comes from Pseudomonas sp. NFACC51, assembly GCF_900103575.1. Classification (NCBI taxonomy): domain Bacteria; kingdom Pseudomonadati; phylum Pseudomonadota; class Gammaproteobacteria; order Pseudomonadales; family Pseudomonadaceae; genus Pseudomonas; species Pseudomonas sp. NFACC51. Next base: position 186,310 of record NZ_FMXH01000014.1, on the reverse strand, counting down.
CGCGGAGTTGGCGACCAACCAGGTGTCAGGGAAGTTGGTGTTGGTGATCGACGAGAGTCTGAGCTAGTCGCGCAAGCAGTACAGCTGCGGTTCCTGTGTCGAGCAAGCTTGCTCGACAGAGGAATTTGAGTGTCCTGTAGTAAGTGCCCGCTCCCGCGCTCGCTGGAATTTGCAAAGGGCTAGATAGGGATACACCCTGTCAAGTCTGACAGTAGACACCACGAAGAAAGTCACTCTAGAGTGGGTTTGAGAGTAATAGATGTCTCTCTGTTTAGTGTCCACTGACAGAAGAGGTGCTGTGATGGCTACGAAAGAGCTCCGCATGACCCAGGAATATGTTGACGACAACAGATCGCCCGACGTTGTCCTGGAGATATATAAGGGCAAGAAGTTGCTGTTCGCGACTTTTGTCTCTGCGTCGAAAAAGAACGGCCCCTACGATACCGTCAATGTCAAAACCGACGCTGATGGCGACGGCGACATGGACAGGCAAGACGAAAAAGCAATTCTGGATCTGGCAAAAGCCTTTTCCAAGTTCAAGTAGGGCACTGGCATGTCTGATCATGTCGTTCTACACGCGCTGGTTTGTGCACTTTCATGGGTACTCGTTGAGGCTGCCCAAGCACAAGTGCCTTCAGACACGTCAGAACAAGGGCTATGGGGAGATTGGGGCGCGGCTGCATACTGCCCTCAGGAACAATATGTCTGGGGATTCCGACTCAAAAGTGAACCCGATCAGGGCAGTGGGGATGATACGGCCCTGAATGCGATGCAGGTGTATTGCGGGCTCTAGCTCTAGTGCCTGTTGCCGTTTCGCAGACTCACCAGCACAGTGCAGGTGCGGCCAGTGGCAGCGACAAGGTGATATCGATGGTGGCTTTCACCTTTGACCGGCGACCACGGGCAAGCTGACCTTCGGTCGGCAGCCCGTATCCGATGCGCGGGCCCTGCTAGCGTTAACTAATGGGGGATGGGGTAACCGCAGCTTTCATTTCACCCGCCAGGTGAAGAGGTTGATCATGGCCATCGCCGAATGGCGCATGCAGGGCGTCGAATTCATTGCCTGCAACTGCAATTGGGGCTGCCCCTGTCAATTCAATGCACCACCGACCCATGGTCACTGCCAGGCGGTGGCGTCGATGCGAGTGGAACACGGATATTTCAATCAGGTCGCGCTGGACGGTTTGTGCTGGGCCGCCACCTTCGCTTGGCCGGGTGCCATCCATGAGGGCAGCGGCAGTTGCCAGGTGTTCATCGATGAACGCGCCGATGAGGCGCAACGCCAGGCCCTGTTGACCATTCTTTCTGGCTTGGAGAGCGACCCTGGGGCCAACGTGTTTCAGGTGTTCAGCAGCACCATGAGTGAAGCGTTCGAACCGCTGTTCGTGCCCATCACTCTTTCCATCGATGTCGATCAGCGCTTGGCGCACCTGGACATTCCAGGCGTGCTGCAGGCCAGCGGCGAGCCGATCCGCAGCCCGATCGACGGTTCACCTCATCGAGCCCGCCTGTCCCTGCCCAACGGCTTCGAGTTCCGTGAGGCCGAAGTGGCCAGCGGCAGCTACCAGACGCATTCAGCCCTCAAACTACAATCCCAGGGCAGTCATAGCCACCTCGCCCACGTGCACTTCACCGGCCATGGCATAGAGCCGTAATGGCAGAACCTCAGGCGGCGACGCCGAGCAAGCGACTGACAGGCGAGCAGTTACTGCTCCTGCTCTGCCTGCTCGCGCTGACTGCCCTGGCCTGGCTGATGTTGCTGGAGATGGCTCGCGACATGAGTGCGCCGGGCGGCATGGCTGATGCGGCGATGGGTGGCATGGTCATGCCTTGGAGCCTGGCCGATGCGCTGCTGATGTTCGCCATGTGGGTGGTGATGATGGTCGGCATGATGCTGCCCAGCACCTTGCCCATGCTGTTGATCTACCAGCAGATGCTGCGCAAGCGCATGCCGGCACCGCGGCGACACCTGGCCCTGCTGCTGTTCGGCAGCGCCTATGTCCTGGTCTGGGCCGGTTTTGCCCTGGGCGCCACGGCGCTGCAATGGGCGCTCGAGCAGCTCGCCCTGCTCAGTCCGGGGATGCGTAGCACCAGTACCGCGCTGGGCGCCGGCCTGCTGTTGGTCGCAGGCGTCTATCAGTGGCTGCCAGGCAAGGCGGTCTGCCTTGAGCATTGTCGCGGGCCGCTGCATTTTCTGCTCAGCTACTGGCGCCCCGACGTGCTCGGGGGTTGGCGCATGGGGCTGGCCCATGGCGCTTACTGCCTGGGCTGCTGCTGGGCCCTGATGGGCCTGCTGTTCGTGGTCGGCGTGATGAACCTGCTCTGGGTGGCAGTGATCGGTGCCTTCATTTTGCTGGAGAAAAACCTGCCGCAGGGACTCTGGTTCAGCCGTGTCTGCGGTGTGTTGTTGCTCGGCTGGAGCCTGTGGCTGTTGCTGGGCTGAACCTGTGGGAGCGAGTGTGCCTTATTGTCAGGAACTTACCGACGCACTCGTGCCCCGTGGCGAGGGAGCTTGCTCCCGCTGGGTGGCGTAGCCGCCCCAATCGAGACGACGCAATTGCCCAGGCAGATCGCGTCAACCGTTTTTACGACTGCTTCGCAGCCGAGCGGGAGCAAGCTCCCTCGCCACACAAGCCTGGGTGTTCTTCCTGGGGCTGTTCAGTGTTCATTTCCAGGTATGGATTGGCCACCCGGCCGATTCGGCATGGGCCTTCAGCACGGGATCCGGGTTGACCACGTGGGGGAAATCCACCCGCAGCAACAACGGCAGGTCATTGCGCGAGTCGGAATAGAAACTGGCGCCCTCCAGGTTTTCTTCCTCGGCATCCAGCCAGTCCAGCAACCGCGCGATCTTGCCTTCGCGGTAGGTCAGGGTGCCTACGGTCTTGCCGCTGTAGACGCCATGGGCCACTTCAAGGTTGATCGCCAGGATCTCGTCGATGCCCAGGCGTTCGGCAATCGGCTTGACCAGGTGCGTGCCCGAAGCCGAGATCACCAGGATCCGGTCGCCGGCCTTGCGGTGTTCGGCGATGGTCTTGGTGGCGTCGCTGAAGATGATCGGTTCGATGAAGTCTTCCACCCAAGGCCCTACCAAGTGTTCGATTTCTTCCGGTGTGCGGCCGATCATCGGTTCCAGGCTGAAGTCCATGTACTCTTCCATGCTCAGTTTGCCGTGGCTGTAGGCATCCATCAGCGCGTTGTTGCGTTGCATGAACGACTCGGGATCGACCCAGCCCAGGCGTCCCATCTGTTCGCTCCAGAGGGTGGCGCAGTCGCCGTGGATCAGGGTTTCGTCCAGATCAAAAATTGCCAGGGCCATCAGCGCGTTTTCCTCTTCAAGATCAACTTCAAAATCGATAAAGCCATCAGGCTACCTCACACAGCGCCGACGGATCGATGGCAAGTGACAACCGTGCGCCATCGGGGTGCAGGTCGGCGGCCGAGCGATTGAGTACATCCACCACCAGTTCCACGCCACGGGCCTCGACCCGGTAGCGAATCACGTTGCCCAACAGGCTGTGGCTGCGGATCAGCGCATCGGCTTCGCCACCGCGACTCAGCTCGATGGCTTCCGGGCGAATGGCGATGCGGCCGTTCACCGGGCGTTGCAGCAGCCGGCTGGCACTGTCGGCGTCCAGCAGGTTGTAGTTGCCGATGAACCCGGCGGCAAAGACGTCGACCGGCGCAGTGTAAAGGGTTTCGGCATCGCCGCTTTGTACGATCTTTCCCTGGTTCATCAGGAAAATCCGATCAGACATCGTCAGGGCTTCTTCCTGGTCGTGTGTGACGAAGATCGTGGTCAGGCCCAGTTCGCGCTGGATCTGACGGATCTGTTCGCGCAGGTGTTTGCGAATCCGCGCATCCAGGGCCGACAGCGGCTCGTCCAGCAGCAACAGGCGCGGCCGGGTCACCAGGGAGCGGGCGAGGGCGACGCGCTGGCATTGGCCGCCGGAGAGTTGATGGGGATAGCGGCCGGCAAAATCATGCAGCTCCACCAGGCGCAGGATCTCCAGCACACGCTTGTGGCTGTCCGAGGCGTCGACTTTTTGCATGCGCAGGCCGAAGGCGACGTTCTGTTCCACGGTCATGTTGGGGAACAAGGCGTAGCTCTGGAAGACCATGCCGATGCCGCGTTTCTGCGGGCTCAACGGGACGATGTCTTGCCCGTCCAGGATGATCTGGCCAGCATCCACAGCGGTCAGGCCGGCAATGCAGCGCAGCAGTGTGGACTTGCCGCAACCGGAAGGGCCGAGGAGGGTGACGAACTCGCCTTTGCTGATCTCGCAATTGATGTCGCTGAACACCGGCGTGCCGGCGTAGCTTTTTTGCAGGTGTTGGACGCTGACGTAGCTCATTGGCTTTTGTCCTTGTTCAAGATGTTGGCCGCCCAGGTCAGGACCAGTACGAAGAAGAAGTAGGAAATCACCAGGGCACTGGTGAAGTGGCCGCTGCTGTTGCGCATGTTGTTCAGGTAGACCTGCAGGGTTTCATAGCGCGTGCCGACGAGGATGTTGGCAAACACGAATTCGCCGAACAGGAACGAGAAGGACAGCAGCAACGCCACCATCAAGCCCTTGCGCAGGTTCGGCAGTACGACCAGGAACGCGGCCTGAAAGGTGCTGGCGCCGAGCAGTTGGGCGGCGTCCATCAGGTCGCGCAGGTTGATGGCTTGCAGGTTGTTGGTGATCGCCCGGTACATGAACGGCAGGGCGACGGTGAAGTAGCAGCCGATCAGGATCCACGGCGTGCCGACCATCGCCAGCGGTCCGGAGCCATAGAGTTGCAACAGCCCCACCGACGACACCACCGGCGGCACCGCGAAGGGCAGCAGGATGAGGATGTTCATCAGCGCGTCGAGCCTGGGGAAGTGGTAATGCACTACGAACAGCAACGGCAGGATCAACACCACCGAGAGCACCAGCGCACCGACGCAGACCAACAGCGATTGGCCGAAGGCGTGGAGAAAGCGCGGATCGCTCCACAACTGCACATACCATTTTAACGTGAAGCCGCTGGGCAGCACGGTGGCCGACCAACTGCTGGCGATGGAGTAGACGAGCGTGCCCGCCAGGGGCAGCAGCAGGATGGCGAACAGCAGGTACACCACCGCCCGATGATAGAGCCCGGCGGAGCCCGGTTCAGCGCGAGACATGGTAGCTCCTCTTGAGCAGCAACTGGTGGACGATGGTCACGACGGTCATCAACGCCACCAACACCACGGCCAGGGCGCTGGCCAGGTTCGGGTCGAGGGAAATGTCGCCGGAAACCATGGCGGCGATGCGAATCGGCAGCACGTTGAAGTTGCCGGTGGTCAGCGCATAGACCGTGGCATAGGCGCCGAGGGCGTTGGCCAGCAGGATCACGAAGGTGCCCAGCAGCGCCGGGGTCAGCACCGGCAAGCCGATGTGCCGCCAGAACTGCCAACCGCTGGCCCCCAGCAGTTCGGCGGACTCGCGCCAGTCTTCGCGCAGGGCGTCGAAGGCCGGATAGAGCAGCAGCACACCCAGGGGAATCTGGAAGTAGGTGTAGAGAATGATCAGCCCGGTTTTCGAATACAGGTTGAAATCCTCGATGATCCCCGCCTGTTTGAGCATGATCGTGATGCTGCCGTTGAACCCGAGCAAAATGATGAAGGCGAAGGCCAGGGGCACGCCAGCGAAGTTGCTGGTCATGTTGGCGAACGCGTTGACGAAGTTGCGCAACCGCGAATCCACCCGGCGCAGGGAGTAGCTGCCGAGTACGGCGATGACGATGCCGAACACACTGGACCAGAAGCTGATCTCCAGGCTGTGCTGGATCGCTTGCAGGTAGAACTTGGAACTGAAGATCTTGCTGAAGTTGGCCAGGCCCCAGCCGAACTCTTCCGATTCCAGGCTGTTGACCAGCACCCACAGCAGCGGGGCGATCTGGAACACGATGAAGAAAATCGCGAAGGGCACCAGGCACAACGCTGCCAGCCATTTGCCGCGCGTCATGGCGTTCACTTGAGTAACTCCTGGCAATAGGGTTTGTCGTGGTCGACGCCGAGCAATTGGCAAATGGTGCCGCACAGTTCGGTCTGCCGGGGCGCGGCCGCGGGATCGAGACTGAAGCCGTCACCCAGGACAAACAGCGGCACTTCCCGTTCTTCGGCCAGCAGGCCGTTATGGGAGCGATCGTTGTTCATGCCGTGGTCGGACGTCACCAGCACCTGGTAACCGGCGTCGAGCCAGCCTTGCAGGTAGACCGCCAGGTTGATGTCGGCCGAGCGGGCGCTGTTGCGGTATTGCGGGGTGTCGAGGCCGTGCTTGTGGCCGGCGTCGTCGATGTTCATCGGGTGCACCAGCAGGAAGTTCGGCAAGTAGCGCTGGCGCAGGTGTTCGGCGTCGGCGAACAGATGGGAATCGGGGTAGTGGTCATTCCAATAGAAATGCCCGTACTGGATCGGCAAATCGGGGTTGTCGGTGTGACGATCTCGACCGGCCACGAAGGGTGAGACGTTGTAGAGCTCGCTGACCCAGTGATACGCCGCGGCCGCCGTACTCAAGCCGGCCTGGGTGGCGTAGTGGAAAATGCTGCGCTGATTCGACAGGCGCGAGACGTTGTTGTGCACGATCCCGCTGTCGATGGGCACGACGCCAGTGAGGATGCATTCATAGAGCGGGCGGGACAGGGCGGGCAACTCACATTCCAGTTTGTAGAGGGCCGCGCGTCCTGCGCCGACGTAAGCCTGCAAATGCCCCATGGCATGCCGGGCGACTTCATGGTTGAGGCCGTCGAGCACCACCAGGATGACGTTGTGCTTCATGGATACCAGGACTCCGGATGGGAACCAGAAAACTCGGATTCACCGCAGGTCCAATGTGGGAGCGAGATTGCTCACTCCCACAATTGGATTTCCATTGGATATCCGAGCGAGAGCTAGCGCCTCATTGCATATTGATGATCACTTCTTCCTGCCATTTCTGCGGCAGAGCCTTGGAGGTTTTTTCCCACGCATCGGCATCCTTGATCGGCGTCACGCCTTTGTACTGCTCATTCGGCAGCAGCTTGGCCTTGACCTCTTCCGGCAGTGTCAGGTGCTCGGCGCGGATGGGCCGGGCGTTGCCCTTGGCCAGGTTGATCTGGCCGGCGTCACTGAAGATGTACTCGCGAGCCAGCTTGGCGGCGTTCGGGTGCTTGGCGTATTTGTTGATGATGGTGGTGTAGCCGGAGATGACCGAGCCGTCGGACGGAATCAGCACGACGTAGTCATCCGGGTTGGCCATCTTGGCCTTGTAGCTCAGGCCGTTGAAGTCCCAGACCACACCGACTTCGACTTCACCTTTCTCCATCGTGGCGATGGTCGGGTTGGCCATGGACAGGCGCCCTTGCTTGGCGATCTCGGCGAACATCAACAGCGCCGGTTGCAGGTTTTTCTCGTCGCCGCCGTTGGCCAGGGCGGCAGCCAGCACGCCGTTGGCCGCCTGGGCCGCGGTGCTCACGTCACCAATGGAGACTTTGTACTTGCCGGTCTTCAGGTCAGCCCATTTGGTCGGCACTTCGGAGCCGTGCAGCAGCTTCTTGTTGACGATGAACGCGATGGTACCGGTGTAGGCCAATGCCCAGTTGCCGTCCTTGTCCTTGGCCCAGGCAGGTACTTGTTCCCAGGTGCTTGGCTTGTAGGGTTGTACCACGCCCTGCTTGACCGCGATCGGGCCGAACGCTGCACCGACGTCGCCGATGTCGGCGCTGGCGTTGTCTTTCTCGGCGGCGAACTTGGCGATTTCCTGGGCCGAGCTCATGTCGGTGTCGATGTGTTTCAGGCCGTAGACCTTGGCCAGGTCGTCCCAGGTGCCTTTCCAGTTTGCCCAGTCATCGGGCATGCCGACGCTGTTCACGGCGCCTTCCGCTTTCGCAGCGGCTTCCAATGTTTTCAGATCGGTGTCAGCGGCCATGGCGGCGGTGCACATGGCAATGGTCGAGCCTAACAGTGATGCCAGGAAAAGCTGTTTCATCCGAAGCTCCTATGGGCGTTTTCAACGCTGCGATTGCGGTTGTGTTGGTCTAGGTCAGCAATACCTGAGCCAATGTAGGCGAGCCCTGTGACATTTTGATGTCGGTGGTGGAGGCTTCAGGAAATGCCCGGCTCGTGGAGGTTGGCTGCGAATTAAGCGTAGACCATGGTTAAACAGCTGATCTGAAAGGACTTGGCCGTTAATTTGCACGCTTGCAAAACGACCGTTCGGCGGCTCTGTCATCTGCCAGTCATGTGCAGTGCCTAGGCTTGCTGGACCAAGAAGCGGATCGATGGACAGTCGATCTTGCCCCGAAACAGTGCTGGTCTAGTCCAGATAGGTAACGTTGATGCGCATCGATGCAACCAAAGCGGTGACAGCCATCGGACAGGTCCTGCAAGAGCAGCTCGACCACGGGTTGCTGGCGCCCGGCAGCAAATTGCCGGCCGAGCGCAAGCTCAGTGAGTTGTTCGGGACCACGCGGATTACCGTGCGTGAGGCGTTGTTGCAGCTCGAAGCCCAGGGGCAGATTTATCGGGAGGAGCGCCGGGGCTGGTTCGTTTCGCCGCCGCGCCTGGCCTACAACCTGATGCAACGCAGCCATTTCCACGCCATGGTCGCAGCCCAAGGGCGTGTGCCTTCTACCCAAGTGATCTCGGCGCGCCTGCAACCGGCCTCGGCGGCGGTATGTGCCTGGTTGCAACTGCCGGCGTTGTCCAGCGTGATCCAGATCTGCCGCGTGCGGCGTATCGACGAGCGGCTGGTGCTGTACGTCGAGCACTACCTGAACCCGCAGTATTTTCCGGACATCCTGGGGTTCGACCTCAACCAATCCATCACCGAACTGTACGCCCGCCATTACGACCTGCACTACGGCCGGGTGAAGTTTGAAATCGTGCCCACCTCGTTACAGCCGGAAGCGGCAGCGGCGTTGAAGGTTTCGGTGGGCAGCCCCGGGCTTCGCATCGCACGGGTCAACTATGACCAGCACCAGCGGCTGATCGATTGCGACCTGGAATTCTGGCGACACGATGCTATCCATGTCGGCGTGGATGTGCCGGAGCAACCTGTACCGGAACAATCGCCCGCAGCCTGAGGCAGGCTCAGAGCGACTCGTTGAGCTTGCTCAGGATCTTGATCACCACCGTGGCGAGGATCAGCAACATGCCGATCCACATGGCAAAGACCCCGACGCTCTTGTCACGGAAGTTGAAGCCGATGGCCAGCAGGATCATGCCGGCAATGATGGGCACCAGCATGGCGTTGAACGAAGATATGGAAACCATGGAGACAGCCTTGTCGGGGGGGATAAGGTCAGTCTAGTTGGGGTTTTCCCAGGATGTGATGATGTAAGTCACATCCCCCGCGATCCCGAGGTGAACACTCTTGTGGCGAGGGAGCTTGCTCCCGCTCCAGTGCGCAGCACTGGCAAATCTGCATTCAACCGCAGTTTTGGGGCTGCTGCGCAGCCCAGCGGGAGCAAGCTCCCTCGCCACATGGGGCCATTCACACAGAGGGGTCGCGGCGGTTATGGCAACTCGCGCGACGCATAAAACGCGCTCAACACCTTCACCAGATGCGCCAGGTCATGGCTGCCGCACAGTTCGCGGATCGAATGCATGGCGAAGGTCGGTAGACCGATGTCCACGGTGCGCACGCCCAGTTGGCTGGCGGTGATCGGGCCGATGGTCGAACCGCAGCCCATGTCGCTGCGCACTACGAAGCTCTGCACCGGCACTTCTTCAGCCATGCACAGGTGGCGGAAGAACCCGGCGGTTTCGCTGTTGGTGGCGTAGCGCTGGTTGCTGTTGACCTTGATCACCGGGCCGGCGTTGAGCTTGGGACCGTGGTTGGCGTCGTGCTTGTCGGCATAGTTGGGATGCACGCCGTGGGCGTTGTCCGCCGACACCAGCAAGGATTTCTGAATGGTGCGGACGAACTCTTCACCTTCAGGCAGCAGGCGACGCAGGGTTTGCTCCAGCATCGGGCCGTCGGCACCACAGGCCGAGCACGAACCGACCTCCTCGTGATCGTTGCAGACCAGCACGCAGGTTTCTTCGGTATCCGCGTTCAGCAACGCTTGCAGGCCGGCGTAGCACGACAGCAGGTTGTCCAGGCGCGCACCGGCGATGAAATCGCCGTGCAGGCCAATGACCGCAGCGCTTTGTGTGTCGTAGAAACTCAACTCGTAATCGAGTACCACGTCGGCGTTCAGGCCGTGTTCGCGGGCCAGTTGATCGGTGAGCACGGCACGGAAATCGACGCGCTCGTCCCCGGCGAACTGGGCAAGGATCGGCGGCAGTTCATTCTGCGGGTTGATGGCCCAACCCTGGTTGGCTTCGCGATTGAGGTGGATGGCCAGGTTCGGAATCGTAGCGATCGGCGCCTTGAAGTCGATCAACTGGCTTTCAACCTTGCCATCACGGCGGAAAGTCACGCGCCCGGCCAGTGACAGGTCGCGGTCGAACCACGGCGCCAGCAACGCGCCGCCGTAGACTTCCACGCCCAGTTGCCAGAACCCGTGGCGTTGCAGTTCCGGCTGCGGTTTGACCCGCAGGCAGGGGCTGTCGGTGTGGGCACCGACCAGGCGGATGCCATCGTGCAACGGTGAGTTGCGGCCGAGCTTGAAGGCGATGATCGAGGAGTCGTTGCGCGTGACGTAATAGCGACCGTTGGCCTCGGTGGCCCAGGTCTCGCGTTCGTCAAGACGCTGATAGCCAGCCGCTTCCAGGCGCTTGGCAAGGCTGGCGGTGGCATGGAACGGGGTAGGGGAGGCCTTGAGAAAGTCGATCAGGCCCTGGTTCAACTCTGCGCGCATAAGAAACTCCAGACAGCAATGGGCGGCAGTTTACCGTATTGGTGGTCGCTGGGGAGGGTGCGGCGTGGATATGTGAGTGACTCGGGGTGGGCCTGTGGCGAGGGAGCTTGCTCCCGCTGGGCTGCGCAGCAGCCCCAACAGCAGCAACCCAAGCAGACTTTCCGAGGTGTCAGTCTCTAGGGCCGCTTCGCGGCCCAGCGGGGATAAATCCCTTCACCACAGGGATCGGTGGTGTCTCTTAGAACGGTGCCGGGCACTCGAAGCGCAGGCGCTCGCCGCTTTGCGGATGGGTGAAGCTCAGCATGCTGGCGTGCAGGCACAGGCGCGGCCAGGCAGCGAGGGCCTGCGGGTGGGCGTAGAGTCCGTCGCCCAGCAGCGGATGACCGATGGACAGCATGTGCACGCGCAATTGGTGCGAGCGCCCGGTGATCGGCGTCAGCTCGACCCGGCACCAGTCGCCGCAACGTTCCAGTACGCGCCAGAAGGTCAGGGCGTGTTTGCCGTGCTCATGGTCCACCACATGCCGGGGTTTGGTCGGCGGATCGTAGCGCAAGGGCAGGTCGATGCTGCCGCTGTCCAGCTCCGGTTGGCCCCAGCACAACGCCGTGTAGGCTTTTTCGGTTTCGCGATCATGAAATTGCCGGGACAGTTCGCGATGAGTGTCCGGGTCGCGGGCCAACAGGATGATACCGGAGGTTTCCCAGTCCAGTCGGTGCACGATTCGGGCTTCCGGATAGCCGTTTTCCTGCAGGCGGGTGATCAGGCAGTCCTTGTTGTCGTCGGCCCGGCCGGGCACGGAGAGCAACAGGGTCGGCTTGTCGACCACCAGGACAGCGGCGTCCTGATGAATGATGCGGATGTTGGACAGGGGCATTGAAAACAGTCTCGTTACAAACGCCAACGGCGGCGCGGGCCCTTCTCAAGCCCACGAATGGGAGGAGAAGGACCCGAGCCGCCGTGGCTCCCGCCGGCGCGATCAGCGATCCGGCAGGGTGATGTTGAGTTCCAGGATCGAGCAACTGCCCTGGCTTTCCAGTGCCACGTGCACGTCATCGCTACCGATGTTGACGTATTTGCGGATCACTTCCACCAGTTCCTTCTGCAAGGCCGGCAGGTAGTCAGGGGTGCTGCGTTGGCCGCGTTCGTGCGCCACGATGATCTGTAGACGCTCTTTCGCGACCGAGGCGGTACTGGGCTTTTTGTTGGCACGAAAGAAGTCAAAAAGGTTCATTACCTACCTCCAAACAGGCGCTCGAAGAAACCCTTCTTCGTTACATCGAGGAATCGATGCGCTACGGTTTTGCCCAGCAGGCGATCGACGGCATCGCTATATGCCTGGCCGGCGTCGCTCTGGTCGTCGAGAATCACCGGCACGCCGGAGTTGGAGGCCTTGAGTACCGCTTGGGATTCGGGAATGACGCCCAGCAGGGTGACCGCGAGGATTTCCTTGACGTCTTCGACGCCGAGCATTTCGCCGTCGCTGACCCGTTGTGGGTTATAGCGAGTCAGCAGCAGGTGTTCCTTGATCGGCTCTTCGCCCTTTTCGGCGCGGCGGGATTTGCTTGCCAGCAGGCCCAGCATGCGGTCGGAGTCGCGGACCGACGACACTTCCGGGTTGGTCACGACAATCGCCTCATCGGCGAAGTACATGGCCAGGTGGGCACCTTTCTCGATACCGGCCGGGGAGTCGCAGACCACGAACTCGAAGTCTTCCTTGAGTTGCATCAGGACTTTTTCCACGCCTTCCTGGGTCAGCGCGTCTTTGTCGCGGGTCTGGCTGGCGGCCAGCACGTAGAGGTTCTCAAGGCGCTTGTCCTTGATCAGGGCTTGTTGCAGGTTCGCTTCACCGTTGACGACGTTGACGAAGTCATAGACCACGCGACGCTCGCAACCCATGATCAGGTCCAGGTTACGCAGGCCGACGTCGAAGTCGACGATGACTGTCTTGTGGCCGCGCAGAGCGAGACCGGTACCGATAGCGGCGCTGGTGGTGGTCTTACCCACACCACCCTTGCCGGATGTAACCACGAGAATCTTGGCCAAGGTGTTTCACCCCTAAGGAAAAAGGACTTTTTCAGCCCCTGAAAAACATCTCTGGAAAACGGCTGCAATTGGACAGGCTTGGCTGGAATCGGATGTCGGACGGGGTCTACCTCCGGTAAACACTGCCTGATCCTTTTTCCTACGTCGTTTAAGCCGTTTTCGCTCGTTTTAGAGATGCTTGGAAAATGCGGCAGTATCCGTTAAAGCCGAATGATGTTCAACACGTCGCCCGACAGGCTGATCTGAACGCCCGCCCCCCACAACGGATCGCGGCGCAAATCCTCGGAGACCTTGTACTGCCCGGCGATGGAGACCAGTTCAGCGCTCAATTGCTGACAGAAGATCCTGGCTTTCGTATCCCCCTTGACGCCGGCCAGCGCGCGGCCGCGCATCGGGCCGTATACATGGATGTTGCCATCGGCCAGAAGTTCCGCGCCCGGGCTGACCGAGGACACCACGACCAGATCGCCACCCTGGGCATAGATCTGCTGCCCGCCGCGTACTGGCGAGGTGATCACGCGCGTCGGCTTGATGGTGGGCTCTGGTGGTTTTTCCGGGACTTTCCTGGCTTCGACCGGGCTCAGTTCCAGCACGCGCTCCCGGGCGCCGGACGGCGGCAGCACCGGAATGTCCACGGCGATGGCCGCGGCGATGTCTTCGATGCGGCTGGCGCGGATCGCCAGGGTGCGCAGGCCGTGCTGGCGGCAAACGCGCATCAGGCCTGGCAGGTCCACCGCGCCTTCGCCGGCCGGCAGCTTGTCCAGGGCCAGCACCAGCGGTGCATTGCTGAAGAAGTTCGGCGCCTGGGCGACTTTGGCCGCCAACTGCCGGTCAAGGCCTTCCAGGTCGTTGCGGGCCAGCTCCAGCACCGTAATGGCGAGCATGCTGCCCTTCAACTGGAACACGGGATCTTGGTCTAGCGGTTCGGTTTGGCTCATGGTCGGCGTACAACGGCTTGTCACTAAAAGTGCCGAGACTTATAACGAGATCGTCCGCCAGCCGCAACCCGGGTCGAACAATGTAGAATGCGCGGCCCATGTCTTAATGGAAGCTGTAATGGATCGCCCGCGTTTTCGAGCTGCATTTTTTCATCCGCGTTTCTGGCTGCTGTGGTGCGGCCTGGGCCTGCTGTGGCTGATCGTTCAATTGCCTTATCCGTTGTTGCTGCGGGTCGGTCGCGCACTGGGCGCGCTGATGTATCGAGTAGCCGGCGACCGACGGCGCATCGCCCGGCGCAATCTGGAACTGTGTTTCCCGCAAAAGTCCGCCGTCGAGCGCAAGCGTCTGCTCAAGGAAAACTTTGCCTCCACCGGCATCGCTTTTTTCGAAATGGCCATGAGCTGGTGGTGGTCGCGTTCGCGTTTGGCGAAACTGGCCCATGTCGAAGGGCTGGAGCATCTCAAGCAGGCCCAGCGCGAGGGCAAGGGCGTGATCCTGATGGCGCTGCATTTCACCACCCTGGAAATCGGCGCGGCGTTGCTCGGCCAGCAGCACACCATCGATGGCATGTACCGCGAGCACAAGAACCCGCTGTTCGACTACATCCAGCGCCGCGGCCGCGAGCGGCACAACCTCGACTCCCTGGCCGTGGAGCGTGACGACGTGCGCGGCATGCTCAAGCTGCTGCGCGCCGGGCGGGCGATCTGGTATGCGCCGGACCAGGATTACGGCCCCAAGCAGAGCGTGTTCGTGCCGCTGTTCGGCATCCAGGCCGCGACGGTCACCGCCACCAGCAAGTTCGCCCGCTTGGGCAAGGCGCTGGTGGTGCCCTTCATCCAGGAACGCCTGGCCGACGGCAGCGGTTATCGCCTGGTGATCCAGGCCCCGCTGACGGATTTTCCGGGCGAGACCGAGGAAGCCGATTGCATCCGAATCAACCAGTGGGTCGAGCAGTCGGTGAGTGATTGTCCTGAGCAATACCTCTGGGCCCACCGGCGCTTCAAGAGCCGTCCACCGGGCGAGCCGAAGCTGTACGACAAACGCGGTTGAGCCAATATCCGCCATTTTCAGCACCTTGAGCACGGAGCATTGCGATGACCCCAGCTGAACCGGTTACAGGTTTGATTCTTTCCGGCGGTGGGGCTCGAGCGGCGTATCAAGTAGGCGTGCTGGCGGCCATCGCCGAATTGTTGCCAGACGGTGCGGACAACCCGTTCCCGGTGATCGTCGGTACGTCGGCCGGGGCAATCAACGCCGTCAGCCTGGCGAGCGGGGCGATGGACTTCAAGACCGCCATCGAGCGGCTGACGGCGTTCTGGCAAGCGGTGCGCAGCCATCAGGTCATGCGCAGCGACTGGCGAGGCGTGATCGCCCAGGCGACGCGTTTCATTACCCACAGCCTGTTGGGCCTGGGGGCCAAGTTGCCCGTGGCGCTGATCGACAGTTCGCCGTTGCGCGAACTGCTCCAGGCCCAATTCCACGCCTCGGGTATCGAGCAGGCCATCGTCGAGCAGCAACTGCGCGCCGTGGCAGTGACGGCGTTCGGTTATGAATCCGGCCAGGCCGTCACCTTCTACCAAGGGCGCGGGACCATCGATGCCTGGCTGCGACATCGACGTATCGGGGTGCCGACGCAGTTATCGGTGGAGCACCTGCTGGCCAGCTCGGCGATTCCCTTGTTGTTCGCGCCGGTCAGGATCGGCCCGCAATACTTCGGTGACGGCGCGGTACGGCAATCGGCGCCCATCAGCCCGGCCTTGCACCTGGGGGCCAATCGGGTGCTGGTGATCGGCGTCAGCGGCAATCCCCGTGGCGCGGGTGGTCAGGATCCCGCCGAGCGCAGCTACACCGGCCTGCAACCGACCCTGGCGCAGATCGGCGGCCATATGCTCAACAGCACGTTCATTGACAGCCTGGAAAGCGACATCGAGTTGCTTGAGCGCCTGAACGGGTTCAGTCACCTGCTGCCCGCCGACGTACCGGCCCACGCCCTCGGCGCGGCGCCGGTGGACGTGCTGGTGATTTCCCCAAGCCAGCCGATCGACGAAATCGCCGCCCGTCATCGGCAGGAACTGCCCCGTGCGCTGCGGTTATTCTTGCGCGGGCCGGGCGCGACCAAGACCAGCGGCGCTGGGGTGCTGAGTTATTTGTTGTTCGAGTCGGGCTATTGCAGCGAACTGATCGAGCTGGGACGCCAGGATGCACTGGCGCAGCGTGAGGCGTTGAGTCGGTTTTTGGGGTTGGCTCAGGGATGAGTCCATCTCGAGCCCCTGTGGCAGCGGGCTTGCTCGCGAAAGCGGTGGATCAGCTTGCACTGATATTGAATGTTCAGTCGTCTTCGCGAGCAAGCCCGCTCCCACAAGGATCTGTGGCGGGCCTGAGACTGGGTCGGATCAGAAATGGTACTTGAGCAAGAAGCTGGTATTGCTCTGGTTGGTCTTGAACCCGTCGCTGTCTTCGATCCCGTACTTGTTCTTCCAGTAGTCGTACTCCACGCCCACATACAACTGCTTGGCACCGAGCTTCAACGCCTTGCCCAGGTCATATTTGATCTGCGGGTTGATGTGCAGGTTGGCGTGGTAGGTGCCCTTGGAGTTGGTGTCATTGTCCACCACCCAGTCGATGAAACCGTCGATCAGGAGGTCGGATGAGCCCATGGGGATGGTGTAGGCCCAGGTCGGGGTGATCTGCCAGACGTTGTCGCCGGCGCGTGGACCTTCGGTCTGGCGGTTGTAGAAGTTCAGCTGGAAGTAGTCGAAGCCGGGAATCGCCAGGTCGAAACCCGGGCCGATCAGGTAGGACTCGTTGTCGCCTTCGCCGAATTCATACGTCATGGCCAGCAGCACGTCCTTGATCGGACCCAGTTCCAGCTTCTGGTCGAAGATCTTGCCGAACGACAGGCGTGGGCTGAACTCACCGTAGTAGGTGTTCGGGCCGGACTGGCTGTCGTCCTGGCCGTTGTAGAAGATCCGGTCGAGGAAGAAGAAGTTATCCCCGTATTTCCAGGCATCGGCGTGTTCGAAGGTCACGGTCTGCTGGATGCGCGGGTTGACCTGGAAATCCTTGCCGTACAGGTAGGTCAGACTATTGTTCTGCCATTGGAACAGGTCATCGGCCATCGCTTGGCCTGCGACCAACAAGGCGCCTGCGAGTGTCAGGCTGGTGCATGTACGTTTCATTCGGTTTGCTCCCAAAGGTAAGTGGTACCGCCATTTTTTTTTCAGATCAGCGCTCTTGATGTGGCGCTTTTTTCTACGGATAAAAACATCCGTTCGGTCAGCTTTTTGCTCATGGCAGATGCTGATAGCAAGAGCTGAGCCAAACCCGAAAAAAGCTCGTCCGGCTATTTGGAACAGTCGAAAAAGATGTTTTCCAGGGACGTCCGATATCCCCGGTGATGCCTGGATAAGCTGGCGTTTCGGTCAGGATTCGATGATTTTTTTACGCTGCCCGGGTGTGAACGGCCGCGCAGGGTACGGGCTTGTCCTGGTGGGATCAAGTGCCCTGCAACGGCGCATTCGCGGCGAATTTGGGGCGCGGCTCAGTTGGTCCGCGCGCCCTGGTTGATCCACGCGCCGATCAGGTCGCGTTCCTGCTGGGTCATCTGGGTGATGTTGCCCAAGGGCATGATCTGGGTGGCCACGGCCTGGGCCTGGATGCGCGCAGCCTGTTGCTGGATCTGCTCTGGTGTATCGAACATCACCCCACCTGGTGCGGCGCTGAACAACGGGCTGGTGGGCTTGGCCGAATGGCAGACTGAACAGCGCTCCTGGATCACGCTGTGGACCTTCTCGAACGATGGGCCCTGAGCGTTGGCGGCCTGAGTGGGGGCCGATGCCGGTGCGGCCGGGGCGGTTGCCGGTTTCGCGCCGCCACCCACTGCCGTTTCCGGCAACGGTTGGTACTCGATCACGCCAGGTACCTTGGCTACTTCCGGCGTGGTGGGCATGGGCTTGGGCCCCGTGACATACGCCAGGCAGATCATCGCCAGGGCGCCGACTGGCAGCGTCCAGGCAAACCGGTTGCTGTCATGGCGCGTGTTGAAGTAATGCCGCACCAACACCGCCGCCACGGCGATCCCGGCCAGGATCAGCCAGTTGTACTGGCTGCCGTAGGTGCTCGGGAAATGGTTGCTGATCATGATGAACAGCACCGGCAGGGTGAAGTAGTTGTTGTGGCGCGAACGCAACAAACCCTTGGCCGGCAGTGCAGGATCGGGCGTGCGGTTCTCGGCGATGGCCGCCACCAGTGCACGTTGGGCTGGCATGATGATGCGGAACACGTTGCCGACCATGATCGTGCCGATGACCGCCCCGACGTGCAGGTAGGCACCGCGACCGCTGAACACCTTGCTGAACCCGTAGGCGGCGGCGATCAACAGCACAAACAGGATCAAACCGAGCAGGGCGGGGCGCTTGCCCAGGGCCGAGTCGCAGAGAAAGGAATAGACGAACCAGCCGACGAACAACGAGCCTATACCCAGCGCCACGCCTTCGGGGCCGCTGAGGCTGCTGCCGGGGGCCAGCAGGTATAGGGTCGGGTTCCAATAGAACACCACGCACAGCAGCGCGACACCCGACATCCAGGTGAAATAGGCTTCCCATTTGAACCAGTGCAGGTTGTCCGGCATGGACGGTGGCGCGAGTTTGTATTTTTCCAGGTGGTAGATGCCACCACCGTGGATGGCCCACAAGTCACCAGCCAGACCACTTTTTGGATTGACGCGATTGAGGTTGTTTTCCAGCCAGACGAAGTAGAACGACGCGCCGATCCAGGCCACGCCAGTGATCATATGAACCCAGCGCACGCTCAGGTTCAGCCATTCCAGCATATGTGCTTCCACAGTCTTTACCTCTCGCCCGTCACGCTTGTCTGCGCGTGATCGGACCTTCTCTTATTGGTGGGGGGCGAGGATTAGAAATTCATCCTCTTGGAAAAAATGCTCATCGCAGTTATTGCCTGTGCCACTGCGATCAACCACCAGGAAGTCATCCCGCTTTTCGATCGTCAGCACCGGGTGGTGCCAGACGCCGCGATGGTAATTAATGCCCTGCCTGCCGTTGGTGACGAAGGCGCGGACCAAGCCTGATACAGGTGCATCGCCAAGTGGCGCGACCACGATCAGAAAGGGGTTGCCGAGCAGCGGAATGAACGCCTGGCTGCCCAGCGGATGGCGCTCCAGCATGCGCACGGTCAACGGCATCTCCAACGCGTCGGCGCGGAAGATGCTGATGATCGCCTGATCGTCCGGCGTGGCGGTTTGCACCGTTGCCAGGCGATGGAAGCGCATGGTCGAGCCGTTGTTGATCATGAAGTGATCGCTGCCATCGGTTTCGATCACGTCACCGAACGGGGCGAAGGCTTCTTTGGTCAACGGTTCGATCTTGAGTGTGCGCATGCTGGTCTTCTTATCCAAAAAATTCTGTGTCGTTTGTTCAGCTTTTGTGGCGAGGGAGCTTGCTCCCGCTGGGTCGCGAA
Organism: Pseudomonas sp. NFACC51; assembly: GCF_900103575.1. Taxonomy (NCBI): domain Bacteria; kingdom Pseudomonadati; phylum Pseudomonadota; class Gammaproteobacteria; order Pseudomonadales; family Pseudomonadaceae; genus Pseudomonas; species Pseudomonas sp. NFACC51. The sequence goes on along the minus strand of NZ_FMXH01000014.1, from coordinate 167,056 downwards.
GCGGCCCTCGAAATGGGACTGCTGCGCAGTCCAGCGGGAGCAAGCTCCCTCGCCACAGGTGCGGTGTCTACTTCGCTATCTTGCCCAGCACCCGCAGACGACTCACGCCACCATCCGGGAACACGTTCAGGCGAATGTGGGTGATCGGTCCCAGGACCTTGATCTGCTCGGCGAAGGTGTGTTCGGCGTGCATTTCCAGTTTCTGGCTGGGCAACAGCTCACGCCAGAACAGCGATTGAGTTTCGATCTGGCTGTCGGTGCCGCCCTTGACGAACGCGCCCTGGATCGAGCAACTGTCGGGGTAGTTGCCCTTGAAGTGCAGGGTGTCGACGATGACTTGCTCAACGATGCCGGCGTGGCCCAGGGCGACGATGACCCAGTCATTGCCCGGGGTGCGACGACGGGCGGTTTCCCAGCCATCACCCATGTTGACGCCACGACCCGGGTTGAGGATGTTGCTCATGCGGCCGAAGTGTTCATCGGAGCAGGCCAGGGCACGGCCTCCGTTGAGGGCTGCGGCCAGGTCGATCTGTTCGTTGTCGCCCACGGCCGACCAGTCGCGGTACGGAATGCCGTAGACCCGCAACCGAGCCACGCCGCCATCGGGGTAAATATTGAAACGCAGATGGCTGAAGGCCTGGTCGTTGTTGATTTCGTGATAGTGGTGGCTGTTGCCTTGCAACTCGACGGCCGACAGCACTTCAGTCCATTGGGTGTTTTCGTCTGGCTCGCCTTCAGTCAGGAAGCAGGCTTCGAGGGAGGCCGACGGGGGATAGTTACCGGTGAAGAATGAGGTGTCGATGTCCACGCCTTTGATCGAACCCGCCACGCCCAGGCGGATCACTGCGCTGTCGTAGCCTTCGAAGCGCTTGCGCCGCGATTCCCAGCCGTCCATCCACTTGCCGTTGTCGTCGAACACGCCCTCCTTCCACACGGCCGGGGTCGGCTGGAACAGACGGTTGGCGTCGGCGAACCAGTCATCGGTGACCGAGATGATCTTGGTGCCGAGGCGGGCGTCGGCCAGGTTGACGAACTTCTCGAAAGGTACGGCGTAAGCTTTCATTCTTCTTGTCTGCCTTTAATAAGTTGGCTGGGGATGCTTGCAGGAGGCTGCTCGCTAAAGGGTCAGTAGTCGGAACAACGCGATCTTGTTGATCTCTGCCAGCGCGCATTTGAATTCGGTGTCTACCGAGTGATGGATGCGCGTTTCGAACGCCGCGAGGATCTGATGCCGGTTGCTGCCTTTTACCGCCATGATGAAGGGAAACTTGAACTTGGCCTTGTAGGCGTCGTTCAGCTCGGTGAAGCGCTGAAACTCTTCGGCCGTGCATTGATGAATACCGGCGCCGGCCTGTTCGTTCGTGCTGGCTTCGGTCAGTTGGCCCTGGACGGCAGCTTTGCCGGCCAGGTCCGGGTGAGCATTGATCAGTGCCAGCTGGCTGGCGTGATCGGCACTCAACAGGATGTCGCTCATGCGCTGGTGCAGGGTTTCGATCTGGTCGATCGACAGGTCCTGGCCCAGGTCGAAAGCCTTTTCGGCGACCCATGGCGAATGTTCGTAGATGTCGGCAAAAGCCCGGATGAAGGCTTCACGGCTCAAGGTCGAGGGCTTGAGGGTCTGGAAGGCGCTCATTTCGACGCTCCTGGTTTCGAAGCCCCTTGATACGGATGGGTCTGCTGCCAGTGACGCGCAATGTCGACACGACGACTGAACCAGACGTGTTCATGGCCTTTGACGTATTCGAGGAAACGCTTGAGGGACGCCAGGCGGGCAGGGCGGCCGATCAGGCGGCAATGCAAGCCTATGGAGAGCATCTTGGGGGCTTCGGCGCCTTCGGCATACAGCACGTCGAAGGCGTCCTTGAGGTATTGGAAGAAATCATCGCCCTTGTTGAAACCCTGCACCTGGGTGAAGCGCATGTCGTTGGTGTCGAGGGTGTAGGGGATCACCAGATGCGGTTTGCCATTGGGCGTGTTCGGTTCCCAGTAGGGCAGGTCGTCGTCGTAGGTGTCGCTGTCATAGAGAAAACCGCCTTCCTCCATGACCAGCCGGCGGGTATTGGGGCCGGTGCGACCGGTGTACCAACCCAGCGGGCGCTCGCCAGTGATTTCGGTGAGGATGCGGATCGCTTCGAGCATGTGCTCGCGCTCCTGGGCCTCATCCATGTATTGGTAGTCGATCCAGCGATAGCCGTGGCTGCAGATTTCGTGACCGGCGGCGACCATGGCACGGATCACCTCCGGATGGCGCTGGGCGGCCATGGCCACGGCGAAAATGGTCAGCGGGATATCGAATGCCTTGAACAGCTTGAGGACCCGCCAGACCCCGGCACGGCTGCCATACTCGTACAGCGATTCCATGCTCATGTTGCGTTCGCCCTGCAGCGGTTGTGCCGCGACCATCTCCGAGAGGAACGCCTCGGATTCCTTGTCGCCATGCAGGATGTTGCGCTCGCCGCCTTCTTCGTAATTGAGCACGAAGGACAGGGCGATACGGGCATTGCCCGGCCACTGCGGATGGGGAGGGTTATTGCCGTAACCGATCAGGTCGCGTGGGTAGTCAGCGCTCACTGCAGTTTTCCTTCTTGTTCGAACCATGTGGGTGGCGCCCTGGCGATGGATCATAGGCTGGCGTCACGACGATGGAGTGATTGTATACAACTTTATATGCGATTTGTAAGCCTGGTTTTTTGCATTTTTCACCGCTGTCCCGGGTTTGTCTACACTGCAAGAAACCTGCCCATATGGTCAATTAATGGTTGGAAGAATGGCGTATCCGTTGGTTTGGCTTAAGATTGGGCGGGAACCTTTGTCGGGACGAGTGCCGACTGAATATCTGTTTTTTATTGTGTACAATTTTCTTTTAAAGTGTCTTAATTCGCTCATCGCCGTAGTGTTTCGTGCTCCGAAACGGTGCGGCCTGTCTTTCAACTGATTCAGGAGGCGTCGCGCCGGACTGCCCAGCAGCGAGGCACGCACAATCAATGGGACGTTTGACTACTCACGTTTTGGATGCTGCACACGGCTGCCCGGGCAGCTCGATCAAGGTCGAGTTGTACCGCGTGGAAGGTTCGCAACTGCAGCTGGTCGCCAGCGCGCTGACTAACAGCGACGGTCGCTGCGACGCGCCGCTGCTGCAAGGGGATAACTACCGTTCGGGCGTCTATCAGATTCAATTCCATGCCGGCGATTACTACCGCGCCCGTGGTGTCCAGTTGTCCGAGCCGGCGTTCCTGGATGTGGTGGTGCTGCGCTTCGGCATTTCGGCCGAGCAGGAGCATTACCACGTGCCCCTGCTGATTTCGCCTTACGCCTATTCAACCTATCGAGGCAGTTGAGCCCCCAAGCAACTGCCTGGTCCTGGAAGCCACTGCGCATAAAGCTTCTTTGGTTTTTCGCCCGCTCACACTGCGGGCTTTTTTTGCGCGGCGTATTTACAGCCTGGAATTGTCATCCCGGATGATGAAGACCGTGTCGGCAATGCCTGGACGGATTTCAGTACCGCCTTTGAGCCAGATGATTTTGTTGGCAGCGTGGGCGTCCCTGACGACTTTCGCCGCGGCTTCGCCGAGCTGGTTTTCCAGGAGGACGCCGGCTGTATTGGGGTCCAGGTACGTTGGCAGGGAAATCTTTGGGATCCTGGTGCGATGCAGGCTCATGAAAAATACATGGTCATGCTCGGCGCGTTGGAATACCAATGCCGGGAAACTATTGTAGGAGCTTGGCTCCATGACCGTGTAGCCGTTGCGGGTCAGAAGGGCGGCCATAAAGCGTTTGAACTCCACGGGTGTGTACGTCGACTGGAAAGAAAGCCACTGTCGCTGGAACCGCATGGGATCAAAATCCAGCCGCTCCAGCGTCCCCGTCGAAAATGGGGCGGGCAGGGTTATCGAGCGGGCAGCCCCTCTGGAGGAGGCCGTGGTCGCAAGCGTTGGCAGCATCAAGAGCGGATCGGACCATTGCGGATGCGGCGCGAGGTTGGCGTTTTTCCAGCCGTTGAAAATCTGGCGCAGCGCGGTCAAGCCCGCGGCATCGGCGAACGGTCCGTTATTGGCGAGTTCGAATTGCTTTCTTGCGATGTTTTCCAAGGTGACTGTCGTGACTTCTGGAAAACAATCCCTGACGTAAGCCGTCAGTGGTTTTTCAAAGGGAAGCCGGGCGTCAATTTCCCACTGGTTATCCGGTGGGATTTGCATTGCGCCTCGGGGCTGCTCGTCAGGCGTATGCCGGAGGGTAGCTTCCAACAGGTCAAAATCATAGGTGGGATGAGTGGGCGGCTGAACGTAGGCGATCGGATGTTCTCGCGCGTCGCTGCGTGTCACCACCTTGTAGTGGACGTTGTCCAGGGTGATGAACTCGGACACCATGAATCTTGGGTCGATCCCCCAATTCTTACTGAATACCGGGGCGCTTTGCCCAGGTGCTTCGCTTTGTGAGGTCGTCGCGCGCTGACGCTTAGGCGCGGTCACTGGCGACGCCTCATCATCCGATAGCCTATGGGGCGTGGAAGCAAGATCGGAATCATCGTCGTGCATCGCCTCTCGGTGCGGAATCTGACGCCATAGGTGGCTGCCTTCCACTTGCTCCAGGCGTGGTCCGGAAGCGACGAGTTCGATGCCTGATCGGGCCCTGTAGTTCTGTTCGGAATCGCGTCCAAGCAGCACCGTCCCACCCTCTGAAAGCTCGACGTAAGTGCGTGTCCTGAACGTCCGGATCCCAGACGTTGCGTCCGGCTCCGATAACATGGGCACCAGCTCGGGTGAAAGGTAGTAGTCGTCCAGCGATACCGAGGCAGGGGCTTCACGGATGGTGGCCGGTGATGCCATTTCGGATATCTGAATGGTCGAGAGCAAAGATTCAGGCGTTTCGATCGCGTGCTCGGTTGGCGAGACGGATGGTGGATCGATCCCCTCTCCCCTCACTGGGTTTGCGAGCGTTGTTTCCGCTGTCGTATCGCGGCTGGAGTGAGGTGTATCGGGGGGCGACTTTGGCGGCTTGGGCCGGGTGTTTTGTCTTGGACTCATTGAAAATGCCTGTTCTTGAGTTTGAAAAATAGTGTTGATTCATGCGGCCATGAAGCGAGCGGCCTGTCGCATAGCGGGCAGGCCCAGGGCTTGAGAATGTTCGTGGAAAACCAACAGGCAGATGCGGTACATATGTATGGCGTCTGGAAAAAACTTCGAAAAGATGCCTGAAGCCTATATCTGTTCGGGAGAGGGCTCAGCCAATGAGAGGAGCCAGCCCATTTGCGAAAGCCTGATGCCGAAGACCGCGCTCAGGGCTAGCGCCCGGGCAAACATCACCGAGTGTGCCAATGTGACGCTCTCCATCAATTCCACGCACTTGCCACGCAACGAACGCAGGGCTTCATCCCCCATGGGTGGGGTCTGGCTGAGGCCATCGCGGGCCAGGTCCTGATAGATCTGGAGGGCGTGTTCACACAGGTCTGTTTTTCTCAGGTCCGCCGTCTCAATGACTCGGGACTTATCGGTGTCGAGGATCCATTGGCGGGTTTTGAGGTTATAGCTCAAGTTGCCGGGAGACCCATCCTTGACAGCAATGTGAAGGACCTTCAGTTCTTCGGATGCCAGGCTGGACAGTTCGCTGGGCAACACTGCGCTGGGATCGGCGAGTGGGACAAAGTACCGGCCATCGAGCGCTTCTACATAAACTCGCTCGAACAGACTGTCGACAGCATGGACAACGCCTCGTGCGGTGATGACGCGTATCTGGTCGACAAGGTCTCCAGCTTCATGGACTGGAAGATGAATGATTGCTGTGCCGATCCGCAGCAGGTTGGAGGAAAACGTGATCTCAACTGGCCCGAGGTGCCGGGCGTCGAATTCCCATAGCGAGGCCCGGGGGAGTCGAGGATTGGCGCCGGCCAGCGCGCCCGGCGTGGACAGGCGTAGCGTCATGTCCGGGCTCAAGTGAACAAGGTAGGTGGCGCCTTCGCCAATCAGGACTTCGATGCCTGTCTGTTCGGTAGGGGATGTGAGCAGGGCGCAGGCTGCCCAACTGCGCATGTAGTGGGGATGCTTGTCCAAGGGCTGTAGGTAGGCGTAGTGCTTTCTCGTCGGTGTGAGTGCCCGTGACGCTTCTGTTTTCCACTCGACCGGGTCTTTACCGATGAATGTTTTGTCCAGCAACAGATCATAGTCAGGCGAGGGTTGGACCAGGCGGTAGGATGAGCCGTCGTTCATGACCAGAATGAACGTGTGATGCGAACCCAAGGCGGAAAATGCACGCCGCCCTGTCTGCGGGTTTTGCGCGCTATAACGTTCATCGGAACTTGCCAGGTTCTTCAAGACGACTCGGCGAACGCCAAAGTGTAATGTCAGGCCACATTCGCCGTATTTTACGGTATCCCCTTCGGCTTCCTGAGTGGCGTGGGCGCTGTAATGGGCTTCGATACGGGTCAGTTCAGCGTCGCTATAGTCCAGATGGAGGGTGGTGGAGAATTTGCTTTTTTGCTTGACCTTGAGCGTGGTGAGTTCATTGATGCGTGAAACGTAAAAACTCGTGTCTTTGTCATGGGCGATCTGCTGCTCGCTTCGTCCATTGAGGATGGCCGGGTTTCGTGGTGTTCCTGCCTGCACCACGATGGCTTCAATGTCCAGCGGACCGCGGTGCTCGATCGTGTCAGGCAGGTCGGGTACCAAATGGTAGCCATCCTGGGTGATGAACGTCAGCTTATTGTTTTGTAGGGGGCTTGGATAATCGATGTCTTCATAGACGTTCCTGATGATGACTTTTCGAAGCGCCCAGTCGTTTGCGTCGAAGCAGGACGTCATAACCAAGTGACCTTCTTCTATTCGCCAGCTTTCAATCAGGTCCGCTCTCCAGTCCAGAGCGATGACGCTGTTGCCTACGCCATCTTCGCTGATGGAGACACAACCGGGTTTATGTGCAATGGCATAGACATCATCGCCAGGTCCACCGTCTGCATTACGGTTGTTTCCATTCAGGAGAAAAATCCGGTCATTTCCCGCGCCGGCCTCGATTGAGTCATTGCCGCGGGATTTAATAATGTTCGGGCCGGCGCTACCCTTGATGACGTTGGCACCGCCCTCGGGGATTTCGACATTTTCAATGCCTTCAAGGCGCGCATGGGGAGTGTGTTCGCTCTCTGTTTGATGACTGGCTTGAGTGATGACGGATACGTGCCCGGCCTCCAGGTCGACCTGATAGCCCAGGCGCGGCTCCTGACTATTGCGGGTGCGACCTGATAAGATGAGCGTATCGTTGCCCAGGCCTCCCACCAGGGTATTCGTTGTTTGTCCTCCACTGAGAGACTCTGCCGAGCCCTCGAAGATGAAAACGTCATCTTTCACGCCGCCGGTCAGTTTTTTAACGCCCGCCCCGTAATGGAAGACATTTGGCTGGTTTTCAACGCCTAGAACCGTGTCGTCGCCACCGCCGATATACCAATGGATGCCTTTATCTTCCGCCGACGTTTCAATGACTGCGCCGGGCGTCTGAGCAGTAACGCCACTTCGCGCGTCGATCCAGTCGTCGCTGTCCTTGATCCTGGGACGTACTGTGGTCGCCTGGTATTGTTCTCCCGTCCACCAATTCCAAGTGGTGTAGGTCACCGGTTCGAGTTCTACGGTGAATGCTCCGTTTACGATCGCCTCAGTGCTGTCTTTCAACGGGCCCTTGAGCAAGTACAAGGCATTGGCCCGCAGCCGCTTGGTATGTTCGGCGGTCGCCTTGGCGAGGGTGTAGCGATCCTGGATGTCTTTATCAGGGCTGATTGCCCAGAAAGCGAGCCAACCGGTGCGCAGGCGCTCGTGCGCGGTGAGTTCGATATAGTCGTCGATTTCATCGACTTGACGAATCGCGCCCCAGATTTGTGATCCCACCACCAGGATAAGCCCCGCGGCAAGGCCCACGGGTCCGGCTGAACTGAAGCCTGCCAGTGCGGCGATGCCGAGGGTCAAGCTCATGGCCGCACTGGTGACGCTCAAGGCGGCGCTGACGTAGTGGTCGGTGGCTTCCTTGCCGGTGGCGCGGGCGGCGGCCTTGAAAGAGTCGACAGCGGCGATGATATCGAAAGGCAGTGTCAGTACGCTGGCGATCAGGCTGCTTCCACGGGCGAGCCTTATGGCGAAGCCTGTTTTGGCGAAATCCCTGAGGGCGCTCTGGCCGGCCTTGATCATCTGAGTGGCTTGTCGGGTCACCGCTGCCTCGACCCCGATCGAGGCCATCTCGGCCGCCACGCCGGCCCCGTTGAAGACCGTCTGGTAAGCGTCCTTGTTCTGGATGGCGTCCTGCAGGCCTCGCAGACCGCTGTAGATGCCGAAGGCCTGGAGGCCAAGGCCCGTTGGGATGAGGAGGTTGCTCTTCGCTTGGCTCACCCAACTCATGGTTTGCGAGAGCGCATGGAGGTTGAGTCTCTGGGCGGCGTTCAAAAGCTTTTCAAGCGTGCTTCGATACCCGGTTGGTTCAGCCTGTGTATCAGGACTTTCTTTCAACAAGGGGCGCGCCGTGGGCGAACGTTGACTCGCCATTTCGAAAAGCAAAGTGGGTAACCGATAGTCGTCCACATCGCTGGTGATCGTCATACGCGTTTCGATGTCAACGGCGCTGAACTGCAGCGAGTTCAAGAAAAAGCGATTGGGGGTGCGGAAAAAAGTATTGTCCCCTGTCAGCGGTTGTCCATCGGTCGTGGCGCCCAACGCATCCAGGGCTGAACGGGTCACCTTCACGGTGCCGATAGAGAGTGGGCCATAAAGTTTATCCACGACATCGAGTTGGGCCTGCCGATGCTTGTGTTCGGCGCTGAGCGGCGTCTCATCGGCCACCCTGAAATCGAGTGTTTCGACGGTGTGCTCATTGGCATGAAAGCCCAGGTCCGTAATGACTACGGCGTGCTCGTCAGAAACAGGGGAGGGATAGAAAACCTTGGTCATTGTGAACGTCCTTGTTCAACGATGATGTGAATGGCCCTCTATCTAAGGTGTTTTCCTGAAGGGTGTACATCGATTGGTTGTTGCGGTGTTTTGCGAAAGCCCGACATGAAAAACGACGGGTTCAGTGACTGGACAGTAAAGAGGCTGCGCCCGCGCCGCTAAATAATCCGGCACTGATGCGATTGAACCAGCTCTGGCCTTTTCCCGTACGCAAGTACCGCGCCGCGCCGTGGGCGCCGAGACCGTAGGCCAGCTTGCACAGCAGGTCGAGTACGGTCCAGGTGGCGATCATGATCAACAGTTGCGGCAGGAACGCTTGCTCGGCGCTCAAGAATTGCGGCAGGAACGCGGCGAAGAACAGGATGTCCTTCGGGTTGCTGGCGCCCAGCACGAACGCCCGGCCGAAGAGGGCGCCAAAGCGTGGGACGGCTGCGGCCTGGGGCACTTCGGCGCCTTGGGCGGGTTGGCGCGACTGCTGCCAGCTCTGCCAGGCTAGATAAAAAAGGTACAGCGCACCAACGATCTTCAGGGCGCTGAACAGTTGCTCCGAGGCCATCAACAACGCACCGAGCCCCAGCGCCGATGCGCTCAACAGGCAGATCGAGGCGATTACGCCGCCGAGGAACGCCGGGTACGAGCGGCGCAGGCCGTAGTTCAGGCTATTGCCGATCATCAACAGCGACAGAGGGCCGGGGATGAGGATCACCACCAAGGCGGCGCCGCTGAACAACAGCCAGGTTTCCAGATTCATTGCGTGGGTCCTCAGGTGCAAAAGCCTCATCCAAGGGATGAGGCGGGTGGCTAGGTGTATCGCTTACAAGAAGATGAACTTGGCGATGAAGATCGCGCAGAGCACCCACAGGCTGACGGAGATTTCCTTGTGTTTACCGGTGCCGGCCTTGAGCACCACATAGGTGATGAAACCCAGGGCGATACCGTCGGCGACCGAGAACGTCAGGGGCATCATGATGGCCGTGACGATGGCCGGGATACTGTCGGTCGCCTCGTCCCATTCGATATGGGCCATGCCGCCCATCATCAGCATGGCGACGTAGATCAACGCGCCGGCCGTGGCGTAGGCCGGGATCATCCCGGCCAGCGGTGCGAAGAACATGGCGGCAATAAATAGCACACCGACGGTCACGGCGGTAAGCCCCGTCCGGCCACCCGCCGCTACACCGGCGGCGCTTTCCACGTAGCTGGTCACCGGCGGCACGCCAACCATGGCGCCGAATACACTGGAGGCGCTGTCGGCTTTCAAGGCGCGGGACAGGTTCTCGATCTTGCCGTCGGCTTTCACCAGGCCGGCGCGCTGGGCAACGCCCATCAGGGTGCCGGCGGTGTCGAACATGTGCACGAACAGGAAGGCCAGCACCACGCTGATCATGCTGACGTTGAACACACCGGCTACGTCCATCGCCATCCAGGTGGGAGCCAGGCTCGGTGGTGTCGACATGACGCCGTTGTACTGCACCAATCCCAGGCCCCAACCGGCCAGGGTCACCGCGATGATGCTGATCAGGATCGCGCCGAACACGCGGTGATAACTGAGCACGGCGATCATCAGGAAGCACACCGCGGCCAACAATGGACCGGGCTCACGCAACGAGCCGAGCTTGATCAGGGTCGCGGGGCTGTCGACGATGATCCCGGCGGTTTTCAGGCCGATCAGTCCGAGGAACAAGCCGACCCCCGCGCCCATGGCGAACCGCAGGCTCACTGGAATGCTGTTGAGCAGCCACTCGCGCACCCGTGACAGGGTCAGGATCATGAACAGCACACCGGAAATGAACACCGCGCCCAACGCGGTTTCCCAGTTGTAGCCCATGGTCCCGACCACGGTGTAGGTGAAGAACGCGTTCAAGCCCATGCCTGGCGCCAGGCCCACCGGCCAGTTGGCGTACAGCCCCATCAGCAGGCAACCCAGGGCCGCGGCGATGCAGGTGGCGACGAAGGCGGCGCCGTGGTCGATGCCGGCGTCGGCCATGATGTTGGGGTTGACGAAGATGATGTAGGCCATGGTGATGAAGGTTGTCAGGCCGGCAATCAGCTCGGTCTTCACCGTGGTGCCATGCAAGCTGAGTTTGAAGATGCGCTCCAGCCAGCCACTGCGTAGCGGCGGCGAGAGGTCCAGCGTCCGGGCTTCGGGTTTGCGGCTTTCCACAGCGAGTACTCCTCAAGAGTCTTATTGTTATTTCCAGCACCGCATACGCCCTGGGGGTGGTTGCGATGCGCTGAGGCAGGTAAGGCTGGCGAAGTATGTTGACCTATTGGTCAGGAACTCGCACGAAGCGAATTATGCTTTTGTATACAAATAATGCAAATAATGTTTTCTGTGTTGTCGACGAAATGTCGGGCGATAGGGATATATCGCCGTTGCGGGCGCTATCGCGAGCACGCTTTGCTCCCACAGCGAGCGTCCGCTGAGACCCTCCGTGGGAGCAAGGCTTGCCCGCGATGGCGATAGACCGGGCAATACACAGCTTGCGGAGGAAACTCAGTCGACAGCCACCTGTCCCTTCCCCAGTGCCAGGTTTACCGCTAACCAGCCATTCACCGCCGCCTCCCCAGCCTCGGTAAACACCCGCTCCAGCAATTTCACCTGCTCACGCCGCAACGCCTGTTCGAACCGCTCGCCCTCGGCCGTCAGTTCCAGCAGCCGTTTACGCTTGTCGGTCTCGGACGCGACGCTGTTCACCAGGTGCATTTCCATCAGCTGCCGCAACGGCATGTTCAGCGCTTGCTTGCTCACGCCAAGAACCGCCAGCAACTCCTTCACGCTCAGGGACGGGTAGCGGGCGATGAAAAAAACGATTCGCTGGTGCACCCGGCTCAACCCGCGGCGCTCGAGCATTTCATCGGCCTTGGCGGTGAACGCCTGGTAACCGAAGAAGAACGCTTCCATGGCCATTTGTTGGGAAGTTGGGTTTTTAAGGTCAAGCATATTGACGTATCTACACGGGGCGGCGTAATTTCGGTCAACCAGTTTGACTCATTCCTCCCGTGCCCCGCTACAGGTGACCCCATGGCTTTTTCCGAACGTGTCTCGCGCCTCAAAAGTTCTTTGATTCGAGAAATCCTCGCGGCGGCGCAGCGCCCTGAAGTGATGTCGTTCGCCGGCGGCCTGCCGGCCGAAGCCATGCTGCCGAAAGTGGAATGGGCGGCCATGCCCTTGTCCATGGGCCAGTACGGCATGAGCGAAGGCGAACCCGCCCTGCGCGAAGCCCTGGCGGCCCAGGCGCGGGCGCTGGGTGTGGCCTGTGAGGCGAGTCAGGTGCTGGTGGTCAGCGGCTCCCAGCAAACCCTTGACCTGGCGGCCAAGCTGCACATCGACGTTGGGACTGAAGTGATGTTGGAAGCGCCCACTTACCTGGCGGCGTTGCAGATTTTCCAGCTGTTTGGCGCCGATTGCATCACGGTGCCCCTGGAAGCCGACGGTCCGGACCTGAAAGCGTTACGGGCTCGGCTGGAGCGGCATCGGCCGGCGTTCATCTACCTGATTCCGACCTTCCAGAACCCCTCGGCGGTGCGCTACAGCGAGACCAAGCGCGATGCCGTGGCGGCGCTGCTGGATGAGTTTGGCGTGACCCTGATCGAGGACGAACCCTACCGCGAGCTGACGTTCGATGGCGGCAGCGCCACGCCGATCGTCAGTCGCTTGAAGAAGGCCAGTTGGATCTACACCGGCACCGTGTCGAAAACCCTGTTGCCGGGGCTACGGGTAGGCTATTTGATTGCCAGCCCGGATCTGTTCCCGCATCTGCTGCGACTCAAGCAGTCAGCGGACCTGCACACCAATCGCATCGGCCAATGGCAAGCGCTGCAATGGATCGGCACCGAGCAGTACCGTCGCCATCTGAGTGAGCTGAGGGATTTTTACCGAGACCGCCGCGATCGGTTCCAGGCCGCGCTGGAGAAGCATTTCACCGACCTCGCGGACTGGAACGTGCCCGAGGGCGGGCTGTTCTTCTGGCTGACCCTCAAGCAACCGCTGGACACCCGCACCTTGCTCGCCGCCGCACTGGCTGCCGACGTGGCGTTCATGCCGGGGGAGCCCTTTTTCCCCGAGCCGGACCAGCACCCGGGGCACTTGCGTTTGAATTTCAGCCACATCGACCCGGCGCGGCTGGATGAAGGGCTCAAGCGCTTGGCGGGGGTGGTGCGGGAGGCGTTGGCGGCAAAAGCGGCTTGATATCAGGATTCTACGGTGGCTGTCCGGGCCCCATCGCGAGCAAGCTCGCGATGGGGCCAGTCGTCACGGTGGAAAATGGTCAGGCTGCCGAGAACCGCTTGTCCAGATACTCAATGATCACCTTGGACTCATACATCCAGGTGGTCTCGCCATTTTCTTCAATCCGCAGGCACGGCACCTTGATCCGGCCGCCTTGTTCCAGCAGTGTCTGGCGATCCTGCGCGTTGTTTTTCGCATCGCGCAGGGCCACCGGTACGTTGAGGCGGCGCAGGGTGCGGCGGGTTTTCACGCAGAACGGGCAGGCGTGGAACTGATACAGCGTCAGGCTGCGAGCGGCCTGCTCGACCTGCGCCTGGGCCTCGGCCGGGCGCTTTTTCTTGCCCGGGCGGGTGATGAAGTCGATGAAGATGATGAGCTGGCCCAAGCCAACCCGAAGCGCTTTGACGATCACGGTATTAAGCCTCGCGGCAGGGAAGAAGAGGGCGCGCAGCTTACCTGATTTTTCACAGGCGAAAAAAAACCGGCGATCAATGCCGGTTTTCTTCATGCGGCGGATTACTTGATGAGGCTGAGGAATTCGCTGCGAGTGGCGGCGTTTTCCCGGAACTCGCCGAGCATCACCGAGGTGATCATCGAGGAATTCTGCTTTTCCACACCGCGCATCATCATGCACATGTGCTTGGCCTCGATCACCACCGCCACGCCCAAGGCACCGGTCACTTGCTGGACCGCGTCGGCGATCTGGCGGCTGAGGTTTTCCTGGATCTGCAGGCGACGGGCATACATGTCGACGATGCGCGCGACCTTCGACAGCCCCAGCACCTTGCCGCTCGGGATGTAGGCCACGTGAGCCTTGCCGATGAAAGGCAGCAGGTGATGTTCGCACAACGAGTACAGCTCGATGTCCTTGACCAGCACCATCTCGCTGTTGTCGGAGCTGAACAAGGCACCGTTGGTGACTTCTTCAAGGGTCTGTTCATAACCGCGGCAGAGGTACTGCATGGCCTTGGCAGCACGCTTGGGCGTGTCGAGCAGGCCCTCGCGGGAAACGTCCTCGCCCAATTGGCCGAGGATCGCGGAATAATTCTGTTCCAGAGACATGAAACTACCTGTGGGATTTTACGCAAAGGGCAAGGGTACGGTGGCGGACACGGCGCTGCAAGCTCGGCAATCGAGGGCTATTCGTCGCGACCTTCCATCATGGTGCGCTTGAGCATCACGTACACCGCTCCGGCGCCGCCGTGTTTTGCCTGGCAGGAGGTGAAGCCCAGCACTTGCGGGTGCTGGCGCAGCCAGGTGTTGACGTGGCTCTTGATCATCGGCCGCTTACCGTCCAGGCGCACGGCTTTGCCATGGGTGACGCGCACGCAGCGGATTTCGAATTTCGTGGCTTCGGCCAGGAACGCCCAAAGAGTTTCCCGGGCCTTTTCCACGGTCATGCCGTGCAGGTCGAGGCTGCCTTCGAAGGGGATCTGGCCGACCTTCAGCTTGCGCATCTGGCTTTCCTGGACACCGTCGCGTGCCCACATCAACTCGTCTTCCGGCCCGACGTCGATCACGAACTGATCGGACAAGCCATCCACGGTCGTGGCGTCGGTGCGCACGGTAGCGGCCTGGCGCAGCTTGGCGATTTGTGCGCGGTCGGCCTTGGGCTTGCCGGTCTCGGCGCGGTCGTGCTTGATCGGTTTTACGCCCTGGATCGCACTTTTGAACAGGGAAAAGTCGTCGTTTTGCATGTCAGCCTCCGCGAAGCCGACCAGTTTACCCAACTCTGGCGGGATCAGGCGCGACAAAACGTCGGATGGCGGGTCAGTCGTGCTTTTTCATCAGGTGCGGAGCCATGGCCAGCTCCAGGGATTGGCGGGCGCGACGGCGGCAGCGGCGCCAGAGCCAGACGCCCAGCAACAACACGAAAAGACCGATCGCCAGGATGATCGCCGAACCCAGTGGGGTGGCATTCAATTCGCCCAGAGCGGGCGGGCGGCCCAGCAGGCTGGCCGCACCGGCCATGGCCAGCAACACACCGAGTGTTGCCAGTAGCGCGGCGATTGCCGCGCCAAAACGAAACCGCCAGTTGCTCGGGCCCTTGGGCCGCAAGCGACGTGCGTCAAAACCATCGGATAACTTCATTCCGACCTTCCTCAATGGGTATCGGCCCTTCGACCGGAAGATGTTCGGGTTGTTCCTGAAGGTAGGGCAATTGCGGCAAATGCGAGGCTTTTGCGGATGAGCGGCGAAAGTGGCCGCTCATCAAGGCGAATCAGATGAAGTCACGGGTCAACGCCAGGGTGGCGAAGTTGTCCGCCATGATCGCCATTTCGGTCTGCTGAACGTGTTCGGCGCTGAGGACGCCGCCCTTGTACGGCAGGTCGCGAGTGGCGCAGGCGTCTTCCACCAGGGTACAGCGAAAGCCCAGGTTCTTGGCGGCGCGCACGGTGGTGCTGACGCTGGAATGGCTCATGAACCCGCACACGATCAGGTCCAGGGGGCCGAAGTCTTCCAGGCGCTTTTTCAACTCGGTGCCGTGGAAGGCGCTGGGCAGTAGCTTTTCGATCACGGTTTCGTCGGCCTGGGGTTCGAGGCCGGGAATGAACTCCCCGCGCTCGCCTTGTGGATCGAACAGCCCGCCATGGGTGCCCAGGTGGCGCACATGCACGATTGGCCGACCGGCTGCACGGGCCGCGCCGAGCAATTGCTTGATGTTCGCGACGGCTGCATCCATGCCGCTCAGGGCCAGGGGGCCGGCGAGGTATTCTTTCTGGGCATCGATGATGATCAGGGTCGCTTGACTCAGATTGGCCGCTGCATAACCACGGCCGCTGAGTTGAAACATCGTTTTTGGAACGGACATTCTGGGGCTCCTTCGAGTGGGGCTTTTGCGACATTGTCCTCTGGCTGAGCGGTTCTGTGAATCGCTTCCATCGCAAGGGCCGCCGTTGCTGGCCTACAGCCTTGTCAAGATGCTCATCTTGTTCAATAGGCTGATCAAAAAACGGATAATTCCTACGATTGGTCCGGGGTTTTTCGTTCGTCATCGGGGCGTGTTTGGGTGGGGTCGCGTTTGACTGGTAGACTCGCCCGTCGATTTTTCTGGAGTTTGCCGCCGTGATCACTTCTCGTCTCCGTACCCTGCGCGACCATATCCGTTGGGCCGTCAGCCGTTTCCATGGGGAGGATCTGTTTTTCGGCCATGGCACCGACAATGCGTGGGATGAAGCCCGGCAACTGGTGTTGGGCGCATTGCACCTGCCATGGGAAATTGCCGACAGCTACCTGGACTGCCGTCTTGAAGACGAAGAATTGGTTCATGTGCAGCGCCTGCTGCGCCGGCGTATCACAGAGCGTGTGCCAACCGCCTATTTGTTGGGTGAGGCCTGGTTCTGCGGGATGTCGTTCATCGTCGACGAGCGCGTGCTCATTCCGCGCTCGCCCATCGGCGAACTGATCGAAAAGCATTTCGAGCCGTGGCTGGGCCAGGAACCGGCACGAATTCTTGATCTGTGCACCGGTTCCGGCTGCATCGGCATTGCCTGTGCCTATGAGTTTCCGGAGGCCGAGGTGGTGCTGGCCGACCTGTCGTTCGAAGCGCTGGAAGTGGCCAACCAGAACATCGAGCGCCATGGCGTCGACGAGCGCGTGTTCACGGTCCAGGGCGATGGCTTCGACGGTCTGCCGGGGCAACGTTTCGACTTGATCGTGTCGAACCCGCCTTACGTCGATGCGGAAGATTTCGCCGACATGCCGCAGGAGTACCAGCACGAACCGGAGCTGGGCCTGGCCTGTGGCGATGATGGCTTGAACCTGGTTCGCCGGATGCTGGCCGAGGCGGCCGATCATCTGACCGAGAAGGGATTATTGATTGTCGAGGTGGGCAACAGCCAGGTGCACGTCGAGGCGTTGTACCCGGAAGTCGATTTCGCCTGGCTCGACTTCGAACGCGGTGGTCATGGCGTGTTCATGCTCAGCGCCGAGCAGTGCCGCCAGCACCAGGGGTTGTTTGCTTCGCGGGTTTGACCCGATCGATGGTGAGCGGCTTTTGTGGCGAGGGAGCTTGCTCCCGCTGGGCTGCGCAGCAGCCCCGAAACCCACGCATGGTGATTTTTCAGGCCCGTCGCATCCGGCGGATTTACGGCTGCTGCGCAGCCGAGCGGGAGCAAGCTCCCTCGCCACAGGGGTGTGTGGGCAAGCCGCTGGCAATCAGTGCCGCGTCGCAATCCAGATCAGCAACCCCGCCTGGAACATGGCAAAGGCCACCAGACAGGTGATGGTGAAGCGCAGGCCGGCGTCTTCGCGCTTGAACTTGGTGACCTTTTCTTCCTGCTGCTTGAGTTTGACTTCCTGTTCCGCCAGGTTCTGCTCGGCCTGTTGCAGCATCTGCGCCGCTTCAAGGATTTCCACGAACTG
Organism: Pseudomonas sp. NFACC51; assembly: GCF_900103575.1. Taxonomy (NCBI): domain Bacteria; kingdom Pseudomonadati; phylum Pseudomonadota; class Gammaproteobacteria; order Pseudomonadales; family Pseudomonadaceae; genus Pseudomonas; species Pseudomonas sp. NFACC51. Next base: position 149,545 of record NZ_FMXH01000014.1, on the reverse strand, counting down.
CAGCTTCTCGGTGTTCCAGTCCCCGAGCAGATCACCAACGTGGGTTGGCTTGACGCTGCCCTTGAGGTGCTGGGCGTCGGCGTAGACCACCTCGAAACCCTGGGCTTTGAGAAAGCGGTCGCGGCGCAGGCGAGTGTCTTCGTTCAGGGCGTCCTTGTTATCCAGGTCGGTGCCGTGCACCTGGTAGGCCGACCAGCGTTTCTTGGCCCAGGTAATGCCCTGGGCCGCCAGGAAACGGCCGATGCCACGGTTGGACGGCTCGACTTGCAGGTTGTCCGGGGAAAAAAACAGGCGTTTCTCGACGTGGTCCGCCCAGACGTCCAAGTGATTCTGTTCCTTGCGCACACGCTGGTTCGGCAACTGGATGCTCATGCGCAGCAGGCTGCGTTCCTTGCTGTGGCGCTCGGCATAGCTGAACTCGACAAACCGCAATGGCCGCGCACCGGTGGCGCGGTCGGTCTTGAGCGGCGCCAGGCGGAGCATCTTGTGATGCTCGGTATGCACGTCGGCCCACGGCAGTTCCACCGCAGACGAGGCGGGGGCTTCGGCAGCGGTGTCGGGGGAAGCTTGAGTTTCAGTCATAACGGCAAAAATCCTGTCCAGGCCGGCGGGTCGGTAGCCATTGCGCTATCCGACACCGGGTTATCGGCTGTTTTTGCCAGTACTGAAGCTAAATCGACTAAAACCGCCTAACGGGCGGCTAACGAGTCAATAAAACGCAAAATCCGCGTACCCAGCTCGGCCGCCAGGGGTAGGTTGGGATCCTTGTAGGAGGCCAGTTGCCGTTTCACGTCGTTGGGCACGATGCGCATCACGTGGTTCATGCCCTCGATCAGCGCCAATTCAGCGTCGGGCTTGGCGGCTTTCAACTGCCTGGCGTCATCGACGCTGACCTGGATATCGTTGCTGCCCTGGATGATCAAGGCTGGCATCTTCAATGCCGCAAAGGCCCGGGCCGGGTCCTGGCGGAACAACGAGATCAGGTAGGGCTGTACGCTGGGGCGGAAAATGACCAGCAGTTGTGCCGGCACGTTATCGTCGGGCCGACCGGCCTTGAGGCTGTCGAGCAGCTCGTTGCTGCGCAACATCAGCGGCGGTGGCAAGCGGTTGCTCAATTGTTGACGCAGCACCTGGTCGATCGGCCTGGCGCTGCCAGACAGTGAAATCACCGCCGCCGCGTTGGCCTGGGGCGCGGCGAGACTGGCGATCAACGCGCCTTCGCTGTGGCCCAGCAGGATCAATGGGCCCAGGCGCGGATCGGCGGCGAGCTTGTGGCTCCAGGCCACGGCATCGGCCACATAGGCCTCGACGCTCAGGTTGCGCTCGTCCGGGGTCGCCGCGAGGCTGGCGGCCACCCCACGCTTGTCATAGCGCACGCTGGCGATGTTGTGCCTGGCCAGCACCCAGGCCAGGCGCTTGAGGCTGTCGTTGCGTCCGCCGTCGGGGTTGTTTCCGTCGCGATCCGTAGGACCTGACCCGGAGATGATCAGAACAACCGGCACCGGCGTGTCGGACTTGGGCAGCAACAAGGTACCGAAAAGCTCACCGCTGCCTGTATCGAGGCTGATGGGGCGTTGCAGCACCGTGGCCTGGGCCACGCCGGAAAGCAGGCCGGTGAACAAGGTAAGGCTTAGAGCAAGCAGCTTTAACATCATCACGCCATTAGTTGCGAAGGTGCCGGTTGGACTGGTGGCCGCCGATAAGGTTCGAGGATGAACTACGCGGGGAGCCTGCGTATACTGGCGCCCATTACGAATCCAAGGTTGAGTCTCTCAGCGATTTCACGGAGCACCCTGCATGTCCGGCAATACCTACGGCAAGCTGTTCACTGTCACCACCGCGGGCGAAAGCCATGGCCCGGCGTTGGTCGCCATTGTCGACGGCTGCCCGCCGGGCCTGGAGATTTCCCTGGACGACCTGCAGCGTGACCTGGACCGCCGCAAGCCCGGCACCAGCCGCCACACCACCCAGCGCCAGGAAGCCGATGAAGTCGAAATCCTCTCTGGCGTGTTCGAAGGGCGCACCACCGGCTGCGCCATCGGCCTGTTGATCCGCAACACCGACCAGAAGTCCAAGGACTACTCGGCCATCAAGGATCTGTTCCGCCCGGCCCACGCCGACTACACCTACCATCACAAATACGGTGAGCGCGATTACCGTGGCGGCGGTCGCAGTTCGGCGCGGGAAACCGCCATGCGCGTGGCGGCCGGGGCGATTGCCAAGAAGTACCTGGCCAGCCAGGGCATCGTCATCCGTGGCTACATGAGCCAGTTGGGCCCCATCGAAATCCCGTTCAAGACCTGGGACTCGGTGGAGCAGAACGCCTTCTTCTGCCCCGACCCGGACAAGGTGCCGGAACTCGAGGCCTACATGGACCAACTACGCCGGGACCAGGATTCGGTCGGCGCGAAGATCACCGTGGTCGCCGAAGGGGTGATGCCGGGCCTTGGCGAGCCGATCTTCGACCGCCTCGACGCCGAGCTGGCCCACGCGCTGATGAGCATCAACGCGGTGAAGGGCGTGGAGATCGGCGCCGGTTTCGCCTGTGTCGCCCAGCGCGGCACCGAGCACCGTGACGAACTGACTCCGCAAGGTTTCCTGAGCAACAATGCCGGCGGTATCCTCGGCGGCATTTCCTCGGGCCAGCCAATCGTGGCGCACCTGGCCTTGAAACCGACGTCCAGCATCACCACGCCGGGCCGCTCCATCGACATCCATGGCAACCCGGTGGACGTCATCACCAAGGGCCGTCATGACCCGTGCGTCGGCATCCGTGCCACGCCCATCGCCGAGGCGATGATGGCGATCGTGTTGATGGATCACCTGCTGCGTCATCGCGGCCAGAACGCCGACGTCCGCGTCAGCACCCCGGTGCTGGGGCAGCTTTGATGGTTGGCCTGCCGACCGCCGTGGCCTGACGACCATGGCGGCACTGCCGTACTGGCGGCTCTCCAGTTTCTATCTGTTCTATTTCGCGCTGCTCGGTTCGACGGCGCCGTTCCTGGCGCTGTATTTCGATCACCTGGGGTTCAATGCGGCGCGCATCGGCGAGCTGGTGGCGATTCCCATGCTGATGCGCTGTGTGGCGCCGAACATCTGGGGCTGGCTGGGGGATTACACCGGCCGGCGCCTGGCGATTGTGCGTTTTGGCGCGATCTGCACGCTGCTGGCTTTCTCGCTGATCTTCATCTATAAAAGCTACGCCTGGCTGGCGATGGTCATGGCGCTGCATGCGTTCTTCTGGCACGCGGTGTTGCCGCAGTTCGAAGTCATTACCCTGGCCCATCTGGGCGGGCAGGCCTCGCGCTACAGCCAGATCCGCCTGTGGGGTTCCATCGGTTTCATCATCACCGTGGTGGTGCTCGGCCGCTTGTTCGAATGGCTGAGCCTGGACGTCTATCCGGTGGCGCTGGTACTGATCATGGCCGGCATCGTGCTCGCCAGCTTCTGGGTGCCCAATGCCCAGCCATTGCAGGGGCCGCGCATCGCGGGGGAGGGGTTCCTACGGCAACTGCGCAACCCTGGCGTGTTGGCGTTCTATACCTGTGTGGGCCTGATGCAGGTGAGTCACGGGCCGTATTACACCTTCCTGACCTTGCACCTCGAACACCTGGGCTACAGTCGCGGGTTGATCGGCCTGCTCTGGGCCCTCGGCGTGGTGGCGGAAGTTCTGGTCTTCCTGCTGATGAGCCGGATCCTGACGCGGTTTTCCGTGCGCCGGGTGCTGCTGGCGAGCTTCCTGCTGGCGGCGTTGCGCTGGTTGTTGTTGGGCTCGCTGGCCGAGTTTCTCTGGGTATTGTTGTTCGCCCAGGTGCTGCACGCGGCGACCTTCGGCAGCTTTCACGCCGCTGCCATCCATTTCGTGCAACGCAGTTTCGGGCCTCGCCAGCAAGGCCAGGGGCAGGCGCTGTATGCGGCGTTGGCCGGCACGGGCGGGGCCCTGGGCGCGTTGTATTCCGGCTATAGCTGGAACGCCTTGGGGGCCAGTTGGACGTTCAGTCTCGCCAGCCTCGCGGCTTTCGCGGCAGCCGTTATCATTGCCACACGTATGCAAGAGGACCGGCCATGAGCCTTCGAACCGTTAATTTGCTGGAGCCTTTGTCATGAGCAGCCTGTCCGTCTATCACGTTTCGAGCCCTGACATCCCGAACAAAGTGTTGACCCACGTCGAGGACATTGCCGCGACCCTGGCTGAACAAGGTATTCACTTTGCCCGTTGGGAAGCGGCGGTGAAAATCCAGCCGGGTGCCAGTGAGGAGGACATCATTGCGGCTTACCAGGCGCAGATCGATGGGTTGATGACTGAGCGGGGTTATGTTGAGGTCGATGTTGTCAGTGTCAGCAGTGATCAGCCGGAACAGGCTGGGGAGATCGATGAGTATCGCCATAGCCAGGATGAAGTGCGATTTTTCGTTGCTGGTCGTGGCTTGTTTAACCTGCACGTTGGGGATTATGTCTATGCGGTGCTGTGTGAAAGGAGCGACTTGATAACGGTGCCGGCTGGTATGCCGCATTGGTTTGACATGGGGGAGCGGCCGCATTTCGTTACGATTCGCTTGTCTGGTGATTTGCAGGGGTTGGTTGCTGAGGTTACAGGGGATGATATTGCTCGCCGGTTTCCTCGCCTGGAAGATTGACCTGCGCGGGTGGTGCCGTGAGGTTTTTTGGGTGTGTATATCCGTTGCTGCGCAACCGTCAGCAGCCATTACCGAAGAAACGGATATACAGACCAGAACCAAAAGCGGACTCGCCCAAAAGAAGCCCCAAAAAAAACGGCGCTTCCCATTTCTGAAAGAAGCGCCGTTTTTTTCAAGCAAGCAGCATCGCGTTTTGCCAGCAGGCTCAAGCGCTATGGTAAGTCGGCAAAGCAAACCGATGCTGGCTCTGCAACAAGGTGATCTGTGGCAACTCGCTAGCCTGTTCAGCCAGGTCACGACGAATCGCGCTGATCGCCCAGGACAACTGATCCCCAGCGTGCAGTTGAGCATAGGAAATCGTGCGTTTGAACAGCTTGCCGTCGCTATTACGCAAGGTCAGCAGAATGCCGCCATCGGGGCGGGGCTGGGTGGTCACTTCGTAGTTGGAAAACAGGGACGCAAACTTTTCTTGAATCATGTTCATAGTTGACTGCTCCATGGTATGGCAAACCGTGGAGGGGAAGTTGCACTGTCTGTGCCAGCATTTGGCTTTATATAAAGTCCTTTAAAAACAAGTAGTTATGTTTTTGCTGTATTTTTGATTTCGTGCATCTTGCATGAATAGCCATCGTGCATCCTGCATTTTGCGTGGTCGGGCAATGATTTTTGGAACCAAATCGTTTTGCGGCGCTCACGCTTCGCCTGTCTCGGGCAGCGGATACAAAACATTGCAAAAACCGCATGTACAGCGCCGCAATCGCCGGCGTACTTTCGAGCCAAATCATCTGCTGCCCGATAACAAGAACCGAGACCACGAGGTCGAACGGGGAAGATCACCATGAGTCGTACACCCAGCGACGCGATTACCTGGGGCATGATGCTGCGCAAGCTGCCTGCCATTGCCAAAGCCGTCCCCCGGATCGTCAAAGGCATGAAGCAGGCCAACGTCCAGGACCCGACCCAGCCTTGCGGCCTGGGCTGGTGCTTCGAACAGGCCACGCAACGCAATCCCCAGGGCCCGGCACTGCTGTATGGCGAGACGGTGTTGAGTTATGCACAGGTCAACGCGCAGGCCAATCGCATCGCCCATTACCTGCTGGCCCAAGGCATCGGCAAGGGCGATTGCGTGGCGATATTCATCGAGAACCGGCCGCAGCTGCTGATCAGCGTGCTGGCGATGGCCAAGGTTGGCGCGGTCAGTGCCATGCTCAACACCTCGCAAACCGGCGATGCGCTGGTGCACAGCCTGGCCTTGGTCAACCCGGTCGCGGTGGTGGTCGGGGATGAACGGGGCGCGGCCTTCAACGACATACGAGCGCGAACCACTCTGTCGAGCAGCAGGACCTGGTGGCTGGCGGATCAGGACTGCGCCGATACCCCGTCCCATGCACCGTCCGGTTTCATCGACCTGATGGCGGGCAGCGAGGATTACCCAAGCGATAACCCGGCATGCAGCCAACAGGTTTTCTGCAACGACCCGTGTTTTTATCTCTACACCTCGGGTACCACCGGCCTGCCCAAGGCTGGGGTGTTTCGCCATGGTCGCTGGATGCGCACGTCCACCAGCTTCGGCCTGATCGCCTTGGACATGCAGCCCGACGACGTCGTGTATTGCACGTTGCCGCTGTACCACGCCACCGGCCTGTGCGTGTGCTGGGGCGCGGCGATCTGTGGGGCATCGGGGTTCGCGATTCGGCGCAAGTTCAGCGCCAGTCAGTTCTGGAGCGACGTGCGCCGCTACCGGGCGACCACGCTGGGGTATGTCGGTGAGTTGTGCCGCTACCTGATCGACCAGCCTGCCGCTGCCGATGACCGTCACCACGGTGTGAAGAAAATGATCGGCAACGGTCTGCGGCCCGGGGCCTGGTCGACCTTCAAGACCCGGTTTGGCATCGACCATATCTGTGAGCTGTATGCCGCCAGCGACGGCAATATCGGTTTCACCAACATCCTGAATTTCGACAACACCATCGGGTTTTCCCTGATGGGCTGGGAGCTGGTGCAGTACGACCATGCCAGCGGCCTGCCGCTGCGCAACCTGCAAGGTCGCATGCAAAAAGTGCCCAGGGGCCAACCGGGCCTGTTGCTGGCGCGCATCGACGAGAAGGCGCCGCTGGATGGCTACACCGATCAGGCCTTGACCGAAAAAACCATCTGCCGGGATGTCTTTGTCCCGGGCGACCGTTACTTCAATACCGGAGACCTGTTGCGCAACATTGGTTTCGGGCATGGGCAGTTCGTTGATCGCCTCGGCGACACCTATCGCTGGAAAGGCGAAAACGTCTCCACCACGGAAGTCGAAAATGTGCTGCTACAGCATCCGCAGGTGGCCGAGGCGGTGGCTTATGGCGTGGAGATCAACGGCACCAATGGCCGTGCCGGCATGGCGGCAATCACCCCGTCCGAGTCCCTGGCGACCCTGGACTTCAGCGAGTTGTTGCAGTTTTTGCAAGGCAAGTTGCCTGCCTATGCCGTGCCGCTGTTCCTGCGCATCAAGGTGAAAATGGACACCACCGGCACCTTCAAGTACCAGAAGACTCGACTCAAGGCCGAAGCATTCGATCCATGCGTTACCGGGGATGAGCCGGTCTACGCCTGGCTGCCGGGCACCGATACTTACGTGCGGGTGGATCGGCAGCTGGCAGTTCGGATTCAGGGTGGACAATTGCGTTATTGATTCTGGCTATGACAGGCACAGTGAAAAAAGGGATGACAGCGCCCGGGTCCCTCGGGAAACTAGCCGCTTTGCGAAGAGCCGAGTGGAGTTTCCCATGTCCGATACAAGCCGCCAGATGACCCCGGAAGAGGCTGCGGAGTTTGCCGAGCAAGTGTTCAACGTCGCACGCCAGGGCGATGCGGCCATGATGGCTGCGTTGCTGAGCAAGGGCCTGCCGCCCAATCTGCGTAACCACAAGGGCGACACCTTGTTGATGTTGGCCGCTTACCACGGGCATGTGGAAACGGTGAAAGTGTTGCTGGAGCACAAGGCCGATCCGGAAATCCGCAACGACAACGGCCAGAGCCCGATTGCCGGTGCGGCGTTCAAGGGCGACCTGGCAGTGGTTTCGGCGTTGGTGGATGGCGGCGCGCAAGTGGAAGGTGCCTCCTTCGATGGTCGTACTGCGCTGATGATGGCGGCGATGTTCAACCGCGTGGAAATCGTCGACTACCTGATCGGCAAAGGCGCCGACCCGAAAGCCAAGGATGCCAACGGCGTCTCGGCTCTGGATGCCGCCAAGACCATGGGCGCGGTGGACACCACGGCGCAGTTGGAAAAGATGTTGGGCTGAAAGGTCCGAGCAGATCCCGACGGCTTTTGTGGCGAGGGAGCTTGCTCCCGCTGGGCTGCGCAGCAGCCCAAAATCCAGCCACCGCAACCTGTCAGGTTTACCGCTGTTTGGCGGGTTTACGACTGCTTCGCAGCCGAGCGGGAGCAAGCTCCCTCGCCACGCCTGACTCGACCGATGTGATGCGCTATCCTGCCCGCCCTCAAGACACCCTTCGCCACAGGATCCACCCCATGAAAGCCGCACTCGTCGAACTCATCAGCAAAATCAGCTCCGGCTGCCTCGGCGAGGCGGACATTGCGAAAATCGCTGACGAAGCGGCCCAGGCCTACGCCGATCCGACGGCTTTCCTGGGGGCCAACCCCGATATCAACTACGACGACACGTTTCCGATCCCGTTGGGTGAGTGGGTAGTGGTGGGCAGCCTGCCGGACACCGTGCTGTTCCAGGCCGACACCTACGTGGACCTGTTCGAACAGATCGTCGCCTCGTTCGGCCCCGGCGTGGCGTTCAACCTCAAGCCCAAGCAATTGGCGAAAACCGAAGCCCTGACCGCGCTCAACCGCATCCAGATCCAGATGAGCAGCCTGAACAAGGAAAACGGCGGCTACGTGCTGATGAACTTCAGCCAATTGCTCGACGATGAATTGCAAATGGTGTTGGTGTACGGCAACGATGTTCCGCGTGTGCTGGAACTGTGTGCTGAAGTCGGCATCGCCGCCGCGCCCTCCCTGGAAGCCCTCAAGGTCGCGGTCCACGTCTGAAGCAATAAAACGGAACCCTTGCCAGAGGCCCGCTATCCTAAGTGTGCACATCACCATTTGGGAGCGACACCATGGGTTCCACTTTCAACGGCCTGGTCGGCCTGATCATCCTGGCGCTCGATATCTGGGCGATTATCAACGTACTCAAGAGTGGCGCGGAAACCGGGATGAAAATCCTCTGGGTGTTGCTGATCCTGCTGTTGCCGGTACTGGGCCTGATCATCTGGGCGATTGCCGGGCCGCGTGGCAACGTGCGGATTTGACACGCTCCACCAAAAAGCCCGGGCGCTGACGGCGACCGGGCTTTTTTATGCGTGGGGTATTCAGGCCGTAGCCAGGGACCGCTTGCGCGAGGTGCTCAAGAAGCGCAGCAAGGCCAACAGCGGGAAGGCACTGCCGACGATCACCACCCACAACCAGCCGCCGTGTTCGTACACCGCACTGGCAATCGATGAGCCGAAGGCGCCACCGACGAAGATGCTGGTCATGTACAGCGCATTCAGCCGGCTGCGACTCTTGGCATCGAGGGCATAGATGGTGCGCTGGCCCAGGACCAGGTTCATCTGCACACAGAAATCCAGGACCACGCCGGTCACCGCCAGGCCGATCACGCTGTAGAACGGATGGATGAATGTCGGCAGGAAACTCAGGCTGGCGAACAGCATCGCCAGCAGCGAGGCGATGCGGGTATGGCCGGCATCCGCCAGGCGACCGGCGATGGGCGCGGCAATGGCGCCAATGGCACCGACCAGGGCGAACAAGGCGATTTCAGTCTGGGACAGGCCATGGTTGCGTGACAGTTCCAGCGGCACGGCGGTCCAGAACAGACTGAACGTGGCAAACATGCAGGCCTGGTAGAACGCCCGTTGCCGCAACAGCGGTTGTTGGCGCAGCAGGGTGCCGAGCGAACCCAGCAGTTGGCCATAAGAGGCGCTGTGGTCGGGCTGGCGCTTGGGCACGGTCAGTGCCAGGACGATGCTGATGGCGGCCATCAACGCGGCGGCGATGATGAACATGGCCCGCCAGCCGAAGTGATCGGCCACGATGCTGGAGACCGGCCGCGCCAGCAGGATTCCCAGCAGCAGGCCACCCATGATCCCACCCACGACCCGACCCCGGGTCTGCTCCGGCGCCAGGTGTGCGGCCAGCGGAATCAGGACTTGCACCGACACCGAGCTGAACCCCACCAACAGCGAAACCAGCAGGAATACGTTCGGTTGATCGGTGAACGCTGCCCCTAACAAACTGGCGATCGCCACCACGGTAGTGATGATCATCAGCCGACGGTTTTCCAGCAAGTCCCCCAGTGGCACCAGGAAAAACAGGCCCAAGGCATAACCGATCTGGGTCAGCGAGACGATCAGGCTGGCCATGGTGCTGCTCAAGCCGACGTCGGGTGCGATCAGTTCGATGATGGGTTGGGCGTAGTAGATGTTGGCGACGATGGCGCCGCAGCAGAAGGCGAAGAGCAGGACCATGCCGCGGGTCAGGGGGCTGCCGGGCGAGGTAGGTGAATGAGCACTCATGGCAATCTCGTCGATCAATTGAAAGGATGGCGTGAGGCTAAAGTGTTCCCGGATGTTGCGACAGGCTTTGTGGTTGATAGCGGTCATGCTTGCCGTTAATGGTTGCAGCGAGCGCCTTGTTTGGAGCGGAGGCAGGGTGGCCTTTGTGGCGAGGGAGCTTGCTCCCGCTGGGCTGCGTAGCAGCCCCTTGGGTCGGCCATCGAGGTGTTTCAGGCCGACCGCATTCTGCTTTATTGGGGCGGCTGCGCTGCCCAGCGGGAGCAAGCTCCCTCGCCACAGGGGATCGGCAGCGATTTATTGCCCGCTGTAGACCTGGTCGAAAATCCCACCGTCATTGAAGTGAGTCTTCTGCACCGTGCGCCAGTCGCCGAAGGTTTTTTCCACCGACAGGAAGTCCACTTTCGGGAAGCGGTCGGTGTATTTGGCCAGTACCGCCGGGTCCCGTGGGCGCAGATAGTTGGCGGCGGCGATTTCCTGGCCTTCGGGCGACCACAGGTACTTGAGGTAGGCCTCGGCGGCTTCGCGGGAGCCTTTTTTCTCGACAACCTTGTCGACCACGCTGACCGGTGGCTCGGCCTCGGCGGAAACGCTCGGGTAGATCACTTCGAACTGGTCGCGGCCGAATTCGCGGGCAATCATTTCCGCTTCGTTTTCAAAGGTCACCAGCACGTCGCCGATCTGGTTGGTCATGAAAGTGGTCGTCGCGGCGCGGCCGCCGGTGTCCAGTACCGGCGCCTGCTTGAACAGTTTGCCGACGAAGGCCTTGGCCTTGTTCTCGTCACCGCCATTTTTCAGCACGTAACCCCAGGCCGACAGGTAGGTGTAGCGACCGTTGCCGGAGGTTTTCGGGTTGGGCACGATCACCTGCACACCGTCCTTGAGCAGGTCGGGCCAGTCTTTCAAGGCTTTTGGGTTGCCTTTGCGCACGATGAACACCGTGGCCGAGGTGAACGGCGCGCTGTTGTTCGGCAGGCGGGTGGCCCAGTTCTCGGGCACCAGTTTGCCGTTGTCCGCCAGGGCATTGATGTCGGTGGCCATGTTCATGGTGATGACATCCGCTGGCAGCCCGTCGATCACCGAGCGCGCCTGCTTGCTGGAGCCGCCGAACGACATCTGCACGGTGATGTTTTCGTTGTGCTCGGCCTGCCAGTGCTTCTGGAAAGCGGTGTTGTAGTCCTTGTAGAAATCGCGCATCACGTCGTAGGAAACGTTGAGCAGGGTCGGGGCGGCCTGGGCCAGGCTGCCAAAAGTCAGGCCGGCGGCGAGAAGGGAGGCGCCAAAGAAGTTCTTCACTGCGAATTCCTTTTTATCAACGGGGGTTCCGGGCAATTAGCCAGCACACTAGCTGCAAGCCTATAGACCTTCAAGCATCAAAAAGTGCTTTGCTTATTCCAATTTCTTAAACAGCGCATTGCCACAACGGGAGCAGAAAGCGGCACCGTGTTCGTGGTTGTTTTTGCTGCACACCGGGCAATCGTGCTTGAGCTGGTCCCCGCGCATGGCGGTGGCCAGTTCAGCCGTGAAAATACCCGTCGGCACAGCGATGATCGAATAGCCGGTAATCATTACCAGGGATGACACCACCTGGCCCAGCGGCGTCTTGGGCACGATGTCGCCGAAGCCCACGGTGGTGAGTGTCACGATAGCCCAATAGATGCCCTTGGGAATGCTGGTAAAGCCATGCTCGGGGCCTTCGATGACGTACATCAGCGTGCCGAAGACGGTCACCAGGGTCGAGACGCTGACCAGGAACACGATGATTTTCTGTTTGCTCCCGCGCAGCGCCGCCATCAGGTAGTTGGCTTGCTTGAGGTAAGGACTGAGCTTGAGCACGCGGAAAATCCGCAGCATGCGGATGATCCGAATGATCAACAGGTATTGGGCATCGCTGTAGTACAGCGCCAGGATCCCCGGCACGATCGCCAGCAGGTCCACCAGCCCGTAGAAACTGAAGGCATAGCGTAGCGGCTTGGGAGAGCAGTACAGGCGCAGGCCGTACTCGACGATGAAGACGAAGGTGAAGCCCCACTCGATACCGGCCAGCAGGGCCGCGTAGTTTTTATGCACGCTGTCGATGCTGTCGAGCATCACGATCACCAGGCTGGCGAGGATGATCAACAGCAAGGTGCTATCGAAGCGCCGACCGGCGACGGTGTCGGACTGGAAAATGATCACGTAGAGGCGTTCGCGCCAGTTGTTGCTGCTTTGCATAATCGTCGCCTGAACCGGAATCAGCGAAGCCTAGGGCGATTGCCCTGCAGAGCGCAAGGCGTGCTGTCGAGGCTGGCCTGGCGCCACGCCCGGCCGGTGGCCTGGATCAACCAGCACGCGAGGATGAACGGTGCCGTCAGGGGAGGCAGGCCGAGGGCGATAAAACCAGGGGTAAGCATGACCGCCAGGAGAATGCCCGCCAGTGGCAGCCAGGTTTGGCGGCCCTGTTGGCTGAGGGCCAGCGCCACCAACACCGGGTTGTAGCCACCCAGCCCGCAAAGGGCGGTTGCGTTTTCATGTTGCGACAAGGTGAAGGCCAGGCCGGCGGCGGAACCGACCAATGCCCAAGCGCCGGCGCGCCGGTTGGCCAGCAGCAGACCGGCGGCGATCAGCGCACCGGCCGCTGGATGGCCGAGAAACATGACCTGGCCCAGCCCGCTCAAATGCGCGGCCAGCAGATTGGGTACTGTCATTTCAATCGAGGTGGTTGAGGGCGGCGGCAGGGTGAAACTCATCAGCAGCCAAGCCAACCCTACAAAAGGCGCAGTGTAGGCGGGCAGGCATCGAGGGCCTCGGCTGCGCTTGAGCCACTGCTGGGTCAGCATCGCGCTGAGACCGCCTGCGGCGATGATCAACGGCGGCAACAGGACGGACCAGGGCAACGCGAGGCTCAGTAGCAAGCCCAGCAGGATGCCGTTGTAACTGAACAGCCCGGCTTCCCGGTCGGCCTTGGCGTAACCGCGTCGCTGGGCCGTGAGCAATCCGGCCACCCCGCCCAGTAACGCGCCGCCGAACAGGGCCGGCGCAGTGAGCAGGATCGCCAGCAGGCACAGCAGGCCGCACAACGGATGGCGTTGGAGGAAGACTTGGCTGAAGCCGTTGAGCAGGGCGGTGGCCCAGTCGGGGCAGTGGGTGTTGGAGAAATGGTTGGGCATGATGGATCGCAGATAAGAGAGCACTGTGGCGAGGGCGCTTGCTCCCGCTCGGTTGCGTAGCAACCGTCAAAAAGAGGGGCCGCTGCGCAGCCCAGCGGGAGCAAGCTCCCTCGCCACAGAAAATTAGATCAACGTCTCAATGCGCAGCGAATCGGCCGACCCGCAGCTTCGGGCCTTGCAGGTCCATCAGGATACCCAGCGGGTAATTGAGCTGCTGCTCGACCTCGCGAATCCACTGGTAGCGCTGGGCGTGGTCTGCATGCTCGCCGTGGCTGAAGTTCAGGCGGAAGATGTTCACGCCGGCCTGCACCAGTGCGCGGATGTCATCAATGCCGCGGGTGGCGGGGCCGAGGGGCGCGAGGATCTTGACCTTTTTATCAAGCGTCATGTTTGGGGGGCTCGAGGATCAGGATGGCGCGAAAGTCGTTGACGTTGGTGCGGGTTGGTTCGGTGACGATCAGCGCATCCAGGGCGGCGAAGTAGCCGTAGCCATTGTTGTTGTCCAACTCGTCGCTGGCGCACAGGCCCAGCGCGGCGGCGCGGCGATAACTGTCCGGGGTCATGAGGGCGCCGGCGTTGTCTTCGGAGCCGTCGATGCCGTCGGTGTCGCCGGCCAGCGCATAGATGCCAGGATGACCCTTGAGGCTGTCGGTCAGGCTCAGCAGGAATTCTGCATTGCGCCCGCCCCGGCCATTGCCGCGCACGGTGACGGTGGTTTCGCCACCGGAGAGGATCACACACGGTGCTGCCAGCGGCTGGCCGTGCAGGGCGATTTGCCGGGCAATGCCGGCGTGGACTTTCGCCACCTCCCGGGATTCGCCTTCCAGGTCGCCGAGGATCAACGGGCTGAAGCCGGCCTGGCGCGCCTTTACCGCTGCCGCTTCCAGGGATTGCTGGGGGCGGGCGATCAATTGGAAGTGGCTGCGGGCCAGGCTCGGGTCGCCGGGCTTGACGGTTTCCGATGCCGGGTTGTGCAACCAGTTGCGGACCGAGGGCGGCACCTCGATCTGGTAGCGTTGGAGAATCGCCAGGGCTTCGGCCGAGGTGCTGGGGTCGGCCACGGTGGGGCCGGAGGCGATGACCGTGGCAAGATCCCCGGGGACGTCGGAAATCGCGTAGGTGTACACCGTCGCCGGCCAGCAGGCCTTGCCCAGGCGCCCGCCCTTGATCGCCGAGAGGTGCTTGCGCACGCAATTCATCTCGCCGATGGTCGCGCCGGATTTGAGCAGGGCTTTGTTGATCGATTGCTTGTCGGCCAGGGTGATGCCTTCGGCGGGCAGGGCCAGCAGGGCAGAACCGCCGCCGGACAGCAGGAAGATTACCCGGTCGTCTTCGCTGAGGTTGCTGACCATTTCCAGCACCCGCTGGGCCACGGCCAAGCCGGCGGCGTCAGGCACCGGGTGGGCGGCTTCCACTACTTCGATTTTCTGACAGGGCGCGCCATGGCCGTAGCGGGTCACCACCAGGCCAGACACTTCGCCTTGCCAGCAGCGCTCGACCACTTGCGCCATGGCCGCCGCGGCCTTGCCGGCACCGATGACGATCACCCGGCCGCTGCGATCGCCGGGCAGGTAGCGTTCAAGGACGTGTTGCGGATGGGCCGCGTCGATGGCTGTGGCAAACAGCTCGCGCAGCAGTTGTTGCGGATCGACCGACATGGCGGGCTCCCGGTTTTTATTATTGGCTGAAGCGACTCGGTTATCTGTGGGAGCGAGCAAGCTCGCTCCCACAAGGGGAATGCAGGGCTTATTTGTCGCGAATGGAGAAATTGGCCATATGCTCCAACCCCTTGATCAACGCCGAGTGATCCCAGTTGCTGCCACCGATGGCCGCGCAGGTGCTGAACACTTGCTGGGCATTGGCGGTGTTGGGCAGGTTGATGTTCAGTTCCCTGGCGCCTTGCAGGGCCAGGTTCAGGTCCTTCTGGTGCAGGCTGATGCGAAAGCCCGGGTCGAAGGTGCCCTTGATCATGCGTTCGCCGTGCACTTCGAGGATCTTCGACGAAGCGAAACCGCCCATCAGTGCTTCACGGACCTTGGCCGGGTCGGCACCGTTTTTCGAGGCGAACAGCAACGCTTCGGCCACCGCCTGGATGTTCAGGGCGACGATGATCTGGTTCGCCACTTTGGCGGTCTGGCCATCGCCGTTGCCGCCCACCAGAGTGATGTTCTTGCCCATGGCCTGGAACAGCGGCAAGGCTCGCTCGAAGGCGTTGCTGTCGCCACCGACCATGATGCTCAGCGTCGCAGCCTTGGCACCGACTTCACCACCGGAGACCGGGGCATCGAGGTACTGCGCGCCTTTTTCATTGATCTTCGCCGCGAAGGCCTTGGTGGCTGTGGGGGAGATCGAGCTCATGTCGATCACCACCTTGCCCGCGCCCGCGCCCACGCCCGCCGCCACGCCGTCGGTGCGGAACAGCACGTCGTCGACCTGCGGGGTGTCCGGGACCATGACGATGATGAACTCGGCTTCCTGGGCCACTTCCTTCGGGTTGGCCAAAGCCACCGCGCCACCGGCCAGCAGGTCGGCCGGGGCCGCGTCGTGGTGCTGGGACAGGAACAGGTTGTGCCCGGCCTTTTGCAGGTTCAGGGCCATGGGGTGGCCCATGATGCCGGTGCCGATGAATCCGATTTTAGCCATGAAAAAAATCCTCTTGTTGTTAGATGTCCCGGTGTCTCTGGGTTCGGTGTCCCTGTGGCGAGGGAGCTTGCTCCCGCTGGGGCGCGAAGCGGTCCCAGAAATCGTGCCGGGTAAAATCATGCATCTGCTTCGCAGCCGAGCGGGAGCAAGCTCCCTCGCCACAAAAGCTCGCGCGGGATCAGATCACGTTATGGGTTTTAAGCCAGCCCAGGCCGGCTTCGGTGGTGGTCAGCGGCTTGTATTCACAGCCGATCCAACCCTGGTAGCCGATGCGGTCCAGGTGTTCGAACAGGAAGCGGTAGTTGATCTCGCCTGTACCCGGCTCGTTGCGCCCCGGGTTGTCCGCCAGTTGCACGTGGTTGATCTCGCCCAGGTGCGCCGACAGGGTCCGGGCCAGGTCACCTTCCATGATCTGCATGTGGTAGATGTCGTATTGCAGGAACAGGTTGGCGCTGCCCACCTGCTCGCGGATCGACAGGGCCTGGGCAGTGTTGTTCAGGTAGAAGCCGGGAATGTCGCGGGTGTTGATGGCTTCCATCACCAGCTTGATGCCTTTGGCCTGCAGCTTCTCGGCAGCGTATTTCAGGTTGGCGACGAAGGTTTTTTCCACCAGGGTTTCACTGCAGTTCTGCGGGCGAATCCCCGACAGGCAGTTGACCTGGGTGTTGCCCAGCACCTGGGCGTAGGCGATGGCCAGGTCGACACCGGCGCGGAATTCCTCGACCCGGTCCGGCAGGCAGGCAATGCCGCGCTCGCCCTTGGCCCAGTCACCGGCCGGCAGGTTGAACAGCACCTGGGTCAGGCCGTTGGCGTCGAGCAGGGCCTTGAGTTCGGAGGAGCTGTAGTCGTAGGGGAACAGGTATTCGACGCCACTGAACCCGGCCTTGGCGGCGGCTTCGAAACGGGCGAGGAAATCCTGCTCGGTGAACAGCATGGACAGGTTGGCGGCGAAACGCGGCATGACAGTCTCCTATGGACGAGTAGAGGCCCCTTGTGGCGAGGGAGCTTGCTCCCGCTCGAGTGCGAAGCACTCACAAAATGGGCTGCTGCGCAGCCAGCGGGAGCAAGCTCCCTCGCCACAGGTCCGGTGATTTCCTTGATGAACAGTATTGCCTGTGAAGGCCTCAGTACTAGTCGAGCAACGAAATGGCAGTCGGTGCATCGTTGCCCACCAGCGCCAGATCTTCAAACTCATTGACGGCGTTGATCTCGGTGCCCATGGAAATGTTAGTCACCCGCTCCAGGATAATCTCGACGATCACCGGCACCTTGAACTCCTCGATCATTTTCTCGGCCTGGCGCAGTGCCGGTGCGATCTGACTCGGTTCGAACACCCGTAGCGCTTTGCACCCCAGGCCTTCGGCCACGGCAATGTGGTCCACGCCATAGCCGTTGAGCTCCGGTGCGTTGAGGTTGTCGAAGGACAGCTGCACGCAGTAATCCATGTCGAACCCGCGCTGGGCCTGGCGGATCAGCCCCAGGTAAGAGTTGTTCACCACCACATGGATGTACGGCAGCTTGAACTGCGCACCCACCGCCAGCTCTTCGATCATGAACTGGAAGTCATAGTCGCCCGACAGCGCCACGACCTTGCGGCTCGGATCGGCCTTGACCACCCCCAGCGCGGCCGGAATGGTCCAGCCCAAAGGACCGGCCTGGCCACAGTTGATCCAATGGCGTGGCTTGTAGACGTGGAGGAACTGCGCCCCGGCGATCTGTGACAGGCCAATGGTGCTGACGTAGCAGGTGTCCTTGCCGAATACCTGGTTCATTTCTTCGTACACACGCTGTGGCTTGACCGGCACGTTGTCGAAGTGCGTCTTGCGTTGCAGGCTGGCCTTGCGTTGCTGGCAGTCTTGCAACCAGGCGTCGCGGTTTTTCAGCTTACCGGCGGCTTGCCATTCACGGGCCACTTCGATGAACACCGTCAGGGCCGAGGCGGCATCGGAAACGATGCCCAGGTCGGGAGTGAACACGCGGCCGATCTGGGTCGGCTCGATGTCCACGTGAATGAACGTGCGGCCTTCGGTATAGACATCCACCGAACCGGTGTGACGGTTGGCCCAGCGGTTGCCGATGCCCAGCACCACGTCCGACTTGAGCAAGGTTGCGTTGCCATAGCGATGGGAGGTTTGCAGGCCGACCATGCCGACCATCAGCGGGTGATCGTCGGGGATGGTGCCCCAGCCCATCAAGGTTGGGATAACGGGGATGCCAGTCAGTTCGGCGAACGCCACCAGCAGTTCGCTGGCATCGGCGTTGATGATGCCGCCGCCAGCCACCAGCAATGGACGCTCAGCCTGATTGAGCATCGCCAGGGCTTTCTCGATCTGCAGGCGGTTGGCCGCGGGTTTGGCCAGGGGCAGTGGCTGGTAGGCGTCGATATCGAATTCGATCTCGGCCATCTGCACGTCGAACGGCAGGTCGATCAGCACCGGGCCTGGACGGCCGGAGCGCATCTCGAAGAACGCCTTCTGGAAGGCATACGGCACCTGGCCCGGCTCGAGCACGGTGGTTGCCCATTTGGTCACGGGTTTGACGATGCTGGTGATATCCACAGCCTGGAAGTCTTCCTTGTGCAGACGGGCGCGAGGGGCTTGCCCGGTGATGCACAGGATCGGGATCGAGTCGGCCGAGGCGCTGTAGAGCCCTGTCACCATGTCGGTGCCGGCCGGGCCCGAGGTGCCGATGCACACACCGATATTGCCGGCCTTGGTGCGGGTGTAGCCCTCGGCCATGTGGGAGGCGCCTTCAACATGGCGAGCAAGGACGTGATCGATGCCACCCACCTTCTGCAGGGCGGAGTACAGCGGGTTGATCGCGGCACCCGGGATACCGAAGGCGGTGTCCACGCCTTCACGGCGCATTACCAGAACGGCGGCTTCGATTGCTCTCATTTTGCTCATTATTTGTGCCTCTTACGTTTTGTAATTGTATACAAGTTGCTGTGTGAAGAGTGTATTCACGGGAAATGGCGCAGGTCAATCCATTTCCTCAAGCATCTGTTTCATTCGTCGGAAGGCCAGGTTTTGCTGCGGTCTTCATCGATTAAAGTGCCTTTTGAGAAATTATTGTATACAAACATATGTATTGTTGTGTTCTATTTGTTGTGTTCGGTTTTGCTGAAAGTGAAGCCAGCAAGGTTCTCCCATAACAGAAGAAGGACAGTACCCATGAGCGTTCTAACCTTGAAAATCGCCGTTAACCTGGCCGGGCAAGCCCTTGCCGTCGGTCGTGAAATCAGCGCTGCACCCCTGGCCGTCGCGGTCCTGGACAGCGGCGGGCACCTGGTTGCCTTGCAGCGCGAAGACGGCGCCAGCCTGCTTCGCCCGCAGATCGCCATCGGCAAGGCCTGGGGCGCCATCGCCCTGGGTAAAGGCTCGCGCCTGCTCGCCCAGGACGCCCAGCAACGCCCGGCGTTCTTTGCCGCTTTGAATGGGTTAGGACAGGGCAACGTGGTACCGGCCCCGGGTGGGGTATTGATCAGGGATCAGGATGGGAAGGTGCTGGGGGCGATGGGGGTCAGTGGTGATGTTTCGGATGTGGATGAGCAGGTGGCGGTCAGGGCGGTGGAGGCGCTGCGGTTGAGGGCGGATGTGGGGGTGGTTGCTTGATTTTTATGCTGATTTGACTGGCGTCTTCGCGAGCAGGCTCAGATTTGATGCTGGACACATAATGTCTAAATACCGCAAACCCAGTGTGGGAGCGGGCTTGCTGCGATTGAAGGCGGCTCGGCCTTCAGTCTGGCTCACATCCCTTCAACACCAACCGAATAATCGTCTGCGCCGCCGCTTCGTAATCCGCTTCATCCAGCTTGGCCTTGCCGGTCACGGCGCTGATCTGCCAGTCGAAATCGGCATAGGTCTGGGTGGCGGCCCAGATGCTGAACATCAGGTGGTTGGGGTCGATGGGGGCGATCTGGCCACGGTCGATCCAGGTCTGGATGCAGTCGATGTTGTGCCGGGCCTGGGCGTTGAGTTGTTCCACCAGGTCGGGGCTCAGGTGGGGGGCGCCGTGCATGATTTCGCTGGCGAAGACTTTCGAGGCGAAGGGCAGGTCGCGGGAAATGCGGATCTTGGAGCGGATGTAATGACTCAGTACCTCGCCGGGCACACCGTCGGCATTGAACGGTGTCGAAGCCTGGAGAATCGGCTCGATGATGCTTTCCAGTACCTCGCGGTAGAGGTTTTCCTTGGATTTGAAGTAGTAGTAGACGTTGGGTTTGGGCAGGCCCGCCTTGGCCGCGATGTCGCTGGTCTTGGTCGCGGCGAAGCCCTTGTCGGCAAACTCTTCGCTGGCGGCACGCAGGATCAATTCTTTGTTGCGCTCGCGGATAGTGCTCATAAACCCAGGGGTTCCTTGCCTGTTCTGGCGGTGGCGCATGGTAGCACCGGCCTCGCGCGGCGCTCAAGAATGCCCAAGGCGCCGCGGCTCGCGGTATGCTGCACGGCATTATTATTCAAGGAGCCCACTCCATGGCTGGAAGCAGTTTGCTGGTACTGATCGACGATATCGCCACCGTGCTTGACGATGTCGCGCTGATGACCAAGATGGCCGCCAAGAAAACCGCCGGCGTGCTCGGCGATGACCTGGCGCTCAATGCCCAGCAAGTCTCGGGTGTGCGTGCCGAGCGGGAACTGCCGGTAGTCTGGGCAGTGGCCAAGGGATCGTTCGTCAATAAGCTGATCCTGGTGCCGTCGGCGCTGGCGATCAGCGCCTTTGTGCCCTGGCTGGTGACGCCGCTGTTGATGGTGGGCGGCGCCTACCTGTGTTTCGAAGGGTTCGAAAAGCTGGCCCACAAGTTCCTCCACAGCCCGGCCGAAGACCAGGCTGAACATGCGCAACTGGTCGAGGCCGTGGCGGATCCGGCGGTCGATCTGGTGGCCTTTGAAAAGGACAAGATCAAGGGTGCGGTACGCACCGATTTCATTCTTTCAGCGGAAATCATCGCCATCACCCTCGGCACCGTTGCCGACGCCGCACTGACCCAGCAGGTGATCGTCCTGTCGGGCATCGCCATCGTCATGACCATTGGCGTCTATGGCCTGGTGGCCGGCATCGTCAAGCTCGATGACTTGGGGCTTTGGTTGACCCAGAAACCAGGGCAGGCCGCCAAAAGCATCGGCGGCGCCATCCTGAGTGCAGCGCCCTACATGATGAAAAGTCTGTCGGTGATCGGCACGGCGGCGATGTTCCTGGTGGGCGGTGGCATCCTGACCCATGGCGTGCCGGTGGTGCATCACTGGATCGAAGGCGTGGCTGCCAGTGTCGGCGGTGCCGGGTTTATCGTGCCGATGTTGCTCAATGCGGTGGCGGGTATTGTCGCCGGTGGCGTGGTGTTGCTGGGCGTCATGGCCGTGGCCAAGCTTTGGAAAGCGGTACGATCCTGAACCTCAGGATTGCGTTACCGATTGAATTGGCAGCAGCACATGTTTCGAGAGGTATCGGGCCACGGCTTCGTCACAGCAGGCGCCAATGATCTGCGCATCAGGCAGCGCCTGGGTGACGTCTTGATGAGCGGTTCCCATGATGACCGCCTTGCCTGCCACTGAGAGCATGCCAATGTCATTCATGCCGTCACCAAAGGCGATGCACGCGCCAATGGGGACATCAAGAAACGCGGCCAGCTGTTTCAGGGCGTGGCCCTTGCAAACGTCGCTGGCCATGACTTCCAGGCACCAGGTAAACGAGAACACCGTGCTGATGCGGTTTCCGAATTTCCGCTCCAGCCGCTTCTGCAAAGCCAGTAAAGCCTGGTGATCTTTTTCCTTCTGAAAGAAAAACACCTTTTCGACGTTTTCCGTGGGCCACGTGTCGGGTCGGATCACGGTCGGTTGGAAATGCGGGTTGCGATTAAAGTCGCTGACATCATGCTCACAGCCGATTAACCAGCCGCAAGGACCGTACAGGTTGATGATCAGGTCAGGGCTGTGGCGGGCTTCTTCAATCAGCCCTTGGACAACGTCGTCAGGCAGCGCTTCGCAACGCATCAATCCGCCACAGGCGCTGCTGATCTTGGCGCCGTTGGAGGTGATCAGATGCAAGGGAGGCGAGCTGTCGTCGAGCAACGTCTCGACGTCGGCCTGTTGGCGACCTGTTGCCAACACCACATGCAGGCCGGCATCGTAAAGATGGCGCATCACCGTCCGGGTGTAGTTGCCCAGCGTATCGCCGGGCATCAGCAAGGTCCCGTCCAGGTCCGTAGCAATCAATGAATACATGGTGTTCCTCGAATAGGCTGCCGAGCCACAACCAAAGGCTGTGGCTCGGCACGGTAGATCAACGTCGGCCAAGCATTTTCAGCGACTGCTCGCGGGTGAACGTCATCCGTTCTTCCAATCGGGCGTTATCCTTCTCGAAATAGATGCTCATCTCTTCGTGACGTTGCTCAACAGGGATAATCCTGTCGAGCAACGGCAGCGTGTCGATCAGCAACTGGCGGGCGTAGCCGATTGCCCGATTGTAGGTGTCGATGACTTCTTCGAACTCCGGGTAAATACAGAACGACACCTGGTTGAGAATCGGGCCGTCGTCGATGCCTTCATTGATTTCATGAAGGGTCACCCCATGTTGGCGCTCGTTGTTCTTTAACGCCCAGTTGACGGGCCGCACCCCACGATAATGGGGCAGGTACGACAAGTGCAGGTTGACGATGCGCTTGCAGCAGTCGATGTAGGCCCGAGGCAGTATTCGTTTGTGGAAGATCACCAGGCACAGGTCGCATGAAAAGAGACCTTCCTTGTAGCCAGGCAAGTCTTCTATCTTGCCGCTTTCAATGAGGGGAATGTTCTTGTTACGGCAGTACTGGATCAACGTGAGCTCGCTGCTCACTGGCTCGAACGGATCCGCAACCACATAAGCGACGATGTGTTCGGACGAGGCATTGAAGTATTCACAGGCAAAAATCGCCAGTTCACCCTTACCGCAGATCACTACATTTTTAGGCATGGGACAGTTCCTTCTTCATGCGTGTACTTCTCGGTGTCGTCAGTGCCTGCATGGTCGATTTCAAGGCGCTTATGAGTTGGGCGTTTTCCTGGCGGGTGCGGCAGGAAATTCTCAGGTAGTGGTCGGAGTCGGTGTTGCGCTTGCCAGAGCATTCCTTGACGTAAAGGTTGTGCTCAAGCAAAAGGCGGCACAAGGTTTGAGCCGGGACCTGCTCGGTCTGGCAATACACAAAGTTGGAGTCGGTTGCAAAAGCTGTGATGCCTTCGATTTCGTCCAGCGCCTGGCGCAATGCCTGGGTGTCACGGATGACCTGCTGGCAGCTGTCCAGGTATTCCTGTTTGTATTGCGGCAGATGCAGCAACACTTCCTCGGCAAAGCCATTGAGATTCCAAATGGGCAGTAGCGAGTTGATCTGTGCCAATAAGCCGTGATTTGCACTGGCGAGGTAACCGATACGGATCCCCCCGATGCCGAATGTCTTGCTCATGCTGCGAATAACGACAAGGTTCGCGTGCTGGTCCAGCGAAGACAGCAGGGTGTTTGCGGCGCTGGGCGAAAAGTCCAGGAACGACTCGTCGACAATCAGCGCGATATCCAGTTCAGCCAGTTGGCTCGCCAGTTCCGAGAGCGCTGCGGCTGGCGTGAGGCAGCCGGTCGGATTATTCGGCGACTCGATGACGACGACCGATGGGCGCTCTTTCCTACAGGTCTGCAACAAGGCATCCAGATCGATATTGAAGCCTTGGTCTGCCTGGGTGTGATGACTGAGCGTGCGCTCCTCACCGAAAACATTGGCGTATTCGTTGAAGGACGGAACAGTGACCAACACTTTGCCTGGATACACAGAGGGCAATAATTTGATGATTTCCGCTGCGCCATTGGCCACGCAAAGGTGTCGGGCGGGGACGCTTATGAATTCGCTCAGCGACTCTTCAATGAGTTTCCGGCCGCCAGGATAGTTGAGGAGAATATCGTCGAAGTTTTCCTTGATCCGGTCTTTCATCTGCTGGGGGGGAAAGTGGAAATTATAGATCAGGGCGAAATCGAGGACCGGGTAGCGCCAGTAGCCACCGTGGCGGCTCTGGAGAAACGCTAGGCGATCCCGACTGGAAATGTAATTGCACACTGTCAGGTCATAATAGTTGTCGACCTCGTACCATTCGGTCGAAGGCACCACCGCGGCCTCGATGTCCCACTTTCCGGTCTTGCATGCTTGTTTGAAAACGTCTTCGTAATAGGCGTTCAGGTTGCCTTCTGCGACCTCGGCTTCGAGTTGCTCGCGCACGTGTTGGGCGAACAGCGGGGAGCCTATCCGATATAAGTTGACGGTCTTGTACTGTTCCTCCTGCGCCTGATGACCGCTATCTTTAGTCGAGCCGAAACTCTGGAGCTGTCCCTCATAAAGGTTGGCGTAGGTACCCTCCATGTTTTTCCCCAGCGGCGAGACCAGTGCAACCAGATCGCTTGACGTTCGCAGCAGTTTTTCCAGGCAGGCTTCGGAGAAAAAGATGTCACCTTCAACGATGAGTGTGTCCTGACCGATGTGTTGGCGAGCCAGATACAACGAATAGATGTTGTTGGTCGTCTCCCAGTCCGGGTTATTCACATACTCGATATCCAGCAGGGTCTCCAGGCTGTTCAGGTGCCCGGTAATGATCTCGGCTTGATAACCCACTACCACCACGACCCGCTTGACGCCATGCAGTTGAAGATTGCTCAACGCGTTATCTATAAATGCGATGTCGTTGGTCTTGACCAGAGGTTTGGGCATATGACGGGTGCGATTGGCCAAGCGGCTGCCGCGTCCGGCGCAGAGAATAATGGCTGTTCCAGTGTTCATTGAATGTCCTTATTAATGAAAAGCGAGTCGGGGCACCACGTGCTGGTAAATCCACACGCCGTCTATCCGGCCGCTGAAGCTTTCCTCGCCGCCGCTGTCACCCCCGGTCTTGATGCCGGCGCCCAAGCCGAAGGCGTGGAAGTTCTCTAGCGTTCGATCCGATATCGTGGTGGGATTCAGCCGGTGATCCACGATCAGGCCGTGGGCGTCCTGGCGCAGCGTGATAGGGGAGCCGTCGATATCGAGCAGTCGGACTGGCGTTGCGCTGAAACCGGTGCATTTGATCGTCAGATCGACCGAGTCAAGGCGCTTGCGCAGTGTCTCGGGACCCTCGGCGCTGATGTTCACAACGGTCAGGTTGGAGATTTCTCCCCGTTGGATCTTGCGAGCAAACGCGAGCGAGTCATACCGAAGGCCAGAGTAGCGATTGACACGCTGGCTGGCCTGGCAAACATCCGCATCGACAAAAGGGTAGCCCTGAGCCAGTGCCGCTTGTGGGGAGTCAAAGAAAAGCTTGAAGTTACGCTTGACCAGCAGTTGGATAGGGCCTTGAAAATCCAATTGTTCAATCAGGCGGATCAGGCAGGAAACGGCGCTATGGGATGAGCCCAGAATTGCAATGCTTGGGTATTGGCCTGCCTTGATTTGCTCGTCATATTGGCCTTTGAGCATGGCGTCGCTATTGATGGCATTCGGGTGTGGCAAGGCGACGTTGTTGACTTGTCCACCCAGGTTGACCATGACTTTCCTGCACAGCGCCTCTCGGGTTTGGCCGTCAACGGTATAGCGCACGGTATAGCGCCCATCGCCGGTCAGTTGGATTTCTTCGACGGTGGACAAGGTCGATACTTCGAAGCGCTTGTACAGCGTCTTGTGCTGTTGGACGAAGGCGCCGATGTGTTCCAGAAACTGTCCTACGTAGCGCAACTCGACCGCCTCGTCACGTCGTTCGCTGAAATACGCCCATTCCGCCGTGGTACGCATGTATCGGCTGAGTTCATCCTGCTTGCCCTGGAACTTTTCCAGGAAAACGCCGCCCAGAGAGTTGGCGGTAATGCGGTACTGTCCGATCGCACCGCTGCCCAAGGTGTTGGATTTCTCCAGAATCAAACACCGATGGATATCTTCCTTCTGTATGAGGTCAGGCAACAATGAAATGTTTGCCGGGCCCGCACCACATAAAATAATGTCGTAGTCGTCCTTGTTCATTCTTACTCCAGTTGAGCGCTGCATAGTTAAAAACATAATTTCAAGGCGCAGAAAGGCCTGATGTCATTGTGAGTGACCTCAATAGAATGGCGGGTGCATGCGTCAGGCGTTATTGGCCGATAGGGAGTTCCTGGCCGGTGCTGCGGGTTCCCTGTTTGTCGTTAGTTAAGTTGCGGTGGTGCAGTCGGGTGAAAATAGCGGCGAAGGTAAAGGCCATGACGAGACTGGTCACCGTCAGGAAAACAAACAGCGCTGTTCCGCTCAACGCTTGTATGAAAAAGCCTCCGACAATGGGCGCCATGGAAAAGCCAATGCTGTAAAGCGACGCGGCGCCAAAGTAAGCGCCTCTCAGGTTTCGAGGTGCCAGGCTGTCGACAAAAAGATTCAAACATGGAAACAGTAGGGCCTGGCTAAGGCTCAGCAGCAGCACCGCGCCGTACCACAATAGTTGCACTTGATAAAAGTGTGCCGCCAGTGTCATGCCGGCCTGACTTAAAACCAGCAATACAGAACCGATATGGATCTTGGTCTCTAATGTTGCCTGTGCCAGAACCCTGGCCAGTGGCAGTTGAAGCAGCACGATCACGGTGGCATGCAGCACGATCAGATTGGCGACAAAGGGCAGGTACCCCTCGAACGCGAGCGAAGCCATCAATTGAGGCACGCTGGAATCAAAGCTGCCGAAGATGAACATCATGACGATGTTGTTGATCACGAGCAGGAGGAACACATGATCCCGGGAGAGGATCTGCAAGGTACTTCGCAAGGAGGTGGTGTTGATGGCCTTCAGGGTAATACCGCGACCGAACACCATGACGCCCGACAGCAGGGCCAGGTAGGAGGCCGTCACCAGCACAAAGGACAGGGAATCCGTGGAAATGCCAAGCTTGAGCCCGAAGTAAGGGCCCACGGCGGCCCCAGCATTGAGAAAGAAATAGCGCAGGTGCATGGCACGTTCCACCAGAGAACAGGACTCGATGACATCACCGATGACCGTCTTGATTGGATTGTTGACCAGGGCCCAGGAGAGATTGGCCAACAGTGTTCCGGCGATGTAGCCCTCGGCATGCGTGCTGATACCCAGCAGCAAGTAGGAGACCATCGCCACTACGCAACCGACCAGGATGATCTTGAGGCGCCCGATCTTGTCGGAAAGATACCCGCTGTAGAAGCTGACCAGCGAAGAGAGGGCGATAGAGCAAGTCAGAATCAGGCCGATGGTCGAAGTGCTGAAACCGAACCGCGTATAGAGAACAATCGAAATGAATGGCCAAACCATCATTGACGTAGCGCGCGTCAGAAAGGTGCCAATGAACAGCATCCATATAAAGAATGGCAGCGATGAGAAATAGTATTTAAAACGGACAAGTTGGAAGGCGAGCATAAATAATCACATTGGATGTAATGCTTGGCGCATGACAATGAGGTAACGAAACGCAAACGACGAGACTTGAGCGTCTGGAGTTTAACGAAGGGCGGGCGCTGTAGAGTGTTTCCTGAGCCAGTTGTGCTCAGTCACTTTATTTAGTAAGCGCAGGCGTGTACCGAAGTTTGCCGATCGAAGCATCTGGTGATGCACAGCGAGGGGAGAGGAATTTTTTCATATCGATCCTTGATCTTAAACACGGTATTGCATCCTTTCTTTGGATCCAATCCTACACGACGTGTCACAAAATGTTAATAAAAAATTCACAATCGAACATTTGCTGTCGTTGAGCACCTCATGACGCTGCAATCGCGCACATGTTGTCTTCATTAAACGAAGTTGAACCAGAAGAAATTAGGTCGGCGGGAGGGGGCATTGCGCAGGGATACAGCAGCCAACACGCCGGATTCAGGCGTGTTGGCCTTAAGGATTACTCGGAAATCTGCAACTTGCGCGACTCGGTGTACACGTAGCGCACCTTCTCATACTCGAACGGCGAGTTCAGTTGCCCGTAGCGGAAGCTGGTCTGGTAGCGTTTGTCGACGCCGCGCAGAAGCAGCAATTCCGGGTGGTTGGCGCTGACTTCGGCGACATTGAGGTAGTTGATCGCTGATTCGGCCGTGTAGTCCACCAACAAGCCTGAGGTGTCGCGCAGGTTCGAAGGGCCGAAGATCGGCAATACGAAGTACGCGCCGCCAGGGACGCCGTAGAAGCCCAGGGTCTGGCCGAAGTCTTCGCTCTGGCGCGGCAGGCCCATGGCGGTGGCCGGGTCCCACAGGCCGGCGATGCCGACGGTGGTGTTGAGCAGCAGGCGCGCTGTGGTTTCCATCGAACGCTTGCCCTTGAATTGCAGCAGGCTGTTCATCAGGTTCGGCACATCCCCCAGGTTGTTGAAGAAGTTGCTGACGCCGGTGCGCACGAAGCTGGGCGTGACGTAGCGGTAGCCATCGACCACCGGCAGGAAGACCCATTGGTCGAAGCGGTAGTTGAAGTGGTAGACGCGGCGGTTCCAGGATTCCAGCGGGTCATAGACGTTCAAGGCATTGAGCGTCGAGCGCTCGAACTCACGCTGGTCCAGCCCCGGGTTGAACTTGAGCTTGCTCAACGGCTCCTTGAAACCGTCGGAGTCCACCACCACAGGCGCATTGGCCTTGCTGTTATCGGCCTGGGCCAGGCCAGCACTCATTAACGCAGCGATAAGCAGGAGATATTTAGCCACGGAAGAACTCCAGCATCGCGTCGCTGTTGACGCGGTAATTAATGTTGCCGCAATGGCCGCCCAGTGGATAAACCGTCAAGCGGTCGCCAAAGGTCTTGCGCAGGAAGCCCAGGTCACCCGGGCCGAGGATCACGTCGTCAGCGTTGTGCATGACGGCAATCTTCGGGCTGTCGTGCAGGTAATCCTTCAGCGCGTACAGGCTGACCTGGTCGACCAGTTGCAACAGGCTGCCGCCGTCAGTGCGCGCGCGCCACATCGGAATCACCTGCTCGGTGAGGTAACAGTCGAAATCGCATTGCAGTGCACGCTTGAGGAACGGCGTCAGGCTGGTGCTTTCGGTAATCGGGAACTTGGGCGGGATGATCAGCCCGCGCCGATTGATCAGGTCCGAAGTGAACGCGATGTCGGCCGCCGAGAAACGGAACGAGGTGCCGATCAGCATGGCCATCTGCTCGTTGCTCAAGTGTTGCTTGGACTGCTGGAAGTCATAGAGCAGCGCATCGTTGAGGTCGATGTAGCCTTTTTGCTGGAAGTAGCGCGTCAGCTTGTTCAGTACCAGTTCGTAGAACGTGGTGGTGCTGTTGATGCCCTTGACCTCGGTCTGGACCAGTTTGTCCAGGTTGGTGATCGAGGTGTAGAGGTTCACCGGTGGGTTGAGCAACAGCACTTTCTTGAAATTGAAGCTGCGCCGGGTTTCGTCCAGGTGTGCGACGAAGGCCGCGTCCAGGGCGCCGAGGCTGTAGCCGGTCAGGTAATACTCGGTCACTGGCAGCTTGGGGTTCTGCGCGCGCACGGCTTGCATCACCCGGTACATGTCTTCGGCGTCTTCCTTGCTGATGCCCGGGGTGGCAAAGCGTGAGGCGGCGCTCATGAAGTCGAAGCTGGTGGGCGAGGACAACTGCACCACGTGGTAGCCGGCCTTGTAGTAGAGGCGCTTGAGGTATTCATTAATGCTACTGTCAAAGCGCGCACCGGTGCCGGCGATGAGGAAGATCAGCGGCGCGGGTTTGTCCTGGGTGGCCATGCGGTAAGTGAGGCTTTTCACCGGCCAGAAGTTGTCCGGCAGGATGAACTCGCGTTCCGGGCGCAGGGTCAGGCTGTGGTCCGCCTGATTGATGTCTTCGATCAGCGGCAGCTCCGGGCGCAGGTCCGGCGGAGTGGTGGCGATGGTCGCTTCGAACGGGTTGGTCAAGGGGTAGCCATAGCTGGCGGCGTCAATGTCTGCCGCCAGCGCGGACGCACTCAGGATAAGGCCGCCGAGAAGGGCAGCGAAGCGCAAGGAACGGAGCATGACTGGATCCCTTAGAGGAAGGTGCCGAATGAGGTTCGCAGGCTATGACCACCGAAGCGGAGCCAAGTGCCATGACGGGCACAAAACAGGCACGGACGGGGTGCGATAGTAGCGGGACGATACACGGTCGTGCGTGCTGGCGGCTAGTTATCTGGCGTTTGCCGGATTTGACTGCTAAATCTCATGTGTGATGGAGCTACAAATGCCCGGAACTGAGAGCTGGCGTTCTGATGTCGTTTCTCGTTGCCTCGACGTCGCAGGCAGAGCAGGTTCCAGATCGGCGCGGGTTGATGATCGACAGGTCAGTACTCCACTGACGTTCGAGCCGGTTTCTAAGCGGGCGTGATGGGGGCGCTGCCACCATAACTATACGTTGACGCCGCTCGGCATCCGCCGGGCGCAGCACTTTCGGGGAAGTAACGATGAAGATGCGACGACTCTTGGGCGCAGGTGCCGCACTGGTACTGGCGATCAGCTCCACACTGGCTAGCGCCGAAACCAAAACCCTGAGCATCGGTTACGTTGACGGCTGGTCCGACAGCGTCGCGACCACTCACGTGGCCGCCGAAGTGATCAAGCAGAAACTCGGTTATGACGTGAAGCTGCAAGCGGTCGCGACCGGGATCATGTGGCAAGGCGTGGCCACCGGCAAACTCGACGCGATGCTTTCGGCTTGGCTGCCGGTGACTCACGGCGATTATTGGACCAAGAACAAGGACCAAGTGGTCGATTATGGCCCGAACTTCAAGGACGCCAAAATCGGCCTGATCGTGCCGGAGTACGTCAAGGCCAAGTCGCTCGAAGATCTCAAGACCGACGACTCCTTCAAGAAGCGCATCGTCGGCATCGATGCCGGTTCAGGCGTGATGCTCAAGACCGAACAGGCAATCAAGGACTACGACCTGACCGGTTATCAACTCAAGGCCAGTTCCGGTGCCGGCATGATTGCCGAGCTGACCCGTGCCGAGAAGAAAAACGAATCCATCGCGGTCACCGGTTGGGTGCCGCACTGGATGTTCGCCAAGTGGAAACTGCGCTTCCTGGAAGACCCGAAAGGCGTCTACGGCGCGGCTGAGACTGTAAACAGCATCGGCAGCAAGGAACTGGGCGCGAAGGCGCCGGAAGTGGCCGAGTTCCTGAAGAAGTTCCAGTGGGCTTCGAAAGACGAGATCGGCGAAGTCATGCTGGCGATCCAGGAAGGGGCTAAGCCGGACGCAGCGGCCAAGGACTGGGTCGCCAAGCACCCGGACCGTGTAAAAGAGTGGACCGGCAAGTAACTCACCGGGTTTAGCTGGCTCGAAAACCGCATGGCGTTGTGTCATGCGGTTTTTTTGTGCCCGCAATTCCTGAGTTCTACACCGAGCCCGGTGGGAGCAAGGTCTGTGGGAGCAAGGCTTGCCCGCGATAGCATCGCCTAGGTCTCAAGTTCAATCGAGGTGCCTGCATCGCGGGCAAGCCTTGCTCCCACAGGGGCTCGCTCCCATAGGGGGGCACAAGTAAACGCGGGAAACTGGTAAAGCGTCATGTCGTTCTAATACTAAGGTCGTCTGGAACCTGGCCTTGAGCCGCATAGAGTAGGGCTGTTCCAATTAAATCTGTGCTGCGAGGATAAAAACAATGAACGACAGCATTTACCTCTCGATTCAAAACAGCCCGCGCTTCAAGGAGCTGGTTCGAAAAAGAGAAAAGTTCGCCTGGATTCTCTCGGCGATCATGCTTGGGTTGTATTCCGGCTTCATTCTTCTGATCGCCTACGGGCCACACATTCTCGGGGCCAAGATCACGCCTGAGTCCACCATGACCTGGGGGATTCCCATCGGTGTCGGCCTGATTCTCTCGGCTTTCGTTCTGACTGCAATCTACGTACGGCGCGCCAACGGCGAGTTCGACGACCTGAACAACGCGATTCTCAAGGAGGCTCAGCAATGATCCGGCGTCTATTGGCCCTATTGAGCATCGCAGCGTTCGCCCCGGGCGCCTGGGCGGCTGAAGCCCTGACCGGTGCCGTGCAGAAGCAACCCCTTAACGTCGCGGCGATCCTGATGTTCGTTGCCTTCGTCGGCGCGACTTTGTACATCACCTACTGGGCGTCCAAGAAAAACAACTCGGCGGCCGACTACTATGCGGCCGGCGGCAAGATCACCGGCTTCCAGAACGGCCTGGCAATTGCTGGCGACTACATGTCGGCGGCGTCTTTCCTGGGCATTTCCGCGCTGGTGTTCACCTCCGGTTATGACGGTCTGATCTACTCCATCGGGTTCCTGGTGGGCTGGCCGATCATTCTGTTCCTGATCGCTGAGCGCCTGCGTAACCTGGGTAAATACACTTTTGCCGACGTGGCGTCCTATCGCCTCGGGCAAACCCAGATCCGCAGTCTGTCCGCCAGCGGCTCGCTGGTGGTGGTGGCGTTCTACCTGATCGCGCAAATGGTCGGTGCCGGCAAGCTGATCCAGCTGCTGTTCGGCCTGGACTACCACGTTGCGGTGATCCTGGTGGGCATCCTGATGTGCCTCTACGTGTTGTTCGGCGGCATGCTGGCCACCACCTGGGTACAGATCATCAAGGCGGTGCTGTTGCTGTCGGGTGCTTCGTTCATGGCGCTGATGGTGATGAAGCACGTCAACTTTGACTTCAACATGCTGTTTGCCGAAGCGGTCAAGGTTCACCCTAAGGGTGAGGCGATCATGAGCCCTGGCGGCCTGGTGAAGGATCCGATCTCGGCCTTCTCCCTCGGTCTGGCGCTGATGTTCGGTACCGCTGGCCTGCCACACATCCTGATGCGCTTCTTCACCGTGAGCGACGCCAAGGAAGCGCGCAAGAGCGTGCTGTATGCCACCGGCTTCATCGGTTACTTCTACATCCTGACCTTCATCATCGGCTTCGGCGCGATCCTGCTGGTCAGCACCAACCCGGCCTTCAAGGACGCGGCAGGTGCCTTGCTCGGCGGTAACAACATGGCGGCGGTGCACCTGGCCAATGCCGTGGGCGGCAGCATCTTCCTCGGCTTCATCTCGGCGGTAGCCTTTGCCACCATCCTGGCGGTAGTCGCGGGTCTGACCTTGGCCGGTGCCTCGGCGGTGTCCCATGACCTGTATGCCAGCGTGATCAGGAAAGGCAGGGTCAACGAGAAGGATGAGATCCGCGTCTCGAAAATCACCACCATT
The DNA here is from genome assembly GCF_900103575.1 of Pseudomonas sp. NFACC51. Taxonomy (NCBI): domain Bacteria; kingdom Pseudomonadati; phylum Pseudomonadota; class Gammaproteobacteria; order Pseudomonadales; family Pseudomonadaceae; genus Pseudomonas; species Pseudomonas sp. NFACC51. The sequence continues at coordinate 116,445 of NZ_FMXH01000014.1, read as the reverse complement.
GCCCTGGCGGTGCTGGCGATCACCCTGGGTATCCTGTTCGAGAAGCAGAACATCGCGTTCATGGTCGGCCTGGCGTTCTCCATCGCGGCGAGCTGCAACTTCCCGGTACTGCTGCTTTCGATGTACTGGAAGAAGCTGACTACCCGTGGCGCCATGATTGGCGGCTGGCTGGGCCTGGTCAGTGCCGTGGGCCTGATGATCCTCGGCCCGACCATCTGGGTGCAGATCATGGGTCACGAGAAGGCGATCTTCCCGTATGAATACCCTGCGCTGTTCTCGATGGCCATCGCCTTCGTCGGCATCTGGTTCTTCTCCATTACCGACAAGTCGGCTGAAGGTGCAAACGAGCGGGCGCTGTTCTTCCCGCAGTTCGTGCGTTCGCAGACTGGTTTGGGGGCGAGTGGGGCGGTTAACCACTGATACGGTAAGTTGTAAGCGTAGTGCTTGAAGAAATACCCCGGTCGAGAGGCTGGGGTATTTTTTTGTGTGCGATAACGGTGGTGTGAGTAATGACGCCTTCGCGAGCAACGGCGCTCCCTCGGAAAAGCGCCGTTTCCTTAAGTGAGCGGTATTACGTTCCCGCAGGGGATTTGCGTCGTACACAGGGTCCAATGTGGGAGCGAGCTCGCTCGCGAAGGTGTCGGGCCAGTCGCCGCAGATATCAAAGAGGGCATAAACAAAACAGCCCCTGCTCTTATATATAAGAAGCAGGGGCTGTTTCAGTGCAGCGTGGGACCTATGGCAAGGCAGGCCTTACTTGCGGTCTTCCAGCTGGGTAATGTCACGCGACTCGTAGCCGGTGTACAGCTGGCGTGGACGGCCGATCTTGTACGGGCTGGAGAGCATTTCCTTCCAGTGGGAGATCCAGCCCACGGTCCGCGCCAGGGCGAAGATCACGGTGAACATGCTGGTTGGAATGCCGATCGCCTTGAGGATGATCCCCGAGTAGAAGTCGACGTTCGGGTACAGCGAGCGTTCGATGAAGTATGGGTCGGTCAGGGCGATCTCTTCCAGGCGCATGGCCAGTTCGAGTTGCGGATCGTTCGTGATCCCCAGTTCCTTGAGCACTTCGTCGCAGGTCTGCTTCATGACGGTGGCGCGTGGGTCGCGGTTCTTGTAGACCCGGTGACCGAAGCCCATCAGCTTGAACGGATCGTTCTTGTCCTTGGCCTTGGCGATGAACTTGTCGATGTTCGAGACATCGCCGATTTCATCGAGCATGGTCAGTACCGCTTCGTTGGCACCGCCGTGGGCTGGGCCCCAGAGTGCGGCGATACCGGCGGCGATACAGGCGAACGGGTTGGCGCCCGAGGAACCCGCCAGGCGCACGGTGGACGTGGAGGCGTTCTGCTCGTGGTCGGCATGGAGGATGAAGATCCGGTCCATGGCCTTGGCGAGCACCGGGCTGATCGGTTTGATCTCGCACGGGGTGTTGAACATCATATGCAGGAAGTTCTCTGCATAGGTCAGGTCGTTGCGCGGGTACATCATGGGCTGGCCCATGGAGTACTTGTAGACCATGGCTGCCAGGGTCGGCATCTTCGCCACCAGGCGGATCGCGGAGATTTCGCGATGCTGGGGGTTATTGATGTCCAGGGAGTCGTGGTAGAAGGCCGAAAGGGCGCCGACAACGCCGCACATGACGGCCATCGGGTGGGCATCGCGACGGAAGCCGTTGAAGAAGGTCTTCAACTGTTCGTGAACCATGGTGTGGTTCTTCACGGTGCTGACGAACTGGGCCTTTTGCTCTGCGGTTGGCAGCTCGCCATTGAGCAGCAGGTAGCAGGTTTCCAGGTAGTCCGATTTTTCAGCCAGTTGCTCGATCGGGTAGCCGCGGTGCAGCAGGATGCCGTTGTCGCCGTCGATATAGGTGATTTTCGACTCGCACGAGGCGGTCGACATGAAACCTGGGTCAAAGGTGAAACGGCCCGTGGCCGTCAGGCCCCGTACGTCGATTACATCGGGACCAACGGTGCCGGTTAAAATGGGCAGCTCGACGGGGGCTGCGCCCTCGATGATCAACTGCGCTTTTTTGTCAGCCATGTGGCCTCCTATTAATGCTTGGAATCATCAGACAGACCCCCCACGCAGGGCCCGCACCACTATAGTGAGATAAATCCGAATGTCAATTTGCCTAAAGTCTTGCTCCAGAAGGCTTTAACCGGACTTTTTCCGCGAAATTACCTGCCGTTTACGCCTTTTGCGCCGTATGTGCAATGCGCTATTAGGGGAAGGTGAACGCGTTGTCATTAGTAGCCTAACTGTCTATACTCGGCCACCGACCGCCAGGGGCTTTTGGGCCTGCTTTCTTGGGGGTCGTCACTCCCTGGGTGGTGAGTACCTGACCAGTGCGCGCCCCAACAACTTTGCCCTGATTGTTAGGGGCTCTTCAGTGTGAAAAAAAAGCCGTGAAAAGCCAACGACCTGTAAACCTAGACCTAAGGACCATCAAACTCCCAGTCACTGCTTACACGTCCATTCTTCACCGTATTTCCGGTGTCATCCTCTTCGTCAGCCTGGCCATCATGCTTTATGCATTGGACAAGTCGCTCGATTCGGAAGAAGGCTTCGGTCAGGTGAAAGCGTGTCTGACCAGTCCGCTAGCCAAGCTAGTGATTTGGGGCATCCTGTCCGCCTTGCTGTATCACTTGGTTGCCGGTGTGCGCCACTTGATCATGGACATGGGCATCGGTGAGACGCTGGAAGGCGGCAAGCTGGGCTCGAAAATCGTTATCGCCGTTTCCGTGGTGGTAATCGTTCTGGCAGGAGTTTGGATATGGTAACCAACGTCACGAACCTTTCGCGTTCGGGCCTCTATGACTGGATGGCCCAGCGTGTGTCTGCGGTCGTTCTCGCGGCTTACTTCATCTTCCTGATCGGATATGTCGTAGCAAACCCAGGCCTGGGCTACGCCCAATGGCATGAACTGTTCGCAAACAACTGGATGCGTATCTTCAGTCTGCTGGCACTTGTCGCACTAGGCGCTCACGCCTGGGTCGGCATGTGGACCATCGCGACCGACTACCTGACGCCAATGGCGTTCGGCAAGTCGGCGACTGCCGTACGTTTCCTCTTCCAGGCAGTATGCGGCGTTGCGATGTTCGCTTACTTCGTCTGGGGTGTGCAGATTCTCTGGGGTATCTGATCCATGGCTAACATTCCAACGATTTCTTTCGACGCTATCATCATTGGTGGCGGCGGTGCCGGCATGCGCGCAGCGCTGCAACTGGCACAGGGCGGTCACAAGACTGCCGTGATCACCAAGGTTTTCCCGACCCGTTCGCACACTGTTTCCGCCCAGGGCGGCATCACCTGCGCCATCGCTTCGGCCGACCCGAACGATGACTGGCGCTGGCACATGTACGATACCGTCAAGGGTTCCGACTACATCGGTGACCAGGACGCTATCGAATACATGTGTCAGGAAGGCCCGGCCGCGGTGTTCGAGCTGGACCACATGGGTATGCCATTCTCGCGTACCGAGCAAGGTCGTATCTACCAGCGTCCGTTCGGTGGCCAGTCCAAGGACTACGGCAAGGGCGGCCAGGCCGCGCGTACTTGCGCGGCGTCCGACCGTACCGGTCACGCGCTGCTGCACACCCTGTACCAGGGCAACCTGAAAGCCGGTACCACGTTCCTGAACGAGTACTACGCCGTTGACCTGGTGAAGAACCAGGACGGCGCCTTCGTCGGTGTGATCGCGATCTGCATCGAAACCGGCGAAACCACCTACATCCGCGCCAAGGCCACCGTACTGGCGACCGGCGGTGCAGGCCGTATCTACGCATCCACCACCAATGCCCTGATCAACACCGGTGACGGCGTCGGCATGGCCCTGCGCGCTGGCGTGCCGGTGCAAGACATCGAAATGTGGCAGTTCCACCCGACCGGCATCGCCGGCGCCGGTGTACTGGTGACCGAAGGTTGCCGTGGCGAAGGTGGTTACCTGATCAACAAGCACGGCGAGCGTTTCATGGAGCGCTATGCTCCGAACGCCAAGGACCTTGCCGGTCGTGACGTGGTTGCCCGTTCGATGGTTAAAGAGATCATCGCTGGCAACGGTTGCGGTCCGAATGGCGACCACGTGATGCTCAAGCTCGACCACCTGGGCGAGGAAGTGCTGCACAGCCGCCTGCCAGGCATCTGCGAACTGTCCAAGACCTTCGCTCACGTCGATCCAGTCGTTGCGCCGGTTCCAGTGGTTCCAACCTGCCACTATATGATGGGCGGCGTTGCCACCAACATTCATGGCCAGGCAATCACCCAGAACGCCGAAGGCGTGGACGAAATCATCCCTGGCCTGTTCGCAGTGGGTGAAGTGGCGTGCGTATCGGTCCACGGTGCCAACCGCCTGGGCGGCAACTCGTTGCTCGACCTGGTGGTCTTCGGTCGCGCTGCCGGCCTGCACCTGGAAAAAGCCCTGTCCGACGGTATCGAATATGACGATGCCACCGACGCCAACATCGAAGCCGCCCTGGCGCGTCTGTCCGCCCTGAACGAGCGTACCGAAGGCGAAGACGTGGCGACCCTGCGTCGCGAGTTGCAAAACTGCATGCAGAACTACTTCGGTGTATTCCGTACCGGCGAATACATGCAGAAGGGTATTGCCCAGCTGGCGCAATTGCGTGAACGAATCGCCAACGTGAAGATCAACGATAAGTCGCAGGCGTTCAACACTGCCCGTATCGAAGCGCTGGAGTTGCAGAACCTGCTGGAAGTGGCCGAAGCCACCGCCATCGCCGCAGAAGTGCGTAAAGAGTCCCGTGGCGCCCACGCCCGCGAAGACTTCGAAGACCGTGACGACGAAAACTGGCTGTGCCACACCTTGTACTTCCCGGGTGAAAAACGCGTCGCCAAGCGTGCCGTGAACTTCTCGCCGAAGACTGTTCCGACTTTCGAACCAAAAGTCCGGACTTATTAAGGGTGACCGCTATGTTGCAAGTCAGTGTTTATCGCTACAACCCTGATCAGGACGCTGCGCCGTTCATGCAGGACTTCCAGGTCGATACCGGTGGTAAAGACCTGATGGTGCTGGACGTGCTGGCCCTGATCAAAGAACAGGACGAAGGTTTCTCCTACCGTCGTTCCTGCCGTGAGGGCGTTTGCGGCTCCGACGGCATGAACATCAACGGCAAGAACGGCCTGGCCTGCATCACGCCGCTGTCGGCCGTGGTCAAGGGCAACAAGCTGATCGTTCGTCCGCTGCCAGGTTTGCCGGTTATCCGTGACCTGGTCGTCGATATGAGCATCTTCTACAAGCAATACGAGAAGGTGAAGCCATTCCTGCAGAACGACACGCCGGCTCCGGCCATCGAGCGTCTGCAGACTCCTGAAGAGCGTGAGAAGCTCGACGGTCTGTACGAGTGCATCCTGTGCGCTTGCTGCTCGACCTCGTGCCCATCGTTCTGGTGGAACCCGGACAAGTTCCTGGGCCCGGCCGCCCTGCTGCAAGCGTACCGCTTCCTGGCAGACAGCCGTGACACCAAGACGTCCGAGCGTCTGGCTTCGCTGGATGACCCGTTTAGCGTATTCCGCTGCCGCGGGATCATGAACTGCGTCAACGTCTGCCCGAAAGGCCTGAACCCGACTAAGGCCATCGGTCACATTCGTAACATGCTGCTGCAAAGCGGCGTGTGATTCAGCTGCTGTACCCGTAGGACCGTTGTACCCGTAAAGGCCAGGGCGCGGGCTTCAACCCGCGTCATGGCTATAACCAGAACAGCCGCTCACAAAGCGGCAGTTCTTATTTTGAAGAAATGAGACAAGCAGGGGCATCCGGGCTGGTACCCGGACTATCAGCGTGATCCTAAGTGGCTTGTTTTAGTCGCTGCACTCGGACTTCTGCAAGTTTGCTCGGTGTTTTCGCCGGTGGTGTTCCCCTAATCGAGGGTGACCAAGCATGCAAGAAAGCGTGATGCAGCGCATGTGGAACAGTGCCCACCTTTCCGGTGGTAACGCTGCCTATGTGGAAGAGCTTTACGAGCTCTACCTGCACGACCCTAACGCTGTGCCAGAAGAATGGCGCACCTACTTTCAGAAGCTACCGGCCGACGGTAATTCTGCCACTGATGTTTCGCACTCGACGATTCGCGATCATTTCGTGTTGCTGGCAAAGAACCAGCGCCGCGCTCAACCGGTGTCTGCCGGCAGCGTGAGCTCCGAACACGAGAAGAAGCAAGTTGAAGTATTGCGACTGATCCAGGCCTACCGGATGCGTGGCCACCAGGCAGCCCAGCTTGACCCGCTGGGGCTGTGGCAGCGTCCTGCACCTGCAGACCTGTCGATCACTCATTACGGCTTGACCAATGCCGACCTTGATACGACCTTCCGTGCCGGCGACCTGTTCATCGGCAAAGAGGAAGCGAGCCTACGCGAAATTCACGAAGCGTTGCAGCAGACATATTGCCGCACCATCGGCGCTGAATTTACGCACATCACCGATTCCGAGCAGCGCCAGTGGTTCCAGCAGCGTCTGGAAAGCGTTCGTGGCCGTCCGACGTACTCCGCCGACATCAAGAGCCACTTGCTCGAGCGCGTTACCGCCGGTGAAGGCCTGGAGAAATACCTGGGCACCAAGTACCCGGGTACCAAGCGTTTCGGCCTGGAAGGCGGCGAAAGCCTGATTCCGATGCTCGACGAGCTGATCCAGCGTTCCGGTTCCTACGGCACCAAGGAAGTCGTCATCGGCATGGCCCACCGTGGCCGCCTGAACGTACTGGTCAACACCTTCGGCAAGAACCCGCGCGAGCTGTTCGACGAGTTCGAAGGCAAGAAGAAGGTCGAGTTGGGTTCCGGTGACGTGAAATACCACCAGGGCTTCTCGTCCAACGTGATGACCACAGGTGGCGAAGTCCACCTGGCCATGGCGTTCAACCCGTCTCACCTGGAAATCGTTTCCCCGGTGGTCGAGGGTTCGGTCCGCGCTCGCCAGGATCGTCGCAACGATCCGACCGGCGAGAAGGTGCTGCCGATTTCCATCCACGGTGACGCGGCATTCGCCGGTCAGGGCGTGGTCATGGAAACCTTCCAGATGTCGCAGACCCGCGGTTTCAAGACCGGCGGCACCGTGCACATCGTGATCAACAACCAGGTCGGTTTCACCATCAGCAACCCGGAAGACTCGCGTTCCACCGAGTACGCGACCGACGTTGCGAAAATGATCCAGGCGCCGATTCTCCATGTGAATGGCGATGACCCGGAAGCCGTACTATTCGTGACCCAGTTGGCCATCGACTACCGCATGCAGTACAAGCGCGACGTGGTCATCGACCTGGTCTGCTACCGTCGTCGCGGCCACAACGAGGCCGACGAGCCAAGCGGCACCCAGCCGTTGATGTACCAGCAGATCGCCAAGCAGCGCACCACCCGTGAGCTGTATGCCGAGCGCCTGACCCAGGGCGGTGTTCTGGATGCCGAGCGCGTCCAGGAAAAAGTCGATGAATACCGCAACGCCCTGGACAATGGCCTGCACGTTGTAAAAAGCCTGGTCAAAGAGCCGAACAAAGAGCTGTTCGTGGACTGGCGTCCATACCTGGGCCACGCCTGGACCGCGCGTCACGACACCCGTTTCGACCTCAAGACCCTGCAGGAACTGTCCGCCAAGCTGCTGGAAATCCCGGACGGCTTCGTGGTACAGCGCCAGGTCGCGAAAATCTACGAAGACCGGCAGAAGATGCAAGCCGGCGGCCTGCCGATCAACTGGGGTTACGCTGAAACCATGGCGTACGCGACCCTGGCGTTCGAAGGCCACCCAGTTCGCATCACCGGCCAGGACGTAGGCCGCGGCACTTTCTCGCACCGCCACGCGGCGCTGCACAACCAGAAAGACGCCAGCACTTACATCCCGCTGCAACACCTGTACAAGGGCCAGCCACGTTTCGACCTGTACGATTCGTTGCTGTCCGAGGAAGCCGTCCTGGCGTTCGAATATGGCTACTCCACCACCGAGCCGAATGCGCTGGTGATCTGGGAAGCCCAGTTCGGCGACTTCGCCAACGGTGCCCAGGTGGTGGTCGACCAGTTCATCACCAGCGGCGAGCACAAGTGGGGCCGTCTCTGCGGTCTGACCATGCTGTTGCCACACGGTTATGAAGGGCAGGGGCCGGAGCACTCTTCGGCACGTCTGGAGCGCTACCTGCAATTGTGCGCCGAGCACAACGTCCAGGTGTGTGTACCAACGACCCCGGCACAGATCTACCACCTGCTGCGTCGTCAGGTCATCCGTCCGCTGCGCAAGCCGCTGATCGTGCTGACACCGAAGTCGCTGCTGCGTCACAAGCTGGCGATCTCCACGCTCGAGGACCTGGCCGAAGGCTCGTTCCAGACCGTTATTTCGGAAATCGACACGCTGGACGCGGCGAAGGTCACTCGCCTGGTCCTGTGCAGCGGCAAGGTCTACTACGACCTGCTGGAAAAACGTCGTGCCGAAGGCCGCGAAGACATCGCCATCGTGCGTATCGAGCAGCTTTACCCGTTCCCGGAAGAAGACCTGATGGAGGCCATCGCGCCTTACACCAACCTCACCCATGTGGTGTGGTGTCAGGAAGAACCGATGAACCAAGGCGCGTGGTACAGCAGCCAGCATCACCTGCGTCGCAGCATCGGCAACCATAACAAGGCCCTGGGTCTTGAATATGCCGGTCGTGATGCGTCCGCTGCACCTGCGTGTGGTTATGCGTCGATGCACGCCGAGCAGCAGGAAAAACTGCTGCAAGATGCTTTCACTGTTTAAGCCTTCGTGCTGACTGAAACCGAATTTTAAGGACCCACAGATAATGGCTATCGAAATCAAAGCCCCGTCATTCCCGGAATCGGTTGCCGATGGCACCGTTGCCACCTGGCACAAGAAACCAGGCGAAGCTGTAAAGCGTGACGACCTGATCGTCGACATCGAGACCGACAAAGTCGTTCTGGAAGTGTTGGCCGAAGCTGACGGCGTGCTTGGCGCAATCGTTGCCGAAGAGGGCGCTACCGTCCTGTCCAACCAGGTACTGGGCTCGATCGAAGAGGGCGGCGCTGCTGCCGCTGCTCCGGCCGCCGCCGCCGCGCCTGCCGCTGCCCAGGCCGCTGCTCCAGCTGCCGATGGCGAAGACGATCCAGTCGCTGCCCCGGCCGCGCGCAAGATCGCCGAAGAGAACGGCATCAACATCGCCTCCGTTGCCGGCACCGGCAAGGGTGGTCGCGTGACCAAGGAAGACGTGGTTGCCGCCGTTGCCGCCAAGAAAGCCGCGCCAGCCGCTGCTCCGGCCAAGGCTGCTGCGCCTGCCGCTGCCGCGCCAGTGTTCGCTGCCGGTGACCGTGTTGAAAAACGCGTTCCGATGACCCGCGTTCGCGCTACCGTGGCCAAGCGTCTGGTCGAAGCCCAGTCGAACATGGCGATGCTGACCACCTTCAACGAAGTCGACATGACCGAAGTCATGGCCCTGCGTTCGAAGTACAAGGATCTGTTCGAGAAGTCCCACAACGGCGTACGCCTGGGCTTCATGTCGTTCTTCGTCAAGGCTGCCACCGAAGCGCTGAAACGCTTCCCGGCCGTCAACGCGTCGATCGACGGTTCGGACATCGTCTACCACGGCTACGCCGATATCGGTGTTGCTGTTTCCAGCGACCGTGGCCTGGTGGTTCCAGTACTGCGTAACGCCGAACTGATGAGCCTGGCCGAAATCGAAGGCGGCATCGCCACCTTCGGCAAGAAGGCCCGTGACGGCAAGCTGTCCATCGAAGAGATGACCGGCGGTACGTTCACCATCACCAACGGTGGTACATTCGGTTCGATGATGTCGACCCCGATCGTCAACCCGCCGCAAGCGGCTATCCTGGGCATGCACAACATTCTGCAGCGTCCTATGGCGATCAATGGTCAGGTCGTGATTCGTCCGATGATGTACCTGGCACTGTCCTACGATCACCGCCTGATCGACGGTAAAGAAGCCGTGACGTTCCTGGTAACCATCAAGAACCTGCTTGAAGATCCGGCTCGTTTGCTGCTGGATATCTGATTTTCGCCGCGAGGGCCGGTCTGTTGTGACCGGCCTCTTGCTGAAACAACCGGTTTCGTCCCACGACGGTCACCACAAGTGACCGTTCGGTTTGATTCGAAAAGGAATGACTCATGACTCAGAAATTCGACGTGGTAGTGATTGGTGCGGGCCCTGGCGGCTACGTAGCGGCCATCAAGGCTGCGCAACTGGGCCTCACCACTGCCTGCATCGAGAAATACACCGACAAAGAGGGCAAGCTGGCCCTTGGCGGTACTTGCCTGAACGTCGGTTGCATTCCCTCCAAGGCGCTGCTGGACAGCTCCTGGAAGTTCCACGAAGCGCAAGACGGCTTGGCCATTCACGGTATTGGCGGTGTCAACCGCGAAAATGTCACCATTGACGTGCCTGCCATGGTTGGCCGCAAAGCCAACATCGTCAAAGGCCTGACCTCGGGTGTTGCCACCCTGTTCAAGGCCAACGGCGTGACTTCGATCCAGGGCCACGGCAAGCTGCTGATGGGCAAGAAAGTCGAAGTGACCAAGCCAGACGGCTCGGTTGAAGTGATCGAAGCCGAGAACGTCATCCTGGCGCCAGGCTCGCGTCCGATCGACATTCCGCCGGCTCCGGTCGACCAGAACGTGATCGTCGATTCCACCGGTGCCCTGGAATTCCAGAGCGTGCCAAAACGCCTGGGCGTGATCGGCGCCGGCGTGATCGGCCTCGAGCTGGGTTCGGTATGGTCGCGCCTGGGCGCGCAAGTGACCGTCCTGGAAGCCCTCGACACCTTCCTGATGGCCGCCGATGCCGCGGTCTCCAAGGAAGCGCTGAAAACCCTGACCAAACAGGGCCTGGACATCAAGCTGGGCGCTCGCGTGACCGGTTCGAAGGTCAACGGCGAAGAAGTCGTGGTCAACTACACCGACGCCAATGGCGAACAGACCATCACTTTCGACAAGCTGATCGTTGCGGTCGGCCGTCGTCCGGTGACCACCGATCTGCTGGCTGCCGATAGCGGCGTGGACCTCGACGAACGCGGTTTCATCAAGGTTGATGATTTCTGCGCCACCACCGTACCGGGCGTCTTCGCCATCGGTGACGTGGTTCGCGGCATGATGCTGGCGCACAAGGCGTCCGAGGAAGGCATCATGGTCGTCGAGCGCATCAAGGGCCACAAAGCCCAGATGAACTACGACCTGATCCCTTCGGTTATCTACACCCACCCGGAAATCGCATGGGTCGGCAAGACCGAGCAGGCCTTGAAAGCCGAAGGCGTTGAAGTTAACGTCGGCACCTTCCCGTTTGCAGCCAGTGGCCGTGCCATGGCAGCCAACGATACCGGTGGTTTCGTGAAAGTCATCGCCGATGCCAAGACGGATCGCGTATTGGGCGTTCACGTCATTGGCCCGAGCGCTGCCGAGCTGGTACAGCAAGGCGCGATCGGCATGGAATTCGGCACCAGCGCTGAAGATCTGGGCATGATGGTCTTCTCCCATCCGACCCTGTCCGAAGCCTTGCACGAAGCGGCCCTGGCCGTAAATGGCGGCGCCATCCACGTGGCCAACCGCAAGAAGCGTTAATAGACAATAAGAAACCACGGCGGTATGGCCCGTCGTGAGCCTTGCGAGCAAGACTCACCGCGGAATATCCGCTGGACGCAGCCTTGCGTAGCTGCACCGGTTAACTGGAAAGCTACGCAAGCAGCAGTCACAGGTGGTGCGGCACCAGAACGGTGCAGCACCGAATGCGCAGTACCTAACGAAGACGGTAATAAGCATGAATCTTCACGAGTATCAGGGTAAGCAGCTGTTCGCTGAGTACGGCCTGCCAGTATCCACCGGTTACGCGGTAGACACCCCGGAAGCGGCAGCAGAAGCTTGCGACAAAATCGGCGGCAGCGAATGGGTTGTCAAAGCCCAGGTTCACGCCGGTGGTCGCGGTAAAGCGGGCGGCGTCAAGCTGGTTCGCAGCAAAGAAGACGCCAAAGCCTTCGCACAGCAGTGGCTGGGCAAGCGTCTGGTGACTTACCAGACTGACGCCAACGGTCAGCCAGTCACCAAGATCCTGGTTGAATCGTGCACTGATATCGCTAAAGAGCTGTACCTGGGCGCTGTCGTTGACCGTTCGAGCCGCCGCATCGTGTTCATGGCTTCCACCGAAGGTGGCGTGGACATCGAGAAAATCGCTCACGATACCCCTGAGAAAATCCTCAAGGCCACCATCGATCCACTGGTTGGCGCACAGCCATTCCAGGGTCGCGAGCTGGCATTCCAGCTGGGTCTGGAAGGCAAGCAGGTCACTCAATTCGCCAAGATCTTCGTAGGTCTGGCCAAGCTGTTCCAGGACCACGACCTGGCACTGCTGGAAGTGAACCCGCTGGTGATCAAGGCCGACGGCGACCTGCACTGCCTCGATGCCAAGATCAACATCGACGCCAACGCCATGTACCGTCAGCCTAAGCTGAAGACTTTCCACGATCCGTCGCAAGACGATCCGCGCGAAGCGCACGCTGCCAAGTTCGAACTGAACTACGTAGCCCTGGAAGGCAACATCGGCTGCATGGTCAACGGTGCCGGCCTGGCCATGGGTACCATGGACATCGTCAACCTGCATGGCGGCAAGCCAGCCAACTTCCTCGACGTGGGCGGTGGTGCTACCAAGGAACGCGTAACCGAAGCGTTCAAGATCATCCTGTCCGACACTAACGTCGCTGCAGTACTGGTCAACATCTTCGGCGGCATCGTTCGCTGCGACATGATTGCCGAAGGCATCATCGGCGCCGTGAAAGAAGTCGGCGTGAAAATCCCGGTTGTTGTTCGCCTCGAAGGCAACAACGCTGAGCTGGGCGCTAAAGTACTGGCAGAAAGCGGTTTGAACATCATCGCTGCTACCAGCCTGACCGACGCTGCTCAACAAGTCGTTAAAGCTGCGGAGGGCAAATAATGAGCGTCCTGATCAATAAAGACACCAAGGTTATCTGCCAGGGCATTACCGGTTCGCAAGGTAGTTTCCACACCCAGCAAGCCATCGAATACGGCACCAAGATGGTTGGCGGCGTAACACCAGGCAAGGGCGGCACCGAGCACCTGGGCCTGCCAGTGTTCAACACCGTGAAAGACGCTGTAGCCGCAACTGGCGCCACCGCCAGCGTGATCTACGTTCCAGCTCCTTTCTGCAAGGACTCCATCCTTGAAGCAGCGTTCGGCGGCATCAAGCTGATCGTCTGCATCACCGAAGGCATCCCGACCATCGACATGCTGGAAGCCAAGGTCAAGTGCGACGAGCTGGGTATCACCCTGATCGGCCCTAACTGCCCAGGCGTGATCACTCCAGGCGAATGCAAGATCGGCATCATGCCAGGTCACATTCACTTGCCAGGCAAGGTCGGTATCGTTTCCCGTTCCGGCACCCTGACCTACGAAGCTGTGAAGCAGACCACTGACGCCGGTTTCGGTCAGTCGACTTGCGTCGGCATCGGCGGTGACCCGATCCCGGGTTCGAACTTCATCGACATCCTGAAGCTGTTCCAGGAAGACCCGAAGACCGAAGCGATCGTCATGATCGGTGAGATCGGCGGTTCGGCTGAAGAAGAAGCGGCAGCCTACATCAAGGCCAACGTGACCAAGCCGGTTGTTTCCTACATCGCTGGTGTGACTGCTCCTCCGGGCAAGCGCATGGGCCATGCTGGCGCAATCATCTCTGGCGGCAAAGGCACTGCAGACGAGAAGTTCGCTGCACTGCAAGACGCAGGCGTGAAAACCGTGCGTTCGCTGGCAGACATCGGCAAGGCCCTGGCCGAGCTGACTGGCTGGGAAATGAAGAAGTAAGCTTCGGCTGACTTTTTGTTCCAGCAACAAAGGCCACCCTCGGGTGGCCTTTGTCGTTTCTGGCCCTTGAGAATTCATGTGTTGTGGCGGCGGCTCTTGTGGCGAGGGAGCTTGCTCCCGCTCGGCTGCGAAGCAGTCGTAAACCAGGCAACGCATTTTGTCTGAATGAATACGGTCGCCTGTATGGGGGCTGCTTCGCAGCCCAGCGGGAGCAAGCTCCCTCGCCACGGGGGGCTGGCTCCTGAAAATTCCGCCGCGAGCCGAAAAATAGATACGTAAACGCGACGCTGGAATGTCGCGTATCGGATAGTTCGCCCCTTAACAGTGCGTTTTCTCGCTAAATTCGTTAGGCTAGCAGCCATTTTTGCGACCGCTGCCCACAAGGAAGCGCCGCGCTAAACGGGTCGGTCCCATACGGATCGGCAGCATTTCCCTCATCCATAAGGGAAATCCCTCTCTAAATTCCGATTCAGTAGTGTGGTTTCCTTAATGAAAGTGTTGAAAGGCCAGGACATCCTGGCGCTTGGTTTCATGACATTTGCCCTGTTCGTCGGGGCCGGCAACATCATCTTCCCGCCTATCGTCGGTTTGCAGTCCGGGCCTCATGTCTGGATGGCGGCGCTGGGCTTTTTGATCACGGCGGTCGGGCTGCCGGTCATCACGGTCGTTGCACTGGCCAAGGTGGGCGGGGCAATGGATGCCTTGAGCAGCCCCATCGGCAAAGTCGCCGGTGGGTTGCTGGCGGCGGTGTGCTACCTGGCCGTTGGCCCGTTGTTCGCCACACCGCGTACCGCCACCGTTTCGTTCGAAGTCGGCTTGGCGCCATTGACTGGCGAAAGCCCGCTGGCGCTGTTCCTGTATAGCGCCGCGTATTTCCTGCTGGTGTTTTTCATCTCGCTCTACCCGGGCCGCCTGCTGGACACCGTCGGGCGCTTTCTCGCGCCACTGAAGATCATCGCCCTGGCCGTGCTCGGCATCGCGGCGTTTGCCTTGCCCGCGGGTGATATCGGCGTGGCGACCCCCGAGTACATCGCGGCGCCGTTCTCCCAAGGATTCATCAACGGCTACCTGACCATGGATACCCTGGGCGCCTTGGTGTTCGGCATTGTCATCGTCAACGCGATCCGTTCCCGGGGCGTCGAGTCGCCGGCCTTGATCACCCGCTACGCGATCATCGCCGGGCTGATCGCCGGGGTGGGCCTGGCGCTGGTCTACGTCAGCCTGTTCCGCCTCGGTTCCGGCAGCCATGAGGTGGCCGCAGGGGCGACCAACGGCGCCGCTGTGCTGCATGCCTACGTGCAACACACCTTCGGCAGCCTGGGCAGCGGTTTCCTTGCCGTGTTGATCTCCCTGGCGTGCCTGGTGACCGCAGTCGGCCTGACCTGCGCCTGCGCCGAATACTTCAGCCGTGTCCTGCCGCTGTCCTACAAGACCCTGGTGGTGATCCTGGCGGCGTTTTCGCTGCTGGTGTCCAACCTGGGCCTGACCAAGCTGATCGCGTTCTCGATTCCGGTTCTTACCGCGATCTATCCACCGTGCATCGCCCTGGTGGCCCTGAGCTTCTGCAAGGACTTCTGGCACGAGCAGGGGCGCATCGTTGGCCCGGTGATGCTGGTGTCGTTCCTGTTTGGCCTGATCGACGCGCTCAAGGGCGCCGGCCTGGCAGACTGGATGCCGACGCAACTGGCCCACCTGCCGCTCAGCGAGCAGGGCCTGGCCTGGCTAGTACCTTCGGTGATGACCCTGGCGGTCGCGGTGGTGTGTGATCGCCTGCTGGGCAAGCGCAGCGAAGCGTTGGCTTAAGCGGCTACAGGCAGATTCATCGGCAAGAACCGAAATGCCCCGTATCAATCGATACGGGGCATTTTTTTTGAGTGCAGTGTCTTTTTCCGTGGGCTAACGTCGAAGCAGTGTCTTGAAAGGCTTGCACAAAACCTTGTGGGAGCTTGCTCCCACAGGTCGGCATTTCAAGGCAAGTCTGGCTTTAGACGTCATGTTTTTAGACATACAGGAAATCGAATGTCATTCATCCAAGCCAACCTGATCCACCTGCTTGCCGCCGCCTGGTTCATTATCTGCTGGGCGGGCTACACCCGTTATGCCACCTGGAAGGCGCGCGACACGGCGTGCCTGGCCAGCGTGATGCACCTGTACCGCGAAGACTGGATGCGCCGCATGCTGCTGCGTGAGAACCGTATCGCCGATGCCAGCGTGATCGGCAACCTGGAGCGCAACGCATCCTTCTTCGCCTCCAGCACATTGATCATCCTGGCCGGTATCCTGACGGTACTCGGGGCGTCCGATCGGGCGGTGTCGTTGCTGGCGGACATACCCTTGGTGCAGCAGGCGTCCCAGGGCATGGCGGAGGTCAAGTTGCTGTGCCTGGCACTGGTGTTCGTGTATGCGTTCTTCACGTTCAGTTGGTGCATGCGCCAGTACAACTTCGCGGCAGTCCTGATTGGCTCAGCGCCGATGATTGGTGAGCGGCATGTGTCGGAGCAGGAGCGCAAGGCCTTTGCGCTGAGGGCAGCGCGAGTGATCTCCATGGCCGCCAACCAGTTCAACTTTGGCCTGCGTTCCTATTATTTCGGCATGACCATGTTGGCGTGGTTCGTCAGCCCCTGGTTATTCATGTTGATGAGTGCCGGCGTGGTGTTCGTGCTGTATCAGCGCGAGTTTCACTCCGATGTGCTGGACGTGATGGTCTATACCCCCACCGAAGCGCCAGTGTCCGAGGTGGGCAAGGAGGCGGCCTGACAAGCGTGCCGCCAAATCGCAGGCAAAAGAAAACCCGCATCAGGCGGGTTTTCTTTTACTGCTAAAACCGTATCAGTTGGTTTTAGGCGCGGTAGCAGGTGCTTCCTGCTGGGCGGCACTGTTCGATTCAGACTGAGCTTTGGCGGCTTCGGCGTTTTCTTTCGCCGCTTCGTTCACTTTATCCTGTGCTTCGCCCATTTTCTGCTGGGCTTCTTGGGAGTGTTGGTTGGCATCTTGAGCTTTGTCCTCGGATTTTTTATCGCAGGCAGCGAGGCCGAGGGAAGCGGCCAACATCAAGGCAATAGCAAAAGTCTTACGCATGGGGTGTTTCTCCTTATGGAAATAACTACTGGCCTTTTGAACGCCACCCCTCGGATTAAGTTCCTGTTGTGTAACAGATATATAACTTTGCCCTGCAATGGAACTTTGTGCATCGCGCCTGTTGCCAGGTCTCGTCACTCATTGGAGCGTTGATCGAATGGCCGAAGACCCCGTTTTTGAGCGTGCCACACGTTTTTTATCCGCACTCAGGCATTGCCAGGTGCTGGGCTTGAAGTTGCACAGTGCCAGTCGTGACGGGCTGACGGTCATCCTGCCGTTCAGCCCGCAAATCGTCGGCAATCCCCTGACGGGCATCATCCATGGCGGGGCGTTGACCTCATTGATGGACACCGCCTGTGGTATGTCGACCCTGTGTGTGCTGCCGCAATTCGAAGTCTGTCCCACCCTCGACCTGCGGATCGACTACATGCACGCTGCCGAGCCCCACAAGGATGTCTACGGCTTCGCCCAATGCTATCGGGTGACCCCGGACGTGATCTTCACCCGGGGTTTCGCCTACCAGGACGATCCCGAGCAACCCATCGCCCATGTGGTGGGCACCTTCATGCGCCTGGGCCAGCATGCCAGGGGAATGGGGAAGGGCGGTCCGATGACCGCTGTGGGCCAGCCATGACCGATATCCTCCAGGAACAACTGCGCCGCGCCTGCGAGCAGGGCGACTACGCGCTGCTGCTCGCCTCGATTCCCTATGCCCAACTCATCGGCGTCGAATGCACGCGCCAAGGCGACGACTTGTTGTTTCGCCTGCCAGCCAACAAAGACAACATTGGTAACCCTTTACTGCCGGCCATCCACGGTGGGGTCATCGCCGGTTTCATGGAGCTGGCCGCTGCCGTGCATTTGTTGATCGCCACGGGTACGTCGGGCATACCGAAAATCATCGATTTCTCCCTGGATTACCTGCGCACCGGACAGTTTCGCGACACCTACGCCAAATGCCAGGTCTGGCGCCAGGGCCGGCGGGTCGCCAACGTCGCGATCACCGCCTGGCAAGACGTCGAGGCCGAACCCATCGCCACTGCCCGGGCCCATTTCAAGATCCAGGAACCGTCGAAACCGGATCGCCCTTGAGCTGATCACTCGGAGCTTGGCGAAGTTGACGATGGCATTTTCTTTTGTTCGATCCGGAAGGTCAGATAGTTTGAGGCGAAGATAATCACTGCGCCGACCAATACCCAGATTTCAAGAGGCTCACCGTAGAGAAGAAAACCAACGACGGCAATGAGTGGCACCCTGAAAAAATCAATCGGGATGGCAATGGAAGCTTCCATGACGCTCAGCGCCTTGGCCATGGCGAAGTGCGCACTTAAACCCGTTATACCCAACAGCAGGATCCAGGGGACGCAGGCGAGCGTAGGGGTACGCCATTGTGCCAGGGACAGACCAAGGCCCAAGGGCAATTGTAGAAGCACCATCCAGATCACGATGATGGCGGGACTGCTGGTCAACGTCAGTTTTTTCACCATGATGATGGATGTTGCGTAGCCCATGGCGGCCAGAAGAACGATGAACGCGGCGGGTTCAATGCTATCAAGGCCGGGCCTTAGAACGACCAGGACACCCAGGAAACCGCCGATGGCGGCGAATACCCTGGCGGTGGAGAGTTTTTCCTTCAAGAATAAAAACGCCAGGAGGGAGACCCATATCGGGGTGGTGAACTCCAGGGCAAAGACCTTAACCAACGGAAGTGATGCCACGCCAATGGTCCAGGCATATTGTCCGGCGAAGTGAACCGCGTTCCTGCCAATCTGTAGACCCAGGTCACGGGCTTGTTTGAGCTTGGCGCGCTGTTGGTAAATAACCGGAAAAACAATGATCAGTCCAACCAAGGACCTGAAAAACAGGATCTCGAAGATCGACATGAACTTGGAAAGCTCTCGCGCCGCGACAGCCATGCCTATGAATGAAAGCAGGCTTGCTGCCATCCATAATGCTCCACCTAATGGCAGCTTTACCTGATGCATTGACGCTCCTTTTTATTCGGCCATTGTTCTTCGTGAACCGCCGCCGGGTATTAAAGCAGCGATTATCCGTGGCTCAGGCAATTTCTTCGCAACGCATTTCGTCAGTACCCGGCCAGGCGCCAGAGGCGGGTCGCCAACGTCGCGATCACCGCCTGGCAAAACGTCGAGGCCGAACCCATCGCCACTGCCCGGGCCCATTTCAAGATCCAGGAACCGTCAAAACCGGATCGCCCTTGAAATCATCAGCGTTGCCCCCACCTTGAGGACATCCCGCCGCCAATCTCAGCGAGGCGGACACCACCATCCACTTGGAGTTTGATGACCATGAGCGTGGAAACTCAAAAGGAAACCCTGGGCTTCCAGACCGAGGTGAAGCAACTGCTGCACCTGATGATTCACTCGCTGTATTCCAATAAGGAAATTTTCCTTCGCGAGTTGATTTCGAACGCCTCTGACGCTGTCGACAAATTACGTTTCGAAGCCCTTTCCAAGCCTGAATTGCTGGAAGGCGGCGCTGAGCTGAAAATCCGTGTGAGCTTCGACAAGGACGCAAAAACCGTCACCCTCGAAGACAACGGCATCGGCATGAGCCGCGAAGAGGTAATCACGCACCTGGGCACCATCGCCAAGTCCGGCACCGCCGACTTCATGAAGAACCTGTCCGGCGACCAGAAGAAAGATTCCCACCTGATCGGCCAGTTCGGCGTCGGTTTCTATTCCGCGTTCATCGTGGCCGACCAGGTCGAAGTGTTCAGCCGCCGTGCCGGCCTCGCTGCGAGCGAAGGCGTGCACTGGTCGTCCAAGGGCGAGGGCGAGTTTGAAGTCGCCACCGTCGACAAGGCCGATCGCGGCACCCGCATTGTGCTGCACCTCAAGTCCGGCGAAGACGAGTTCGCCGATGGCTGGCGCCTGCGCAACATCATCAAGAAGTACTCCGACCATATCGCGCTGCCAATCGAGCTGCCGAAGGAAGTCACCGCTGCCGAAGGCGAAGAAAAGCCTGAAGTGGAATGGGAAACCGTCAACCGCGCCAGTGCCCTGTGGACCCGTCCGCGCACCGAAGTGAAAGACGAGGAATACCAGGAGTTCTACAAGCACATCGCCCACGACTTCGAGAACCCGCTGAGCTGGAGCCACAACAAGGTCGAAGGCAAGCTGGAATACAACTCGCTGCTGTACGTGCCGGCCCGTGCGCCGTTCGACCTGTACCAGCGCGAAGCGCCACGCGGCCTGAAGCTGTATGTCCAGCGTGTGTTCGTGATGGACCAGGCCGAGTCGTTCCTGCCGCTGTACCTGCGTTTCATCAAGGGGGTGGTGGATTCCAACGACCTTTCGCTGAACGTGTCGCGGGAAATCCTGCAGAAAGATCCGATCATCGACTCCATGAAGTCGGCGCTGACCAAGCGTGTGTTGGACATGCTGGAAAAACTGGCGAAGAACGAGCCCGAGCAGTACAAGAGCTTCTGGAAAAACTTCGGCCAGGTCATGAAAGAGGGCCCGGCCGAGGACTTCGCCAACAAAGAAAAAATCGCCGGCCTGCTACGCTTTGCGTCGACCCAGGGTGACGATGGCGAACAAGTCGTAGGCTTGGCCGATTACCTGGCCCGCGCCAAGGAAGGCCAGGACAAGATCTACTACCTGACCGGTGAAACGTATGCACAGGTCAAGAACAGCCCGCACCTGGAAGTCTTCCGCAAGAAAGGCATCGAAGTGCTGCTGCTGACCGATCGCATCGACGAGTGGCTGATGAGCTACCTCAACGAGTTCGACGGCAAGAGCTTTGTCGACGTGGCCCGTGGTGACCTGGACCTCGGCAACCTGGATTCGGAAGAAGACAAGAAAGCCGCCGAAGAAGTCGCCAAGAGCAAGGAAGGTCTGGTCGAGCGGATCAAGACCGCCCTGGGCGATGCTGTCAGTGAAGTGCGCGTCTCGCACCGCCTGACCGATTCCCCGGCGATCCTGGCCATCGGTGAGCAGGACCTGGGCCTGCAAATGCGCCAGATCCTCGAAGCCAGCGGCCAGAAAGTCCCGGACTCCAAGCCGATCTTCGAATTCAACCCGGCCCACCCGTTGGTGGAAAAACTCGACAACGAGCAGAGCGAAGAGCGTTTCGGCGATCTGTCGCACATCCTGTTCGACCAAGCGGCCCTGGCGGCTGGCGACAGCTTGAAGGACCCGGCGGCGTATGTACGCCGCCTGAACAAGCTGTTGGTTGAACTGTCAGCTTAATCAAGTGCAGGAAAAACCCGCTTCGGCGGGTTTTTTCATTTCTGGTGTTCCGATTGAAGAGGAGTCCGTCATGAGTCAGGTTACGGTTCGTTCGCTGGTCTATCAGATTGAAGGTCAAACCTATGAAGGCCGCCTGGCCTTCGACATTAGCCAGCAGGGCTCGCGCCCGGGGTTGCTGATGGCGCCGAATTGGATGGGCGTAGGGGCGGGGGCCGAGGACATCGCCAGATCGGTGGCGGCCAACGGTTATGTGGTGTTGATCGCTGACCTGTACGGGCAGACGGTCCGCCCGAGCAATGCCGATGAGGCGGGAGCGGCGATGATGCCCCTCAAGAACGACCGGGCGTTGTTGCGCAAGCGCATGCAGGCGGCGCTCGAGCAACTGCAGAGCCAGGACGAAGCGCAGGTCGATACTTCCAGGCTGGCCACGTTCGGCTTCTGCTTCGGGGGTTGCTGCGCCCTGGAACTGGCCCGTAGCGGTGCGCCGCTGAAGGCCGCCATTTCCTTCCACGGCACCCTGGATACACCGAACCCGGCGGATGCGCAGAACATCAAGGGGGCGGTGTTGGTGATGCACGGCGCCTCGGACCCGCTGGTGCCCAAAGAGCAGCTCCCGGCTTTCGAAGATGAAATGAACGCGGCTGGGGTGGATTGGCAATTGCTGAGCTACGGCGGTGCGGTGCACTCGTTCACCGACCCGCAGGCCAATGTGCCGGGCAAGATGATGTACAACGCCAAGGTCGCCGGGCGGGCGTTCCGGTCGATGCATAACCTGTTGGATGAAGTGTTCAAGGGCTGAGTGCTTCAAGCAAACCCCGTGGCGAGGGAGCTTGCTCCCGCTGGGCTGCGTAGCGGCCCCGTTTTTTCTGCGGTTGCTGCGCAACCGAGCGGGAGCAAGCTCCCTCGCCACGGGATGTTGTGAGTCTAGGGCAACTCGATCCGCTCACTTTCCCCTGGCACGGTCGGCCAGTCTCCGGCTGCCCAGCGTCGACGGGCATCGTCGATCCGTGCCGGGTCGCTGGAGACGAAATTCCAGTTGATCCGTCGCGGCCCGTCCAGCGGTGCGCCGCCGAACAGCACGGCATGGCAGTCGCTCTCTGCAAACAGCGTCATTTCTTCCCCGCTTGGCAGTATCACCAACGAGTGGGGTTCCACCGGCTCACCGTCCAGCGACGCCTCGCCGTTCAAGACATACAGCGCCCGCTCTGCATGCTCGGTGGGAATCAGCAAGGTCGTCGCGGTCAGCAGGTTCAGTTCGGCGTAAAGCGTCGGCGACAGCACCGGCACCGGTGATTCCAGGCAAAAGCCCGACCCGGCGATCATCCGGATGCTGACCCCCAGGTTCTCGCTGACGGGCAGGCTGTGTGCCGGGTGATGGCTGTAGTGCCCGGGGCCTTGTTCGTGGGCCTTGGGCGAGGCCAGCCAGACTTGCAAGCCGTGCATGACGAACGCGTTGCCCAGCAATGACTCGGGGGTGCGCTCGACATGGGCGATGGCGCTGCCTGCGGTCATCCAACTGACATCCCCGGCGTCCACCACCTGGTCGGAACCCAGGCTGTCCTTGTGCTGGAGTTTTCCTTCGAACAGGTAGGTGAGGGTGGACAGGCCGATATGCGGATGTTGGCGGATGTTCATGCCTTTGCCCGCCGGGTAGGTGGTTTGCAGCATGTGATCGAAGAACACGAAAGGCCCGACGCTGCGGCATTTGGCGGACGGCAGCGGGCGAAGAATCGGCTGGCCTTCGACATCTTCGGCGCGGGGGCGAACGGTCAGGGGAGTGGTCATGTTGTTTTCCAGGTTGAACAACGGTTGCATGAAGCATAACCCGTCGTCGGCAGGCGCGGCAGATACGCCTTGAACCCCAGCGGGACGGTGGGGGTCTATGTTGCTCATGGCTTCTGGAGACTGCCTGTGCTTTTGACCCGTTTGATCTTTGCCTGGCTGCTGGTTGTTTCGAGTAGCGGTGCCGCGGCTCGCGAATATGCCTACAGCGATGCGCACCTGCATTACGTCGATTTTTTCCAGGAAACCGCCGGCATGCCCAAGTTGCTCCAGGCGATGGCGGACAATCGCATCGAGCATGTGATGATTTCCGGTGTGCCAGTGGCCAAGAAATGGCACGAAGACGAGCCCAAGCGTCCTCGTTATTACGCCGGTGACGATGCGGATGCCTATTGGTACAGCGCCACCGACGTGATTGTCGCCGCGGCGGTGAGCAAGCTGACCGACGAGCAGCGCCGGCACTTTCATCCATTCCTGTCGGGCTTCAATCCCAACGACAAGAACTCCGCCGCGCATATCCAGCGCATGCTCGACCTGTACCCGGGGCTGTGGCAAGGCATCGGTGAGGTGTTCACCCGCCATGACGACCTGACTGCGCTGACCTCGGGCGACACCCCGCGGGCCAACAACGAAGCCATGACGCGGATCTATCACTTGGCGGCCGAGAACGACCTGCCGGTGATGTTGCATTCCAACATCACTTCCAAGCGTGAGAAAAATCCGCTGTACCTGGCGGAAATCGAGGAGCCGTTGCGCAATCATCCGCACACGCGCTTCATCTGGGCCCACGCCGGTACCAGCATGGAAATCCATCGCCACCAGACCCGCTTGGATTTTCTGTTGCCGACCCTGACCCGCATGCTCGAGGCCTATCCAAATCTGTACATAGACCTGTCCTGGAGCGTGCTCACGCCGTACTTGCTGGACGAGGCGGGTGAGCCTCGGCAGGAGTGGGTACGCCTGGTAGAGCGCTTTCCGGAGCGCTTCATGGTGGGGTCGGACGTGGTAGGACGTTTCAACACGCTTGGCAAGGAGTTGCGCGGTTTCGATCCGTTCCTCGATGCCTTGCCCGAAGACGTGGCGCGGAAGGTGGCGCGGGATAACTTTCTTTCGGTATTGCCGCGCTCAGTGGCCCGCTAAGTCCGCTTTTGTGGCGAGGGAGCTTGCTCCCGCTGGGCTACGCAGTAGCCCCAAATCTGGCGACTGCTGCGCAGTCGAGCGGGAGCAAGCTCCCTCGCCACGGGATTATCGGTGGGCAGGGTTTGTCATCAGCCTGTCACTCCCGTGTCATACCCTCGCGCTCATCTCAATCAAGGAGCGCACTATGCACCTCACCCGTTCAAGCGCACTGGTCGCGCTGTGGTTGACCTGCGGCCTGGCACAGGCCGAAGTCCGTGTCGAAGGCCCGGTGGAGTACGGTGTTTTCGAAGGGCCGCAAGCCGAGCTGCAATCGGGAGAGCGGGTCCTGCGACGCAGCAATGAGCAGATCCGCCAGACCGAGAGCGTGCCGGCGAAGCTGGGCACCAAGTTCGGCATGCGCTACCAGTTGGCCGGCAAGGTCGCGGATGACCAGCCGTTGACCCTGTTGTACTTCACTCCCGGTATCCGTACCCCCGATGGCGTGCGCCACGACAAGTTCGAGGTCATCCAGAAACTGGTGCCCGGCGCGCCTCAGGATGTCATGGCCTACGAATTCACCGAAAGCCACGAAGTGGTGCCGGGAGAGTGGCGGTTCATGGTGTTCCAGGGCGATCGGCTGCTGACGCAGCAGCGGTTTGTGGTGCGCTGAATTCCATTCACCACAGACCCCATGTGGTGTAATTGAGCAGGCGCAAAAAAAAGCCCCGAACCAGTCGGGGCTTTTTGTGTGCGGCTGTCGGCGGGGCTTACTTGCCCTGCCAGCGCTTCAGTACCAGGGTGGCGTTGGTGCCGCCGAAGCCGAAGCTGTTGCTCATCACGGTATTGATGGTGGCGTTTTCGCGAGTCTTGGTCAGGATTGGCAGATCGGCCACTTCTGGGTCCAGCTCGTCGATGTTGGCGGAACCGGCCATGAAGTTGCCTTCCATCATCAGGATGCAATAGATCGCTTCGTGAACACCGGCGGCGCCCAGGGAGTGACCCGACAGGCTCTTGGTGGAGCTGATGGCTGGCGCCTTGTCGCCGAACACTTCCCGTACGCCCTTCATTTCCATCACGTCGCCCACTGGGGTCGAGGTGCCGTGGGTGTTCAGGTAGTCGATCGGGGCATCGACATTGGCCATGGCCATCTGCATGCAGCGCACGGCGCCTTCACCGCTTGGTGCGACCATGTCGTAACCGTCGGATGTGGCGCCGTAGCCAACGATTTCGGCGTAGATTTTCGCACCGCGGGCCAGGGCGTGTTCCAGTTCCTCGACCACGACCATGCCGCCACCGCCGGCGATGACGAAGCCGTCACGGTCGGCGTCGTAGGCACGGGAAGCTTTTTCCGGCGTGTCGTTGCGCTTGCTGGACAACGCGCCCATGGCGTCGAACAGGAAGGATTGGCTCCAATGTTCTTCTTCACCGCCACCGGCGAACACGATGTCCTGCTTGCCCAACTGGATCTGCTCGACCGCGTTCCCGATGCAGTGGGCACTGGTGGCGCAGGCGGAGGAGATCGAGTAGTTGATGCCCTTGATCTTGAAGGGGGTAGCCAGGCAGGCCGAAACGGTGCTGCCCATGGTCCGCGTGACGCGGTACGGGCCAACGCGCTTGACGCCTTTTTCGCGCAGGATGTCCAGCGCTTCCATCTGGTTCAAGGTCGAGGCGCCGCCGGAACCGGCGATCAGGCCGGTACGTACGTTGGACACTTGCTCTTCGGTCAGGCCGGAGTCAGCGATGGCGTCCTTCATGGCCAGGTAGGCGTAAGCCGCCGCGTGGCCGACGAAACGGTAGATCTTGCGATCGATCAGCTCTTCGAGGGGAAGGTCAATGGAGCCGGAAACCTGGCTACGCAGACCCATTTCGGCATATTCCGGGTTGAACCGGATGCCAGGGCGACTTGCACGCAGGTTAGCGGAGACGGTCTCTTTGTCATTGCCCAGGCACGAAACGATGCCCAGACCAGTGATAACGACGCGGCGCATGCGGATAACCCTTAGAAGTTGTCAGTGGAGGTGAAAACGCCGACCCGGAGGCCTTCGGCGGTGTAGATCTCGCGACCATCCACGGCAACCGAACCATCGGCAATGGCCATGTTCAGCTTGCCCTTGAGGACGCGTTTGATATGAATGTTATAGGTAATTTTCTTGGCGGTCGGCAGGACCTGACCAAAGAACTTCACTTCGCCCGAACCCAGGGCGCGACCGCGACCCGGCAGGCCTTGCCAGCCGAGGAAGAAACCGACCAGTTGCCACATGGCGTCCAGGCCCAGGCAGCCCGGCATGACCGGATCACCTTCGAAATGGCAGGCGAAGAACCACAGGTCCGGAGTGATATCCAGCTCGGCGACCAATTCACCTTTGCCGTACTTGCCACCCTCTTCGCTGATATGGGTGATGCGATCCACCATCAGCATGTTCGGGGCGGGCAGTTGCGCGTTACCTGGGCCGAACAGCTCACCGCGACTGCAGCGCAGCAGATCTTCCCGGGTAAAGGCGTTTTGTTTGGTCATGCGAGCTCCTCAATAGTCCCATGCGGCAGGGTGGGGCAAATCTTCCCGGCCGACCGAAGCGTTCATGCCTCGAATCGACAGCCTACTCATAGACTATTGCGTTGTAGTGAAAGTCACAGCACACGGGAAATGAATGTACACCTGTGCACTGAAATTTTTATTCAAGCCCCAATCGAGGCTTGTTCGGGTGCCTAAGACTGCCGCACTTTCGCCTTTCACGCCAGTCACAGATGGTCCGGTGACCTGTTCTAATTCACCCAGCGCTGCAGAATCTGTTGCAGGTCGTTCCTTTTGAACGGCTTGGCCAGGTAATCATTCATGCCCGCCGCGAGGCAGGCTTCGCGGTCACCCTGCAAGGCGTTGGCCGTCAGGGCGATGATCGGCACCTCGCCGCAGCCCGGCAACTGACGGATCTGCCGCGTGGCTTCGTAGCCATCGATGATGGGCAATCGGCAATCCATGAGGATCGCTTCGAAAATCAGGCTTTCGGCGCTGCGTACAGCCTGGGCGCCATCGGTGGCGATGCTGACGGTGAAGCCCAGGCTGCGCAGCATGGCTTCGACCACTGTCTGGTTGACCGGATTGTCTTCCACCAGCAATACGTTGCGGCCTTCACCATCGCCGCTGCCGTTGGGCAGGCGCGGCGCCAGGGTCGGTGGCGTCTGGCGCGACAGGGCCAGCGGGATTTCGAGGGTGAACACCGAGCCCTGGCCTTCTTCGCTCTGGGCTCGCAGCGTCCCGCCCATGCGTTCGGCCAGGGTACGGGCGATCGGCAGACCCAGGCCGGTACCGCCGTAGCGCCGGGAGATCGAATTGTCGGCCTGCTGGAAGGCATCGAACATGCGCTCCAGGCTCTCGGCCGGGATTCCGATGCCACTGTCGCGCACCGCGCAGGTGAACCACAGCAGTTCGTGGTCCAGGGCCTGCCACTGGCATTGCACGGTGACACGGCCTTGCTCGGTGAATTTCAGTGCATTGCCGATCAGGTTGACCAGGATCTGCCGTATCCGCGTCGGATCGCCCTGGACCTGCAAGGCCTGCATGTCGTCCGGGACCAGCAGGTCCAGGCCCAGCTTGCGTTGCGCGGCGCTGTGCTGGAACGATTGCGCGCAACTGCCCACCAGTTCTGCCAGGTTGAACGGGATGTGCTCCAGCTCCAGGGCCGAGCGTTCGATGCGCGAGAAATCGAGAATGTCGTTGATCACCTTCAACAGGTGTTCGGTGGATTCCGAGGCCAGCGCCGTGTACTCGTGCTGCTCGTCGGTCAGGCGGGTGGTTTCCAACAACTGCAGCATGCCCAGTACGCCGTTCATGGGCGTGCGCAGTTCATGGCTCATCATCGCCAGGAATTCGGACTTGGCGCTGTTGGCTTTTTCCGCTTCTTCGCGGGTCTTGATCAACTGCGCCATGGCCTGGTGCTGTTCGCGGCTGGCTTGCCCCAAACCCTCGGCCAGGTTGTTGATGTGCCGCGACAAGGCCCCCAGTTCGGCGTCATCGACGATGGGTAGCGGGGTGCTGTAGTCGCCTTGCTGGATGGCCTTGACCGCGTTGCCGATGTCGCGGATCGGCCGGGACAGGTTGGTCGCCAGCCGGCGCGCCACCAGGAAGGTGAACAGCAGGGCGAACAGCGCCAGGATCGCGGCCTTGAACAGAATCTCCTGTTGCCGCTGACTGAAGGCGTCACTGGACATGCCGACGATCACGCGGCCCAGGTAATCTTCGCCGGAGGCCTCCACGGATGGGCTGTTGCCCTGCAGGAAATCATTGTTCAGGGCGATGCGCTGCAAGCGCACCGGGGCCTGGAAGACTTCGACCTGCTGGGCATGGCTGCGGGTCTGCTCGGGTTGTTCGACGTACACCAGGACCTTGTCGGTGCTGTCCTGGACCTCCAGGAAGCGCACGTGTGGGGTCGCCAGGGTGGCGGTGAGCAGGCTTTCCAACACTTCTTTGTTGCCGGAAATCACCCCGTATTCCGTGGCGGGGGCCAGTTGGTTGGCGATCAGTTGCCCGGTGTGATTGAGTTCCTGGCGCAAGTCCTGGATCCGCACGAAGGTAAAGAAACTGATCAGCAGCACAGTCAGCAGCAACGCCGGGCCGAGGGCGATGAGCTGGGTTCGGGTGTTGATGTCCCAACGGCGACGCAAGGTCATGGGCGGTGTTCTCCTTCGGCCAACGTTGCCGCGACGGATTCGGCATCAATCGGTTCGATCCCCAGCGAGCGGGAGACCTGCCGGTTGCCCAGGACCTTGAAACGGTCCGGATACAGGGTGCGCGGCCAAGTGGTGGCAGGGCGGTCGAGCAACTCGTCGAGAATCGCCAGCCAGTCTTGTTGGTCGCTATAGGTGCTGGCCAGGCTGCCGGCCTTGACGAATGCGGCGCTGGGCCCGATCAGGGCGCGTTGCCGGGCGTAGCTGCTGAGCAACAGGTTCTTCACTGTCTTGGGGTTGTACAAGTCGGGGTCATCGAGACCCAGAAGCACGTCGCTCTGGCCCAGCAGGTTTTGCAGGGGACGGCTGTCGTTGGTGTCGTCCCAGCGTTCGCTGACGATGGTCAGGCCCAGCGGTGCCGCGGCCTGTTGAATGTCCTTGAGCAGGAATTCGCTGTGGGTGTCGAAGAGCACGCCGACCCGTCGCACCTGCGGCAGGATGGCGCGGATCAGCCGCAATTGCCGCGCCATCGGTGGATCGCTCCACAGCAGGCTCAGGTGCGCAGGCGTTGCTTCGCCCAGGCGATCGCGGGCTTGCTGGCGGCTGATGCGCAGCACCAGGGTGGCCGGGCCTCGGGCGTCCTGCAGGCGCCAGTCGAGGCTGGGCAGGTCAAGCAGGATCAGGCGGACATTGCCCGGCAGCTTGTCTGGCGCTGGCAGGTCGGCCAGCGGCGTAAACCGCACGCTGTCTTCAGGGCGCAGGGTTTTCAGGGCCTGGGTAAAAGATTGCACGCCGGGGCTGTCCTCGGTGCCGGTCAGCAGGATTTCCGCGCCCCGGGCTTCGATGGTCGCCAGCCAACCGGCAAACACCAGGCATAGGACTAGCGTCAGGCGGCCATGAAATGGCGTCTTGCGGGGTGGGCGTCGGGACATCTAGAAAGACAACTCCGCGCTGAAGTACACGACATGGCGGGAGTCGTAGCGATTGTCGGTAAACGTGGTGGGCTGGTTGTCCAGGCGCTGTTGCAGGACTCCCGCCAGTTCCAGGCTGGCCTTGCCCAGGGAAATGCGCCGGGCGAGGCGGGTGTCTACCCGTTCGTAGCGATAGCCATTGAGGGCGTCGGCGGCGTAATAGAACAGCGCACTGTTCCAGCCTTGGCCCCAGTCCCGTAGCCAGCCGGCCGAACCGCTGTTGCGGGCGGTCAGTTGTTCGTCGAGGGGGGTACTGGCCTGGGCGTCGATATAGGCATAGGTCAGGCGCAGGCGGTCGGCGCTGGTCACGCGCCAGTCGACCTGGGTTTCGGCCCCGGAGAATTGCGATTCGTTGCTGTTGCTGGCGATGTACTGATTGTTGCGCAACGGTTCGCTGATCATGCCGGTGATTTCGTCATGGAACAGTTTTACGTCCACCGCCAGCGCCAGGTCCACGAAATAACCGTTGTAGCCCAATTCCCGGGAGCGCATGTGCTCTTGTTCCAAGTTACCCGGGCCGCGGGTCTGGACGAAATAACGGGCACTGTTCTGGCCGAAGGCGGCGGGTTGCAGGTTGGTGACCTGATAGCTCCAGTTGACGTTGTTCTCGAACATGTCCGGGGAGCGTACCGCTTCGGAGTACACCGCGCGCAGGCCGTGGCGCGGGGTGATCAGGTAGTTGACCGCGACCCGTGGGGTCAGCGAACTGCCGGTCAGGCGGGTGTCCTCGAACATCGCGCCGCCTTGCAACAACCAATGCTCGGTGGCCCGCCATTCGAGCTGGCCGAACAGGCGCCAAGTGGTGTCGTCCAGGGTGCCGTTGAAGTATGTCTGCGAATCGGCCCGGTCATAGCGATAGTTGGCGCCGGTGACCAGCCGCAGGCTGTCGGACAGGCTCAGCGTGTCCTGGATCTCCAGGTCGTAGCGCGATTCCCGGGTGCTCTGGTCGATATCGCCGCACAGGGTTTGCGAGGCGCCGTTGCGCCACTGGTCGAGCACCTGATTGGCCAACGCCTGTTCCTGTGGTGTGCCGGCTGGCGCGCCGCCGCTGATGTAGCTGGGGATATTGCGCGCCAGCTTCTCGGCATAGTAGGGATTGAGCTGCCACAGGTCGGTCAATTGCGGGCTGAAGGACACCTCGGCGTCGCAGGCGCGCCAGGTCTGCTGGCGATCCCAATGCTGGATCGAGCCCTGTACATAAAGACTGTGGTCGGCGTCCAGGTCCAGGTTCCAGCGCAGTGAGCCGGCGTAGTCCTTGGCGATCACGTCGGAGTTATCCCCAGCGGCGGTAATCCCGGCGAACACCGGGTGGTAGGTGTAGGGCCGCTGATTGGTCCCGTCCTTGGCGTTCAATTGCCAGTCGATACTTTGCTGCTCGTTCAACGTCTGGCTGACGGACAGGTTGAAGCGGTTCAGGCGGCGGCTGTCGCGGTAATCGGCACCGTTGCGGTCGCTGTCAAAGCCATCGTCCTCCTGGCCGGACAACGACAACCGCAGGTCGCCGCCGTCCCAACCGCTGCCCTGGCTGGCGTACCAATCGCTGATGCCGCGCTGGCCACGGGTGATTTTCAGCCGGGTGCCGTGGCTGTCGGCCGGCGCGCGGGTGATGATGTTGACCACTGCCATCAGCGCATTGGCGCCGTAGCTGACGGTGTTGGGGCCGCGGAAGACTTCGATCCGCTCGATGTCTTCCATGGCCACCGGAATATCGCTCCAGTCCACCGTGGCCAGGCCGGCGCGGTACACCGAGCGGCCGTCGATCAGTACTTGCATGCGGCGGGCTTCGCTGGCGTTGGTGCCATGGTAGTTCACGGCAGCCTGGTTGCCGCTGATGTTGCCGACCATCATGCCCGGCACCAGGCGCAGCAGTTCGCTGATGTCGCGGGCGCCGCTGGCCTTGATCAACTCGCTGTCGAGTACGGTCATGCTGCCTGGCACTGCCGCTGGTGATTGCTTGAGGCGCGTGGCCGTCAGCACCTGGGGCATGGGCTGGCTGTCCACGAACAGGTCGTCGCCCAGCACTGGCGGGCTGATGATCAGTGCCAATAGCAGGGACGAGCCAGGACGGGAAGGGCCAACGGACACGGCACAGCCTTTGAGATGGGATGGATGGCGGGCATGTTAACCGAGCTGAACGACTTTTCCATTCGCGTTGACAGCATTTTCCTAGGAATTGATGGTCAGCTTCCTACAGCGGATGGTAATTGTTGCCGGGGCTGGTCGCGCTCTGGCCGCTCCGTATAATGCCCCGCATTGCCACTTGGTATGGATGAACGGATTGCATATGACTGAACAGTGCCCGATTGCGGTCCTGGGAGGCGGGAGTTTCGGCACCGCCGTGGCTAACCTGCTGGCCGAGAATGGTCACCCGGTGCGCCAGTGGATGCGTGACCCGGAACAGGCCGAGGCCATCCGGATCAATCGTGAGAACCCGCGTTACCTCAAGGGCATCAAGATCCGTCCGGAAGTGGAACCGGTGACTGACTTGCAGGCAACCCTGGAGGGCAGCGACCTGTTCTTCGTCGCCTTGCCGTCCAGCGCCTTGCGTTCGGTGCTGGCGCCCTACGCAGAACGCTTGAGCGGCAAGCTGTTGGTGAGCCTGACCAAGGGCATCGAAGCCAAGACCTTCAAGCTGATGAGCGAGATTCTCGAAGAAATCGCGCCCAAGGCTCGGATCGGTGTGATCTCCGGGCCGAATCTGGCGCGGGAAATCGCCGAGCATGCGCTGACTGCCACGGTGGTCGCCAGTGAGGATGAGGAGCTGTGCCAACGGGTCCAGGCGGCCTTGCATGGCCGCACCTTTCGGGTCTACGCCAGTGCCGACCGTTTCGGTGTGGAGCTGGGCGGGGCGTTGAAGAATGTCTATGCCATCATCGCCGGCATGGCGGTGGCGCTGGGCATGGGCGAGAACACCAAGAGCATGCTGATCACCCGTGCGCTGGCGGAAATGACCCGCTTTGCCGTCAGCCAGGGCGCCAATCCTATGACCTTCCTGGGGTTGGCCGGCGTGGGCGACCTGATCGTCACCTGTTCATCGCCCAAGAGTCGCAACTACCAGGTCGGTTTTGCCCTCGGCCAAGGCTTGAGCCTCGATGAGGCCGTGTCGCGCCTGGGTGAAGTGGCCGAAGGGGTCAATACCCTCAAGGTGCTCAAGGCCAAGTCCCAGGAGGCGGGGGTGTATATGCCGCTGGTCGCCGGGCTGCATGCGATTCTGTTCGAGGGGCGCACGCTTGAGCAGGTGATCGAGCTGTTGATGCGTGGCGAACCGAAGACCGACGTCGATTTCATTTCCACCAGCGGTTTCAACTGAACCTTTATTGACCGCAAGCAGGAGCGAGCCATGAACGATCCGCAAGGGCAACCCCAATACGAATCCATCCTGCTGCGAGTGCTGTGGATGGTGATTTACCTGCTGGTCTGGCAGGTGGCGCAATTCATCCTCGGCGCCGTGGTGCTGGTGCAATTGATCTATCGGCTGATCTACGGCGCACCCAGCGCCAGTCTGATGAATTTCGGCGACAGCCTGAGCCAGTTCCTGGCCCAGATAGGTCGTTTCGGCACCTTTCACAGCGATCAGAAACCCTGGCCGTTCGCGGACTGGCCGACCCCGCGCACGCCTGAAGGTGAAGCGCCTCACACCGTGGCGCCGGCGCCGCATCCCGCCCGGGACGAGGAGCCGAAGCTATGAAACTGTGGGTATTGCGTCATGGTGAGGCTGAGCCCCATGGTGTCCGTCCCGATCCGGAACGGGTCTTGACGGTGCACGGCCGCGAGGAGGTGTTGCTCAGCGCCGGTCGGTTGATGGGCGAGCCGTTGCGGGCCATCTACGCCAGCCCTTATGTGCGGGCCCAGCAGACCGCACAACTGGTGCGCGAAGCACTGGGGTTCGAACCTGAACTGATCACCGTCGATTGGCTCACGCCGGAGACCCGGCCGACGGAGGTGCTAAGGCATCTGGAGGACCAGGACGATGTACTGCTGGTCAGTCATAACCCATTGGTGGGCAGCCTGCTGGGCTTGTTGCAGCACGGCCATCTGCAAAAACCCGAGCAAGTGCAAACGGCTGGCCTGGCTGAACTGGAAGGTGACCTGCCCCTGGCCGGAGCGATGACGCTCAAGGGCATCCGGCACCCATAGGCAGGTTGGCAGCAAGGGTTGAGCACAGTAAAACCATAAAGGAACGACAACGATGAGTCTGTGGCGCACCACCCCCAACATCGAGCAATTGAACGCCGCCGGTAAAAATACCATCAGCGAAATGCTGGACATTCGTTTCGAGTCTTTCGACGACGAATCCCTGACCGCCAGCATGGTGGTCGATCATCGCACCCACCAGCCGTTCGGCCTGCTGCATGGCGGTGCTTCGGTGGTGTTGGCCGAAACGGTCGGGTCCATGGCGGCCTATCTCTGTGTCGATGCCAGCAAGTTCTATTGCGTGGGCCTGGAGATCAACGCCAACCATCTGCGCGGTGTGCGCAGCGGACGGGTGACCGCCACGGCCCGGATGGTCCACCTGGGCCGCACTACCCAGGTCTGGGACATCCGCCTGGTCAATGACGAGGGCAAAGTCAACTGCGTGTCGCGCCTGACCATGGCCGTGGTGCCGCTGGGCGAGCAACCGCCGGCGCGTTGAAACATGAATACAGGTTTGTGACTGATGGACCGCTCTTGTGGCGAGGGAGCTTGCTCCCGCTGGGCTGCGAGGCGGCCCCCTAAACCCATCGACGCGGTTAGCCTGGCACACCGCGTCGCCTGGTTTTGGGCCTGCTTCGCAGGCCAGCGGGAGCAAGCTCCCCCGCCACAGGGTTTCATCGCTCATACAACCCCATAGCCCAAGCCCGACTGTCATCATTCCTGTCAGTTACGGTCATTGCCGTGCCATCGGGTTCTGCGGACAATCTGCCCCAGTTCCCCCAATGGATCGGCTGTCATGTCGCAACAGATTTTTTTCGCCCACGCCAACGGTTTTCCCTCGGCCACCTACGGCAAGCTGTTCGCCGCGCTGGCGCCGCAGTACCAGGTCGCGCATCTGGAGTTGCACGGCCATGACCCGCGTTTTCCGGTGGACGATAATTGGCACAACCTGGTGGACGAACTGATCCATCACCTGGAGCAGCAAGCGGCGCCGGTGTGGGGCGTCGGTCACTCCCTGGGCGGCGTGCTGCACCTGCACGCGGCGTTGCGCTGCCCCGAGCTGTATCGTGGCGTGGTCATGCTCGATTCGCCGCTGCTGACCCGTACCGACCAGTGGGTGATCCTGGCCGCCAAGCGCCTGGGCTTCATTGACCGCCTGACGCCAGCGGGCCGGACCCTGGGTCGGCGTGAGGAGTTCGCCGACCTGGCGTCGGCCCGGCAGTATTTTGCCGGCAAGACCCTGTTCCGCAGCTTTGATCCGGATTGCTTCGACGCCTACCTGCAACACGGTCTGCAACAAGTCGGCGACCGGTTGCGGCTGCGCTTCGACCCGGCCACCGAAATCAGCATTTACCGCGGCGTGCCGCACACCAGCCCCGGGCGGCCCCGTAAGCTCAAGGTGCCGCTGGCCGTGGTGCGCGGGCGGCAGAGTCGCGTGGTGATGCGTCATCACACCCGTTCGGTGGGACGTATGCTCCATGGCGAATCCTTGAGCATGCCCGGCGGCCATATGTTCCCCCTCGAACGTCCGCAGGACACGGCCAACCTGCTCAAGAACCTGTTCCAGCGTTGGGAAGGGCGCAGCGCATGAGTGTGGTCGAGGAAGTCCGCCTGAGCCTGCCGCACATCGAATTGGCGGCCCACCTGTTCGGGCCGGAAGACGGGCTGCCGGTAATTGCCCTGCACGGCTGGCTGGACAACGCCAACAGTTTCGCCCGCCTGGCGCCCAGGCTCGAGGGCCTGCGGGTGATTGCCCTGGACATGGCCGGCCACGGTCACTCCGGGCATCGGCCACTCGGTGCCGGTTATGCCCTCTGGGACTACACCCACGATGTGCTGCAAGTCGCCGAGCAACTGGGCTTGAAGCGTTTCGCCCTGCTGGGGCACTCCATGGGGGCCATTGTCTCGCTGGTACTGGCCGGCTCCCTGCCGGAGCGGGTGACGCACCTGGGGTTGATCGACGGGGTCATTCCTCCGACAGCCAAAGGCGATAACGCGGCCGAGCGCATGGGCATGGCCCTGCAAGCCCAGTTGGACCTGCAGCAGAAACGCAAGCCGGTCTACAAAACCCTCGAGCGTGCCATCGAAGCACGGATGAAGGGGCTGGTGGCGGTGAGTCGCGAGGCCGCCGAATTGCTGGCCCAGCGCGGCCTGATGCCAGTGCCCGGGGGCTATACCTGGCGCACCGACAATCGCCTGACCTTGCCATCGCCTTTGCGCCTGACCGATGAACAGGCCATGGCGTTCGTGGCGCGGGTCGCTTGTCCGGCGCATCTGGTGGTGGCCGCCGACGGCATGCTGGCCCAGCACCCGGAGTTGCTGGAGCGTCTACCCTTCAGTCATGAGCAGTTGCCCGGCGGCCATCATCTACACCTGAACGACGAGGTCGGTGCCACGCTTGTAGCAGACTGTTTCAATCGGTTCTTCACCGTTCCTTGACTTGCGGCGGGCAACTGTCGAGGCTGGGCGGGTTGAAAGGGAGACAACCATGACAGACCTCTGTTTATCAGCCTCGCGGTGCATCGACGACGCCCGTTGCGTCCAAGCGTCCCAGGCCAAGCCGACCCGATGAAATTATCCGTTCACTCACTCGTCCTGCTGGTGCTGGCCTGCTTCAGCCCGGCGTCGTTCGCCGTCGATGTGCCAGGCAGTCGCGACCTGGAGCGTGTGCCGCGCATGCCCGACGCGCAGATTGTCGATTACCGGCAAACCAGCGACCTGGAACGCGTCTATCCCATGGGCTCGATTCGCAAGATCAGCGGCCAGTTGCGCTTCGACGGCCAGGTCGATGCCCGGGGGAACGCCACGTCTGTTACTTACGAACTGCCGCCGGAACATTCCGCCACCCAGGCCTTTACTGCCGCGCGCGAAGCGTTGCAGAAACAGGACGCCGAGCTGTTGTTCTGGTGCCAGGCCCGCGATTGCGGCGAAAGCAGCCTGTGGGCCAACGATGTCTTCGGCAACGCCAAGCTCTATGGCGCCGACAACGGTCAGGCCTTCCTGCTGCTGCGCCTGGCTCCACCGGCGGACAACACACTGATTGCGCTGTATGCCATAACCCGCGGCAATCGCAAGGCCTACCTGCATGTCGAGCAGTTCGAGGCGAATGCACCGCTGGGGGACCTGCTGCCGACGTCGGCCACGCTGCTGCGCCAGCTCAAGGACACTGGGGTCCTGGATTTACCGCGTCTTGCCGGTGAGCCAGACGACACCTGGTTGCGCCTGTTGTCCCGGGCGCTGAACCTGGACACGGGCTTGCGGGTCAGTATCGCCGGTCCCCGGGCCGAGGATTGGATCGAGGCTCTGGCGGGCCAGGGCGTTCGGGCGGCGCGCATGGAGGCCGCCAGCGGCGAGGCGGCGGGATTGCACCTGGAGTTGCTGCGCTAAGCTGTCTCGGGGCCGCGGGTTTCACGCCGTTGCCTCGCTCCTGTTCATTTTTTCGAGACCCTACATGATCAATAACGATCGGCTGTTGGTGCAGATCCTGCTCCTGGTGTTGTTCGGCGCAAGCCTCTGGGTCATGGCGCCGTTCTGGTCGGCGCTGTTCTGGGGGGCGGTGCTGGCGTTCGCCAGTTGGCCGCTGATGCGCCTGCTGACCCGCTGGGTCAATGGCCGCGAATCCCTGGCGGCGGCGCTGCTGACAGTAGGCTGGATGTTGTTGGTGGCGGTGCCGCTGGTGTGGCTGGGTTTCAACCTGGCCGACCATGTGCGTGATGCCACCGTGTTCATCAAGGACGCACAGGTCGACGGCCTGCCCGAAGCCCCGACCTGGTTGGCCGGTGTACCGCTGGTGGGCGAACGGCTGGTCGGCATCTGGAACAGCATCGACCAGCAGGGGGCCGCGCTGATGGTGTCCGCCAGGCCTTACCTGGGGCAGGTCGGCAACTGGCTGCTGGCGCGCAGTGCACAGATTGGTGGTGGCATACTCGAGCTGACCCTGAGTATCGTGTTCGTGTTCTTTTTCTATCGCGACGGCCCGCGCCTGGCGGTATTCGTCCACGGGTTGCTGGAGCGTCTGATCGGAGACCGTGCCGGTTACTACATCGAGCTGGTGGCTGGTACGGTGCAACGGGTGGTCAACGGCGTGATTGGCACCGCGGCGGCCCAGGCCGTACTGGCGCTGATCGGCTTCCTGATCGCCGGGGTCCCGGGGGCGCTGGTGCTGGGTATCGTCACGTTCCTGTTGAGCCTGATCCCCATGGGGCCACCGCTGGTGTGGATCCCCGCAACGGCGTGGCTGGCGTGGAAGGGTGAGTACGGGATGGCGGTGTTCCTGGGCATTTGGGGCACGTTCATCATCAGTGGCGTGGACAACGTGCTCAAGCCCTACCTGATCAGCCGTGGCGGAAACCTGCCCTTGGTCATCGTGCTGCTGGGGGTGTTCGGCGGGTTGATTGCCTTCGGTTTCATCGGCCTGTTCATCGGCCCGACCTTGCTGGCGGTGGCGTATAGCCTGTTGACGGACTGGAGCAAAAGCCAGGCGCGGTAACCCCGGCAAGCCCAAGACCCTGTGGCGAGGGAGCTTGCTCCCGCCGGGTTGCGCAGCGACCCCAAACCAATCTTTTCGATATACCTGACACACCGCGTTGTCTGGCTTTAAGGGCTGCTGCGCAGCCCAGCGGGAGCAAGCTCCCTCGCCACAGGGTTATCGTCGATCAATCAACCGCGAACCTGGCTCCCGAGCGGCCAGGTGTGTACGGATGAATCAGGTCGCCACGTTCAGGTGTTTCCCTACAGTGGCGACGTTATCCAGCGAGTACTGCCGGCTGAGGTTGGCGATCATTCTGTTCAACGCTTCGCTGACATTGGCCTGTTCGGTGGAACTGTCGCTGCGGCGACCGGCCTGCAAGACGCTGCTCAGTTCGCTGGCGGTGACGGTGGCTTCGCCATCGGCATCGAGCTGGCTGAACAGCTCTTCACCGGAGGCCTGTTGCGGTGGTGGCGGTGGTGCAAGGCTGGCGGAGAGTTCGTCGAGGCTGACAGTGCCGTCTTCATTCTTGTCCAACGCCGAGAACACTTGCTGGCTGTCGGCATCGCTGTCCGTGCTGGCCAGGCCGTTGCTCAACTCATCGCTGCTGACCGAGCCATCACCGTCGCTGTCCAGGACGCTGAGCAGCGCATCGGCCAGTTCGGTATTCGGCGCCTGGCTCCGTGGCGGCGGAGGTGGTGGCGCCATTGCGGCCATTTCCTCGCTGCTCAGGTCACCACTACCGTCACTGTCCAGGTCGCCGAAATTGTCGCTCAGGCTGACCAGGATGCCATCGTCGCTTTTTTGCGACAGGGCGGTGCTCAACTCTTGCTGATTGATCGAACCGTCGCCGTCACTGTCGAGCTTGCTCAGCAGTTCCTTTTGAAACTGCTGGCTGCGGGCACTGCTGGTTGCGGTACTGCTGGTGCTGGTATAGGTGGAGTAACTGCTGACGCTACCGATCATGGGCGCTCTCCTTGGGCTGGGATAGCCGGTGGGTGCACCGGCTTATGCAGCCTCTGCGAGGGAGTTGTCTGGGGTGTGTGGAGTTTGTACCGGTGGGTGTACAAACTCAGTCCCGGCGCAGTGTCGAGTGTGGGAGCGAGCAAGCCCGCTCCCACAGAGGGACATCGGTGGGATTCAGGTGCGAGGCAGGCTGATCACCGCTGTCAAACCGCCCCCTGGCGTCTCTTCCAGGGTCAATTGCCCGCCCAGGCGTTCGGTGGCTTCCCGGGCGATGGTCATGCCCAGGCCGACGCCGCCGGAGTTGCGGTTGCGTGAGCCTTCCAGGCGAAAGAACGGCTCGAACACCGCCTCGCGTTTGTCCGCCGCAATACCGGGACCATGGTCGATGACACGAATCAGCACCTGCTTATGTTGGTCTTCCAGGCTAATCAAGGCATGACCGGCGTAGCGCAGGGCATTGTCGATGAGGTTGTTGAGGCACGAACGCAGCGCCATCGGTTGCACCTGCAGCGGTGCACAGGTCCCGCTGACCTGTACATCGGCGCCCTGGTCCTGGGCGTTTTCGCTCAACGATTCCACCAAGGCCTGCACGTCCATCCATTGCAACGCTTCACTGGTGCGCTGTTCGTGCAAGTAGGTGAGGGTGGCATCGAGCATGCCGATCATGTCGTCCAGGTCCTGGCGCATCTGGCCTTGCAGCTTGATGTCATCGATCTGCTCCAGGCGCAGCTTGAGCCGCGAAAGCGGCGTGCGCAGGTCATGGGACACCGCGCCGAGCATGCGCGAACGCTGCTGCACCTGCTCGCGAATCCGTTGCTGCATCAGGTTGAACGTATGGGCTGCCTGTCGCGCTTCACGGGGGCCGTTTTCATCCAGCGGCGGGCTGTCGAGGTTTTCGCTCAGGCGCTCGGCCGCATCGCTCAGGCGCTGGATGGGGCGGGTCAGGAGCTTGGCGCCGTACCAGGCCGCGACGATCAGGCACACGAATTGAAAGGTCAGCGGCACCAGCGGGCCGCCGAACCAGGGGCGCGCAGGGCGGTTAGGGGGCGGGCCGAAGCGCGGGGGGCTTTCGGCCTGTCGGGAAAGTTCCGGCGGTGGCCCGGGAGGCGGCCTGTCGTATTGAGAAAACCAGGCAAACGCCAACAGGTGCGCCAGGACAATCGCCAGCAACAGCACGCCAAACAGGCGGCCGAACAGGGAGTCGAGGCGCAGTTGCATCAACCGATGTCCCGCGCGTCGAACAAGTAGCCTTCACCACGCACGGTCTTGATCAGTTGCGGGGCCTTGGGGTCGTCGCCCAGCTTCTGGCGCAGGCGTGATACAAGCAGGTCGATGCTGCGGTCGAAGGCCTCGATGGAGCGCCCGCGAGCTGCGTCCAGCAGTTGTTCGCGGCTGAGCACTCGGCGCGGTCGTTCGATGAAGACCCACAACAGGCGGAACTCGGCATTGGACAGCGGCACCACCAGCCCATCGGCGGAGATCAGTTGGCGCAGCACGCTGTTGAGCCGCCAGTTGTCGAAACGGATATTGGCCCGATGTTCGCTGCGGTCGTCGCGCACCCGGCGCAGGATGGTCTGGATACGCGCCACCAGCTCCCTGGGTTCGAATGGTTTGGCCATGTAGTCATCGGCGCCCAGCTCCAGGCCGATGATGCGGTCGGTGGGCTCGCAGCGGGCGGTGAGCATCAGGATCGGGATGTCCGATTCGGCGCGCAGCCAGCGGCACAACTGCAAGCCATCTTCACCCGGTAGCATCAGGTCGAGCACGATCACGTCGAAGTGCTCTGCCTGCATTGCCTGGCGCATGGCCGCGCCATCGGTCACGCCGCTGGCTCGTATGCTGAAGCGGGCGAGGTAATCGATCAGCAGCTCGCGGATCGGCAGGTCGTCATCGACGATCAGCGCGCGGGTGGTCCAGCGCTTGTCATCGTCGGGTACTTTTTGATCGTCAGAATTTGCAACAGGGGTGTTCTGCATGGATGCATCATCTGCCAGGTAGGCTGCCAACCGCAAAGAAGGCGGCGAGGTTGAGCCCTCAGCATAAGGCTTCGTGCCGCGAGGCGTGAAGCGCTGAAAGGACGGGTTGCGGCGGCGGACGGTAGCGTGTCGACGTGTTGTACGCATGTCATGAATGTATCGGCTTCGACACAAAGGCCGGTATCGTCCATGCTGCTGGGGGACGATGATATTTACCGATCATCGGGTCCCGCACGGGCGCTCGTTCCGCTACAATGCGCGCCGATTTCGACTTGCCTGAGAGCCCGCTCATGTCCGCCTGCCAGACGCCCATTATCGTCGCCCTGGATTTCCCCTCCCGTGACGCCGCCCTGAAGCTGGCCGACCAGTTGGACCCCAAGCTTTGCCGGGTCAAAGTCGGCAAGGAACTGTTCACCAGTTGTGCTTCGGAAATTGTCGGGACCCTGCGCGACAAGGGTTTCGAAGTGTTCCTGGACCTGAAGTTCCACGATATTCCCAACACCACTGCCATGGCCGTCAAGGCAGCTGCGGAGATGGGCGTGTGGATGGTCAACGTGCATTGCTCCGGTGGCCTGCGCATGATGGCGGCCTGCCGTGAAGTGCTGGATCAGCGCAGCGGCCCGAAACCGTTGCTGATCGGCGTAACCGTGCTGACCAGCATGGAGCGCGAGGATCTGGCCGGGATCGGCCTGGACGTCGAGCCTCAGGAGCAGGTGCTGCGGTTGGCGGCGCTGGCGCAGAAGGCCGGCCTGGACGGTCTGGTCTGTTCGGCCCTGGAGGCCAGCGCCCTGAAAGCGGCTCACCCGTCGCTGCAATTGGTGACCCCGGGGATTCGTCCGGCGGGCAGCGCCCAGGACGACCAGCGTCGCATCCTGACTCCGCGCCAGGCGCTGGACGCCGGTTCCGATTACCTGGTAATCGGCCGTCCGATCAGCCAGGCCGCCGACCCGGCTCAGGCGCTGGCGGCGGTCGTGGCCGAATTGGCCTGACCTGACACCGAAGATCCCTAATGTGGGAGCGAGCTCCCACAGTTGTTTTGTGTCAGACCTTCAATACCAACTTCCCGAAGTTCTCCCCGCTGAACAATTTGGTCAGTGTCTCGGGGAATGTCTCCAGACCTTCGACAATGTCTTCCTTGCTCTTGAGCTGTCCCTTGGCCATCCAGCCGGCCATTTCCTGTCCAGCGGCGGCGAACTGCGCGGCGTAGTCCATGACCACGAAACCTTCCATGCGCGCCCGGTTGACCAGCAGCGACAGGTAGTTGGCGGGGCCCTTCACCGCGTCCTTGTTGTTGTACTGGCTGATGGCGCCGCAGATCACCACGCGGGCCTTGAGGTTCAAGCGGCTGAGCACGGCATCCAGGATGTCGCCCCCGACGTTGTCGAAATACACATCCACGCCCTTTGGGCATTCGCGCTTGAGGCCGGCATGAACGTCTTCGTTCTTGTAGTCGATGGCGCCGTCGAAACCCAGTTCATCGACCAGGAACTTGCATTTATCGGCCCCGCCGGCGATGCCCACCACGCGACAGCCTTTGATTTTGGCGATCTGCCCGGCGATGCTGCCCACC
Organism: Pseudomonas sp. NFACC51; assembly: GCF_900103575.1. NCBI lineage: Bacteria > Pseudomonadati > Pseudomonadota > Gammaproteobacteria > Pseudomonadales > Pseudomonadaceae > Pseudomonas > Pseudomonas sp. NFACC51. Next base: position 73,701 of record NZ_FMXH01000014.1, on the reverse strand, counting down.
GCACCGGCGGCGCCTGAGAGCACCACGGTCTCGCCCGCCTTGGGCGCGCCGACGTCCAGCAGGGCGAAATAGGCAGTCATGCCCGTCATGCCCAGTGCGGACAAATAACGTGGCAGCGGTGCCAGTTTCGGGTCGACCTTGTAGAAACCTCTTGGCTCGCCGAGGAAATAATCCTGCACCCCCAACGCACCGTTTACGTAGTCCCCGACCGCGAACCCCGGGTTGTTCGAGGCAATTACCTGGCCGACACCCAATGCTCGCATCACCTCGCCGATGCCGACCGGCGGGATATAGGACTTGCCCTCGTTCATCCAGCCGCGCATGGCTGGGTCCAGGGACAGGTATTCGTTTTTCACCAGGATCTGGCCGGCTACCGGTTCGCCGACCGGTACTTGCTGATAGGTGAAAGTCTCGCGGGTCGCCGCGCCTACCGGGCGTTTGGCGAGCAGGAACTGGCGATTGGTCTGGGCAGTCATGGCGGGCACTCAAGATGAATGAAGCCTTGTTGATAGACCTTCGAAGCATTTGCCGCAAGGTCTGCTGATACAGCGAATGCAGTTCGATCCAACGCAGTGATAGTTCGCCCAGGGGCCTTATCACTGGCGCCCATGAGCGCTCAACCGGCAGTTGGATAGTGCTGCCGCGTCCTCGGGACCTGTGGCTAGACTGGCGGCATCTCCCGCATTCTTCGAGGAACAGACAATGAGCATGACGTTTTCCGGACAGGTCGCCGTGGTTACCGGCGCTGCCGCTGGCATCGGCCGGGCCACTGCCCTGGCGTTCGCGGCAGAGGGGCTGAAAGTGGTGGTGGCGGACCTCGACGTGGCGGGTGGCGAGGGCACGGTGCAGTCGATTCGTGATTCGGGCGGCGAAGCGGTGTTCGTGCGCTGCAACGTGACGCTGGAAAACGATGTGCAGCAGCTGATGGACGAAGTGATCAAGACCTACGGTCGTCTTGACTACGCCTTCAACAACGCCGGGATCGAGATCGAGAAGGGCAAGCTGGCCGACGGTACCCTCGATGAGTTCGACGCGATCATGGGGGTCAATGTGAAGGGCGTCTGGCTGTGCATGAAGTACCAGTTGCCATTGCTGCTGGCCCAGGGTGGTGGCGCGATCGTCAATACGGCCTCGGTGGCGGGCCTGGGTGCGGCGCCGAAGATGAGCATCTATGCAGCGTCCAAGCATGCCGTGATCGGCCTGACCAAATCGGCCGCCATCGAATACGCCAAGAAGAAAATCCGCGTGAATGCGGTCTGTCCGGCGGTGATCGACACCGACATGTTCCGTCGCGCTTATGAGGCGGACCCGAAAAAAGGTGAGTTCGCCAATGCCATGCACCCGGTGGGGCGTATCGGCAAAGTCGAGGAAATCGCCAGCGCCGTGCTGTATTTGTGCAGCGACGGCGCGGCCTTCACCACGGGCCATTCCCTGGCGGTGGACGGCGGCGTCACGGCGTTCTGAGGACTTGCCCTTCGGCTTGTAGGACGAAGCCCGCACTGGTTGCGGGCTTTTTCGTGGGGCGCTCGAAAAAACCTCGGAACGGTCCTTCAATGTGTTTCAAAGGGTGAGAATCGACGGTTTTGGCGACGTTGTCGTACATCGTCCCGTTGCGGCCTGTGCTTAACTGTTTCCGGAAATAAAACAAATGCTTAGGAGCTTGGTTACTCATGGAGTTGAGAATCGACCGACAGGCCCTGGTGCCTGTCGTGCAGCAAATCGTTGACGCGCTGACCGGCTGGATCCGACAGGATGCGGTACAACCGGGAACTCGGCTGCCATCCGTCCGCCAACTGGCGCGGGAGAACCTGCTCAGCCAGTCCAGCGTCAATGAAGCGTGTGAACGCCTGGTCGCCCAAGGCCTGTTGGCGTCCCGCCATGGTTCCAGCTTTTTTGTCGCACCACCCCCGTCGCCCGGGCCCGAGCCCACTGATCAGAGTCGACAGCAAGCCACGTTCACCGACGGGGGCGACAGCTCGCAATGGGAGTTGAAGCTGGGGTGTGGCGGGCTGCCCGAGAGCTGGCGTGAAAGTGATGACCTGGGCTATGCGATCCGCCAGGTCACTCGCACCGACATGGCGGGATTGTTCAACTACAGCACGTCGTTGGGGCTGCCTGCCCTGCGTGAGCAACTGTCCAGGCGCTTGAAACAATTCAATATCGAGGTCGATAAAGACCTGATCCTGACCACCACCGGGGCGACCCACGGGCTGGACCTGATCGTACGGACACTGTTGCCGCCGGGTTCCCGCGTGGTCGTGGAGAGCCCCGGTTATTCCAGCCTGTTCGACCTGCTCAGGTTGCACGACATCGACATGATCGAACTGCCCAGGACCCCACGCGGCCCGGACGTCGATGCGCTGCAAGACCTGCTGGCGATGCACCGGCCCACTGCGCTATTCGTCAACAGCGCCTGCCATAACCCGACCGGCACCAGCCTGGCTCCGGCCGTCGCTCAACGGCTGCTGCAATTGACGAAGGAGCACGGCGTACTGGTGATCGAAGACGATGCCTATGGCGATTTCCAGAGCTCGGCGCGGACCCGGCTCGCGGCACTGGATCCCGAGGTGGTCTACGTGGGCAGCTTTTCGAAAACCCTGAGCAGTTCGTTGCGCGTCGGTTTCGTGGTGGCCGGACCTTCCATCATTGCGCGCATGAGCGAGGTCAAGGGCATTACCAGCATGGGGGGATCGCGGTTCTGTGAGTCGGTCCTTGCCTGCCTCCTGGCCAATGGCGCCTATCGCAAGCTGGTCCAGCGCCAGCGGCAGCGTCTGGGTGCCGATATGGCGGCGCTGTTGCAGGTACTGGAAGACGCCGACTGGGAGGTCTTTGGCAAACCGGCCGGCGGGCTTTTCATCTGGGCAAGACCGCCATTGTGTGACTACGCTGGAGTACAGCGCCTGGCCAGGCGTTTTGGCGTGCTGCTGTCTTCGCGTAGCGCATTCAGCCCTTCGGGTGCCGACAGTGACTGGCTACGGATCAACGTGGCGTATGCCCGTGACCCCAGGGCGCTGGCGTTCTTCCGGGCAGCGGCTCTGGATCGACCTCTAGTGTCCTGAAAACGACGCAGCTGTAGCTTTTTGCCATTATTCCGACGCCAGCATCTTGTGTTGCAGGGCGTCTCGTTGCGAATCTGCAATCAACACACACTGGCAGAGGACTGAGCGCAATGATTTCCGCCGTGCAAGGACGTTTTGCCAACCTGGGTATGGCAAAGAAACTGGGTATCGGATTTGTCCTGGTGCTGTTGCTGACCGCAGTGGTCGCGGCCATCGGTGTCTGGTCCCTGCAGACCATCAGCCATCGCTTCGATGGCCTGAAACAGATGTCGTCCCTCAACAGCGGGTTGCTCAAGGTCCGGCTGCTGGAGCAGGAATACGCCTCGCGCTCCGACCCCAAGACCGCCGATGCGTTGCGCCAGGGAGTCGACGCTCTGGTGGCCCAGGCGAACGAACTCAAGGTGCAGTCGGCTGCCAACGTGCCGGTGATGAACGACGTGGAGCAGGCGCTGGGCGCGTATCGCAAGGCGTTCGACGAATTTGTCGGGTTGAGCCAGAGCAAGGACCTGGCGCTGGAAATGGCCAGTTGGTCGGTGTCCAGCGTCGCCAATAACCTGGATGTGTTGCAGGCCGGGCTGGCGGATGATGGCACCTATACCTTGAAAGATTCCGAGGGCAAGGAGGGGGCCGAGTTCATCGAGCAGGCCAACCAGGTCAGCGAAGTATCCCGCTTGATGTTGCAGGCCATGAACGAAGCGCGGGTCCGCCTGGACCAGAGTCGCAAAGGCAATGTCGAGGGCGCCGGAGAAGGCAGCATCGAACAGGCCGAGCAGGCGATGAAACAGGCCGAAGTGCTCAAGACCACGGTCAAGGACCCGGGTTACCAGACCGTGCTGAATGAAGTGGCCGGGCATATCGCCGGGTTCAATGAACAATTGGCCGAATACACCGGCCTGCTGGCGAAGGAAAAAGTCGTCTACCAGCAACTGCACGAGCGGGCCGATCAAGTGGTGGCGCGGGTTGACCAGGCCTTCGGTGCCGAAGATCAGGCCATGCAGACCGAACTGAAGAAAAATTCGCTGCTGATCATCGGTTCGTCGGCCTTGGCGTTGCTGGTGGGATTGATCGCGGCGTGGGTCATAACCCGGCTGATCGTGACGCCGCTGCGCAGTGTCATTCGCGTGGCCCAGCAGATTGCGTCGGGTGACTTGAGCGCCACGGTGGAGGTGACGCGCCGAGACGAAATTGGTCAGTTGATGCAGGCGATGCAACAGATGGGAGCGGGGCTGAGCAGTATCGTCAGCGGCCTGCAGGCCGGTATCGAGCAATTGGCCAATTCGGCCCAATCGCTGTCAGCCGTGACCGAGCAGACCAACCTGGAAGTCAGTAGCCAGAAAGAAGAAACCGAGCAGGTCGCCACGGCGATGAACCAGATGACGGCCACGGTGCATGACGTGGCACGCAATGCCGAAGAAGCCGCACAAGCGGCCCAGACTGCCGACGACAAGGTCGAAAGCGGCCAGCAGGTGGTGCGTCAGAGTATGGTGCGCATCGAACAGCTGGCCGATTCGGCCACGTCGGCCAGTTCCAGTATCGAAAGCCTCAGTGCCGAGATCCAGAACATCGGTACGGTGCTGAGTGTGATCAAGAGCGTGGCCGAGCAAACCAACCTGCTGGCGCTCAATGCCGCTATCGAGGCGGCCCGGGCCGGGGAGCAGGGCCGGGGTTTTGCGGTCGTGGCCGATGAGGTGCGGGCGTTGGCCAAGCGCACGCAACAGTCCACCGAGGAGATCGAGCGACTGGTGAGTGCCCTGCGTTCAGCGGCCCAGGCTTCCGTGCAGCAGATCCAGAGCAGCGGCGAGTTGGTGAAGATGGCGGTCAGCGATGCACTACAGACCGAAAGCGCCTTGGGCAGTATTGCGGCGGCGGTGTCGCTGATCCAACAGATGAACCAACAGATCGCGGCGGCGGCCGAGCAGCAGAGTTCGGTGGCCGAGGAGATCAATCGCAGTGTCACCAGCATTCGCGCCAGCGCCGATCAATCCTCTCTGGCGATGCGCGGCAATGCCGCTTCCAGCATCGAGCTGGCGCAGTTGGGGGTTGAGCTTAAGGGGATGGTGGGGCATTTCAGGTTGTGAGTCCGCGATAGCAGGTCCAACATTCCAACAGTTTTGCCTGCCTGGCGGTGTACGGGCATAGTTTACAGCCCCGTGGCGACGGAGCTTGCTCCCGCTGGGCGGCGAAGCAGACCCAAGATTCGTGGGAGCGCTGCGCACTCCAGCGGGAGCAAGCTCCCTCGCCACAGAAACTCCACCCGCATAGGGTGGAGCCGTATCAGTCGTAGACTTTCTTCTTCTTCCACTCGTCGTTGACTTCGGCTTCCTTCAGCCCTTCGGTCAACTGGTTGACTTCGCCTTCGACCGGCTGGGTGCTGGCCAGGACCTGGGCATTGGCGCGGGCCAGGAGTTTTTCCAGGTAGGCCAGTTGTTCGGCGTAGACCTGGGGTTCCTGTTGCTTGCGCAGGTACTGCACGCCGCGCTCGAAGGCCAGGCGGGCCTGCCCGGGTTGTTCTTGCTGCAGGGCTTGCTGGCCGAGGTTGTTGAAGAACTCGATGTGCAGCAGCACCAGGATGTGTCGCACTTCGCGAATCCAGCGCTTGGCTTCGTTAGGCGGCAGGAAACCGTCCTGGGCGGCACGGGTGATCTGGCCGTGCAAGGCCTCGAGCAGAAAACGTACGTCCTTGGCCTTGGCTTCGGTCTGGATCGGTGCCGGTGGATTGTTCACCGGGATCGATTCACCTTGGGCGGCCAGTGCGCTCAATTCGTCCAGGCGTGCCTTGACCGCAGAATTGGTTTTCTCCAGGTTCAGCAGGCGCTGACAGACGTTCATCTCAAGGCGCGTCATCAACAACTTCAGGGCAGGGGTCATCAACTGCCCGGGGAAGGTTTCGGTGAGCTCCCCACAGCGACGCATGCGGTCGTTGAGTTCTACCTTGGTGCGGGCCTTTTCCAGCTTGTTGTTTTCCACCACGTGGTTCATGTAGCCAATGGCGATCAACAGGGCGATCCCGGCTACGACGAGCAGGGTGATCATGAGTGGTGTCACCGGTAAGACCTCTTTATTGTGGTACGCATGTCATGAGTGTAGTGGCTTGGCTTTTAAGCGCATAGGTCCGAGCGACGCGATTAGACGGGCGTCGTGCTGTTTATAGGAAGCATAACCGGATGGGTGCACATTGCCATCATTTGCCGGGCTCGACTATAGCGTCTCGGCGGGTGACAGAATATAGGCGCCAGAGACCGGGCGGGTAAAATGTCCGGATCGCCCCCAAACCGGGCGAAGTCATTGATTTAAATAAATTTATATCTGGGGGTTGACGACCCTTCAATCCATCCATAGAATGCGCGCCACTTACAGCGTAAAGCACTCAGCCAAACGCTGTAAGCAGTGAATGTTGTACGTGTGTCCCCTTCGTCTAGTGGCCTAGGACACCGCCCTTTCACGGCGGTAACAGGGGTTCGAGTCCCCTAGGGGACGCCAATGCGGGAATAGCTCAGTTGGTAGAGCACGACCTTGCCAAGGTCGGGGTCGCGAGTTCGAGTCTCGTTTCCCGCTCCAATTTTAAACAGCGTTGCTTTCGGGCAGGGCTGAGTGAAACCAGAGCCAAATCTTCGGAGGCGGATCTGGGCACTGGAACACACACCATGTGTTCCGGGCAGCGTGTCCCCTTCGTCTAGTGGCCTAGGACACCGCCCTTTCACGGCGGTAACAGGGGTTCGAGTCCCCTAGGGGACGCCATTTGCGGGAATAGCTCAGTTGGTAGAGCACGACCTTGCCAAGGTCGGGGTCGCGAGTTCGAGTCTCGTTTCCCGCTCCAAATTCAAAAAAACGCCGCTCATTTGAGCGGCGTTTTTTTTGCGCGTAAAAAAGGCCATCTCAATGCCCAAGGTTATGTTTCCGGCGCTCAAGGGGCTTTGACCAGCGATTCGTCTTGTCTGAGGGGGCTGACGACGATTTTCCTTAATATTGAAGGGGAGTGGAGAATACTTCCTGCAAAATTCAAGGGAAAACGCCTAGGAAGATTAATAGTTCATTCCTAAAGAAATGCACTTCTCCTAACCTTCCAGTACCCATTCTGGAGATGCATTTATGCTGATTTTCGTTAAATCGATGGTCATTGGGCTGTGCATTGCAGCCCCTGTAGGACCCATTGGGCTGTTGTGCATACAGCGAAGTCTGATGCTTGGGTGGAGAGCCGGTTTCGCGACGGGATTGGGCGCGGCCACAGCCGATTCGATCTATGGATTCATCGGTGCCCTGGGTGTTACCGCCGTCATTGCGACGCTCATCAGCTTCAAACCCTGGTTGTGCATCTTTGGAGGATTGTTCCTCGCCTACATTGGCTATCAGACAATACGATCGAAGGGTGGCGCGACGGCCATGGCGGGGGAGCGTGCGAACCTGTTCAAAGCCTACTCGACCACGCTGTTCCTGACGCTTTCCAACCCCATGACCATCTTGTCGTTTATCGCGATATTTGCTGCGTTGAGTGATGGCATGGCCAGTGACCAAGGCGGCCAGCACGCCTTGCTGCCGATGGTGACCGGTATCTTCCTGGGCTCGGCTGCCTGGTGGCTGGGGTTGAGTGGGTTCTCCTCCATTTTCAAGGCGCGGATTGCCGAATCGAAACTAAGGCTGATCAACTACTTTTCAGGGGCAACCATCGCCCTCCTGGGGGCCTACCAGGTCGCCACTGGCGTCATGCTGGCCACGGCAATCTGACCCAAGCTTTTATGCCTCGCTGAGCGGGGCATAAGCCTTGGTGTCTCCCTACGTGCACGCAGGACGTTTATTGCAGCCTGAACTCGACGTACGCCCTGAAACGGCCTATCGCCTGGGTGATTTGCGAGGTGGTTGCATTGCTGAATGACAGCCTGACCTGGGTGGTGGCCTCATTCATCAGTGAAAACAACGTGGTGGGAAATACAATCACCTTGAACAGCCTGGCGCATTCGCGCATTTCAAAATATCCAAAGACGAAAGGCAGTTGCACATTGATGAAGAAGCCGCCTGCCGGATGATTCCAACTGACCGCTCTTTGAGCGCCGGCTTTGAGTGGAAATTCGCGCTCAAGGCATTCAAGCATGTGATTCCTTTTATTTGTATAAGACAGCACCCTGGGTTGGTTCAGCTCTCTCAGCGAGTAGTGGTGCTCGATCAGCAAGCCTGCGACAACCGCTTGGCACAGGGCGGGGGTGTTCACCGTGATCAGGCTTTTGGCTTTGCACAATCGACCGCTGAAGGACATGACCCCAGTGCCCTCTGGGGCGACCACATAGCCCATGCGCAAGCCCGGGAAAATCGATTTGGCAAAGGAGCCCAGCAAGAACACCCGACGGCTGTCGATGGACTTCATCGACGCAATGGCATCGCCTTCGTACCTGAAGTAACGGTAGGCAGTGTCTTCGAGAATGAAAAAGTTCTTTTCATCGGCCAGAGAGAGCATGGCTCTCCTGTCGTCATGGGAAAGGCTGTCGGCAGTAGGATTGCTAAAGTCCGGAATCGCATAAAGCGCCTTGATTCTTTCACCTCTGGATTCCAGTGCTTCGATGAACCTGCGCAGGGCGATCGGATCAAGAAAGGCGGCCATGGGGACGGGGACTACTTTTATACCCAGCAGTTTTGCGATACCCGTGATCCCGGAAAACACCGGATCAGGTACCAATAAAACCCCTCCGCCTTCAAAAATGGACAGGAGCGTCAAGGTGCAGGCTTCTTGAAAGCCCATGCACACCACAATGCTTTCAGGGTTGGCAACGTTGATCGCTTCATCCACCTGCAGATGGCTGGCGATTATTTCATTGATGATTCCAGCGGTTTTTCCATATTGGCAAAGCAGCGTCGCAAGTGACTGTTCGGTGCCGGCAACGTGATCTTTGTATTGGCTCAGGCCCCTGTCGATGAGCGAAGGGTCGCACTGCTCATCATCGGGTCGACCGGAGGCCAGTGAAATGGCCTCCGGGTTTTCTTGGGCAATCGAGTTTAGTAGGTGAATGACGTTCAGGATGGGGTCGTCGAATATCGTGCTTTCGAGTGCGCTGGACACTTTCGCTTCTCCATAAAAAAGCAACGAGCCATTGAAGGCCCGTTGCTCATGATCAACACCCGCTACGCAGGATCGAGTGAGCTTTCTTGATCGACCTTGCGCTCCATGGCTTCGAATGCCTGCAGCAGGTCTTCCTTGAGGTCATCCAGGTCCTCCAGGCCAAAGCACAATCGAACCAGGCCTTTCTCGATGCCCATGTCCGCTTTTTCCTGATCCGTCATCGAGGCATGGCTGCCACTGAAGGGCTGGGCAACCATCGACGTCACGCAGGCCATTCCCGTGCCCGTGCCAAACCATTTGAGCGTGCTGGTGAACGTTTTGTAGAAGGGAACCAGGTCGGGTCGAATATCGACAAACACAATGCCGCCGTAACCGGTCAGTTGTTTGCCATCGATGCGTGGGTAATAGACATGCTCGATAAAAGGCAGCTCGCGCAGATAGTTGAGCATGCTGGCTGTCGTCTGGCTGTGCTTTTCCATGCGCAGGTTGAACGTCTGCATGCTTCTGCGAAGCAACCATGCGCTATTGGGCGTTAATATCGTGCCTGAATAAAAGCGACCCTCAAGCAGGCGGTTGTAAATCATTTCACTGTTGACCAGAACCAGACCGCCCATGACGTCGCTATGCCCGGAGAAGTATTTGGTGGCGCTGTACAGTGAAATGTCGGCGCCAAAGTTCAACGGCTTCTGAAATATCGGCGTGGCCCAAGTATTGTCAACCACCACCAGCGCTTGCGGGTTGTTTTGCTTGACGGCCCGGCTGACCGCATGAATATCAATGTCTTTCAGGAACGGGTTGGTCGGTGTTTCGAAAATGACCATGTCGACGTTCGCCGGCAAGGCATTCAACCCGTCTTGCGTGGTGAGATCCAGAATCGTCAGGTGTGCGCCGATGCGTGCTGCATACCGCTGGAACAATTTATAAGAGCAGCCATAGATGTATTTGTTGATGACCAGTGAAGCACCCGGCTTCAACAGTTCCAACACCATGTAGATGGCGCTCATCCCGGTGCTGTACGCCAGGGCATATTCGCTGCCCTCCAGGGACGCGACAACCTGTTCCAATTCACTCACGTTGGGATTGGCCTTCCTTGAGTAGAAGAAGGCCGAGTCAGCGCTGAAGGCGCTGCACTGATAAATAGGCGTGACCGAAGGTCGGGCGTCCCGGTCATCGACCTTGATATGAAGTATTTCAGTAGACACTTTCATGCTTGGCTGACCAGTTTGATGACCTGTTCATACATGTTTTGCTTGCCCTCGTAACCAATGGTCGGGGTAATGTCGTTTTGCGAAATACCAATTTCTTCAATCGATTCGGTGGGGAAGTGAGCCCTGTCGAATACTTCATGAAGGTTCGAGTTCACCCCGTTGGGGAGCCAGACCTCAGGACCGGTTTCGTCGATGCGTGCCTTGGCAATAATGAATCGATAGCTTTCATGGGGCCGCAGCGTCAGTGATTTCCAATCGCTGTTGTGCCCGTCCGTATAGTTGCGCCGCAGGTAGACGGTCTGTTCGAAATCTTCGGTATTCAGCACTTGAGCGTGCAGCGACACGATATCCCCATGCCACTCGAACTTGCGTTTCTCGTAAGCGCTCAGCGCCTCCTCTCGCAGCTCGACAGGAACGTTCGCCTGGTGTTCGCCCAGCAGTTTGAAATGCGCATCGTGCCCGCATTGAGAGCAGCAACCCTTGCTGTCCAGCCCGATGATTTCAGCGTTCAAACCATAGCGGGTGACGAGCAGGGCGTTACAGTTGTTGCAACTGGTGTTGGTTCCCTCAACGTCATTCACGTTGCCCAGATAGACATGCTCTACGCCCATGCTCCGAGCAACGTCCCGAGCCTTCAGCAACCGGTCCACGGGGGTACGGATGCTGTTGCTCATTTTGTAATCGGGATGGAACCTGACGAAGTGCAACGGCACATTCGGGCCCAGCTCATCCAATACCCACTGGCTGATTTTCCGGGCCGTTTCCTCGTCGTCGCTGATGTCGGTCACCATCAAGGTGCTGACCTCGACATATTTGCCGGCGTCGTAGACCTTCTTGATTCCCGCCAGGACTGGCTCTACCCAGCCGGTGGTGACCTTGCGGTAGTATTCCGGGGAAATGGATTTCAGCGAAATCGAGAAAATATCGATGACCGGCAGTAATTCATCAATGGCTTCTTCACTGATAAAGAACGCCGATTTATATAGGTTGATCAGGCCCGCTTCCTTGGCCAGCCTTGCCGTGTCGAGGATGAACTCATGCCAGACAACGGGATCGTTATATGTCCAGGAAATGACGCGTATGCCGTGCTTGAGTGCGGTTTCCACAACTTGTTCAGGGGTGTAGTAGTAAACGTCTTTGTCGGTGACGTACTTGGCCTGCGAGGTCTTCCAGTTGTGGCAATAACCGCAGTTGAGCATGCAGCCGATATTGCCCAGGGACAGGATCCGCTCTCCAGGAGCAAAGTGGAAAACGGCTTCGGTCTCAATCGTTTCTTCCGTGCTGTGAACACCTTTGCCGTAGTTCAATGTAACGAGTCTGCCGCCTCGGTTCCCGCGCACTTTGCAAAAACCTACCTTGCCCTCCTGTATGACACAGTTTCGCGGGGAAAGATGACACTTGACGACGCCCCCCGGGAGTATTTCTTCCAGTTTTGCCGGGCTGCTTTCCAAGGTCCAGTTTTTATTTTTTGTAGTGTCCATCTTTCTCACTCCTCATCACGGAAGTTGTTATCAATATCATCGGTTGAAAAAAATCGAGGCGAAACAATCCCGCTGCCATGGATGGCAACTATCTTTATGGGTGTTAGTAGGCGGATGAAGCGCGAATCAATCCATAGTTCTTGAGAGAAAAGCGCTTGGCATTCATGTTCATGAAGGGTTGAATAAGCGGGCCGATCACCAGCAGGAATGCGATCGTTCCCACGCCGAACGGGCCGCCTAAAAGCCATCCGCTCGAAAAGATGCCGATTTCAATGATCATTTTGGCTTTGGTGAATGACCAGCCCCACTTGGAAACCATGGTCAGGACCACGAGGTCCATGATTCTGATTCCAATACCGCTCATGATGATCAGCGCGGAGGAGTAGGCACATAACACCAGTCCCGTCGCCAATAACATGTACTCATTCATTCTCGCGATCAAATACTCTCCGAGCCCCAACCCTGACCAGAGATCAATCAACAGGCCGGTCAGCGTTGTTGTAATAAAGGGACTTATCGGCGGGTATTTTTTGTTCCAGAGCATCCACCATGTCAGGAAGAAGAGCGACACGATAGCCGAACAAATGCCCATGCCGAGCATAAGTATTTTATCGATGGAAATGATCAAGACGTCTAATGGGTCGGTACCCAGTTGACTGATGATGAAGCACTTGGCGCCCAGTGAAAAGAAACCGACACCCGTCAAGTACATCAGGAGCTGGTCCTTCTTGAAGTGGCGAAAACTTAGTACTTGCGTGCCAATGTACTGAGCGAATGAGTATGACTTTTTTCCACACTTTATCTTCTCATCTTCCATGCGAGCACCATCCCTGGAGAGAATATTTTATTATGAGTGCGTCACGCTAAAGAGCAGGGCTATTGATTGCCCTCAGGCTTTCAGGCTGGAAATAGACTAGCGCTCTGCTTTATTTTGGTGCATGCTTTTTTTAATGAAAAACGCGGGCTTTTCATTAAAATTTATACTTTTAACCGGGGAAAACGCACATGGATCGTATAGACGTCAAAATCCTGGGTAAGGTACAGGACTGTGGTCGCATTTCCATCACAGAGCTTTCCAAGCACGCAGGTCTTTCTATTCCTGCCACCAATGACAGGTTGCGCAAACTTGAAGACTCAGGGGTCATCAAGGGCTATCACGCTCAGTTAGATCCAACCAAACTGGGGTACGGCATATCAGCTGTCGTCGGCATCACCACCCTCAAGCCGGCGAAATCCAAATTAATAGCAACGCTCACCGACATACCTGAAGTCGTTGAATGCCTGCACATTACGGGAAACGATTCCTATCTGATCCGGATCTACGCCAGATCCATGGCTGAAATCGAGGACATCATTGCGAAAATCAACGCATACGGAGAGACGCGTACCAGCATTGTCCTGTCCATTCCCATCGAGAGAAGAAAGCTCGCCCCGTGAGTCAGGGCGCCTGTCAGGCAGGGGCGGGGAGTGCTCGATCGACGAGGTCGCTCCCCGGCCATGGGCGTCCGGGCTAGCTCTGGCACGGGTGGGGATGCTTCTGTGGCCAGCGAGACATCCACACGAGTAATAGCATCATGGCGGCGGGGCAGAGGGTGACCGCCAGTAAACCGATGTGCAAATCCGAATGCGCTGAAATAATTCCCACAAGCCATGGAATCAGACTGCATCCGGCATTACCCGAGGCTGTCAGTACAGAGAACATGGTTGCTCCACCTTGAGGGTAGGCATCTGCGGTAATGGCGAGCATCGTGGGCCATAGGCAACTGCCTGAGAACCCTGCGGCAATGGCAGCGGTTAACGCCAATGCGGGGCTGGGGGTGAAGCTGATCACGAAAAACAGGACGACGGTCACGGCGCAGCAGCCTAGCATCAGTGAAACGGCGGGTATCCGTTCTTGCAGCAGAGCGGCAGCCATGCGCCCGAGGGCCATGCCCACTGAAAAACCGGCGAGCGCAAACCCCCCCACTTCTTTCGAGTAGCCCAATCCTTGTTCAGCGAAGGCGGGCAGCCATTGAGACAGTCCCGTTTCCGTAGCTCCTCCTAGAAAGATGGCGATCATGCAGGCGATGAAATAGGGTTGTCTGATAAGCGCGGGCATGGATTCGCGTTGCACGTGCTCCTGTATCAGCGGTGGCAGGGGCAATCGCAGGAACAATAGAAAGGTTGCAAGCGGGGCAATGATCAAGCCCAAGGCGACCATGCGCCAGGAAATGTCCCATCTCAGCGCGATGCTTGCGATCAGCACGGCACTTACCGCGCCAATGCAGAAATACGAATGCAGCCAGTTCATGGCGGCGCTTCGACGCTCGGGTTGCAGGGCTGCGACAATAGGGCTGAGGATCATATCCAGCACACCCGCACCGAAACCCATGATGGCAACCGCGAAGAGCAGGAAGGTATAGGAAGGGGCAAAAGCCACAAGGGCCAGACCTGCTGAAGTGGTCATCAGCCCAAAGAGAATGATCCGCCTGGCGTCCCCTCGGTCTGCCAATGGCCCGGTGACCAGAATGGCCACTATAAAGCTGAGGAACATGACCGCCGGAATCCGTCCCAGTTGCTCCGTGGTCAGCCCTGACGAGGGGCCAAAGGCATCACTGAACGTCGTCAGGTACACCGGCAGGAAGTTGAGTGCCATGGCCAGGCACAGCATGGCTGCATAACAAGCGTAAAGCGCGTGTCGATGGGGATTGGGCGCAGACAGCATCAGGTATAAAACTCTTGAAATTAGAAACGTGGGGCGCCGTGCGCTTTCCAACAGCATTCAGTCCATTCAATCTCTGAAAAGTGTGCCGCGAAAGATGAATCGCCCGGGCTACTGGCAAAGAACCCGAACCGGACGAGTTCTTCTGCATGGAACAGGTGGAACATACGCATCATGCAGAACTGTGCCCCGTCAACCGAGTTTTCCAGAAGGAAGTCGCTGCCTCTTCGGCTCAGGCGGTAATACATGGTCTGGGTGACGCGATCGAAATCAGCCATGGACCAGTCTGAAAAACCATTGTTGGTCACGACAGAGAACAGCTGCTGGAAACCATTGTTCTGGTATTCGATGCCGCTTTTCATCCAGTGGTTTTTATCTTGGTAGATAAACAGGCCGCATTGGTCAAAGTAGGTACTTGAGGCAAAGGATACCTTGGCCTTCAATGTCCAGTATTGTTCCTCGCTGGCCACCACAATGGCCGGAGCATTGTCATACTCCAGGCCGTAATAGGTGCCTCGCCAGAAATCGGTGTCGGGTGTGGTGTGGATAATGATTTCCTGATCGTTGATGGACGATCGCTCGGGGACGTTAATCCAGGTCCAGTCTGAAATACTCAGTTTTTTCATGCTTTTATTACCCGAAAAACCAGTGGTTTATTTCCCAGTGGTGGTGAACACGTAAGTCCGCCGCGCTCAGGTCCTGCTGCCCTGAATTGGGGTTGAGCAAACCCGCGCAAAACATGCTGGCGGCTTTTGCTGCCGCCACACCATGAGCGGAGTCTTCAATCACCACACAGGATGACGGTGGGAGACCCAGGCGTTTGGCGGCCATGAGAAAGATCTCGGGATCTGGCTTGCTGTGCGTAACGTCATCGCCACACACGATCTCACTGAAAAAAAGCTGCAGCCCAGCGTTACGTAAAATCAGCTCAACGAGTGCTCGCGGTGAAGAAGAGGCGACTGCACAAGGTATTCCCGCTCTCTGTAATGCGCCGAGAAGTTCTGTCACGCCTGGCATGGGAGGCAGGGGGGCGGAACTCAATACTTCCATCAACTGCCGGTGATGCTCCGCCATGAGGCAGTCCAGATCTTCTGCAAGCCCGTATTCGGTTTTGATGGCGTTCCACATATGACGCTGCGTGGTGCCTACAAAACGAGACAGTTCTGCCTCATCAAGCACCACGCCATGGCGTGCATAGGAATGTCTTTCCTGTTTCATATAGACCGGCTCACTGTCCACCAGCACACCGTCCATATCGAAAATGAACCCCTGGAAAGCCAGCATCAATGCGCACGCCGCTGTTGAGGGTCACGCTTGAAGTGCAGGAAGTTATAGTGTGAGCGTGCTTCAAACTCATGCAGCTTGAAGGCTTTGGTCATTTCAATGTCTTGGAATCCTTCGCCATCTATTAGCGTGGTAGTGTCTGAGCCGCCAATGATGATAGGCAATTGCATGAGCATGATTTCGTCGACTAGATCAAGATTGAATACCTGCCAGTTCAGGTGGCCACCCCCTTCAACCATGATGTGATTTATTCCGCGAGCTTCAAGCATCGGGAAGAGCTGTTTGAAGTCGACTCGTGCGGTTCCTGCAAAAAGAACCTCTTTACCATGCGCGCGGATGTGCTCGACCATCTTGTGGTCACGTGCTTCTTCTGTCGTTGCGATGATAGTGTGTTCGGGAGAACTGAAGATTTTCGCAGAAGCTGGGAAGTTGAGCGATGTCGTAGGAATGATACGCACAGGATTACGACCGGACTCATAGCGATTGGTCAATTGAGGATCGTCGGTGATAATCGTATTGCGACCGACCATGATGGCATCGACTTCACCGCGGAATTTATGAATGAAGCGCATGTCTTCATCGTCGAAATGCTGAAACAGCGGTTTGCTGGAGGCTTCATTGCCGAGCGTCAGTTTGCCATCGATGGAAATCTGGCTGAATACAGTAACTTTCATAAGGGGTCTACTTGAAGGGCTGGTTAGCTTTAGCGTGACAAGTGCTTGGGATTGGGGGTGAAGACGCTTTTTATCGTGGGTGCGCAAGGATCATTCAACAAACTGTCAAATGCTGTTGAATAAGCTTCAAGGGGATAACGGTGGGTGACTAGCTTTCCAAGTTCAGGAAGCCTGTGGGCAATGCGCAGCGCCCGGGGGAAGTGCTGGTTGTACTCGCCTGCGGCAATGATACTGATGGCATTGACCAGGAAGTGTTTTGCAGGGAGTGAATATTCATAATTCCCGTTGAATCCGAACAGGACAATCCTGCCACCTCGGGCAACCCGGCTGGCGGCTGTCTCGAGCTGATTACCCACGGTATCGATGACAACATCGTATTTTTCCTGGTTTTGCCCAAGGCACTCAAGTTCCTCAGGGCGCACGATGTTCAAACCCAGGGAGTGTCCGAATTCGATTCGAAAGGTATTCAAATCGGTAGCACATGTATGGACGCCCATCGCGCGCAAAAGTAGTTGTGCGACCAGGCTCATGGGGCCCGATCCTAGAAGCAGCACACGTTCCCCCGCTTTGATGGAGGCTTGTTCAATGTTGTTCAAAATACAGGCTACGGGTTCAACCAAGACGGCTGTTTCCCAACTCATGTCGTCTGGGATGCAGTGTACAAAGCGCTCGCGTGTTATGAATCGCTCCGCAAATGTACCGTGCTTGTTGACGCCGGCGATGTCCAGGCCCGCATTTGAACCGCCATTGCATAGATGGGTTCTCGCGGCGTTGCAATGTTCGCAGTTACCGCAGTATTCGTTGGGGTCTATCACCACACGCATCCCTTTACGCGTGCGTTTGACGCCTGCCCCTACATTGACAACGACGCCGACCGCTTCGTGACCACGGACGATGCCCACCTGTCCCTCTTCACGCCCGGACAATACCGCCAGGTCTGTTCCGCAAATGCCGGAGAGTACAATGTCTATTTCTATACCATCGGCGGGTAGCGTTTCGGACACTTCGTGACTCACCAAGCTCAACGTTCGTGTGCTCGCTAAACTGATTGCTTTCATATACCCATCAGCGCTCTATTCGATTTTTTTGGATGAAGCATGCCAACTAGAGAACCCGCTCTGCTGTATCTGGAGCGGCCTACGGACGTGCAGCACGGTTCATCCATTTGGAAACGGCTGGCATTATGCAAGGCTGACAGAGTTGGTTTCAGTCGAAAAAGAATTACCGATAACGACACGATGATTCATGTTGTTTCAGCTTAGCCCGCCAGGCGCCGTAAAGACAGGCCACGCATGGTATTTTCTAAGTTGGCAGGGGGGTGAATATTATTATTTGGACACAACTTGCGATGTGCAATTAATCAATAACGGTAAAAAACCTTTTACCCTTCAAGGCTATGCACCAGGTTTTCAATCGCTTCCAGGGCGGCCTCATCCGGTGGCTCCGGTGTCGGATGTGCGTTGCGCATCTGGTATGCAAGACGGTATTCACTGGGCGTGCAACTGGCATATTGCTTGAAGGCGCGAGCGAAGTAGGACGGGTCCTTGAAGCCGGCCTCGTAGCCGATGCTGGTGATGGGCATCTGGCTGTTATCGAGCAGTTCCTTGGCGAAGCTCATGCGTTTGTTCAGTACGTAGTCAGTGAAACCGAGGCCATTGGCTTCCTTGAACACCCGGCTGAAACGAAACGTCGTCATGCCGCAACGCTTGGCCAGGTCGCGCTGATCGATGCTGTCGCGAAAATGCTGGTCGATGTACAGCATGATGTGGCTGAGGGCCTGGTGCTTCTGGTGCCCGGCGGTCAGGCGAATGCTGTCCGGCAGGGTCGGGGAGTGGTCGATCTGCGAGGTCTTTCCTCGGCCATTGGTATTGCGACGCAACTCGCACAGTTGCACCACGGCCGTGAGGTAGCGCTTTTTCTCGGCGGCGGACAAGGGCAGCACCATGTATTCCCAGACGCTGGAGCGCATGGCCCACACCGCCAACTCTTCGGAGTGCTGCACGGTGAACATGGTGATGGGCGTGCCAGGTACGGTTCGTTTGATCTCCAACAGGCGTCGCAGGCCCGGCGTGTCCGGGCGGTCGAAATGGATGCAGATCATGTCGACCTGTTCCGCGCTGGGCAGCATGGCGTTTTTTGCCAGCGTGCAGTCGCACGTGTCCTGGAATTGGGAGACGAGTTCCTTGGTGGACCGATCGTGAGTCAGATCGAACCATAACAGCTTTGGTTTTTCAGTCAGACTTGGCGTCATAGGACGACTACCCAGAGGTTCTTCCTGCCCTTTAGCTAGCAGTATTGTCACAGTGCTATCACTTCGCCGAATAAATTTTTATAAAAAACCGATCTTTTAGCGCCGTCCCGCCACGAGACGCTCGCGAGCGCCCGTCTGCGCTGCGGTACGGATGGATTTTCCGACCCAGCAGGCCCTTTCCCACCTGCCGCAAAAAAATCCTAGCGAAGTGCAAAATCCTCCTAACGGCTATGACCACCTGCTGACTAGGGTTGCATCAGGCAGTTCGCAATGTACTGCCCTTGAAAAACAACCCCGATGAGGTGTGCGAAATGACTCTTCAAACAATCAAGGCTTCGGTACTGAAGTTCGCCAAAGATGAAGATGGCCTGACCATTGTGGAATACGCCGTGGCCGGTGGGTTGATCACCGTCTTGGTGGCCGCTGCGTTTGTTCTTCTGGGCGGTGCCGTGAATACCAAGATCCGTGCGCTGTGCCAGGCGGTCAACGGCAACGTTGCTTGCTGACAGCGGCAACTTGCGGTGAAGGGGGCACGGTTACTTTCAAGGGAATAACGCTTGCGACTCTTTTGCAGTGAGTACAACGAATCAATCAAATGGACTTCGCGCTGTCCCCTCCAACCAAGTTCGTAGCATAACTTCTTAACGCGCGTGAGGTTCATGAAATGACTTTCCAGACAATAAGAACTTCGATCAGCAAGTTCGCCAAAGATGAAGACGGCCTGACCATTGTTGAATACGCGGTGGCGGGTGGCTTGATCACGGTGTTGGTGGCAGCGGCATTCGTCCTTCTGGGCGGCGCAGTGGACACCAAGATCCGTGCGTTGTGCCAAGCCGCCAATGGCAACGTCGCCTGCTAACGATAATCACACTAGGGAGACGCATCATGTCCATGGAATTGCTGGTGTCGACGGTGCTGCTGCTGGGACTGCTGGGTGTGGCGGTGGTGAGCGATCTGCTTCGCCACCGCATCCCCAACACGCTGGTCCTGTTGGGCCTTGCCCTGGGGGTGGCCGGCCAGGTTTATACCGCTGGGCTCGGCGGCCTGGGCGACAGCCTATTGGGCATGCTGATCTGTTTCGGGTTGTTCCTGCCCATGTACGCGGTGGGTGGCATGGCCGCCGGTGACGTCAAGCTGATGACCATGGTCGGCAGCTTCCTGCCTTTTCATTACGCACTGTGGGCGGCGCTGTTCAGCCTGATCGCCGGCGGTGTGTGCGGTTTCCTGATCGTCCTGGCCCGTGGCCAACTGCTCCAGACCCTGGGGCGCTATTGGTTGATGGTGCGAGCCCAGGCCTATCTGGCGCCGACTTCCGATGAAGTGGCCGGTAAACCCTTTCCTTATTCGATTGCGATCCTGATCGGTACTTTGAACAGCGTTTACTGGCAACTGGTTGCCGGCGGCTGGGGAGTCTAGTCATGCACGTCATCAACGATAGCGATGCCTACCCCAGCGAACGGGAAGCGGTCCAACGCCTGGCGCCACAACCTTGCACCATTCGCGACACCGGCCTGAGCGACAGTTTCCTGGGTGAGCTGGTGTGCAAGCATCTGCACGACGCCGGTGTGCTGGACATGTCGCGGCTGGTGGAGCGCCTGGCCCTGACCGGCGCGGTGCTGGAAGAGGTCCTGGCGTTCCTGCGCAAGGACGGTCGTGTCGAAGTGCTGGGCCAGCTGGGGCAAACGGGTGTACAGACGCTGCGCTATGGCCTGACCGAACGCGGTCGCAGTTCGGCGCGTGACGCCCTGGCCCGTAGCGGCTACATCGGCGCGGCCCCGTTCCCGGTCAGCACCTATCGCTCGCTGATCAAGATCCAGACCATTCACCATGGCCGCATCACCGCCAAGGACATGCACCAGGCCTTGGCCGGCCTGGTGCTGAGCCAAGGCATGCTCGACCAGTTGGGCGTCGCCCTGAATTCCGGGCGGGCGATCATGATCTACGGTCCGGCGGGCACGGGCAAAACCTATGTCAGCAGCCGATTGATCCGGCTGTTCGCCGAGGCGATCTGGGTGCCCCATGCCATCGTCATCAACGAGTCGGTCATCGAGATCTACGACCCGCAGGTGCACCAGCGCCTGGATGACCACGGCCAATCGAACAACCTGATGCTCAACGAAGGCATCGACCGCCGGCTGCTGTGCTGCAAACGCCCGATCGTCATTACCGGCGGCGAGCTGAACATGGAACAGCTGGACGTGCGCTACGACCCGTTCACCCGGCAATACCAGGCGGCTTTGCAGCTCAAGGCCAGCAACGGCCTGTTCATCATCGATGACATGGGCCGCCAGCGCATGGCCCCAGCCGAGTTGCTCAATCGCTGGATCGTGCCCATGGAGGAGAAGCGCGACTTCATCAACCTGGGCGGCGGCCGGCATTGCGAGCTGCCATTCGACCTGGTGCTGGTGTTTTCCACCAACCTCAATCCCCTCGAATTGGCCGACGAGGCCTTCCTGCGGCGCATTGGCTACAAGGTGCAGTTCGGCTACCTCAAGCCCGAGGAGTACGAACAGATCTGGCGCCAGGAATGCGAACGCCTGGGCATCCCGTATGACCCCCTGTTGGTGCGCTATGTCCTGCAGCGGCTTTACGCAGGCGAAGGCATGCCGCTGGTGCCTTGCCATCCCCGTGACCTGTTGAACATGGCGCTTGACCGCCAGCGCTACCTGGGCGGTTCCGGGCCCCTGTCACCGCAAGAGTTGGAATGGGCCTGGCACAACTATTTCGTTCAGCTCGACTTCCTTTGATCTGGAGATACCGACATGAGCTCTCGTACGCTTCCCCTGATAGGCGTTTCCCTGGTAATGGGCCTTGGTGCCGCATGGATGGCCGACTCCTGGCTGAGCGCACGACTCAATGCGACCCCCGATGACCACTTGCGAAGCGTGGTGGTCGCCACGGTGGAAATCCCCTTCGGGCAAATGGTCGAGGCCCAGCAGGTCACCACCGTGCGCATGCCCATGGACACGATCCCGGACGACGCCTTCGATTCCAGCGAGCAGGCCGTAGGCAAGATTGCCACCTTCGACATTCTGCGTGGCGACATCGTGCGGGGCGCGCGGTTGAGTGAGCACCTGGGTGGCAGCACCCTGGCTTCGCTGATCGCACCGGACAAACGCGCCATTTCGGTAAGGGTGGATGATGTGGTCGGCGTGGGTGGCTTCCTCCTGCCGGGCAACCGGGTCGATGTCTTGGCGACCAAGACCACCAGTGCCGGCAGCAACAGTGCGACGTCCCGGACCCTCCTGGAAAACCTGCGGGTACTGGCCGTGGACCAGACCGCAGGCACGGACAAGACCCAACCCGTAGTGGTGCGTGCTGTGACGTTGGAAATGTCGGCCACCGAAGCGGAATTGCTGGTCACTGCGCAGACCGAGGGCAAGTTGCAATTGGCCTTGCGCAACCCGTTGAACCTGGAGAAAAAGGCCGTGGCCGTTGCACCGCCAGCCCCGGCGCCAGTCATGGCGATGGCCGCTCCACTGCCAAAACCTGTGGTACAGCGCAGTGCCAAGCCGCAAGGCGGGGCGATCACGCTGATCCGCGGAACTGAAAGCAGTGTGATCAATGTCCGCTGAGTAACACCCTCCATGCCAGGCCCTTGTGGACCGTGGCGATGCCGATCCTCAAACGTTGTATGAGGGCTCGATGATGAATGCCAATATCCGGCGCCAGGGAGGGGCGGTGAGTGTACTGATGGTGATCGCGTTGGTAGCGATTTCCATGATGGCGGCGTTGGCCCTGGATGGCGGGCACATGCTGCTGAACAAGACGCGTCTGCAAAATGCGGTGGATGCCGCCGCCCTGGGCGGGGCCAAGACCCTGAGCCAGGTGAGTGGCAGCATCAACATGGCCAGCACCACTCGCGCGGCGGCCCTGGACACGCTCAACAGAAACGCCAACGCCGCCGGCAACACCGAACTGGCAACCGCCGTTGCTGGCAACCCGGGGGCGTTTGCCGTGGTGGAACTGTCCAGCAGCGTCTACGGCCCGTTCTCCTATCCAGGGCCTACCGATGCCAAATACGTACGGGTGTCGGTGGCCAGTTATCAATTGAACGGTTTTTTCTGGAGCTTCGTGCAAACGATGGGCAGCGCCGGCTTGGGCAACAAGCGCGTGGCGGCGATTGCCACCGCGGGGCCCAGCCCCACCTCTCCGTGTGATCTGGCGCCGTTGATGGTCTGTGGCGATCCCACTCAATACGACCCGGCCGCCGGCAACTTCTGGGGGTATCAGTTTGGCGATCTGGAAGTCTTGAAAACGGCGGCGGGGAACACATCACCCATCGGCCCGGGCAACTTCCAATTGCTGGATTTCGGCTCAGGCGGCAGCGCAGTCCGCGAGGATCTGGCCGGTGGTGGCTCGGTTTGCCGCAGTGTCGGCGACAACGTCCAGACTGCGCCCGGTAATAAAGCCGGTCCTACTTCCCAAGGCTTGAATACGCGCTTCGGTATCTACAACGGCCCCGTCAGTTCTTCGGACTACCCGCCGGACCTGGTCACGTCCTCAGGCACCCCGGCGATCACCTACAACGATGCGCTCTCCCAGGCGCAATACAAAGGCCAATCCATCAATTCGAGCAACGGCGATCTTTCGGCGGGCGGCGAGGCGATACAGGACTACAACGACTGGCGGGCCCAGGTCGCCGCCTGTGTGGCGGGGGGCGGCAGCGGTTGTGAAAGCAACGGGGTTTTCGAGCGCCGGATGTTGAAAATCGTGATCGGTGATTGCGCCGGGAAGCTGAGCGGCTCGACGTCGATTCCAGTCTTGGGGTTCGGCTGCTATTTCGTCGTGCAGCCGGTGGACGGCGGTGGTTCGGAGTCCATTATCTTCGGCCAGTTCGTCCAGGAGTGCGAAGGCGACAACGTGCCCGGTCCTACGCCCTCCACCGATTCCGGTCCGCAGATCATCCAGCTCTACAAAACCTATCTCAACGGCAGCGGCACGCCGAGCACCGACTCGTAGGAGGCGTCATGGGACTTTCTCATTTCAAACCCGCACAAGCCCAGCAAGGCGTAGCGCTGGTGGAGTTCACCCTGGTGCTGCCGTTGCTGCTGTTGCTGCTGCTGGCCTTCGGCGAGTTCGGCCGCATGCTCTACCAATACAACGTGCTATTGCAGGCCAGTCGCGATGCCGACCGTTTCGTCGCCAGCCAGGCGTGGAATACCACCCTGGGCGGCATCACGCTGAACAACACGTTGCTGACCCAGACAAAAAACGTCGCGGTGTATGGCGTGCCCAGTGCTACCGGCACCGCCGTGGTGTCAGGGTTGACCACGGCTCACGTTCAGGTCGCCGCCGAGGGCATCGATCATGTGCGCGTCACCATTACCTACCCCTTCTGTCCGGTGATTGGTGCGGGGAACTGCACCGGTTCGATTCCAGGATTTTTCGGCAATGCCATTCCGCTGGGGATCCAGTTGGTCGCAACCACCGTGATGAGGGCGCTGTGATGAATCACAAACACATGCGCGGCACTTACATCGTGGAGTTCTCGTTCGTGGGCTTGCTGGTGTTCATCCTGCTGTTCGGCGTGGTGGAAATGGGCCGGTTGTACTTCACGGTCAACGCGCTGGATGAAGCGGCGCGCCGTGGAGTCCGGCTGGCGGCGGTGTGCAATATCAGCGACCCGGTGGTGTTGCGTCGGGCCATCTTCAACGCCGCGACGGACGCCGGCACCAGTCAACTGATCACCAGCCTGGCGACCACGAACCTGGCGCTGACCTACCTGGATGTCAACGGAGCCGTCGTGGCGAACCCAGCCGACACCTCCGGCGCCAACGGTTTCCGTGCCATTCGCTACGTTCGCTTGAGCGTGGAGAACTTCGTTTTCAACCTGTTCATTCCCGGCTTAGGCGTGCCCATTACCTTGCCCGCGTTCAGGGCAACCTTGCCACGCGAAAGCCTTGGGCGTCATTCCGATTCCGGGGAGATCACACCATGCTGAATACCAGGGAAACTCCGCTTTCGACCGCGACTGGCAGAGCCGGGCTGCGGATACTGATCAGCAGCCGCGATGCCACGGCCCTGCGTGACCTGCAATGCGTCTGCCAGCGTATGCCTGGCCTTGAGGTGAGCACGCGCCTGGTCAGCAACGGGCATGTCGACCCGCTCTACGGCCTGGACCGCATGCCCGACCTGTTGCTGCTACGCGTCAGCCACCTGTGGCGCGAAGAATTGTCAGCCTTGCTGCAACGTCCGGCCCATGAACGTCCGCCGATGCTGGTGTGTGGTCCCTTGGGTGAGCAGGAGGGCATGCGCCTGGCGATGCAGGCCGGCGCCCGGGACGTGCTGCCCGAACCCATCGCCGATACAGAGTTGGTGGCGGCCCTGAATCGCCTGGTGACGGAAGTCCGCCTCGGCAACGGCAATGAAGGGAAGCTGATCGCGGTGATCAGCGCCAAGGGCGGTTCCGGCGGAACCCTGGTGGCGTGCAACCTGGCCCAACAACTCAGCACCCGGGCCGGCAATACGCTGTTGCTGGACATGGACCTGCAATTTGGCAGCGTGACCCATTACCTGGACGTAGCGCAGTCCCACAGCCATCTGGAAGTGCTGCAGCAGATCGATGACATGGACAGCGTCGCGCTGCGGGGTTTTTGCAGCCACTTCAGCCCGACCCTGCATGTGCTCGGTGGCCGGGCCGGCGAGTTGTGCCTGCCCCAGGACGCCCAACCCGAACAGCTCGATGCCCTGTTGCAACTGGCCCGTACCAGCTATGACTGGGTGGTGGTGGACCTGCCGCGGCAGATCGACCACCTCACCGGCTCGGTGCTGGAGCAGGTGGACCGGGTGTACGTGGTGGTGCAACAGAGCGTCAGCCACCTGCGCGATGCCAGCGCCCTGGTGCGGATCCTGCGTGAAGACCTGGGCGTGCGCGGGGATCAGTTGCAGATCGTGATCAATCGCTATGACAAAAACGCCGCCGTCAGCCTCAAGGACATCGGCGAGGCCCTGCGTTGCACGAACCTGTCGAAATTGCCCAATGACTTCAACCTGGTCAGCCAGAGTCAGAACACTGGCGTGCCGTTGGGGCTGCATGCGCCGAAGGCGGCCATCACCGCCGCCCTGCGCGATTTGACCGAAGACCTGGTCGGTCACCAGATGTCCACGGACAAGGGCTTGCTTAAACGTGCCTTCAACCGTTTTTTCGGGGGATGACCCATGATCAGCGACTTTCGTAACCGCTTGCGCAAACAACCTTCCAAATCCGGCGCCTCAGCGGGCACCCAGCCCGAGGACGGCTTGCCGGACCCGACGGACGCCTTGATGGCCTGGGAACAGGCCATCCCCGACGTGCTGTATGAAACCCGCAGCCAGGTGACCCCGGTGGAGGCCGAATGGCGGGAAAAGATCTACCAGCAACTGCTCAAGGTCATGGACCTGTCGTTGCTCGATACCCTTGAGCAAGCCGAGGCCGCGCGGCAGATACGCGAAATTTGCCAGCGTCTGCTCGAGGAACATTCGGCGCCGGTGAGTACCGTCAGCCGGCAACTGATCATCAAGCAGATCACCGATGAAGTGCTCGGTCTCGGGCCGCTGGAACCGCTGTTGGCCGACCATAGCGTGTCCGACATCCTGGTCAACGGGTTTGCCTCGGTCTACGTCGAGCGCTTCGGCAAGCTGCAACGCACCGACGTGCGTTTTCGCGACGACCAGCATCTGCTGAACATCATCGACCGCATCGTTTCCAGCCTGGGGCGACGTATCGACGAGTCCTCGCCGTTGGTGGACGCCCGGCTCAAGGACGGTTCGCGGGTCAACGCGATCATTCCACCGCTGGCCATCGACGGTCCAAGCATGTCGATCCGGCGCTTCGCCGTGGACCTGCTCAACACCGACAGCCTGATCCAGGTCGGCACCATGACCCCGGCCATTGCCTTGCTGCTCAAGGCCATTGTTCGCGGGCGCCTGAATGTGCTGATCTCCGGCGGGACCGGCAGCGGCAAGACCACCATGCTCAACGTGCTGTCGAGTTTCATCCCCCACAACGAACGCATCGTCACCATCGAGGATTCGGCCGAGTTGCAACTGCAGCAACCTCACGTGGTACGCCTGGAAACCCGGCCGTCGAACATCGAGGGACGTGGCGAGGTGAGCCAGCGGGAATTGGTGCGCAATAGCTTGCGGATGCGTCCGGACCGCATTGTCATCGGCGAGGTGCGTGGCGCCGAGGCGATGGACATGCTCACGGCGATGAACACCGGCCACGACGGTTCGCTGACCACCATTCACGCCAACACCGCACGGGACGCATTAGGTCGAATCGAGAACATGGTGTCGATGACCGGGGCGACGTTTCCGATCAAGGCCATGCGTCAACAAATTGCCTCGGCCATCGATGTGGTGATCCAACTGGAGCGTCAAGAAGACGGCAAGCGACGCGTGGTGAGCATGCAAGAGATCAATGGGATGGAAGGAGAGATCATCACCATGACCGAAATTTTCTCCTTCGTGCGCCAGGGCATCGGTGAGCACGGCGAGGTGCTTGGGGAGTATCGGCCCAGTGGCATGATCCCGGCGTTCCGCGATGTGCTGGCCAAGCGCGGCATCGAACTGCCACTGACCCTGTTTCGCCCTGAGTGGATGGAGAGCCGGACGTCATGAGCAATATCCCCAGTGAGTTCATTCTGATTTTCCTCGGCATGGTGTTCATCGCCGTATTCCTGCTGTCCCAGGGTGTGGTGGTGCCGGTGTTCGGTGAAGCCGGCAAGATGCGCAAGCGCATTCGCGGGCGCTTGCATGTGCTGGAGAAGGCCAACCACTTGCCCAACATGCAGACCGTGTTGCGGCAGAAATACCTGACGCGCCTGTCACCCTTGGAAGCCCGCCTGGAACAGCTGCCATTCATGGCCAACCTGACCCAACTGATCGAGCAGTCCGGTCATGAATACCGGGCCTATCGGGTCATGCTGCTGGGTCTGGTCCTGGGGGCGGCGGCCGGTGCCTTGGTACTGATGGTCTCGCCCGTCTGGTGGCTGGCGCTGCTGGCGGCATTTGCGTTGACCTGGGTGCCGGTGTTGAAAATCCTGCGTGACCGCAACAAGCGTTTCGCCGCGTTCGAGGAAGGTTTGCCGGATGCGCTGGACGCCATGTGCCGGGCCTTGCGCGCCGGGCATCCGTTCAACGAAACCCTGCGTCTGGTCGCCGAGGAGCACAAAGGGCCGGTCGCCCAGGAATTCGGTATGACCTTTTCCGATATCAACTACGGCAACGACGTGCGCCGGGCCATGCTCGGCCTGCTGGAGCGGATGCCGAGCATGACGGTGATGATGCTGGTGACTTCGATTCTCATCCACCGCGAGACCGGCGGCAACCTGACCGAAGTGCTGGAGCGCTTGAGCCGCCTGATTCGCGGGCGTTTCCGGTTCCAGCGCAAGATCAAGACGTTGTCGGCCGAAGGGCGCATGTCGGCCTGGGTGCTGGTGGCGATCCCGTTCGTGCTGGCGATCGCCATCGTGCTCACCAGCCCCAGCTACATGCCGGTGCTGATCAATGACCCCATAGGGCACAAGCTGATCATCGGCGCATTCTGCGCCATGTTGATCGGGATTTTCTGGATAAAGAAGATCATCCGGATCCAGGTTTAAGCGCTGTTGCGCCAAGAGGTTTCAGTCATGGACTTTTTGCTCGGATTGTTGAGTCGGTTTACCGGTAACGAAGAACTGGCGCGCCTGTTGTTCATCGCCGCGATTGGCCTCAGCACGGTGCTGGCGGCCGTCGCGCTCCTGCTATTGATGCTGGGCTTGCAGGATCCGGTGCAGCGGCGCCTGGCGTTGATCAAGCGCGGTTACGCTGGAAGCACGACGGGGCAGGAGGCGCCGGGTAACCTGCAACTCTTGCTGGAACGGATCGGCCAACGCTTTGCTTCCACCGACCAGGCCCACACGTCCGCCACCCAGACTTTGCTGACCCATGCCGGTTACCGCTCTGCCTCGGCGGTGCAGATGTATTGGGCGGTGCGCCTGATGTTGCCGTTGTTGCTGGTCGGCATTGCGTTGTTGCTGCTGCCGATGGTCAAGGTTTCAGTGGCCATTGGTCTGCTGGCGGTCACCCTCATCGCGGGTATCGGTTGGTTGCTGCCGGCGATCTACGTCGGTAAACGCAAGCAGGCACGGCAAGGCCGGCTGCGCGCCGCGTTCCCGGACGCCTTGGACCTGATGGTGGTTTGCGTCGAGTCGGGCCTGGCCCTGCCCACGACGATCGAGCGGGTGGCCGAAGAGATGTCAGTCAGCCAGGTTGAACTGGCCGAGGAACTGGCGCTGGTCAACGCGCAGATCCGGGCGGGCATCACCAGCACCGAGGCGCTCAAGCAACTGGCCGTGCGCACCGGCCTGGAGGATATCCAGGGTTTGGTCAGCCTGCTGGCGCAGAGCATTCGTTTCGGCACCAGCGTGGCCGATACCCTGCGGATCTACGCCGATGAGTTTCGCGACCGGCGCACCCAGGCCGCGGAAGAGATGGGGGCCAAGATTGGCACCAAGCTGATCTTCCCGCTGATCTTCTGCCTGTGGCCGAGCTTCTTCCTGGTTGCCATCGGCCCGGCCATGATCGGCGTGTTCAGGGCCTTCGGGAATATGTAGATCGGTGAGTGTCCATGAGCCTTGTGTTCACCACAGGCCCATTGTGGGAGCGAGCTTGCTCGCGATAATGGCTTGACAGTCAATGACGGTGTTGAATGTCGGTCCGCTATCGCGAGCAAGCTCGCTCCCACAGATCTTTCTGACAGTCACCTATCTGTCGTCACTCGATCCCTCCAGTAAATACCCCGCCCCTGTGGCCGCGAGATTTAGCTAAACGTCGAACCGCGCTGTTGGGGCACGCGGTACATGGAGTGTCAGGCCGAAGCCGGTAACCGTGGCGAGGGAGCTTGCTCCCGCTCGGCTGCGCAGCAGACGCCCAAAAGCCAGGGGCCGCTGCGCGACCCAGCGGGAGCAAGCTCCCTCGCCACAAGGGTTATGGCCTGAATGCTGATACCCGGTCGAACACCCAAAAAGCCAAAAGTCACGCCCGGCCAGATAAAGCCATAGCCTCTGCCAAGCGCGTTCGGTTCATGCAGGAAAGACCAAAAGACCGCAGCCCTCGGCAGTTCCTACATCGGATCAATGTAGGCGCTGTCGAGGGCTGCGATCTTTTCGTTTTCTGCGTGGTTCATTTGCTACTGGTGATTTCTCCTGCCGAGTCCTGGTCAAAGAATTCCGGGATCGGGTAGTTGAAGCTGTTGAGCCAACGCTGCATGGCCATCTCGCGCTCGGCGGCCGAGGCGGTTTGCAGGTTGGTGGAGGCCACCACGCCGCGAATCTGCAGTTGCATCCAGCTCTCGGTGCCTTGCTGTGCGGCCGAAGAGGGGCCTGGGTCAATGGCCCAGGCGCTGCTGGAAAGGGTCACCATGCATGCGATCATCAATTGTTTGGTCATCATTTCTTGGACTCCTCGTAACGCTCTACTTGACCGCGCCGGTTGAGGCATCGACGATCTCGGTGGGGCGGTTGGCGGGTGACGTCATTGTGTTTGTGGCCGAACCCCTGATTTTTTCCGCACGGGCTTGGGCATCTGCCACTTGCTGGGGGCTCAGCTTGGCCATGTTCGCGAGCTCGGCGGCCTGCTTCCAGTTGTCCTGGTAGATCAGCAGGGTCACCATGTTGAGCGCAGCCAGCGTGTCGGACTGCTGGAGCTCCATGGCGGTCATGAACTCGAAGCGGGCTTCTGAAATGCGTCGTTGGTTGAGGTAGACGACACCCAGGTCGTTGCGGATCTTGCCTTCGGTCGGGGCCATTTTCGCTGCGCGTTCGAGGTATTGCGTAGCGGCTGCATTGTCATTTTTGGCGACTGCCAATTGACCAAGGCCATGTTCACCGTCTGCGGCCAGGCATGTCCCGAGCAGGCTTTTGTACAACGGTTCGGCCTCGTTGCGGCCCATCAGGCGCAGCACCCGAGCCTTGCGCAGGCGGACCTGGACCAAGTCCTCGGGCAAGCGTTCGAGGTTCGCCAGGCTGGCGTACAAACGACCTTCGTTGGCCATGTCTTCGGCCATGTTCAAGGCCAGTTCCTGGTCGGCTCCGGGCTTGGCGCAATCGGTCGCGCGTGAAGCCACCACGCCGCTGCTGGCACAACCGGCAAGCATCAAGGACGCCGCTAATGCGATCACTGTTTTCATGGAATACCCCTTGGCGAACCGTTGGACGTCGTACGCGTTGCACACCAGGCGCCGGCTCATTGGGAAAGCCCGCTGCGGTTGTCGAACTCGCCATGTTCGAGGAAGTACATACGGTAGAAATTCGGGTCGTAATTGCGCAGTTGTTCGCCCGGCAATGTTGGCAGTTGCGCGTCGGCGGCCAACGGTTGGACCAGGTGCGGCGTGACGATCATCAGCAGTTCGCGCTCTTCGCGGTTGATGGCGTTGTCACGAAAGAACGCGCCGAGAATCGGCACATCGCCCAGCCCTGGAAACTTGTTCACCTGGGAGCTGTTGCGGGTGCTGATCAGGCCGCTGATGACGAAGCTTTCGCCATCGGCCAAGGCGATGCTGGTGTCGGTACGACGTACCGTGAGTGCTGGCACCAGGGTTCCGGCGATGTTCACCGCGTTGGTGAAGTCCAGCTCACTGACTTCCGGAGCCACCTTCAGTGCGATGCGATTCTTGCCGATGACGGTGGGGGTCAGGGTCAGGCGAATGCCGAATTCCTTGTACTCGATGGACACGTTGTCGCTACCGGCACTGGGCACCGGGATCGGCACTTCGCCGCCGGCCAGGAAGCTCGCACTCTGCCCGCTGAGGGCCACCAGGCTCGGCCGCGCCAGGGTATAGGCGAAACCGCTGCCTTCCAGTGCGTTGATCATCAACAGGGTCTTACCGGTGGCAAAGGACAGGTTGAACATGTCGTTATTGACCGGCAATGAAGGCCGGACAATACCGCCGACAGTGGGCAAGGTTCTCGGCGAGCCGAACAGGAAGTTGCCACGGCTGCCAAAAATCGATGTCGAGGCTTCCTTGAGTTTGGTCCGGCTGACTTCAACGAAACGAATGTCGGTCTGCACCTGGGCGAGCAGCATCGGATCTTCGGACGGTATGCTCGCAGCACCGGTCAGCGCCTCGGTGGCCCGGCCTTTGACAAAGATCATGCTCTGGCGCGGTATCTTCGAACAGTCGGTCCAGACCATCAGGCTGGTGGCGCCGGGTGCCAGGCCCGTGAGAATAAAGGCATCGCTGCCACTGGGCTGCACATCGGCAATTTTCGGGTCGCCGACTGCCAACTTCGTCACGGGGGCGAGAATGCGCAGTTCGCTCTGGAGCCCTTGGCCGACCTCGAAGGTTGCCGGCAAATTGTCCAGTTGCGAACAATTTGCCGCTGCGGCCTGGGCCGCATCCAAGCCAAGACCCATCCAGAACAGGCCATGAAGGAAATGTTTTAGAACGGGAGCAGTACGATGGGTCATGAAGTGATCCTCGATGAAGAGGCCATCCCTAGGCTTGTCTATTTGCCTCGGATCACTTAAGAGGCCCGGGCTACCCCTTTCCATCTAACCTGACTGTTCATTGATTCCGGTTTCAGGCCTCGTCGCTTACCAACAAACGGGCGCATTTCACCGGCCTGACTGAACGACAGGCTGCTTGCAAACGACTTTTCGGTACCCGGGAGCTCCGGGATTTTCGAAGGCGATGACGGTGTCGATCAGTTCGCTTCAGGGAGCGTTTTGCCGACCCTGTCATCGCTTCTGTTTGACGGTAGTTCAAGCATGGCAAAGCGCCACGCCTTAAATAAAAAAATGACTAAAAAGTGACGGAAGGGAAAAAATCGCACAAATGGGCGTCAATAATCTGTCTTTTTGTGCTGTGAAAGGGATTTGCAGGAGCCAGGTCTGACGGGGGAGGCGAGACCTGCGAGCCATTGCTGGTCGCAGGGGCTGGCGGATATCAGGCCACGTGGTAATGCACTGACAGGATTCCTTTCTTTTGCGAAAGCGAGGCGATGGTGACTGTTCCCAGTTCCTGCAGGTGCTGCACGTGAGTGCCGCCGCAACCGTAGGCGGGCAGCTCACCGAAACCGACTTCGCGCAGGCCTTCGCGTAACGTGATCAGGCGCGGCAGGTCGTTGGCAATCCATTCGTCGATGCCTTGCTGGATCATCGAGATGTCCAGTTCCTGAGGATTTTCCCTTGGCTGGAACTGTACGCGGCTTTCACCGGGCCAGTGATGGGCCTTGATCGGCGTCCAGCCGCGGGTCTCGGCGAAATGGCCGATCAGATGCCCAGCCGAGTGCAGGCGCGCATTCAACTGTCGACGTTGCGCATCCACGCGGATCGCGGCGGTGCCCAAGGCCACCGGACTGTCGACGTAATGGACGATCTGTGGCCCTTCCTGGACCACGCGTAGCACCTGGCTTTCGCCGATCCATCCGGTGTCGCAGGGCTGACCGCCACCCTGGGGATGGAACAGCGTGGCGTGCAGCACCACGGCAAACTCATGTTCCCGGGGGCTGCAATCCAGGACTTCCACGTTGGCCTTGAGGTCATCGCTATGGAAAAAGAGGCGAAGCGTCATGTGCCATATCCACATCAGAAATTGTGACGGGATTATAGGTAGGGCGTAAAAGGGTGATAATCCGTTCAAATTTCAAAGGACTGTTGCGCCATGAGCACAAATCTACCGTTGCCGTTGCTGGCCGAAATGGCCATCTTCGTCAAGGTCGTGGAGACCGGCAGTTTCTCCGAGGCGGCCCGCCAGTCAGGTTCATCACCGTCGGCCATCAGCCGCAGTATTTCTCGCTTGGAGAAAGCCCTGGCGACCCGTTTGTTGCAACGCACCACCCGCAAGTTGCGTTTGAGCGATGGTGGGGAAGAGGTGTTCAAGCGCTGTCAGGAAATGGTCGCCGCCGCTCGGTCGGTGATGGAAATCAGCGGGCAGTTCACTCAGGAGGCTGAAGGTCGCATCCGCATCAGCGTACCCAAGGCGGTGGGGCGTTTCGTGATTCATCCGCACATGCCCGAATTCTTGCGTCGTTATCCGAAGGTCGATGTGGAGCTGTTCCTGGAGGATCGGCAGGTCGACCTGATCGATGATCACGTCGACCTGGCCATCCGGATTACCGATCAACCTCCGGTCGGGCTGGTGGGGCGTCAGTTGCTGACCATTGATCACCTGCTCTGCGCCACGCCGCAGTACCTGGCTGAACACGGTACGCCCACGCATCCTCATGACCTGTTGGAGCACAGCTGCATTTACCTGGGGGCAACCCCGAACGATGCGCGCTGGAAATTCAAGAAAGGCAGCAAGGCCGTTACCGTCAGCGTGCGCGGACGCTACGCGGCCAATCACACGGGCGTGCGGTTGGGGGCCGTCTTGCAGAACATCGGCATTGGCAGCCTGCCGTACTTCACCGCCCGTCATGCCTTGGAGCAAGGCTTGATCGTACAGGTATTGGCCGACTGGACGTTCCTGGCTTCCTACCACGGTGGCTTGTGGTTGCTGCATTCACCGACCCGCTACCTGCCGCCCAAGTTGCGGGTGTTCATTGATTATCTGGTGGCGTGTCTGGAGAAGGAACCGACCTTGAGCACGGTGGGCGGCGGGAGTGGTTCCAGCAAGGTCGCGACACGTTATGAGTTGCCGGAGAGTGATGGGTTGTTGTGACGGGCCTCATCGCGAGCTCGCTCCCACAAGAGGTCTGCTGAGCCGATGAATGTTGATCAACCGCAACCAGTGTGGGGGCGAGCTCGCTCGCGATGAGGCCCGTCCAGGCAACACACTTTGGCAAGGCAAAAAAAAGCCCGCAGGGTTAACCGTGCGGGCCTTTGCATGACGGATCGCAATCAGTGCTTGCTGTCCTGGTCCGACATCGCCAGCAATTGCTTTTCCTGGTTCCAGTCGAAAGGCTCGTCGTTTTGCTCGGCTTCGAAACGACGCTCCTCCAGGGCCTGGTACAGGGCGATTTCTTCGTCGGGCATGTAGTGCAGGCAGTCGCCGGCGAAGTACCAGAGCAGGTCGCGAGGCACCAGGTGGGCGATTTGTGGATAACGGACGATCACTTGGCACAGGAGGTCCTGGCCCAGGTACTGGCTTTCGATCGGGTCGACGGGCAGTTGCGCGCGCAACTCGTCGAAGCGCTCCAGAAACAGGGCGTGGCTTTCTTCGGGCACCTGTTCGGCCTCACCCACGGCGACCAGAATGCTGCGCAAGTGGTCAAGCAAGACAAGGTGATCGGCAACGACATTGGACACGAGATAAGTCCTCAAGAGCAAAACGGGCGCAGGAGTATAAAGGGCCTGCGCGCAGTTTCATACGCTTGAGCGGATCGGGCCGATGAGAGTCAGCCTTCGTGTCGAGGGAGCTTGCTCCCGCTGGGCTGCGTAGCGGCTCCCGGCTTTTGCGGTTGAAGCAAGCTCCCTCGCCACGACGGTACAACCCCTTGGCACCGGGGTTGAAACGCTGTCCGCTCAGCGCACTTTGGCTTCGGCGAGTGTCAATTGCTCCTTGTCGAAATCATCCACATCGATGACTTTGCGCCGCGCCGCCTCGGCCGCGCGCAAGGTCTGCGCTTCACCGGCTTGCAGCACACCCGCTTCCAGGGCTGCGTCGATGAGGGGTTCGCCCGGCGCTGGGTTGAGCTGACCCTGCTTGAGCGCGACGTGCAGTTTCTTGTGCAGCGGATGAGCGGCGGCCAGCAGGTCGGCAGCGTATTGCAGGGCGCCCACCGGGTCGTCGATCGATTGCGGGCGATAGCAGCCCTGCAGCAGCTCTTCGAGGGTCGGATCACCCTTGGGCCGGCCGATGACCGCCGCCACCTCGGCGTCGAGCCTGTCGCTCGGGCCCTTGTGACGCCGACCGAAGGGGAACACCACCAGGCGCAACAGACAACCCAGCACCCGGTTCGGGAAGTTGCTCAGCAGTTCATCCAGCGCACGCTC
Organism: Pseudomonas sp. NFACC51; assembly: GCF_900103575.1. Lineage (NCBI taxonomy): Bacteria > Pseudomonadati > Pseudomonadota > Gammaproteobacteria > Pseudomonadales > Pseudomonadaceae > Pseudomonas > Pseudomonas sp. NFACC51. Next base: position 38,095 of record NZ_FMXH01000014.1, on the reverse strand, counting down.
CGACTGGCCCAGGCTTTCCTCCATGGCCCAGGTGAACAGCGGTGTCATGTGGTCCGGCGAGTCCAGGTCGTGATAGCGCTTGAGCGCTGCGGAGGCCAGGTACAGGTTGCTCAATACGTCGCCCAGGCGGGCCGACAAGCGTTCCCGGCGTTTGAGTTCACCCCCCAGCAGCATCATGCTCAGGTCCGCCAGCAGGGCGAACGCCGCAGCCTGCCGGTTGAGGGCGCGAAAATAACCCTGGCTCAAGGCATTGCCGGGGGCCTTCTCGAAATGCCCCAGGCCGAGGTTAAGCACCAGGGTGCTGGCGGCGTTACTCACGGCAAAACCAATGTGCTTGAGCAATAAGGCGTCGAACTCGACCAGTGCCTGGTCCTTGTCTTCGCGGCTTGCCAGGGCCATTTCCTTGAGCACGAACGGATGGCAGCGAATGGCGCCCTGGCCAAAGATCATCAGGTTGCGCGACAGGATGTTCGCGCCTTCGACCGTGATGAAGATCGGCGCACCTTGCCAACTGCGACCCAGGTAATTGTTCGGGCCCATGATGATGCCCTTGCCGCCATGCACGTCCATGGCGTGGCTGATGCACTCGCGGCCGCGTTCGGTCAGGTGGTACTTGAGAATGGCCGACAGCACCGAAGGCTTTTCCCCCAGGTCCACGGCGTTGGCGGTCAGCATGCGTGCGGCATCCATCATCCAGGCGTTGCCACCGATGCGTGCCATGGCTTCCTGGATACCTTCGAACGCCGACAACGGTACGTTGAATTGCTCGCGCACCTGGGCGTACTGGCCCGTTACCAGGCTGGTGAACTTTGCAGCACCGGTACCCACCGCCGGCAGGGAAATCGAGCGTCCGACCGACAGGCAGTTCATCAGCATCATCCAGCCCTTGCCGAGCATGTCCTGGCCGCCAATGAGGAAGTCCAGCGGGATGAACACGTCCTTGCCCCAGTTCGGCCCGTTCATGAACGCGGCGCCAAGGGGCAGGTGACGGCGGCCGATATGCACGCCAGGGGTGTCGGTGGGAATCAAGGCGAGGCTGATGCCCAGGTCTTCTTGCTCACCCAGCAGGTGGTCGGGGTCATACGCCTTGAAGGCCAGGCCCAGGAGGGTGGCTACCGGACCGAGGGTGATGTAGCGCTTTTCCCAGTTCAGGCGCAGGCCCAATGTTTCCTGGCCCTCCCATTCACCCTTGCAGATGACGCCAGTGTCGGGCATCGCCCCGGCGTCGGAGCCGGCCAGCGGCCCGGTCAGGGCGAAGCAGGGAATGTCGTCGCCACGGGCCAGTCGCGGCAGGTAATGGTCGCGTTGCTCATCAGTGCCGTAGTGCAGGAGCAGTTCCGCCGGGCCGAGGGAATTGGGGACCATCACGGTGGAGGCCAGGTCGCCGCTGCGCGTGGCCAGTTTCATTGCCACCTGGGAGTGGGCATAGGCGGAGAACCCCTTGCCGCCGTATTCCTTGGGAATGATCAACGCGAAGAACCCGTGCTCCTTGATATGGGCCCAGGCTTCAGGCGGCAGGTCCATGGCCTGGCCGATCTGCCAGTCGCTGACCATTGCGCAGAGGGCTTCGGTGGGGCCGTCGAGGAACGCCTGCTCCTCCTCGGTGAGTTGCACCTTGGGGTAGGCCAGCAGCAAGTCCCAGTCCGGGCGGCCGCTGAACAGTTCGCCGTCCCACCAGACCGTGCCGGCGTCGATGGCGTCGCGCTCGGTCTCGGACATGGGCGGCAGGGTTTTCTGGAACCAGTCGAACATCGGCGCACTGAAGTACCGGCGGCGCAGGTCCGGTAGCAGCAGCGGGGCCGCGACGGCTGCGAGTGCCACCCAGAGGATCAGCAGCAGCCAGCCGGGCGCATGGCTGAAAATGCCCATGGCCAACAGATAGACCGCGACGATACCCAGCGCGGGCAGCGGGTCGGTGCGCCGATGCGCCAGCCAGGCGATCCCGACGACCAGGACCAGTATCCACAACAACAGCATATGTAATCCTCCGTGAACCAAGGCAAAACCGACCTTCAGAGCTTAGACGGCATCTGCAAAACCGGCGGTCAGCGCGATGTGATTGATTTCGTGGGAAACCCTGGGTGCATTGCGCCAGTCTGGTTGGCAACAGCCGTGGGAAATCGTTCGTTAACAAGGTGAGAAAACGCCATTGTTTGGCCGGAATGCCGTTATCGCTGGGCCGGGGCGGTGGATAAACTCGTGGTTCCCGATGCCAGTTCGCCAACCACTGTTGTGGCGAGGGAACTTGCTCCCGCTGGGCTGCGTAGCGGCCCCCAACTTTTACGGTTGCTGCGCAACCGAGCGGGAGCAAGCTCCCTCGCCACAAGGACCTGGTTCGGCATTACCTGCGGTGATGTTTCCCGAGAGGTCTTTCCTTATATGCAGCAATACCTGAACCCCGGCCGCTTCATCGACAGCGATCACCCCGCGGTCATCGACTTTACCGAAACCCACCGCGGCGCCGAGCGCGACCCGCAGGCCCAGGCGGTCAGCCTGTATTACGCCGTGCGCGAGGCGGTGCGCTACAACCCCTACACCTTCAGTCGCGACCCGGCGACCCTGCGCGGCAGTTACGCGCTGGCTGCAGGCGAAAGCTATTGCGTGCCCAAGGCCACCTTGCTGGCCGGTTGCGCCCGGCATTGCGGCATCCCGGCGCGCATCGGCCTGGCGGATGTGCGCAATCACCTGTCTACGCCGCGCTTGCTGGAATTGCTCAGGAGCGACGTGTTCGCCATGCACGGTTATACCGAGCTGTACCTGAACGACCGCTGGGTCAAGGCCACGCCGGCATTCAACCAGGGGCTGTGCGAGTTGTTCGACGTGGCCCCGCTGGAGTTCGACGGTCGCCATGACAGCGTGTTCCACCCGTTCAATCGGCAAGGGGCAAAGCTGATGGAGTACATCACCGACCACGGCCAGTTCGCCGATGTGCCCGAAGCGTTCTTCTTCGAGCACCTGGAAAAATGCTACCCGCACCTGTTCGGCGCGCAGGTGCCGCGCTTGCTCGGCGACATGCAGGGTGATTTGAGTCGTGTCTGATCCGGCGTATGCTGCTGCGGCATTTATCCATCGAGGGACGCCGTGATGCTGAAGATATGGGGCCGGAAAAATTCATCGAATGTGCGCAAGGCGTTGTGGTGCGCAGAAGAGTTGGGGCTGGCCTACGAGGCCATTGATGCGGGCGGGGCATTCGGTGTGGTGGATACGCCCGAGTACCGTGCGAAAAACCCCAATGGTCGGGTGCCGATGATCGAGGACGACGGCTTCGTGCTTTGGGAGTCCAACACTATTGTGCGTTACCTGGCTGCTCGCCATGCGTCGGGTTCGGCCTGGTATCCCGCTGACGTACAGGCACGGGCCCAGGCTGAAAAATGGATGGACTGGACCACCTCCAGTTTTGCCGCACCGTTTCGCACGGTGTTCTGGGGCGTCTTGCGCACCCCGGCCGAGCAACAGGATTGGACGGCCATCAATGCGGCGATCAAGGAGTGCGACGATTTGCTGGCCATGGTCGAGCGCACCTTGAGTGAGCAGCCCTACCTGTCGGGTGATGAAATCGGCATGGGCGACATTCCCCTGGGCAGTTTCATTTATGCCTGGTTCGAGATGCCCATCCAGCGCGCCGAGCTACCTGCCGTGCAGGCCTGGTACGCGCGATTGCAGCAGCGTCCGGCCTACCGCAAAGCTGTCATGACCGCGTTGACTTAATACTTACTATCGACACACTTGACTGTACTTGTGCGGCGACGCCAAGCACCATTGCCTTCGTGCGCCGTGGTTGCATTGCTCGCCGCCCGCCCTTATCTAGTCTTTTCTTCCCTCCCTTCTTGGTGCGTAATCCGATATGAGTTCCGCTCTGTCCATCCGGCAGCTAACCAAAACCTACGGCAACGGTTTCCAGGCCTTGAGTGGTATCGATCTGGATGTCGCCGAAGGTGACTTTTTCGCCTTGCTCGGCCCGAACGGTGCCGGCAAATCCACCACCATCGGCATTCTTTCCACCTTGGTGAACAAGACCAGCGGCACGGTGAACGTGTTCGGTCACGACCTGGACCGCGAGCCTGCCGCCCTCAAGCGCTGCATTGGCGTGGTGCCCCAGGAATTCAATTTCAACCAGTTCGAAAAGACTTTCGACATCGTCGTGACCCAGGCCGGTTACTACGGCATTCCGCCGAAGATCGCCAACGAGCGCGCCGAGCAGTACCTGACCCAATTGGGCCTGTGGGACAAGCGTGACGTGCCGTCCCGTTCACTGTCCGGCGGCATGAAGCGTCGCCTGATGATTGCCCGCGCACTGGTGCATGAGCCGCGCCTGCTGATCCTCGACGAACCGACTGCCGGCGTGGACATCGAACTGCGTCGTTCGATGTGGACCTTCCTCACCGAGCTGAACCAGAAAGGCATCACCATCATCCTTACCACCCATTACCTGGAAGAGGCTGAGCAGTTGTGCCGCAACATCGGCATCATCGACCACGGCACCATCGTCGAGAACACCAGCATGCGCCAGTTGCTCAGCCAACTGCATGTGGAAACCTTCCTGCTGGACCTGAAAAACGACCTGGCGACGGCGCCCCAGCTCATGGGTTATCCGGCCCGCCTGGTAGACAGCCACACCCTGGAAGTCCAGGTCGACAAAGCCGTGGGCATCACCGGGCTGTTCACCCAACTGGCCCTGCAAAACATTGAAGTGCTGAGCCTGCGCAACAAAACCAATCGCCTCGAGGAGTTGTTCGTGTCCCTGGTGGAGAAAAATCTGGCGAAGGTGGCGGTATGAGCATGAGTTCCGAGCTGCGCCCCAACCTCATCGCCCTCAATACCATCGTTTACCGTGAAGTCCGGCGTTTCATGCGGATCTGGCCACAGACGCTGCTGCCACCGGCCATCACCATGGTCTTGTACTTCGTGATCTTCGGTAATCTGATCGGCCGGCAGATCGGCGACATGGGTGGCTTCACGTACATGGACTACATCGTGCCGGGGCTGATCATGATGTCGGTGATCACCAACTCCTACGGCAACGTGGTGTCGAGTTTCTTCGGCAGCAAGTTCCAGCGTTCGATCGAAGAACTGATGGTCTCGCCGGTGTCGCCCCATACGATCCTCATCGGCTACACCCTGGGCGGTGTCCTGCGCGGCCTGGCGGTGGGCCTGATCGTGACCCTGCTGTCGTTGTTCTTCACCCATTTGCAGGTGCATCACCTGGGCGTGACGGTATTGGTGGTGGTGCTCACGGCCACGATCTTTTCGCTGCTGGGGTTCATCAATGCCGTGTTTGCGCGCAACTTCGATGACATCTCCATCATCCCGACGTTCGTGCTCACGCCGCTGACTTACCTGGGCGGGGTGTTCTACTCGATCTCCCTGCTGCCGCCGTTCTGGCAGACCGTGTCCCTGGCCAACCCGGTGCTGCACATGGTCAACGCCTTTCGCTATGGCATTCTCGGGGTGTCGGACATCAAGATCAGCATCGCGATCACCTTCATGCTGGTGGCGACCGTGGTGCTTTACATCGGTTGCGCGCGGTTGCTGGTCAGCGGGCGCGGGATGCGTACCTAACATTCCTTGTGGGGGGCGAGCCTGCTCGCGATAGCACCAGTACGAACACCCCAAAAAAGGCCTCCATTCCCAGACAAGCGGTTCAGTCAAGAAAATGATGGACCTGTGGCGAGGGAGCTTGCTCCCGCTCGGCTGCGAAGCAGTCGTAAATCGGCGGGTGCGGTGTGTCTGATACTCCACATCTGGCAGGTTTTGGGGCCGCTTCGCGGCCCAGCGGGAGCAAGCTCCCTCGCCACGGGGTTGTCGATTGCCTTAAGTGAACAGCATGACCCTTCCCGGGAGGCCTTTTTGCGTCTCACATCCGGCTTTTCTTGCGCCGCCGCCACTGTCGGGCCACCCACCAGCGCCAGTAACTCATGGTGACGAAGTAGGCGAGGGCGCCGAGTACCAGGCCGGTCACCACCGAGCCGAGCAGGAACGGCTGCCACAAGGTGGACAACTGGCCACTGATCCATTCCCAGGTCAGCTCATCGGGCAGCGTCCGGGCGGGCACGTCCATCAGCCAGGCGCCGGTCTGATAGGTGCAGAAAAACACCGCCGGCATGGTGATCGGATTGGTCAGCCACACCAGGCTCACCGCAATCGGCATATTGCCGCGCACCGTGACGGCCAATGCGGCGGCCAGCAACATCTGCAGCGGGATTGGCAAGAACGCGGCAAACAGGCCAACAGCCATCGCCCGGGCGACAGAGTGCCGATTGAGGTGCCAAAGGTTGGGATCGTGCAGCAGCGTGCCGAGAAAACGTAAGGACTTATGTTCCCGAATGCTCTCTGGGTCTGGCATGTAACGTTTGAATAGGCGCCGGGGCATAAGGCTTCTCGGTCGGTTCAACGCAGTAAGGCCGCAAGTATGTCTGGATTCTACGGCTGGCAGATTCAGACTTTGTGACAATTGATAACGCCAGCGGTGCCGTGGACCGTCTATGCCTGAAGAGGGCACTCTCAAGGACGGGTTATGCGCACAGGGTTAGTCGCGCTTGCACTGGGGTTGTTGGCCCCGATTTTTTTGCCGGCACTGCCGCCGTTATGGCTGATTGCAGCCATGCCGGTGCTGGCGCTGATGGCGTTGCCGTTTCGAACCTATCCTCTGGGTTTTTTCCTGTTCGGGCTGGCCTGGGCCTGCCTGTCGGCGCAGTTTGCGCTGGACGATCGGTTACCCATCGCGCTCGACGGCGAAACCCGCTGGGTCGAGGGACGAGTGGTCGGTTTGCCGCAGCAGGGCGAAGGCGTGGTGCGCTTCGAACTGGCCGATGTGCATTCGCGCCGTACCCGTCTACCGACGGCGATGCGCCTCGCCTGGTTCGGGGGGCCGCCTGTAAACAGCGGCGAACGATGGCGATTGGCAGTGAAGCTCAAGCGGCCCGCCGGGTTGTTGAACCCGCACGGCTTCGACTATGCCGCCTGGTTGTTGAGCCGCGGCGTTGGTGCGACCGGTACCGTCAAGGACGGGCATCTCCTGCACGCGGCCCGGGGTGCCTGGCGTGACGAGGTGCGCCAGGCGTTGGCACAGGTTGACGCCCATGGCCGCTCCGGCGCGCTGGCGGCCTTGGTCCTGGGCGACGGCGGCGGGCTGAGTCGCGAGGATTGGCAGGTGCTGCAAGACACCGGCACCGTCCACTTGCTGGTGATCTCCGGGCAGCACATCGGCCTGCTTGCCGGCCTGGTGTACCTGTTGGTGGCCGGAGCGGCGCGTTATGGCCTGTGGCCGGCGGGGCTGGCGTGGTTGCCTTGGGCCTGTGCGCTGGCCTTTTGCGCCGCCCTGGGCTACGGCTTGCTCGCCGGCTTCGAGGTGCCGGTGCGGCGGGCCTGCGCGATGATTGGCCTGGTGTTGCTGTGGCGCTTGCGTTTCAAGCAGCCAGATCCGTGGTGGGCATGGCTGCTGGCCTTCGTCGGGGTGCTGGTGTTCGACCCGCTTGCCAGCTTGCGGCCAGGGTTCTGGTTGTCGTTTGCAGCCGTGGCCATATTGATGTTCACCTTTGGCGCCCGCCTGGGGCCCTGGCGCTGGTGGCAAACCTGGACCCGTGCCCAGTGGCTGGTAGCGCTTGGCCTGTGTCCGTTGTTGTTGATCGTGGGCTTGCCGGTCAGCCTCAGCGGGCCGTTGGTGAACTTGCTCGCGGTGCCCTGGATCAGCCTGTTGGTATTGCCGCCAGCGCTGCTAGGCACTGCATTGTTGCCGGTGCCGTTCATGGGCGAAGGCCTGCTGTGGATCGCCGGCGGGCTGTTGGATCTGCTGTTCAAGGGGCTGACGCTGGTTGCCGGACGGATGCCGGCCTGGGTCCCTGCTGCGGTCCCGCCCTGGGCCTTGGCTATCGCCGTCCTCGGTGCTTTTTTGCTGCTGTTGCCCAAAGGTGTGCCGCAACGTCTACTGGGCTGGCCGATGGTGTTGCTGATGGTCTTTCCACCGCAAGAACACCTGCCGCAAGGGCACGCCGAGATCTGGCAACTGGACGTGGGCCAAGGGCTGGCGGTGCTGGTGCGGACCCGGCGGCACACCCTGCTTTACGACGCCGGACCGCGCTTTGGCGAGGCTGACGCGGGCGAGCGGGTCGTACTGCCGACCTTGCGCAAACTGGGTGTGCGCAGCTTGGACCTGATGTTGCTCAGCCACGCCGACGCCGATCACGCTGGCGGTGCCCGCGCCGTGCGCAAGGAGCTGCCGACGCTGGAGGTGATCAGCGGCGATCCCGACGCGCTCCCCGCCGAGCTGCTGGCCGGGCCTTGCGACAGTGGCAGGCGCTGGGAATGGGACGGGGTCGGGTTCGAACTGTGGCGGTGGGCCTCTGCTGTCGAGAGCAACCAGAAGTCCTGCGTCTTGCTGGTGGAGGCCGGTGGTGAGCGCCTGCTGCTGACCGGCGATATCGACACGCATGCCGAGCGCGCCTTGCTCGACGAAGCCCTGGCGGCGCCGATCCAGTGGCTGGCCGCGCCGCACCACGGTAGCCGCAGTTCGTCGTCGATGGCGTTGCTGTCGCGCCTCAAGCCGCATTCGGTATTGATCTCCCGAGGGCAGGGCAACGCGTTCGGCCACCCTCATCCCCAGGTGATGGCCCGGTATCGGCGCTCGGGCCTGACGATATACGACAGTGCCGAGCAGGGCGCCATTCGTCTGCAACTGGGCGCTTTCGAGCGGCCGCGTACCGAGGCCGGGCATCGCCGATACTGGCGTGATCCGCCAGCAGTCGGGGCACCGGGGCAATATTGATCCAGCGCAATCGGCTGATGCGCTTATCGGTGGGGCGGGTCTGCAAGGCGAGTCGGTGTGATAAAGTGGCGCACTTTTTCGAGGGGGCAGTCACTGTGTGGGAATTGGTCAAATCCGGCGGCTGGATGATGTTGCCGATCATTCTGAGTTCCATCGTGGCACTGGGTATCGTTGCCGAACGCCTGTGGACCCTGCGGGCCAGCCGCGTGACCCCGGAGCATCTGCTCGGGCAGGTCTGGGTCTGGATCAAGGACAAGCAACTGAACAAGGACAAGCTCAAGGAGCTGCGGGCCAGTTCCCCCTTGGGGGAAGTCCTCGCCGCCGGCCTGGCGAACTCCAAGCATGGTCGCGAGATCATGAAGGAGTGCATCGAGGAAGCTGCCGCCCGGGTCATCCACGAACTGGAGCGCTATATCAATACCCTGGGCACCATCGCCGCCATGTCCCCGCTGCTGGGCCTGCTGGGTACGGTGCTGGGCATGATCGACATCTTCAGTGCGTTTACCGGCTCCGGCATGACCGCTAACGCCGCAGTACTGGCGGGGGGCATTTCCAAGGCTTTGATCACCACCGCCGCCGGCCTGATGGTGGGTATTCCGGCTGTGTTCTTCCATCGGTTCCTGCAACGCCGTGTCGACGAGTTGGTGGTCGGTATGGAGCAGGAAGCGATCAAGCTGGTCGAGGTGGTGCAAGGTGACCGTGACGTGGACCTGGCTGGGGGCAAGAAGTGAAATTCCGCCGCAAGCCACGGGAAAACATCGAGATCAACCTTGCATCGCTGATCGACGTGGTGTTCATCCTGCTGCTGTTTTTCGTCGTGACCACCACGTTCACCCGGGAAACCCAGCTCAAGGTTGAATTGCCACAGGCCGTCAGCGGCTCGCCGGCCGAAGACCAGCAACTGAAGAATCTGGAAATCACCATCAGCGCCGAAGGGGCGTTCTCGGTGAACAACCAATTGCTGCCCAAGAGCGACCTGGCGAGCCTGATCGAGGCCCTGCAGAAAGAATCCGGCGGCGACACCAACCTGCCGCTGTCCATCAGCGCCGACGGCAAGACCCCTCATCAATCGGTGATCACCGCCATGGACGCGGCCGGCAAGCTCGGTTTCAGCCATCTGCGCATGACCACGGTCGAGGCGGCCCCCGCACCCTGATGGCCATGTCCGATCGATTGCTTGCCGCGTGGTACGAAGGTCACCCGGCCCTGACGTTGTTGCGGCCGCTGGAGTGGTTGTACCGACGGGTGGTGGTGGGCAAGCGCGAGCGTTTCCTGGCGGGCGAAGGCCACATCTACCAGCCCCCCGTGCCGTTGGTGGTGGTGGGCAATATCACGGTCGGTGGCACCGGCAAGACACCGTTGATCCTGTGGATGATCCAGCACTGCCAGCGCAGTGGCCTGCGGGTCGGCGTGGTCAGCCGGGGTTACGGCGCCAAGCCGCCGCAGTTGCCATGGCGGGTCGCGGCCGAGCAGGGCGCCGACATCGCGGGTGATGAGCCACTGTTGATCGTCCAGCGCACAGGTGTGCCGTTGATGATCGACCCTGATCGCAGTCGCGCGATCCAGGCGCTGCTGGAGGCCGAACCACTGGACCTGATCCTGTCCGACGACGGCATGCAGCATTATCGGATGGCCCGGGACCTCGAGCTGGTGTTGATAGACAACGCCCGCGGCTTGGGCAACCGCCGTTGTCTGCCTGCAGGGCCGTTGCGCGAGCCGGTCGAGCGCCTGCAATCGGTCGACGCGGTGCTGTACAACGGCGCCAGTGCCGACCGTGAAGACGGTTTCGCCTTCCAATTGCGCCCCACCGCGCTGGTGAACCTGGCCAGCGGCGAGCGGCGTTCCCTCGACCATTTTCCACCCGGCCAGGCCCTGCATGCCGTGGCCGGCATCGGCAATCCCCAGCGTTTCTTCAAGACCCTCGAAACGCTACACTGGCGGCCAATACCGCATGGGTTTGCCGACCACGCCGAATACAGCGCCCAGGCCTTGAGTTTCACGCCATCGCTGCCGGTGGTCATGACGGAAAAGGACGCCGTCAAATGCCGTGCCTTCGCCGCACCCGACTGGTGGTACCTGGCGGTAGACGCCGCGCCGTCACCGGCTTTCGCGGCCTGGTTCGATACGCAGTTGATACGCCTGTTGCCGGATCGGCTTTTGCCTTAAAACCTTTTATCCAGGGGAATTCCATGGACACCAAATTGCTCGATATTCTGGCCTGCCCGGTCTGCAAAGGCCCGCTCAAGCTCAGCGCCGACAAGACCGAACTGATCAGCAAGGGGGCCGGCCTGGCCTACCCGATTCGCGACGGCATCCCGGTGATGCTCGAAAGCGAAGCCCGCACCCTGACCACCGACGAGCGCCTGGATAAATGACCGCAGCCTTTACCGTTGTCATTCCGTCGCGTTTCGCTTCGACGCGCCTGCCCGGCAAGCCGTTGCTGTCGATTGCCGGCAAGCCGATGATTCAGCATGTCTGGGAGCAGGCCTGCAAAAGCAGCGCCCAGCGTGTGGTGGTGGCGACTGACGATGCGCGCATCGTCGAGGCCTGCAAAGGCTTTGGCGCCGAAGTCGTCCTGACGCGTGAAGACCATAATTCCGGCACTGACCGCCTGGCGGAGGTCGCGGCGAAGCTCGGTCTTGCCGCCGACGCTATCGTGGTCAATGTGCAAGGCGACGAGCCGTTGATCCCGCCGAGCGTTATCGATCAGGTCGCCGCCAACCTCGCGGCCCACACCGAGGCGCGCATGGCCACCCTGGCCGAGCCGATCGAGGATGTGCAGACCTTGTTCAATCCCAACGTGGTCAAGGTGGTCAGTGACCTCAATGGCCTGGCGTTGACCTTCAGCCGCGCGACGTTGCCCTGGGCGCGGGACGCATTTGCCCAAAGCCGTGACGTGATGCCGGAAGGCGTGCCATACCGCCGCCACATCGGCATCTATGCCTACCGCGCCGGCTTCCTCCAGGACTTCGTCGCCTGGGGCCCGTGCTGGCTGGAAAACACTGAAGCCCTGGAACAGCTGCGTGCCCTGTGGCACGGCGTGCGGATCCACGTCGCCGATGCGCTGATCGCCCCGCCGACCGGCGTGGACACCGCCGAAGACCTCGAGCGCGTTCGTCGCCTGCTGGAGGCTTGATGCGGGTCCTGTTTGTCTGCCTCGGCAATATCTGCCGCTCGCCCACCGCCGAAGGCATCCTGCGCCACAAGTTGCGTGAGGCCGGGTTGGCCGGGCAGGTGGAAGTCGCTTCCGCCGGCACCGGTGACTGGCACGTCGGCAAGGCTCCGGACAAGCGCAGCCAGGCGGCGGCCCTGAAGCGTGGCTACGACTTGTCGGCCCAGCGTGCGCAACAGGTGACCCGCGCTGATTTCGCCGCCTATGACCTGATCCTGGCGATGGACAGCAGCAACCTGCGCCACCTCAAGGCCTTGCAACCGGCCAATGGCAAGGCCGAGCTGGACCTGTTCCTGCGGCGCTACGAAGCTGAACTCGACGATGTGCCGGACCCGTACTACGACGGCGAACAAGGCTTCGAACAAGTGCTGGACCTGATCGAGCGCGCTACCGATCGCCTGGTGATCGAATTGAAGGGGCGGTTATGACCTTGCAGGTGCGGGCGGGCGTCAGCCTCAAGCCCTTCAACAGTTTCGGGGTGGACGTCACTGCCCGGTTGTTCGCCGAAGCCCACAGCGATGGTGATGTTCGCGAGGCGTTGGCTTATGCCGCCGAACATGCCGTGCCATTGTTGGTAATAGGGGGCGGCAGCAACCTGTTGCTGACCGGCGACATCGACGCGCTGGTGCTGCGCATGGCCAGCCACGGTATTCGCCTGCTCAGCGATGACGGCGAACGCGTAGTGGTCGAAGCCGAAGCAGGGGAGCCCTGGCACCCGTTCGTCCAGCACACGTTGGCGCAGGGCTGGTCCGGATTGGAGAACCTCAGTCTGATCCCCGGTACTGTGGGCGCGGCACCGATGCAAAACATCGGCGCCTACGGTGTGGAGATCAAGGACGTCTTCGCCGGCCTCACCGCGCTGGATCGCCAGACCGGCGAGCTGCGCGATTTCAGCCTTGAAGACTGTCGGTTCGCTTATCGCGACAGCCTGTTCAAACAGCAAGCGGGTCGCTGGTTGATCCTGCGGGTGCGCTTCGCCCTCAGTCGCGCCGCACACTTGCATCTGGAGTACGGTCCGGTTCGCCAGCGATTGACCGAGCAGGGCATCGAGCAGGCGACACCCACCGACGTGAGCCGGGCCATTTGCAGCATCCGCAGCGAAAAACTCCCGGACCCGGCCGTGCTGGGCAATGCCGGCAGCTTCTTCAAGAACCCGCTGGTGCCGGCTACGCACGTAGCGCACCTCAAACTGCAATACCCTGACCTGGTGGCTTATCCGCAGCCTGAAGGGCAGATGAAAATCGCCGCCGGCTGGTTGATCGAACGGGCCGGCTGGAAGGGCTTTCGCGAAGGTGATGCCGGGGTGCACAAGTTGCAGGCGTTGGTGTTGGTCAACTACGGCAACGCCACGGGCCCGCAACTTCTGGACTTGGCCCTGCGCATCCAGAAAGACATTGCCGAGCGTTTCCAGGTCGAGCTGGAAATGGAACCCAATCGGTACTGAGCGCGGTGGGAGCAAAGCTTGCTCGCGATCAACTGAACAACGCCCTGCCACAATCACGCACAGATTATTTGTGCAGGATTGTGCAGGGCGTTTTGCGTGATCCTGGGTTAATTTAGCCTCCTAACGATGCGACCATCGCATCCCAAAGGCCCGATGCAGACGCCTGCGTGCGCCGGCATAAGAGAGCCCGATCAGCCTGAGTCAGTCTGCGACAACCGAACCGTCAACCCAGCGGCAGATTGCTCGACCCCATAACTCGATAACTATGCGGGCGTGCCCATGATTACCCTGAAACTCAATGGAAAAGACCATCAACTGGATGTGACCGAGGACATGCCGCTGCTGTGGGCTATCCGGGATGTGGCCGGTTACAACGGCACCAAATTCGGCTGCGGCATGGGCCTGTGCGGCGCGTGCACCATCCACATCGACGGCGCCCCGGCGCGCAGTTGCATTACGCCAATCGGTTCTGTGAATGGACAAAATGTCAGCACCATAGACGAACTTCATGTCGATCCGGTTGGGCAAATCGTCCAGAAGGCCTGGCTCGACACAGCAGTGGCCCAGTGCGGTTACTGCCAGGGCGGGCAGATCATGTCGGCGACCGCCTTGCTCAAGACCAACCCCAACCCGAGTGATGAGCAGATCGAAGAAGCCATGGTCGGCAACATCTGCCGTTGCGGCACCTACAACCGGATCAAGACCGCGATCCGCCAGGCCTCCACTCACCTGAAGGAGGCCAAGGCATGAGCCGCTTGCCCGATGATTTTGTCCTGAGCAACCTCAGCCGTCGCGGCTTCCTCAAAGGCGCGAGTGCCGCCGGTGTGCTGGTACTGGCGGCCACGTGGGGGCTGCCGGAGGCCTTTGCCGAGGAAAAGAAATTCGGTGCCGAGGGCATGCCCCATGGCGCGGTCGACGACCCGAAGGTGTACGTCAGCATTGCCACCGATGGCAGCGTGACCGTGATCTGCAACCGTTCGGAAATGGGGCAGGGTGTGCGTACCAGCCTGAGCATGGTCGTGGCCGATGAGCTGGAGGCCGACTGGGCGCGAGTAAAGGTGCAACAGGCGCCGGCCGATGAGGCGCGCTTCGGCAACCAGGACACCGACGGTTCACGCAGCATGCGTCATTGGTACGAGCCGATGCGCCGTTGCGGTGCTGCCGCCCGGACCATGTTGGAACTGGCCGCCGCCGCGCAGTGGAAGGTGCCGGTGGATGAATGCCATGCCCAACTGCACAAGGTGCTGCACCAGCCTTCGGGGCGTGAACTGGGTTATGGCGAATTGGCCGCCGCCGCCAGTGCCCTGGCGGTGCCGAGCCGTGGCAGCCTGCGCCTCAAGCAGCCATCGGAGTTCCGCTACATCGGCAAGGAGGCGAGCCGGGCCATCGATGGCGCAGACATCGTCAACGGTCGTGCCGTGTTTGGTGCCGATGTGCATTTCGACGGCATGCTCTATGCCGTCATCGCGCGTCCGCCGGTCTATGGTGGCAAGGTCAAGAGCGTGGACAGCAGCGCCGCGCTGAAAGTACCGGGCGTGGTCAAGGTGGTGCAGATCGAAGGGCGCCCGCTGCCCTCGGAATTCCAACCGTTGGGCGGCGTGGCGGTGGTGGCGAAGAACACCTGGGCGGCGATCAAGGGCCGCGAAGCGTTGAAAATCCAATGGGACGACGGCCCGAATGCCGGTTATGACTCCATTGCCTATCGCAAGGAGCTGGAAGCGGCGGCCCTCAAGCCCGGAAAAGTCGTGCGCAGCAGCGGCGATCTCGACGATGCACTGGCCAAGGCTGATTCGACGTTGGAAGCATCGTATTACTTGCCGCACCTGTCCCAATCACCGATGGAACCGATGGTTGCCGTCGCCCGGTTCAAGGACGGCCAATGCGAGGCCTGGGCACCGAGCCAGGCCCCGCAGGTGACCCGTGAACGTGTCGCTGAACGCCTGGGCATTCCTTTCGAGAAGGTCACGGTGAACATCACGTTGTTGGGCGGCGGTTTCGGACGCAAGTCCAAACCCGACTTTGTCGTCGAAGCGGCCGTGCTCGCCAAGGAATTTCCCGGCCAGGCAATACGGGTGCAATGGACCCGTGAAGACGACATCCATCACTCGTATTTCCACACGGTATCGGCCGAATACCTCAAGGCCGGCCTGAACCAGGACGGTATGCCGTCCGGCTGGTTGCACCGCACCGTGGCCCCGAGCATCACCGCACTGTTTGCGCCGGGCATGACCCACGAGGCGCCGTTCGAAATAGGCATGGGCGTGACCAACATGGCTTATGCCATCCCGAACCTGCGCCTGGAGAATCCCGAAGCGGTGGCCCATGCCCGGGTGGGTTGGTATCGCTCGGTGTCGAACATCCCCCATGGTTTCGCGATCCAGAGTTTCATCGACGAATTGGCCCACAAGGCCGGCCAGGATCCGCTGAAGTACCAGGTCAAATTGCTTGGCCCGGACCGCAAGATCGATCCGCGTAGCTTGAGCGAAGAGTGGAACTATGGCGAATCCCCCGAGCGCTATCCGATTGATACCGCGCGGATCCGCACGGTGCTGGAAACCGCTGCCAAGGCCGCCGGTTGGGGCCGGGAACTGCCCAAGGGCCGTGGCCTGGGCTTGGCCGTGCACTACAGCTTCGTCACTTACGTGGCGGCGGTGATCGACGTAGAGGTCAAGGACGACGGCACGGTGATCGTGCACAAGGCGGACATCGCCGTGGATTGCGGTCCGCAGATCAACCCCGAGCGCATCCGTTCCCAGTTCGAGGGCGCCTGCGTCATGGGGCTAGGCAATGCCATGGTGGGGGAAATCAGTTTCAAGGATGGCAAGGTGCAGCAGGACAATTTCCACATGTACGAGGTGGCGCGCATGTCCCTGGCGCCCAAGGAAGTGGCCGTGCACTTGGTCACGCCGCCGGGTGAGGTGCCGTTGGGCGGTGTCGGCGAGCCGGGTGTGCCACCGATTGCGCCTGCGCTGTGCAACGCGATTTTCGCCGCCACTGGCAAGCGCATCCGTAACCTGCCTGTACGCTATCAGCTGCAAGGCTGGCAGCAGGCGAAGGCCTGATGGACAGCGTTGATCTGAACGTCCTGCGCAGCGTGCTCGAGTGGCGCCGCGCGGGGCAGCGGGTGGTGCTGTTCACTGTGGTCCAGACCTGGGGCACAGCGCCAAGGCCGCCGGGGGCGATGCTGGCCCTGCGCGAAGATGGCGTGGTGATTGGTTCGGTGTCGGGTGGTTGTGTCGAGGATGACCTGATCGCCCGGCTGCACGACGGTCGGATTCCGGCGGACGGCCCGCCGGTGCAACTGATCACCTATGGCGTCACCCGCGAAGAAGCGGCGCGCTTCGGCCTGCCGTGCGGCGGCACCCTGCGCCTGACCGAAGAGCGGGTGGGCGATCCACACTGGGTCGCGCAATTGCTGGAACGTTGCGAAGCCCATGAGATTGTCGCCCGGGAGCTGACAGTCGCCAGCGGCAACGTGGTCCTGACCCCGGCCAGCAAAACCGACGCCCTGGTGTTCGATGGACAGGTCCTGCGGGCCATATACGGCCCACGTTGGCGGCTGTTGCTGATCGGCGCCGGGCAACTGTCGCGCTACGTGGCGGAAATGGCCCGGTTGCTGGACTTCGAAGTGCTGATTTGCGATCCGCGCAAGGAGTTTGTCTATGGTTGGGAAGAGCAGCATGGCCGCTTCGTCTCGGGGATGCCCGACGAAGCCGTGTTGAGCATCCAGACCGACGAGCGCACCGCCATTGTGGCGCTGACCCATGATCCACGCCTGGATGACATGGCGCTGCTCACGGCCCTGGACTCCAAGGCCTTTTATGTCGGCGCCCTGGGCTCGCGAGTCAACAGCCAGAAGCGCCGGGATAATCTGGCTCAGCTAGGCTTGTCAGCACAGGCCATTGAACGCTTGCATGGACCCATCGGCCTGCACATCGGCAGCCACACCCCGGCGGAAATCGCCTTGTCGTTGCTGGCCGAGATCGTGGCCATCAAGAATGGCGTTGAACTGCGGCAGAAAAAGCCGTTGTAAGCCGCGGGGGAGGAGGGCGTATGAGCGAGTCGATAGGCGTGATCATTCTCGCGGCCGGATCGGGCAGTCGTTTCCGTCAGGTGGCCGGCCCCGACAAGGATAAGTTGCTGGCCGATTGCACCGGGCGGGACGGTGCCGTCCGTTCGGTGATCGAGCAGGTGCTGGTGAACTTGCCTGCCTCCCTGCAAAAGCGCGTCCTGGTGACGAGCCAGGATCGTCCGCAAGCCATCCGCATGGCCCAAGCCTATGGCTGCGATTTCGTGGCGCTGGACTCTCCCGGTCTGGGGGACAGCATCGCGGCCGGTGTCCAGGCTTGCCCGGACCTTGCTGGCTGGTTGATGGTACTGGGTGATATGCCTTTCATCCTGCCGTCGACTATCGAGCAGGTGGCGGCGAGGATTCGCGAGGATGGCATCAGTGTGCCGGTCCTCTCCGGCGAATACGGGCATCCGGTGGGATTCGGCCGTGCGTTTGGCCCAAGACTGATGGCACTGACTGGAGATCGCGGTGCCAAGGCATTGTTTGCCGGGGCGCAAGTGGTCGAGGTGCCGGTGGATGACCCTGGCGTGACGTGGGATGTCGATGTGCCAGAGGCATTGGCCTTCAAATAACAAACGACGCAGAACCCTGTGGGAGCGAGCTTGCTCGCGAAAGCGGTCCGATATTCAGCATTGATGCAAGCTGACCCGGCGCCATCGCGAGCAAGCTCGCTCCCACAGTGGATCTTCAGTGGGCATAAGTCTTGTGTCTGGTCCCAGTCCCGCTGTGGATAAGTATGAAGGCATAAAAAAGCCCCGCCTGGCATCACCAGGCGGGGCTTTTTACTGGGCGGTGGAATCAGGCGTGAGGTTTAGGCTCGTGCTCTTTTTCCAGGGCTTCAGTGTGACGCGGCACGACTTCTTCAGCGCTGTGCTGAGGTTCGTCGAATGTCGGAGCTGATTCAACCGGGGTTTCGGCGACCGGGGCAGGGGCTGCCTCGGCGACTTCTTCCACGGCTGGAGCTGGCTCGGCAGCAGGCGCTTGAGCGGCAGCAGCGGCAGCTTGTTCGGCTTCCTTCTGCAGACGCTCGGCTTCACGCTTGCGACGGCGCACTTCGCGCGGATCGTTCGGCGCACGGCCGTTCGCGGTCAGGGCGCTGGCGGGTGCAGGCACTTCCACCGGGGCAGGGGCTTCGGCAACCACCGGCGCCTCGACCACTGGAGCAGACTCAACCACTTCTGGCTCGACCGCTTTCATAGGCTCTGGTGCCGGCTCAGGCTCCGCAACAGGTGCCGGTGCGGCTGGCTCGGCGGTCCAGTTGAATGCAGTCTGCTCCTCGCGGGCAGGCTCCGGGGCCTTTTCCTCGGCCGGTGTTTCAACGGCCGGCTCAGCGGCTACCACTGGCTGCTCAACAACCGGTGCAGGCTCGGCGACCACTTCAGTTTCAGCAACCTGGGCTTCATGGGCCGGGGCGACTTCCACTTCTGGCGAAGCGGTGACTTCTACCGGGGTAGTGGCTTCGACCACCGGAGCTTCGGCAACTGGCGCGCTTTCCACCGCAGCGGTAGCGCGTTCGGCTTGTTCGTGAGCCTGGGCTTCGGCCGGGGCGCTGATTGCGCTGCTGGCAACGGCCGCAGTCACGGCCAGGCCGGCAGCCAGATCGGCAGCGCTTGGCGCTTCAGTGTTCTCGGTGGACTCGGACTCTTCCGAACCTTCGATCACGTTGCCGTTGGCGTCGCGCTGACGCTCACGACGGTTGCTGCGACGACGCTGGCCACGGGAGCGGCGGCGTGGACGATCGCCTTCGGCGGTGTCCTGGCCGTCTTCCTGCAACTGCTCTTCGGTGTTCAGCACTTCTTCTTCGCTGGCAGCGGCGGCTGCCTGCTCGGCGCGTGGCTGGCGCTCTTCACGTGGCGGACGCGGTGCGCGTTCTTCACGAGGCTGGCGGGCCGGACGCTCTTCAGCGGTGGTGGCAGCAGCCGGGGCGGCATCCAGTGGCTCGCGCAGTTCGCGAACACGTTCTTCACGCTCGCCACGTGGCTTGCGATCTTCACGCGGTGCGCGCGGCTGACGTTCTTCACGGGGCGGACGCGGTGCACGCTCTTCGCGGGCTACGGCTGGCGCTTCCTCACGGGCTTCGCGTGGCTGACGCTCTTCACGCGGCTCGCGTGGCGCACGTTCTTCACGCGGTGCACGTTCTTCGCGAGGTTTGCGTTCTTCGTCGCGACGACCGTTGCGGTTGCGGGTCTGTTGGCGACCGTTACGGCGTTCTTCGTTGCGGGCAGGACGCTCGGTCGTGGCAGGCTTGGCGACAACGGCCGGGGCAGCAGGTTCTTCCTTGGTGGCGAACAGGCTGACCAGCGACTTCACCAGGCCTTTGAACAGGCTTGGCTCTGGTGCGGCGGCCGGGGCGGCAACCGGAGCGGCCACTTCGGTCGGAACCGGAGCATTGGCGCGGGCCGGAGCGGTCTTGACCGCAGCTTCCTGGCGAACCAGGGTGCGAGTGGCGGCGGCCGGCTGGACTTCTTCCACTTCGGCAGCGGCAGCAGCGATTTCGTAGCTGGACTGGTTGGTGTGGGCTTCCGGGCTGTCATCGCGCAGGCGCTGCACTTCGAAGTGCGGCGTCTCGAGGTGATCGTTCGGCAGGATGACGATGCGGGCACGGGTCCGCAGTTCGATCTTGGTGATCGAGTTGCGTTTTTCGTTGAGCAGGAACGCGGCCACCGGGATCGGCACTTGGGCGCGAACTTCGGCGGTGCGGTCTTTCAGGGCTTCTTCTTCGATCAGGCGCAGGATCGCCAGGGACAGCGACTCGACGTCACGGATGATGCCGGTGCCGTTGCAGCGAGGGCAGACGATGCCGCTGCTTTCGCCCAGGGACGGACGCAGGCGCTGACGGGACATTTCCAGCAGGCCGAAGCGCGAGATGCGACCGACCTGTACGCGGGCACGGTCGGCTTCCAGGCATTCACGGACCTTTTCTTCCACGGCGCGCTGGTTCTTGGCCGGGGTCATGTCGATGAAGTCGATGACGATCAGGCCGCCGATGTCGCGCAGGCGCAACTGACGGGCGATTTCCTCGGCCGCTTCAAGGTTGGTCTGCAGGGCGGTCTCTTCGATGTCGCTGCCTTTGGTGGCGCGCGCCGAGTTGATGTCGATGGACACCAGGGCTTCGGTCGGGTCGATGACGATGGAGCCGCCGGACGGCAGTTCGACGACGCGCTGGAAGGCGGTTTCGATCTGGCTTTCGATCTGGAAACGGTTGAACAGCGGAACGCTGTCTTCGTAGAGCTTGATCTTGCTGGCGTACTGCGGCATCACCTGGCGAATGAAGGTCAGGGCTTCGTCCTGGGCTTCGACGCTGTCGATCAGCACTTCGCCGATGTCCTGGCGCAGGTAATCGCGGATGGCGCGGATGATCACGTTGCTTTCCTGGTAGATCAGGAACGGCGCGGAGCGATCCAGCGAGGCTTCTTTGATGGCGGTCCACAGTTGCAGCAGGTAGTCGAGGTCCCACTGCATTTCTTCGCTGCTGCGGCCCAGGCCGGCAGTGCGAACGATCAGGCCCATGTCAGCCGGGGCAACCAGGCCGTTCAGGGCTTCACGCAGTTCATTGCGCTCTTCGCCTTCGATGCGGCGGGAGATGCCGCCGGCGCGAGGGTTGTTCGGCATCAGGACCAGGTAACGGCCGGCCAGGCTGATGAAGGTGGTCAGGGCGGCGCCCTTGTTGCCACGTTCTTCTTTTTCGACCTGGACGATGACTTCCTGGCCTTCGCTCAGGACGTCCTTGATGTTGACGCGGCCTTCAGGGGCCTTCTTGAAGTATTCGCGGGAGATTTCTTTGAGGGGCAGGAAGCCGTGGCGCTCGGAGCCGAAATCGACAAAGGCAGCCTCAAGGCTTGGTTCGATGCGAGTAATCCGGCCTTTATAGATGTTGGCCTTCTTCTGCTCGCGTGCACCGGATTCGATATCCAGGTCGTAGAGGCGCTGGCCGTCTACCAGTGCAACACGCAACTCTTCGGGTTGAGTTGCGTTAATCAGCATTCTTTTCATGTAGTACCGTCGGTTTCCGGGCTGCCGGAAACGGCGTTCGGCACACACGACTTCTCACGGTCGGTGTCAGGTGCGTCCTGGAGATGGCAAGGCCACTCCAGTGTCCAGCGAGTTCGACCCAATGATGGCGAAGTCGCGACGGACGCGTCCTGCTTGCTGGTACTCAAGCACTCAGTCAGGAGGAGGAATCAACCGGCGCCTGTGGACGAGATGAAGCGTCTAAATATAAGCCTAGTGCTACACAGTCCGACGGTTGTACATCTCCACCCTACACGTATCCCTGATAATTCGGGTGCTGCCGCGCGCAGAATCCGCAGCGGGTTGGCATTTACCGTGAGCTCCGGAAGGGGAGGTCACGCATCATGGCTAATTTAGGCGTTGTTTCCGAAGCATTCGCTCGGGGTCGTCCGCAGCTGACTGCACTTTGTGAACTGGCCGTGAATATGGCGCGCAAGGCGAGTCAAAACTCTGCTTTGCGGCGTATTTCAGGCCTCATGTCACCTGCGCTCGTTACACCTGAAAACTCTACCGTTACGTAGCGAAAGCCCCGTAGGACGGCCTCTCGTCCTCGTGAATTGCGTTGGTCAGGGCCGGTTTTTGACCGCTGGTCCACTGTCCAGCCACTTTTGGCGGCGTTCGCGACTATAGCAGCAATGATTAAGTGCTTCAATTCCATAAAAAATTGTTATGATCGCCGCCATGACAACTACTGCCCCTTCGACCCCTGGCGTTCAACTGCTCGAGGTCTCGCCGGAATATGCCGGCCAACGAATCGATAACTTCCTGCTGGCCCGGCTCAAAGGCGTGCCCAAGACCTTGATCTACCGCATTTTGCGCAAAGGCGAAGTGCGAGTGAACAAAGGTCGGATCAAGCCTGAGTACAAGCTCCAGGCCGGTGACATCGTGCGCGTGCCGCCGGTTCGCGTGCCCGAGCGCGATGAGCCGGTGCCCCTGGCCCAGGGGCTGCTGCAACGCCTTGAAGCCTCGATTATCTATGAAGACAAAGCCCTGATCGTGATCAACAAGCCCGCAGGCATTGCGGTTCACGGCGGCAGCGGCCTGAATTTCGGTGTGATCGAAGCCTTTCGTCAGTTGCGCCCGGACGCCAAGGAGCTGGAACTGGTCCACCGCCTCGATCGCGACACCTCCGGCCTGCTGATGATCGCCAAGAAACGCAGCATGTTGCGCCACCTGCACGAGCAATTGCGCGGCGACGGCGTCGACAAGCGCTACATGGCGCTGGTGCGTGGTCGCTGGGAAACCTCCATCAAGCAAGTCCGTGCGCCGTTGCTCAAGAGCAACCTGCGTTCGGGCGAGCGCATGGTCGAAGTCAACGAGGAGGGCAAGGAGGCGCTGACGGTATTCAAGGTGCTGCGCCGTTTCGATGACTTCGCCACCCTGGTCGAAGCCAAGCCGGTGACCGGGCGCACCCACCAGATCCGTGTCCATACCTTGCATGCCGGGCATTGCATTGCCGGCGACAGCAAGTACGGCGATGACGATTTCACCAAGGAAATCCGCGATCTGGGCGGCAAACGCCTGTTTCTCCATGCTTACATGCTGACCGTGCCGCTGCCCGATGGTGGCGAGCTGAAATTGCAGGCCCCGGTGGATGACATGTGGGCCAAGACCGTGGAGCGGTTGAGTGCATCCTGACTACAAACTGTTGATCTTCGATTGGGATGGCACTCTGGCCAACTCCATTGGCCGGATCGTGGAGGCGATGCATGTCGCCTCGGACCGCATGGCGTATGCCCGGTGCGATGACTTAGCGGTAAAAGGCATTATTGGCCTCGGATTGCCAGAAGCTATTCGCAGCCTGTACCCGGAAATCGACGACAATGAGCTGGTGGTTTTTCGCCAGCATTATGCCGATCACTATATCGCGCTGGACGCCGAGCCTTCACCGTTGTTCGAGGGTG
Organism: Pseudomonas sp. NFACC51; assembly: GCF_900103575.1. NCBI lineage: Bacteria > Pseudomonadati > Pseudomonadota > Gammaproteobacteria > Pseudomonadales > Pseudomonadaceae > Pseudomonas > Pseudomonas sp. NFACC51. The sequence goes on along the minus strand of NZ_FMXH01000014.1, from coordinate 14,731 downwards.
TGGCGGGTACGCTGGAGGTTCTGCGGACCGAGGGCTATCACCTGGCTGTCGCGACCGGCAAGGCTCGTCGCGGGTTGGATCGAGTGCTCAAGTCCCATGGCTGGGAGGATTATTTCGATATCACCCGTGCCGCGGACGAAACCGCCAGCAAGCCGCATCCGTTGATGCTTGAGCAGATCCTGGCGCACTGCGACGTGCGGCCGGAGCAGGCGCTGATGGTGGGGGATTCGTCATTCGACCTGCAGATGGCGCGCAACGCCGGCATGGGGTCGGTGGCGGTCAGCTACGGCGCTCAAACGATCGAGGCGCTACGGGCATTCGAGCCGCGACTGGCCATTGATCATTTTCCTGAGTTGCACGCCTGGCTGAGCCAGCGGGCTCTTTAAGTTTTGCTGGGGATTCACGCATGACCGATGAATGGAAAGCACCTGTCAAGGCGAGCGCCGAGAGCGGGGATGACAAAAGCTGGAAGCTGTTGGAGAAAACCTTGCTCGCCAGCGTGCAGGAACAGCGTCGCTCCCGCCGCTGGGGTATTTTCTTCAAGTTGCTGACCTTTATTTATCTTTTTGGTGCACTGGCGCTGTTCACGCCGCTGATGAACATGGAGAAAAGCGCTGTCGCCGGCTCGGCGTACACCGCCTTGATCAATATCGAGGGCATGATCGCCGACAAAGAGCCTGCCAGTGCCGACAATATCGTCGGTAGCCTGCGGGCCGCCTTCGAGGACCCGAAGGTCAAGGGCGTGGTGCTGCGTATCAACAGTCCAGGCGGTAGTCCGGTGCAATCGGGGTACGTTTACGACGAGATCGTGCGGCTGCGCGCATTGCACCCGGATACCAAGGTGTATGCGGTCATTTCAGATCTCGGTGCCTCCGGTGCTTATTACATTGCCAGCGCGGCGGATCAGATCTATGCCGACAAGGCCAGCCTGGTGGGCTCCATTGGTGTGACTGCGACCGGCTATGGCTTTGTCGGGACCATGGATAAGTTGGGGGTGGAGCGTCGCGTGTATACCTCCGGCGAGCATAAATCCTTCCTTGATCCGTTCCAGCCGCAAAAGCCTGAAGAAACCGCTTTTTGGCAGGGCGTGCTCGATACCACTCACAAGCAATTCATTGCCAGCGTCAAGAAGGGTCGGGGCGAGCGCCTGAAGGACAAGGAGCATCCGGAGTTGTTCTCCGGGCTGGTCTGGTCGGGTGAGCAGGCGTTGCCGCTGGGCCTGATCGACGGCTTGGGCAGTGCCAGTTCGGTGGCGCGGGATGTGATCGGCCAGAAAGACCTCGTGGACTTCACCATCGAAGAGTCGCCGTTCGATCGTTTCTCGAAAAAGCTGGGGGCTAGCATTGCCGAGCATTTGGCGATGTGGATGGGGTTCCAGGGCCCGGCGTTGCGCTGATTGCCAGTGCTGTTCTCGATCCCTGTGGCGAGGGAGCTTGCTCCCGCTGGGCTGCGCAGCAGCCCCGTTTGTTGCGGTCGCTGCGCAACCGAGCGGGAGCAAGCTCCCTCGCCACACAGGTTTGCAGGCCGGGCTGCTTCAGGGGATCTGCACACCCTCGGCCAGCAACATATCCACAAGACGAATCAACGGCAGGCCAACCAGGCTGGTGGCGTCTGGCCCTTCGGTGCTCTGGAACAGGCTCACGCCCAGTCCTTCGGCCTTGAAGCTGCCGGCGCAGTCGTAAGGCTGCTCGGCCCGCAGGTAGCGTTCGACGCGCCCTGGGTCCAGTGCGCGCATGTTCACGGTAAATGGAGCGCAATCGACCTGGCAGTGGCCGGTCTGGCTGTTGAGCAGCGCCAGGCCTGTCAGGAACGTGACCCTCGCGCCGCTGGCGGCCAACAATTGCTCGCGAGCGTTCTCGAAGGTGTGAGGCTTGCCCAGGATGCGTTCGCCGAGCACGGCGACCTGGTCTGAGCCGATGATCAGGTGCGCCGGGTGGCTGTCGGCCAGTGCCAGGGCTTTTTCCCGGGCCAGGCGCTTGACCAGTTCAAGGGCGGGCTCGCCGGGACGACGGCTTTCATCGATGTCGGGTGAGCAGCAGACGAACGGCAGTCCCAGGCGGGCAAGCAATTCCCGGCGGTAGACCGAGCTTGAGGCAAGTAATAAAGGCAGCATGGGCGGCTCCAAAAGGCAGGGGCGAATTCTAGCGAGGCGCGCAAGTGACGGACAGGGCTGAATTTCCTTTGACATGGCCGGGGGCATCCCTATAATGCTGCGCCTATGTTGAATGACCCGATTCCACCTCACGTTGACCCGCGCAAATTGGCTGACCGTGGCACCACCCTTCAAGGTGAACTGCTGCTGGCCGATTTGAAGAGACTCTGCGACCCGCTTTCCGACGATGTCGGTACGGTCCAGGCCAAATTCGTTTTTGAACGAGATGAACGTAAATCTGTGGTAATCCACAGCTTTATCGACACTGAAGTCAAAATGGTTTGCCAGCGTTGTCTTGAGCTGGTCACCCTGCCGATCCACAGCGAATGCAGTTACGCCGTGGTGAAGGAGGGTGCGAATACCCAGTCGTTGCCGAAAGGTTATGACGTGCTGGAACTGGGCGAAGATCCATTGGATCTGCAGTCACTGATCGAGGAGGAGCTTCTGCTCGCCTTGCCCATTGTGCCTGCTCATCATCCGGAAGAATGCCAGCAGCCGGCGGGAGCAGATGAGCCCGAACCGAGCGAGGACGAGGTAACGCGGTCCAACCCGTTCAGTGTATTGGCGCAGTTAAAGCGTGACCCAAACGTTTAGGAGTTAATCAATTATGGCTGTTCAGCAGAACAAAAAATCCCGCTCTGCCCGTGACATGCGCCGTTCGCACGACGCTCTCGAGGCTAGCACCCTGTCCGTAGAAAAAACCACTGGTGAAGTTCACCTGCGTCACCACGTATCGCCAGAAGGCGTATACCGTGGTCGTAAAGTGATCGACAAGGGCGCCGACGAGTAATCACTTGTCCGCTCAAGTCATCGCGATTGACGCAATGGGCGGGGACTTCGGTCCCCGCAGCATTGTTCAGGCCAGCCTTGCTTGTCTGAATGCTACGCCCTCGCTGCACCTGACCCTCGTCGGTCAACCCTCCCTCCTGGAAGAAATGCTCAGCGGCCAATCGGCTGTCGACCGCGCGCGCCTGACGATTGCCCCAGCGTCCGAAATCATCACCATGGACGAAAAGCCGGCCCAGGTCCTGCGCGGCAAGCCTGACGCCTCGATGCGGGTAGCCCTTGAGCTGCTGCGCGATGGCAAGGTCCAGGCATGCGTCAGCGCAGGCAATACCGGTGCGCTGATGGCGCTGTCGCGCTACGTGCTCAAGACCTTGCCGGGTATCGACCGGCCTGCAATGGTGGCGGCGATTCCGACCCAGCGTGGGTTTTGTCAGTTGCTCGACCTGGGGGCCAACGTCGATTGCAGTGCCGAACATTTGCTGCAGTTTGCGGTGATGGGCTCGGTCGCGGCGCAAACCCTGGGCATCGTGCGCCCTCGTGTGGCGTTGCTGAACATCGGTACCGAAGACATCAAGGGCAACCAGCAGGTCAAGCTGGCGGCCACGCTGCTGCAGGGCGCGCGCGGCATCAACTACATCGGTTTCGTCGAAGGCGATGGCTTGTACCGTGGCGAGGCCGATGTGGTGGTGTGCGATGGCTTCGTCGGCAATATCCTGCTCAAGTCCAGCGAAGGCCTGGCGACCATGATCGGCCAGCGCATCGAGGCCTTGTTCAAGCAAAGCTTCGCCTCGCGGGTGGTCGGCGCCCTGGCGCTGCCGTTGATGCGTCGGTTGCAGGCTGACCTGGCGCCAGCGCGGCATAACGGTGCGAGTTTCCTTGGGTTGCAGGGGATCGTGATCAAGAGTCACGGTTCGGCGGGGGTGCAGGGTTTCCAGAGTGCGATCAACCGAGCGGTGATCGAGATCCAGGAAAACCTGCCGGAGCGCCTGCATGGTCGCCTCGAGGATTTGTTAACTTAGGCGTTTTCGTCCGACAATGCTTAAATGTGACCGGTCGGTTCAAGCCGCCATCCAACTCTCAGTTTCCTAGCGCCCCCAGGGGCGTCAATTTTTGACGACAAGATCATTAGGGGCTTTGTTTTCATGTCTGCTTCCCTCGCATTCGTCTTTCCAGGACAGGGCTCGCAGTCCCTCGGCATGCTGGCCGAGCTGGGCGCGCAATACCCGCTGATCCTCGAAACATTCAAAGAAGCTTCCGATGCGCTCGGCTATGACCTCTGGGCACTGACCCAGCAAGGGCCGGAAGAGCGCCTCAATCAAACCGATAAAACCCAGCCGGCCATCCTGACCGCCTCGATCGCATTGTGGCGCCTGTGGCTGGCTGAAGGCGGCGCGCGCCCGGCATTCGTCGCCGGTCACAGCCTGGGCGAATACAGCGCCCTCGTAGCCGCTGGCAGCCTGAGCCTGGGCGACGCGGTGAAACTGGTGGAGCGTCGTGGCCAGTTGATGCAGGAAGCGGTTCCGGCCGGGCAGGGCGGCATGGCCGCGATCCTCGGCCTGGAAGACGCCGATGTGCTGGCCGCCTGTGCCGAAGCGGCGCAAGGCGATGTGGTCAGTGCGGTGAACTTCAACTCTCCGGGCCAAGTGGTCATCGCCGGTGCCAAGGCGGCTGTCGAGCGCGCCATCGAGGGCTGCAAGGCCCGTGGAGCCAAGCGCGCCATGCCACTGCCGGTCAGCGTGCCGTCGCACTGCGAACTGATGCGTCCGGCTGCCGAGCGCTTTGCCGAATCCATCGCCGCCATCGACTGGCAGGCGCCGCAGATTCCCGTGGTGCAGAATGTCAGCGCCAACGTGGCGCCGGATCTCGAGACCCTCAAGCGTGATCTGCTGGAGCAGCTCTACAAGCCGGTTCGCTGGGTCGAATCGGTGCAGACCCTGGCGGCCAAGGGCGCGACCGAGCTGGTCGAGTGCGGCCCTGGCAAAGTGCTGGCAGGCCTGAACAAACGCTGCGCCGAAGGCGTATCGACTTCCAACCTCAACACCCCAGACGCCTTCGCTGCCGCCCGTGCAGCGCAGGCCTGAACAGGAGAAGCTTGCATGAGTCTGCAAGGTAAAGTTGCACTGGTGACCGGTGCAAGCCGTGGCATCGGCCAGGCCATCGCCCTGGAACTGGGTCGTCAAGGCGCCATCGTCATCGGTACCGCGACTTCCGCTTCGGGCGCCGAGCGTATTGCTGCGACCCTGAAGGAAAACGGCATCCAAGGCACCGGCCTTGAGTTGAACGTCACCAGCGACGAATCCGTTGCGGCGGTGCTGGCAAGCATTCAGGAGCAGTTCGGTGCGCCGGCGATCCTGGTCAACAATGCCGGTATCACCCGCGATAACCTGATGATGCGCATGAAAGATGACGAATGGTTCGACGTCGTCGACACCAACCTGAACAGCCTGTACCGACTGTCCAAGGGCGTTTTGCGTGGCATGACCAAGGCTCGCTGGGGTCGAATTATCAGTATCGGTTCGGTTGTGGGTGCCATGGGCAACGCAGGCCAAGTAAACTATGCTGCGGCGAAGGCCGGTCTGGAAGGTTTCAGCCGTGCGCTGGCGCGTGAAGTGGGTTCGCGCTCGATTACGGTAAACTCGGTTGCACCGGGTTTCATCGACACCGACATGACCCGTGAACTGCCGGAAGCACAGCGCGAAGCCTTGTTGACACAGATTCCGCTGGGTCGTCTGGGGCAAGCTCAAGAAATCGCGTCCGTGGTCGCTTTTCTTGCGTCGGACGGTGCGGCATACGTGACCGGGGCTACAATCCCGGTGAACGGCGGGATGTACATGAGTTAAATGTGACGGATTGCTTCAAAAAAATGTCATACGAGCTGTCTAAAATCCGTTATAAAGCTGCAATCAATTTATAGACGGCGGGCCGCAGGGTTTGAGGAGTGAAGCTTTCGGTTGAAAAACCGAAAAGTTCTTCTATACACTTACCCACCGGCCAGCTGCCTGAATTTGTCCATTAGGAGTGAAAACAAGGTATGAGCACCATCGAAGAGCGCGTCAAGAAAATCGTTGCCGAGCAACTGGGCGTTAAAGAAGAAGAAGTTGTGAACACCGCTTCCTTCGTAGAAGACCTGGGTGCCGACTCCCTTGACACCGTTGAGCTGGTGATGGCTCTGGAAGAGGAATTCGAGACCGAGATTCCTGACGAAGAAGCTGAGAAGATCACTACTGTACAAGCTGCTATCGACTACGTTACCAGCCACCAGGCGTAATCGTTTTTAGTCGTCGCTAGCTGTCATGGAAAAACCGCACTGCCATCACGGCGTGCGGTTTTTTCTTTAGGCCTGATGCAAAGTCGTCATTAGAAAAAGGAGAGTGCTGTGTCGCGTAGACGCGTCGTAGTCACCGGTATGGGTATGTTGTCGCCACTGGGCACGGATGTGCCGAGCAGTTGGCAGGGCATTCTGGCTGGCCGCAGTGGCATTGGTCTGATCGAACACACCGACCTTTCTGCCTATTCCACCCGTTTTGGCGGCTCGGTAAAGGGCTTCAATGTCGAGGAATACCTGTCGGTCAAGGAAGCTCGCAAGCTTGACCTGTTCATTCAATACGGCTTGGCAGCCGGTTTCCAGGCAGTGCGCAACGCCGGGCTGGAAGTCACCGACGCCAACCGTGAACGCATCGGCGTGGCCATGGGCTCGGGTATTGGCGGCTTGACCAATATCGAAGAAACCAGCCGCACGCTGCACGAATCGGGGCCGCGACGGATTTCTCCGTTCTTCGTGCCGGGCTCGATCATCAACATGATTTCCGGTTTCCTGTCCATCCACCTGGGTGCCCAGGGACCCAACTACGCCATTGCCACGGCGTGCACCACCGGTACCCACTGCATCGGCATGGCCGCGCGCAACATCATGTACGACGAAGCCGACGTGATGATTGCCGGTGGGGCCGAGATGGCGGCTTGCGGCCTGGGCATGGGGGGCTTTGGTGCTTCCCGTGCGCTGTCGACCCGCAACGACGAGCCCGCCCGTGCGAGCCGGCCGTGGGACAAGGGCCGCGATGGCTTCGTGCTGTCCGACGGTGCCGGTGCGCTGGTGCTCGAGGAGCTGGAGCACGCCAAGGCGCGCGGCGCGACCATCTACGCCGAACTGATCGGCTTTGGCACCAGCGGCGACGCCTACCACATGACGTCGCCACCGGCCGATGGCGCCGGTGCTGCCCGTTGCATCGCCAACGCCTTGCGTGATGCGAAACTCAACGGCGAGCAGGTGCAGTACATCAACGCCCACGGCACTTCGACCCCGGCCGGCGACTTGGCCGAAGCCCAGGCGATCAAGACCGTGTTCGGCGATCACGCGTACAAGCTGGCGGTCAGTTCGACCAAGTCCATGACCGGTCACCTGTTGGGTGCGGCAGGGGCGGTGGAAGCGATCTTCAGCGTCCTGGCGATCAACAGCCAGACAGCGCCGCCGACCATCAACCTCGATGAGCCGGACGAAGGTTGCGACCTGGACTTCGTGCCGCACACTGCCCGCAGCATGGACATCGATGTGGTGCTGTCCAACTCCTTCGGCTTTGGCGGGACCAACGGTTCGCTGGTGTTCCGCCGGTTCGCCGGTTGATGGAAAGCTGGGTCGACGGTCAGCCGGCCGACGTCCTGTCGCTGAAAGATCGCGGCCTGGCTTACGGCGATGGGTTGTTCGAGACCCTCGCCGTGCAAAGTGGCGAACCGGTGTTGCTGGCGCGTCACCTGCAACGCCTGGAAACCGGTTGCCGGCGGTTGGCGCTCAACGTCGACATGAGCGCGTTGAGCACCGAGTTGAATGCCTATGCCCGGCGCCTGGACTACGGCGTGCTGAAGCTGATCGTGACCCGTGGCGACAGTCTGCGCGGTTATGCCGCAGATCCCTCGACCCCGGCCCGACGCATCCTGCAAGGGAGCCCACCAGCCGCTTATCCCGCCGCCCATGCCGAACAAGGCGTTCTGCTGTTTCCCTGCAGCGTGCGGTTGTCCGAGCAGCCCTTGCTTGCCGGCCTCAAACACCTCAATCGCCTGGAACAAGTGCTGGCTCGTGCCGAATGGAGCGATGGGCAATACGCCGAAGGCTTGATGCTGGATACGTCCGGGCGGGTGATCGAAGGTGTCTTCAGCAACCTGTTCCTGGTGCGCGACGGCGTGTTGTTCACGGCGGACCTGAGCCGTTGCGGCGTGGCCGGCGTGATGCGCGCAGAATTATTGTTTCAAGCCAAGTCCCAAGGCATCGCCACGCAAATCACGGATATCAGTCTCGAACAGCTGCACCAGGCTGATGAAGTCTTTGTCTGCAACAGCGTTTATGGCGTGTGGCCGGTACGCGGATGCGGTTCGGCGCGCTGGTCGGTTGGCCCGCTCACCCGTAAACTGCAAACCCTTGCCCGTGCGCTATTGGATGTTTGATTCGTGAGACGTAAATTCTTGCTGCTGCTGGAGACCGGACTGGTTCTGGCAGGGCTGATGTTGGGCGCTTCGGCCTGGAAGATTCATTCGGCGCTGCAACAGCCGCTGAACATCACCCAGGAAGAATTGCTGGACGTGCCCAACGGGACCACCCCGACCGGAACCCTCAAGCGCCTCGAAGCCGATGGCCTGATCAAGGACGCCTTCTGGCTGCGGATCTATTGGCGCTTCAATCTCGCCGACCAGCCACTGCATTCCGGTGAATATCGGATGGTGCCGGGCATGACCATGGAAGGCCTGATCGGTGTCTGGAAACGCGGCGAAGTGGTGCAGTACAGCGTGACACTGGTGGAGGGCTGGAATTTCCGCCAGGTGCGCGCCGCACTGGCCAAGGATGAAAAACTCCAGCAGACCCTCACCGGCCTGAGCGACGCCCAGGTCATGGACCGTCTGGGTCACTCCGGGATATTTCCCGAAGGCCGATTCTTCCCGGATACCTATCGCTTCGTGCGCGGCACCTCGGACGTCGACCTGCTGAAAAAAGCCTACGAGCGCCTGGAAGACGTGCTCGCCAAGGAGTGGGCACAGCGTGCCGCCGATGTGCCTTATACCCAGCCGTATCAGGCGCTGATCATGGCGTCGTTGGTGGAGAAGGAAACCGGCGTGCCCCAGGAACGCGGGCAGATTGCCGGCGTCTTTGTGCGGCGCATGCGCTTGGGGATGCTGCTGCAGACTGACCCCACGGTGATCTATGGTCTGGGCGAGCGCTATACCGGCAAACTCACCCGCGCCCATCTGAAAGAAGAAAATCCGTACAACACCTATTTGATTCCTGGCCTGCCGCCGACGCCGATTGCGATGGTGGGGCGCGAGGCGATTCATGCCGCGTTGAACCCGGCGCAGGGCAACAGCCTTTACTTTGTCGCCCGCGGTGACGGCAGCCACGTGTTTTCCGATGACTTGGAGTCGCACAACAACGCGGTGCGCGAATTCCAACTCAAGCGCCGTGCCGATTACCGCTCCAGTCCGGCCCCGGCAACACCGGACGAGCAGGCACCCATTCCCGCGGCATCACCCGACACGGCGCCCGACGCTGTACCCCAGGTGCCGCCCCAAGTGCCGGCTCCCGAACCGGATGCCAGCGAGCCGCCGAGCCCGCAATGACTTTGATTAAGGATCGCCTGTGACTGGCTTGTTTATAACGCTGGAAGGCCCGGAAGGCGCCGGCAAGAGCACTAACCGCGAATACCTGGCCGAACGCCTGCGGGCGGCTGGCATCGAGGTGGTGTTGACCCGCGAACCGGGCGGTACGCCGCTGGCCGAGCGAATTCGCGAGGTACTGCTGGCGCCCATTGAAGAGGTCATGAACCCCGACACCGAGCTGTTGCTGGTGTTCGCGGCCAGGGCACAGCATCTGGCCGAGGTGATTCGCCCGGCGCTGGCCCGTGGCGCGGTGGTGCTCTGCGATCGTTTTACCGATTCGACCTATGCCTACCAGGGCGGCGGCCGGGGCTTGTCCGTGGAGCGCATCGGCGCGTTGGAAACCTTCGTCCAGGGTGACCTGCGGCCAGACCTGACCCTGGTGTTCGACCTGCCGGTGGAAATCGGCCTGGCCCGCGCCAGTGCCCGTGGTCGGCTGGATCGTTTCGAGCTGGAGGGCCAGGCTTTCTTCAACGCCGTACGCAGTGCCTTCCTGAATCGCGCCAAGGCCGATCCGGCGCGTTACCTGCTGATCGATGCCGCGCAACCGCTGGCACAGGTCCAACAGTCCCTGGACGGCTTGCTGCCGCGTTTGCTGGAGCGCGTCCGTGGCTGAAGCCTATCCCTGGCAAGACGGCCTCTGGCAGCAACTGGCCGGTCGTGCCCAGCATGCCCACGCCTATCTGCTGCACGGCCCGGCCGGCATCGGCAAGCGGGCGCTGGCCGAGCGCCTGATGGCCAGCCTGCTGTGCCAGCGTCCTGGTGTCTCGAACGCCTGCGGCGAGTGCAAGTCCTGCCTGCTGCTTAAGGCGGGCAGCCATCCCGACAACTACGTGCTGGAACCGGAGGAGGCGGACAAGGCGATCAAGGTCGACCAGGTTCGGGATCTGGTCAGCTTCGTGGTCCAGACCTCACAGATGGGCGGGCGCAAGGTGGTGCTGATCGAACCCGTCGAGTCGATGAACATCAACGCCGCCAACGCCTTGCTTAAAAGTCTCGAAGAGCCTTCCGGCGACACCGTGCTGTTGCTGGTCAGCCACCAGCCGAGTCGCTTGCTGCCGACCATCAAGAGTCGCTGCGTGCAACAGGCCTGCCCGCTGCCGAGCGAGGCGATGAGCTTGCAGTGGCTGGCCCAGGCCTTGCCCGACAGCAGCGACGAAGAGCGTGTCGAGTTGCTGACCCTGGCGGCCGGCTCGCCCCTGGCGGCTGTCAGCCTTCAGGCCCAGGGTGTACGGGAGCAGCGGGCCTTGGTGGTGGATGGGGTCAAGAAACTGCTCAAGCAGCAGCAATCCCCCACGCAACTGGCCGAGGGTTGGAACGCGATCCCGTTGCTCTTGCTGTTTGACTGGTTCTGCGACTGGTCGAGCCTGATCCTGCGCTACCAATTGACCGAGGACGAGGCTGGCCTGGGGTTGGCGGACATGCGCAAGGTGATCCAGTACCTGGCGCAAAAAAGCAGCCAGGATAAAATCTTGAACATTCAGGACTGGATTCTTGCCCAACGTCAGAAGGTGCTGGGCAAAGCGAACCTCAATCGGGTGCTGTTGCTCGAGGCGCTGTTGGTGCAGTGGGCGAGTTTGCCGGGTCGAAACTGACAGACACGGCCCAGTGTCCTGTTTCGCCAATACGTTCCTTTCGTGACGACAACAGACGCCGTCAAAAAGGAACAGTATTTGTGATACAGGACGCTAAACTCAGCTCAATCGCAGCGGAGATCAGCATGAACGAACCTGTCAGTCCCGGGCCACGCAACGGCATCCTGTCCCTGACTATCAAGGACAAGTCGGTGCTTTACGCCGCCTACATGCCTTTCATCAAGAACGGCGGCCTGTTCATTCCCACCAACAAGAATTATCGCTTGGGTGATGAAGTGTTCATGCTCTTGAGCCTGATGGATGAGTCGGAAAAGATCCCGGTCGCCGGCAAGGTGATCTGGATTACCCCCAAAGGCGCCCAGGGCAATAGGGCCGCCGGCGTTGGTGTGCAATTCAGCGACGGCGACAATTCAGCCCGTAATCAGATCGAAACCCACTTGGCCGGCTCCCTGAAGTCCGACCGTCCCACTCATACGATGTAGCCCGGCCTTTTATGCTTGTAGATTCCCATTGTCACCTTGACCGTCTCGACCTCGCTGCCCATGGCGGCTCCCTGGATGCTGCGCTGGACGCGGCCCGTGAACGGGGTGTCGGTCATTTCCTGTGCATCGGCGTCAGCGCCGACAACGCCGCCGACGTCAAGGCTCTGGCCGAACGTTATGCCGATGTCGATTGCTCGGTCGGTGTTCACCCGCTGGATGTCCAGCCCGACGCCGCGCCGGCGCTCGATTGGTTGTTGCGTGAGCTGGACCATCCACGGGTAGTCGCCATCGGCGAAACCGGCCTGGACTATCACTACGAACCGGAAGCCGCCGACGTGCAGCAGGCGTCGTTTCGGCTGCACCTGGAGGCCGCCCGGCAAACCGGCAAGCCGGTGATCATCCACACCCGCGGCGCCCGGGCCGACACCCTGGCCTTGCTGCGTGACGCCGCGCTGCCCCAGGCCGGGGTGCTGCATTGCTTCACCGAAGATTGGGACATGGCCAGGGCCGCCCTGGACATGGGCTATTACATTTCCTTGTCCGGGATTGTCACGTTCCGCAATGCCGATGCATTGCGCGACGTTGCCAGCAAAGTGCCGGCTGATCGGCTGTTGGTGGAGACCGACTCGCCTTACCTGGCGCCCATTCCCTATCGTGGCAAGCCGAACCTTCCGCAATACGTACGGGAAGTGGCAGAGTTTCTGGCGATGCTGCGCGGTGAGCCCTACGAGCGGTTTGCCGAGCAGACGACGGAAAATTTTAAGGAGTTGTTTCCACTGGCTCACGTGCGTGTGGCGCCAGCCTGAATTCCATGCAAAAAAAACCCGGGTTCTGGGGGGTGAATCCGGGTTAAGACCATTAGGAGTAAAACAAAGGCACGCGGTCCGTTGGTACCTTCATCAGCGCGTCACTTGGGGGAGATGTCGCGCCGACAGTTCAAGTATTGATCAGTATGCCAACCCGTCCAGTCTGGCCGGGGTGGTTTTTAAACAAATTTGGAATACGCTCGCTTCGGATAAGTTCTCACTGTCGCCAAAGCTCGCAGGTGCGGCGCATTGGCGTGAGAAATGGCGAGCCGGGCGTGTCGGTTTTGTGAAGAACAGTGGCCGAGAACGGATGATCCGTGCATTTTTGCGTAAGTTAGGCATAATACCCGGCTTCGAATTTTGACCCTTCAGACCTTTTTCTTATGCACAAAGAACCCCGTAAGGTCCGTGAGTTTCGCCGCCGCGAGCAGGAAATTCTCGACACCGCGCTCAAGTTGTTCCTCGACCAGGGTGAAGACAGTGTCACCGTCGAGATGATTGCGGATGCCGTGGGTATCGGCAAAGGCACGATTTATAAACATTTCAAATCCAAGGCGGAGATCTACCTGCGCCTGATGCTCGACTACGAGCGCGATTTGAACGAGCTGCTGCATTCGGCCGATGTGGACAAGGACAAGGAGGCCCTGTCCCGGGCCTACTTCGAGTTCCGCATGCGCGACCCGCAGCGCTACCGCTTGTTCGATCGCCTGGAAGAGAAGGTGGTCAAGGGCAACCAGGTGCCGGAGATGGTCGAGGAGCTGCACAAGATCCGTGCCTCGAACTTCGAACGCCTGACGCTGCTGATCAAGGGCCGGATCAGCGAAGGCAAGCTCGAAGATGTGCCGCCTTATTTCCATTACTGCGCTGCCTGGGCGCTGGTGCATGGCGCGGTGGCGCTGTATCACTCGCCGTTCTGGAGCAACGTGCTGGAAGACCAGGAAGGTTTCTTCCAGTTCCTGATGGACATTGGTGTGCGCATGGGCAACAAGCGCAAGCGCGATACCGACGTCCCGAGCAACTGAGGCCGCACAGGCCAAGACATTCAGCTGTCTTATTGCGCCATGTCCGCTTACATGGCGCAGTGTCCCAGTAATATACTCAGGCTTGGGTCTTGCGAAATCTTGATTTCTAGGTCAATTTTTGCGAGTCCGATTTTTCTCGTGCCGGAGTGACCCATGATCGTTGACCGTCAAGGCAGGCGTTTCCGTAATCTGCGGATAAGCCTGACTTCAGCCTGCAATTACGCCTGTACCTATTGCGTGCCTGACGGCAAGCGGTTGGTGGCTGCGCAGGATGAACTGTCGGCCGAGGCCATGGCGCGTGGCGTGGCCTATTTGATCGAGGCCGCTGGCATCGAGCGGCTGCGCATCACCGGCGGCGAACCGTTGGTCAGCCCCAAGCTCGAGTGTTTCATGATGGCGGTGGGGCAGATGGGCCTGGAGGACATCAGCCTGACCACCAATGGCCAGTTGCTGGCGAAAAAACTGCCCTTGCTGGTAGACGCCGGTATCCGTCGCATCAACGTTTCCCTCGACACCCTGGACCCCGCCGCGTTTCGCAGTATCGCCCGGGGCGGCGACCTGGCGACCGTGCTCGATGGCATGGACCAGGCCCGAGCCGCCGGGATGAAGATCAAGGTCAACATGGTGCCATTGCGCGGGCAGAACCTGGACCAGGTGATGCCTTTGCTCGAATACTGTCTGGAACGTGGTTATGAGTTGCGTTTCATCGAGTTGATGCGCATGGGGCACCTGGCCAGCGACTCCAATGCGTTCCTGCAACAGTTCGTCAGCCTCCAGCAACTGCTCAGCCTGATCGGCGATCAGTACGAATACCTGCAAGCCGATGCGCCGGTGGATGCTACCGCGGTGCGCTATGAGATACCGGGGCTGGGGCACTTTGGCGTGATCGCCAACGAAAGCGTGCCTTTCTGCCGTACCTGCTCACGGTTGCGGTTGTCTTCCACGGGTTGGCTGCATGGCTGCCTGTCGTCGAGTAACCGTCATTTCGTCGGCGACCTGCTGGATAAGCCCCGCCACCAGGCATTGCCGGCGCTTCAGCGCTTGTTGGTCAAGGCGTTGGGGGACAAGCAGGAAGTGGCATTCTCCGGCGGCGCGACCATCATGAAAATCATCGGCGGCTGAATGAGGCTTTTGTGGCGAGGGAGCTTGCTCCCGCAGGGCTGCGCAGCAGCCCCCTCTCAAGCTCACTCAATCAACCTGATCTACCGTGTCGCCGGGTTTTAGGGCCGCTGCGCGCCCCAGCGGGAGCAAG
>NZ_FMXH01000011.1:130151-220837 GCF_900103575.1 Pseudomonas sp. NFACC51 | reverse complement strand
GTCGGCCTGAAGAACCGCCGGGGCCTGCTTCGCACGCCAGCGGGAGCAAGCTCCCTCGCCACAAGGGATTTGTGGCGCATGCAAATCTTGAGAACACCCAAAACAAACTGTGGGAGCGGGCTTGCTCGCGAAAACGGTGTGTCAGCCACATCAACGGCGACTGACCCGACGCTTTCGCGAGCAAGCCCGCTCCCACATGGGGGTTGGGTTTAGCTCAACTCAACAGCACTTGGGCCCGCCCTTGCCACCGTAACGGGCCTCCTGGCGTTCGCGGAAGAACGCCTCGTAGTCCATCAACGGTTTGTCCGGGTGCTTGGTTTGCATGTGCTCGACGTAGTTGTCGTAGTCGGGCATGCCGACCATCAGGCGCGCGGCCTGACCGAGGTATTTACCGAGGCGACTCAAGTCATTGAACATCGTTGCAATCCTCTATCATGCGTCCGGCACGGCCTGGAATGGCGCTTCTTTATCCGTGCGTTCCTTGGTGCCCCAGGCGGCGATGCCGACCTTGAGCGCGTAGAACAGGATGCTGAAGACCACGAACAGGAATAACACCGTCAGCGTTGCGTTGGTGTAGGCGTTGAACACCACGTGCTGCATCTGCTCGATGCTCTTGGCCGGGGCCAGGACCTGGCCGGCGGCCAGGGCATCGTTGTATTTGCGCGCCAGGGCCAAAAAGCCGATCGCCGGGTTGGCGTCGAACAGCTTGATCAGGCCCGCGGTGGTGGTGCAGATCAGCAGCCAGGTCGCCGGCAGCAGCGTGACCCAGACGTAGCGCTGGCGCTTCATCTTGATCAGTACCACGGTGGCGAGCATCAGGGCGATACCGGCCAGCATCTGGTTGGAGATGCCGAACAGCGGCCACAAGGTGTTGATGCCACCCAGCGGATCGATCACGCCCTGGTACAGCAGGTAACCCCACAGTGCCACGCAGCCGGCGGTGGCGATCAGGTTGGCCGGCCAGGATTCGGTGCGCTTGAGCGACGGCACGAACGAGCCGAGCAAGTCCTGCAGCATGAAGCGCCCGGCACGGGTCCCGGCGTCCACCGCAGTGAGGATGAACAGCGCTTCGAACAGGATCGCGAAGTGGTACCAGAACGCCATGGTGTTCTCACCCGGCAGCACCGAGTGCAGGATCTGCGCGATACCGACCGCCAGGGTCGGCGCACCGCCGGCACGGGCCAGCACGGTGGTCTCGCCGATGTCCTTGGCCACCGCTTGCAGGGCCTCGGGGGTGATTGCAAAACCCCAGCTGCTGACGGTTTGCGCCACGGCCACCACGTCACCGCCGACGATCGCCGCCGGGCTGTTCATGGCGAAGTACACGCCCGGCTCGATCACCGACGCCGCGACCATGGCCATGATCGCCACGAAGGACTCCATCAGCATGCCGCCGTAACCGATGTAGCGAGCGTTGGTTTCGTTATCCAGCAACTTGGGCGTGGTGCCCGAGGAGATCAGCGCATGGAAACCCGAGACCGCGCCGCAGGCGATGGTGATGAACAGGAACGGGAACAGCCCGCCCTTCCACACCGGTCCCGTGCCGTCGGTGAACTGGGTCAGCGCCGGCATTTTCAGCTCGGGCATGGTAACCAGGATGCCGATCGCCAGGGCGACGATGGTGCCGATCTTGAGAAAGGTCGACAGGTAGTCCCGCGGTGCCAGGATCAGCCACACCGGCAGCACCGCCGCGACAAAACCGTAGCCAATCAGCATCCAGGTGATCTGGATTCCGGTGAAGGTAAAGGCCTTGGCCCAGACCGGATCGGCAGCGATCTGCCCGCCCAGCCAGATCGAGCCCAGCAGCAACAGCACGCCAATCACCGAGATTTCACCGATGCGACCCGGGCGGATGTAGCGCATGTAGATGCCCATGAACATCGCGATCGGGATGGTCGCCATTACCGTGAAGATGCCCCACGGGCTCTCGGCCAGGGCCTTGACCACGATCAGCGCCAACACCGCGAGGATGATGATCATGATCAGGAAGCAGCCGAACAGAGCGATGGTGCCAGGGACACGGCCCATTTCTTCCCGGACCATGTCACCCAGGGACCGACCGTTGCGGCGGGTGGACAGGAACAGGACCATGAAGTCCTGCACCGCACCGGCCAGCACCACGCCGGCGATCAGCCAGAGCGTGCCGGGCAGGTAGCCCATCTGCGCCGCCAGCACCGGCCCGACCAGCGGCCCCGCGCCGGCAATGGCCGCGAAGTGGTGGCCGAAGAGAATGTGTTTGTTGGTCGGGACGTAGTCCAGGCCATCGTTGTTGAGCACGGCGGGGGTGGCCCGGCGCGCATCGAGTTGCATCACGTTGTTGGCGATGAAGAGGCTGTAGTAGCGGTAGGCGACCAAGTAGATGGCCACGGCTGCGACGACGATCCAGAGGGCGTTGATGGGTTCGCCGCGGCGCAAGGCCACGACACTCAACGCACAGGCCCCCAGAACGGCGACGGCAAACCAGGCGAGGTGTTTAACCAGACGGGTTGTCATTGCGTGTCTCCTGCCGATATCCAGTGGATTGCGGCGATTGTTTTTATAGTGTGCCCCGGCTATTCGGAGCCGGCCCAATATCCCTGCAACGGGTCAATAAATAAATCCGTAGTACTACGTAGAACCCCAATTCCCCCTGTGGGAGCAAGGCTTGCCCGCGAGAGAGTCAATACGGTCTTTCATACACCGCGGCGCCAGCGTCGCGAGCAAGCTTTGCTCCCACATGTCTTGCGCCACAGGTTTTATGCCTCATCCATGGGTTTGGCATATGATGCCGCCATTCGCCTCCCCGCCGAGTCCGGACAGGAGTACAGATGCTGCTCAAACACAAAATCGTCGCCCTTGGGATTTTGCCGCTGGTCCTGGCCATCGCGGTCATCTGTGCCCTGGTGATCTCGCTCAATCGCCAGTTGGGCGATCAACAGGCGCAACTGATCGAAGACAGCATCCTGGCGAGCAAGCGCGCTGAGCTGAAGAATTATGTCGAGATGGCGCAGAGCCTGATCGCCCCGCTGTATGACAACGGCCGGGGAGACGAGCGCGCGCAACAGCAGGTCCTGGAAGAACTGCGCAAGCTCAGCTTCGGCATAAACGGTTATTTTTTCGTGTACGACCGCCAGGGCCGCAGCCTCATGCATGCCCGCCAGTCGGAACTGGTGGGGCAATACCTCTGGGACATGAAGGATCCCCACGGCCTGCCGGTCATCCAGGCATTGCTCAAGAGTGCCGAGTCAGGCGAAGGGTTCCAGCGCTACGCCTGGAACAAGCCCTCCTCCGGCCAGGTGACCGACAAGTTGGCCTATGTCGTGATGCTCGATCAATGGGGCTGGATGCTCGGTACCGGGATTTACCTGGAGGATGTCGAACGCGCCACCCAGCAAGCCCGCGACGAAGTTGCCCATGGCATCCACAGCACCATGCAAGCCATCGCCGCGATCGCCTTGGTGGCGGTCCTGCTGGTATTTGCCGGCGGCATGACCCTCAACGTCAGCGAACATCGCCTGGCCGATAAAAAGCTGCAGCGGCTGAACCAGCGTATCGTCAGCTTGCAGGAAGAAGAACGCTCGCGGGTCTCGCGCGAGCTGCACGACGGCATCAGCCAACTGCTGGTGTCGATAAAATTCCAGTTCGAACTGGCCAGCCATGTGTTGGAAAACGGCCAGGAAAACGGCCTGGGCATCCTCAAGAATGCGACCGACCGGCTGGGCGAAGCCATCGGCGAGATCCGTAGCATCTCCCACGACTTGCGCTCGTCCCTGCTCGACACCCTGGGCCTGCCCGCCGCCATCGGCCAGCTCGCGACCGAGTTCCAACAGCGCAGCGGGCTTGAGGTGTCCTACCGAAGCAACGAATTCGATTGCCGCCTGGAAAATGGCGCCCCTGTCTCGCTGTTCCGCATTGCCCAGGAAGCCCTGACCAATATCGAGCGCCATGCCGGGGCGAAAAGTGTCGGCATCACCCTGTTCGGCTCCAGCCAGTCCTTGCGTCTGACGGTCGTGGATGACGGGATGGGCTTCAACGTCCCGCAAGTAGAACGCGGCCACGCCGGCATCGGCCTGCGCAATATCCGGGAACGGGTCGAGCATTTCGGCGGACGCCTGGAAGTGACCTCGGCACCGGGACGAAGCGAACTGGATATCCTGCTGCCCATGAACCTCTCGGTAACGGAAAACTGATGCGCACCCCTTCCAACAAGAGCACCTGCCGATGAACCTGCCTCCAGTGATTCGTGTCGCGCTGGTCGATGATCATTCCCTGGTCCGCGACGGCATCAAGGCGCTGCTGTCCGTAATGCCCCGACTGGACGTGGTGGGCGAAGCCGAGAACGGCGCGCAAGCGATCGAAATGGTCGGTCGCAGTCAACCGGACCTGCTGCTGATGGACATCAGCCTCAAGGACATGAACGGGCTCGAGTTGACCCGGCTGCTGGGCAAGCAATACCCCAGCCTCAAGATCCTCATCCTCAGCATGTATGACAATTACGAGTACGTGAGCGAATCCGTGCGCTCCGGCGCCAGCGGCTACGTACTCAAGAACGCGCCGTCGCGGGAAATCGTCGCGGCCATCGAAGCTATCATCAGCGGCGGCACATTCTACAGTGCGGAGATCGCCCAGCGGCTCGCCACCGACCCGCACACCGATAACGAGCTGACGCCGCGCGAGAGCCAGGTGTTGTCCAAAATGGTCCAGGGCCTGAACAACAAGGAAATGGCCCGTGAACTGGACATCAGCGTACGCACCGTCGAAACCCATCGCCTGAGCATTCGCCGCAAGCTGAACATCGACAAGCCCGCAGCCCTGGTGAAATACGCGATCGACCACGGGATCATTTCGCGCTAGGCCTTTGTGGCGAGGGAGCTTGCTCCCTCGCCACAGATCGTTCATTTCAATCGGCGTGGTAATAGCCTGGTTGGTCAAGATCATCCAACAACCCCGGGCCGCTTGGCATCCAGCCCAGCAAGGCACGGGTGTACGCGCTGGACACTGCCATGTTCGCGCCCGCCATGTGGGCGAACCAGCCGAAATGCTCGCGCTCGCGGGATTCCACCGGCAACCCCAGGCCACGACCGATCGCCTGGGCAATGTCCTTGAACGGCACGGCCTCGTCGGCGACGGCGTGGTAGACGGATTGCGTCACGCCCTGTTCCAGCGCCAACCGATAGACCCGTGCGGCGTCCAGTCGATGCACGCCCGACCAGCAATGGACGCCGTCACCGAGATAGGCCGAAACGCCCGTCTCCCGGGCCAGGCGAATCAGGATCGGCACGAACCCATGGTCGCCGAGGCCATGGACCGAGGGCGCCAGTCGCACCGTCGCCACACGCACCCCACGCTCGGCCAGGTCCCGGGCGGCGGCTTCGGACTTGCGGGGCGAGGCCGGGCTCACCACTTCCAGTTCACTCGCACCCCGCGTCAATCCAAACAGGCCCGATGTCACCAGCAACGGCCGGTCGGAGCCTCGTAACGCGTCGCCCAACGTTTCGATGGCGCGGCGGTCCTGCTGGGCATTTTCGGCAAATCGCGAGAAATCATGATTGAACGCCGTGTGAATCACCGCGTCCGCCGCCGAGGCTGCGCCGTGCAAGATCTCGAGATCATCCAAAGTGCCTGAAACCACCTTCGCGCCTGTCGCAGCCAGTGTCGCGCCTTTTTCTTCGCATCGGGCCAGGCCCGTGACCCGATGCCCGGCGGCGATCAGATCCTGTACCACGGACGCCCCAACCCAGCCCGTGGCACCGGTAACGAATACGTGCATATGCAACGCTCCTGTTCTAAAAAAACCGAACCGAAAATCTTCTATAACCCATCGAAGACTCAGAATTTGTATTGAACTTGTGCTTGCCGTCCTCTCAGCAACATCAGGGCCACCCCGAAAGACAGCCCAACGGCAATGGCGCCGCCCAGGTAAACCGCACCAATACCCCAGCCACTCGCCAACAAACCGGCCAGCGGACTGGTGATGCCCAGGGAAATATCAAGAAACGCGACGTAGGCCCCCATGGCGAGACCGCGTGCCTGCGGTGGCGCACGCCGTACCGCTTCCACGCCGAAGCCGGGAAACGCCAGGGAATAACCGAAGCCAGTGAAAGCCGCCCCCAAATAAGCCATGGTCGCGGTGTCGGCGCTCCAGATCAGCAGCAACCCAACGGTTTCGATCAATACGCAGACCAGCGCGACGCGAGCGCCGCCAATCTTGTCCGGAAGGTGCCCGAAAAGCAGGCGAGCAGCGATGAAAGCCACACCGAACGCCGTGAACGCCAAGGAAGCGTTGCCCCAATCCCTGGCCGCGAATAACAGGGCAATGAACGCCGTGACGACACCAAAGCCGACGCTGCAGAACGCCAACCCCATGCCGGGAACCCATACAGCACCGAGCATCGTGTAGAACGGTGTACGCCGGGTTGCCGTAGGGGCGACAGCGCGCACGCCCGCGACAATCGCCAAGGCCAACAGAGGAATGAACATCGAGGCCATGGCAATGCCCGTGAATCCCCAGCCGCCATTCAACGCCACGCCAAGCGGAGCGCCCAGGGCATAGGCGCCGTACATGGCGATGCCATTCCAGGCCATGACCTTGCCGGCATGCTGTGCCCCCACCAGGCCGATGCCCCACCCCAGCGCACCTGTGACAATAAGGCTTTCGCCAATTGCCAGCAGCACCCGACCGCCAGACAAAAGCCAGACCGACGTGACTGGCGCAGCAACGAACGCCAGGGAAAGCAGATAGACCAGCCCTGAAACCGCGGCTGTCACCAGCCCGGTCATGACGGCGCGTTTCCCACCGCGCATGTCGGCAAAATTGCCGGCCCAGGCCCGTGACAACAGCGCAGCGGCGAACTGTGCCCCGACCACCAGGCCAATCACCAGCGTGCCCATGCCCAGCGCGTCGTGCAGATGGAGGGGCAAGACAGGCAGTTGCATGCCGATCGTGAGGAAACCGATGAATACGGTCAGAGTGAGCGGCGACAGCTTGAGTGTCGGATTGGCCTCGACGGCTGCCTTAGGCGCCGAAGAAGCGCCGAGATGAATATTGTCTTGTGTCATAACCCTACCCACGGAAAGGATGCGATATGACGTTGAACGCTGCCGGTGGAGCCGACTAGAATGCGATCAATTCGTCGCATTCAAGATACGAACAATCCGTCGCATTTCCTATTCGCATTCCCTGCCGAGGTTCATGCCCACATGTCCGAACGCTCAAGCCCGCAGATTTCCTCGCGTAAACAGCCGCAACAGGCACGCTCCACCGAGCTCGTCGCCGCGGTTCTGGAAGCGGCTGTTCAGGTTCTGGCGACCCAGGGCGCGGCACGTTTCACGGTGGCCCGGGTTGCCGAGCGAGCTGGCGTGAGCGTCGGCTCGGTGTACCAGTACTTCCCGAACAAAGCGGCGATCCTGTTCCGCCTGCAAAGTGATGAATGGCGGCAAACCAGCGATATGCTGCGCGAGATCCTTGAAGACAACCTCAAGCCGCCCTTCGAGCGCCTGCGTACCCTGGTGCAGGCGTTCATCCAGTCCGAATGTGACGAAGCCCAGATACGCGTCGCCCTCAACGACGCCGCCCCGCTCTACCGCGACGCTCCCGAGCACCAGGCCGCGCGGATGTCGGTGCAGCAGTCGGTGGATGCTTTCATGCTGCAAGCATTGCCAGACGCACCGGCACAAACCCGTACCCTGGCAGGTGACCTGATCATCAGCACGCTCAGTGCCGTGGGTAAGCGCTTCTCATCAGCGCCCCGCTCTCCTGCGGACGTTGCCATCTACAGCGATGCCATGGCCGATATGTTCTGCGCCTACCTTGCAAGCTTGCAGCGCCCCCGTTGAGACCGCTGCCTGCTGACGGTTCGTCAGCCATGCTCCAGTGACAGCCTGCCAACACTTTTACTACACTCCCTGATCTTGTTTCCCTCCGCTACGAGACGTCCCCTCACGATGAAAACCATAACAAGTTCGATGACGTTCTGTGGCCTGTTGGCGCTCTCTTGCGGCGCCTTGGCCGAACCGACACCTTCGCTACTGGACCAGGTCCTGCAACGCGGCGAACTGAAGGTGTGCACCACCGGCGACTACAAGCCCTATACCTTTAAAACCGCAACCGGCGAATACGAAGGCATCGACATCGACATGGCGCGCTCGCTGGCCGCCAGCCTGGGCGTCAAGGTGCAATGGGTACAAACCACCTGGAAAACCCTGATGCCGGATATGGTTGCCGGTCAATGCGACATCGGCATGGGTGGGATTTCGGTGACGCTGGAGCGCCAGAAGAAAGCCTATTTCAGTGACACCCTGGACGTGGATGGCAAGATCCCGCTGGTGCGTTGCGAAGACAAGGAGCGCTACCAGACCCTCGAACAGATGAACCAGCCTTCGGTGCGTCTTGTCGAACCGGCCGGCGGCACCAACGAAGCCTTCGTCCGGGCGTTCCTGCCCAACGGCCAGTTGAACTTCCACGACAACGTGACCATCTTCCAGCAACTGCTGGACAAGAAGGCCGACGTGATGATTACCGACGCGTCAGAAGCGCTCTACCAGCAAAAACTCAAGCCCGGCCTGTGCGCGGTCAACCCGACCCGCTACCTGCAATATGGCGAGAAGGCCTACCTGCTGCCTCGGGATGACAACACCTGGAAGATGTACGTCGATCAGTGGCTGCACTTGAGCAAGGCCAATGGCAGCTACCAGAAAGTGATTGGGCAGTGGTTGGCCGTTCCCGCCGCCCAATGATCGTTCGCTGAGAAACAAAGCCCTGTGGGAGCTCGCTCGCGATGGCGTCAGGTCAGCCGCATTGATGTCGACTGACACACTGCAATCGCGAGCAAGCTCGCTCCCATAAGGGACCTGTGACGGGGTCTGCTCCGGACAGGCCCATTCGCCTCACTGTGCCGCGCGCACCTTGGCGATTTCCTCGTACATCGTCTTCACCAGGTCGGCATCCAAGGATTTGGCGAACTTGTCGACTACCGGTTTCACCCGCTCACGAAAGCGATCTTTCTCCGCCGGGGTGACTTCGTTCACGGTCATGGCACCGGCCAGCGTCACTTTGGCCTTGTCCATGCTCGCCGCCGTGACTTCACGCTGGAACTTCTGTGCCTCAGTGGCAGCCGAGCGAATCATCGCCTTCTCATCGTCGTTGAGACGGTTCCAGGTTTTCTGGCTGATGATCAACGACTGCGGGTTGAAGATGTGGCCCGTGACGGAGAGATACTTCTGCACCTCGTAGAACTTGTTGCCCTCAATCACGGTGAACGGGTTTTCCTGACCGTCGATGGTGTGCTGCTCAAGGCCCGTGTAGACCTCGGGGAACGCCATCGGCACCGGGTTGGCACCCAGGGCGGAGAAGGTCTCCAGGTAGATCGGCGACTGGATCACGCGAATCTTCAAGCCCTGCATGTCTTCAAGCTTGGTCACCGGATGCTTGCTGTTGGTCAGGTTACGAAAACCCAGGTCCCAATAACCCAGCGCGACCAGCCCTTTGCTGTCCAGTTGCGCGGCCAGTTTCTGTCCGACCGGGCCATCGATGACCGCATGGGCTTCCTCGACGTTGTTGAACAGGAACGGGAAATCGAGCATGGCATAATCCGGTGCCTGGGCGGCCAGGATGCCGGAGTTGAGCACGGTGATGTCCAGCGTGCCGCCCTGCAACGCCGACACCGTTTGCACATCACCGCCCAGCGTACCGCCTGGGAACAGGCGGACCTTGATCTTGCCACCACTCTTCTCGCTGAGCAGGTCGGCGAACTTCTGCGCGCCCTGGCCTTGCGGATGCTCCTTGACGTTCTGGAAGGCGAATCGCAAGGTGCGTTCGCGGATTTCATCTGCGTGACTGACCACGCTACCCAGCAGCAGTCCCGTTGCGCACGCCCCGGCCAACAGGGTTTTCATCAGTTGTCCCATGTCACTCTCCGATCATTATTGTTTTAAGGTCGAGCTAGCCAGCACCGGTGTTATCCGGTGAAGAATTTCAACGGTCCCAGGACCAATTGCGGAAACAGGACCAACAAGAACAGCACCACAAACTGCGCAAACATGAACGGCCACACCCCACGCACGATTTCCTCGAAGTCCAGCTTCGCCACCCCGCAGACCACGTTGAGCACCGTGCCCACGGGAGGCGTGATCAGGCCGATGGCTGTGTTGATCAGGAACAGCACGCCGAAGTACACCGGGTCGATCCCCGCCTGGATGACCGCCGGCATCAGCACCGGGGTGAGGATGAGGATGGTCGGGGTCATGTCCATCACCGTCCCCACCAGGATGATCAGCGCCATCATCACCAGCAACAGAAGGGTCTGGTTGTCCATGAAGGGCGCCAGCATTTCCGCCAACTGGCCCGGCAGATCGGCGATGGTCACCAACCACGATGAAACCATGGCCGCCGCCACCAGCAGCATCACCACCGAGGTGGTCTTGGCGGAGGACAGAATCACTTCGTACAACTGGCTGACTTTCATTTCCCGGTAGATCACCAAGGACACGAACAGCGAATAGACCGCCGCGACCACGGCGGCTTCCGTGGGGGTGAAGATGCCGAACTTGAGGCCCAGGATGATGATCAAGGGCAGGCCCATCGCCCAACTGCCGTCGAGCAACGTGCGCAGCACTTCGGCACGGGAACGCTTGGGCGGTGTCTCGACGTTCTCGCTGCGGGAGATGTACCACCAGGCAACAGCCAGCGAAGCCCCCAGCATCAGGCCCGGCACAATACCGGCCAGGAACAGCTTGGAAATCGACACCCCGGACGCCACGCCAAAGACGATGAAACCGATGCTCGGCGGAATGACCGGTGCGATGATGCTACCGGCGGCGATCAGCCCGGCCGAGCGCCCCCGGTTGTGCCCGGCCAGCACCATCATCGGCACCAACAAAGCCGCCAGTGCCGCCGCATCGGCCACGGCCGAACCGGAGAGCGAAGCCAACAGGCAGGAAGCGATGATCGCCACGTACCCCAGGCCTCCGCGCTTATGCCCCACCAGCGCCATGGCAATATTGACGATGCGTTTGGACAGGCCGCCGACGTTCATGATTTCGCCGGCCAACATGAAGAACGGCACGGCCATCAGCGGGAAGCTGTCCGCGCCGTTGAGCAGGTTCTGGGCGATGATTTGCGCGTCGAACAGATCCAGGTAGAACATCAACGCCACACTGACCACCAGCAAGGCAAACGCGATGGGCATGCCCAGTGCCATGCTGCCCACCAGAGACCCGAGGAAAATAACCAGCGTCATGGGCGGGTACTCTTTGTAGGGTTATGGGCAATGGGGTCATGGGTGAGCACCTCGGCATCGTTGTCCTTGACCATCACCAACTCGTCATCCCCCAGCTTGCCGAACAGCGCCAGGTAGAGCTCGTAAAGCAGGATCGCTGCGGCACTGGCGCCAAACACCAGGCCGGCACCATAAAACAGCGCCATGGACAATCCTGACGCCGGAGCAACGACATTCAGGTTGATCGCAGCCTGTTGCCAGCTGCCACTGAAAATCAGCCAGCAGATGTACAACATCAAAAGATGACTGATGACCAGGCAGATACGCTTGCCTGCCGGCGGCAAGCGCTTGACCAGGCTGTCCATGCCCAGGTGAGCACGGTCCTTGAGCGCCACCAGGGCACCGAGAAAAATCATCCAGACGAAGAACCAGCGCGACAGCTCCTCCGACACACTGATGCCCGAGTTGAAGGCATAGCGCAGCACCACATTGCCGAACACCAGCAAGATCATCGCGAGCATGCATAGCACGATCAGCAGCTTGAGCAGCTTGAAATACAGATTCACCACTTTTGTCATCTTGAAGGCCTCAGAGGCTTGTCGAGCGCCCACACCCTACTGGCGCGATAAAACCGCAACAGCATGGGGTCGCTATAGGATCGAACCTGGGAGACTGGAAGATGCGCTGCAAAGACAGATCAAGGAGAAAGCTTGCGGTGCTCGGGTAGGCATGGGTATTCCTCTATTTTTATTATGGTCTTTGCCTCGTCGGGCGAGACAGCTGTCGCTAAAATGTACCACCCGGTTAGTTTGGTCAATATCCCAGGCAGGCGCACACTGCAAAGCGTGCGATTATCGACCAGACAATTGGCGTTTTTCATCGCATTGAGCTGCCACACCAACAAGATTTGTATCGGTTTGTATAGGAAACGCGGCCTGATACGAAATGATGGATTTCGTCCCTTCTTGGCACACATCGTCGATACATCTGCGCGTTTAACTGTGATCACCGGACAGCAACACGTTCGTTGCCACCGGCCCACTCAATCAAGCGCAAGGAGAATCACCATGTTCAACTTCTCGAAACTTTCGTCTCTTGCAATCGCCCTGACACTGGTTGGCGGCGTCGGCCTGTCGAACGCAGCCTCGGCAAAAAGCGCCCCGGCCCAGGCTGCGCATCAACTGGCTGAAGGCGGGTCTGATCGTTTGATCCAGAATCGCGTGGCCGAGGGCGGCTCCGATCGCTTGATCGAGAATCGCGTGGCTGAAGGCGGGGCTGATCGGTTGCAGGAGTTGCGTGAACGTAGCGCGGTGTGAAGCGATTTTGTGGCGAGGGAGCTTGCTCCCGTTGGGCTGCGTAGCAGCCCCCTGCCCCCTCCCACTCGTTCAGTCACCGGTCGGCTGGTTTTGCGACTACTTCGCAGTCGAACGGGAGCAAGCTCCCTAGCCACAAAAGCGGATGGCTACTCATGGCTTGTGGCTCAAACCTCAGGGCTTGATGTTCTTCAGCTCATTGAGCAACCCGAGCAACTGCTCCATCTTTTCCTCGCCAAACTGCTCTTCGATCCGTCGATAGTTGCCTTCCATGCCCTCGCTCATGGACACGAAGCACTGCTGGCCGCGCTCGGTCAGCCCGACAAAGACCCGCCGCTGATCCTGGCTGGACTTCTGCCGCCGCACCAGACCGTCACGCTCCAGGCGACTGAGTACACCGGTCATGCTCGGTTTGAGGATGCACGCCTGGTGGGCGAGCTGATGGCTTTCCAGCTCCCCTTGCTGATGCAGGATGCGGATCACCCGCCATTGTTGTTCCGTGAGGTCATGCTGGTTCAGCGCCGGTCGAAAAAAAGCCATCGCCGCTTCGCGGGCTTGCAACAGCGTCAGGGTCAATGAGGGTCTGGGGTTGGCCATGTTCGAACTGTGTGGATGGGCGAGTCGGCAGCTTAGTGTCGCTATCACAGGGCTGCAAGCGCTCAGCGCAACCCTGATTGCCGCTGGCGATACTCCCCCGGCGTGAGTTGAGCGTAACGCTGGAAAAACCGACTGAAATACGCCGGGTCCTTGAACCCGAGCTGGTAGCAGATTTCATTGGCCGAGCTGCCGGTGAACAGCAACAGGCGCTTGGCCTCCTGCATCAGCCGCTCCATGATCAGGCGCTTGGAAGGCAGGTCGGCGATGCGTCGGCACACGTCATTGAGGCGCGCCTCGGTCACGCCGATGCCTTCGGCGTAGCGCGATAACGGCCAATGCTGAAGGTAGTGGGCCTCGATCAACTCGTTGAAGCGGTGAAAGATCTTCAGGTCTTCATGCCGGGCCGGCCTGGCCTCCAGGGAGTTGGAACATAACCGCAGCAGGCTGATCATGATCAGCCGCGTCAATGCGTCCAGTGTTGCGCTGCGCCCCGGGCGCCCGGCCGTCACCTCCTCACTCAACTCCTCGAACAGGTACTCCAACCGCCGCACCTCCCCCGCCTGCCCAGGCCCCAGTTGCGCCAGCGCTACGCAGGCCGCCGGCATTTGCACGCCCGCCGGCGCCAGGCTCGGGTCGGCGTCGATCAACTGCCACACCAATTGCTGGCGCACCGTCAGCACATGGCCGTCACTGTCGGCCTCGGTCACGAAGGAATGGGGAATGGTCGGTGGCGTGAGGAAGAACATCGGCCCGGATTCGACGTACTGCTGGTCATCGAGATATACGCGCACGGTGCCGCTCTTGACGTAGTGCACCTGGAAGAACCGGTCGTGACGATGAACCGGCATGTTGCGACCGAAAAAATCCGCCAGGTTGGCGAGTCGGTCGTAATGCACTTCGGCATCGCTGTAGCGCTGGTCGTACACCTGACCAATGTTGATGTTGGGGATCGGCTGACGGTCAGTCATCACGCAGTACTCATTTTCTTATTCTGGTCCAGATACCTGCCGCATTCATCCTGCACCGAATCCGGCAAGGCAACCAGTGCCCGCTCATTCTGTCACGCTTGACGATAGTTAACATCTTAATTATAACTGTTAACACATTAACAATAACCGCAGAGCCCTCACCCTCTGCATCGCCAGGAGACAAGCATGAGCCGAGCCCTGCATGACGTCGCGACCGGCACCCTGTTCGGGGTCGCGCTGAACTACCAGGGGCTGCTGAAACAGCGCCTCGCCGAGTTCGAGCAACCGCCCTACCAAAAACCGCCGCTCAAGCCCGTGCTGTTCATCAAGACCCCCAACACCCGCAACTGGCACGGTGCCGAGGTGGTTCACCCCGGTCGCAGCGAAACACTGCAACCAGGGCCGGCGCTTGGCGTGGTCATGGGCAAGTCAGCCAGTCGCGTCAGCGCCGCCGAAGCCCTGGACTACGTGGCCGGCTACACCCTCATCAATGAATTCAGCCTCCCGGAAGACAGCTATTACCGCCCCGCCGTCAAGGCCAAGTGCCGGGACGGCTTCTGCGCCATGGGCCCGGAACTGGTGCCCACCACTCAGGTGTCCGACCCTCACAGCCTGGCGATCACGCTGTACGTCAACGGCGAGGTTCGCCAGCAGAACAGCACCGCCAACTTCGTTCGCAACATCCCCCAACTGATCGCCGAGATCAGCGAGTTCATGACCTTGCATGCTGGCGACGTGCTGATCACCGGCACGCCTGAAGGCCGGGTCGACGTACTGCCCGGTGACCGTGTCGAAGTAGACATCAGCGGCCTGGGGCGTCTGGTCAATATCATCGTGGCCGAGGAAACAGGAGCAGGTTCATGAAACACGCGCGCATTCGTTTTGAAGGCCAGGATCAAGCCGTCACCGTTGAAGCTCACAACGCTGTACGCCTGGCGGACGGTCGCCTGCTGGCCGAGGACCAGGTCCAGTGGCTGCCACCGGCCACCGGCAGCATGTTCGCCCTGGGCCTGAATTATGCCGATCACGCCGCCGAGCTGGCGTTCAAGCCGCCGACCGAGCCCCTGGCATTCATCAAGTCCCCCGGCACCTACACCGGCCACAACCAGGCGACCTGGCGTCCCGACAACGTCGCCTACATGCACTACGAGTGCGAGCTCGTGGCGGTCATCGGCAAAGCGGCGCGCAACGTCAAGCGCGAGGATGCGTTGGAATACCTGGCCGGCTACACCGTGTGCAACGACTACGCGATCCGCGATTACCTGGAAAACTACTACCGCCCCAACCTGCGGGTGAAGAACCGTGACGCGACAACGCCCGTCGGCCCATGGATTGTCGACGTGGCCGATGTGCCGGACCCGAGCAACCTGAAGCTGCGCACCTGGATCAACGGCCAGTTGCGCCAGGAAGGCAGCACGAAGGACATGATTTTCGATATCCCGTACCTGATCGAATACCTGTCCAGCTTCATGACCTTACAGCCCGGCGACATGATCGCCACTGGCACGCCGGAAGGCCTGGCGGACGTGGTGCCCGGTGATGAAGTGGTGGTGGAAGTGGAAGGCGTCGGTCGCCTGGTCAATCGAATTGTCAGCGAAGCCGAGTTCTTCGCATCCCGTAAAGAGGCTTGAGCAGCATGATCAAACACTGGATCGACGGCCGTGAGGTCGAAAGCAAGGACGTCTTCGTCAACTACAATCCCGCCACCGGCGAGGCCATCGGCGAAGTCGCCAGCGGCGGCGCCGAGGAAGTGGCCCAAGCGGTCGCGGCAGCCAAGGAAGCGTTTCCGAAATGGGCCAATACCCCGGCCAAGGAACGCGCCCGGCTGATGCGCAAGCTCGGTGAACTGATCGAGCAGAACGTGCCGCAACTGGCCGAACTGGAAACCCTCGACACGGGCTTGCCGATCCACCAGACCAAGAACGTGCTGATCCCGCGGGCCTCCCACAACTTCGATTTCTTTGCCGAAGTCTGCACGCGAATGGACGGTCACACCTATCCGGTCGACGACCAGATGCTCAACTACACCCTGTACCAACCGGTGGGTGTCTGCGCGCTGGTATCGCCCTGGAACGTGCCGTTCATGACCGCGACCTGGAAAACGGCGCCGTGCCTGGCCCTGGGCAACACGGCCGTGCTGAAGATGTCCGAGCTGTCGCCGCTGACCGCCAACGAGTTGGGGCGCCTGGCCGTCGAGGCCGGCATTCCCAATGGCGTATTGAACGTGATCCAAGGCTACGGCGCCACCGCCGGCGACGCGCTGGTGCGCCACCCGGATGTACGGGCGATCTCCTTCACCGGGGGCACCGCCACCGGCAAGAAAATCATGCAGACCGCCGGGTTGAAAAAGTACTCGATGGAACTGGGCGGCAAGTCGCCGGTACTGATTTTCGAAGACGCCGACCTGGAACGCGCCCTCGACGCCGCGCTGTTCACCATTTTTTCCCTCAATGGCGAACGCTGCACCGCCGGCAGCCGGATCTTCATCCAGGAAAGCGTCTACCCGCAATTCGTGGCCGAGTTTGCCGCCCGCGCCAAACGCCTGATCGTCGGTGATCCGCAGGACCCGAAGACCCAGGTCGGTTCGATGATCACCCAGGCCCATTACGACAAGGTCACCGGCTACATCAAGATCGGCCTCGAAGAGGGCGCCACCCTCCTGGCCGGTGGCCTGGAGCGTCCGGCCAATTTGCCTGCCCACCTGAGCCGTGGCCAGTTCATCCAGCCGACGGTGTTCGCCGACGTCAACAACAAGATGCGCATCGCCCAGGAAGAAATCTTCGGCCCGGTGGTGTGCCTGATCCCGTTCAAGGATGAAGCCGAGGCCCTGCAACTGGCCAACGACACCGAATATGGCCTGGCTTCGTACATCTGGACCCAGGACATTGGCAAGGCCCATCGCCTGGCCCATGGCATCGAGGCCGGCATGGTGTTCATCAACAGCCAGAACGTGCGCGACCTGCGCCAGCCTTTCGGCGGCGTGAAGGGTTCCGGAACCGGCCGCGAAGGCGGACAGTACAGCTTTGAAGTGTTTGCCGAGATCAAGAACGTTTGCATCTCCATGGGCAGTCATCACATACCGCGATGGGGTGTTTAACCCAAGGTAAGTGATGAACCCTGTGGCGAGGGAGCTTGCTCCCGCTGGGCTGCGAAGCAGCCCCGCTTTTCCTGACGATTGCTGCGCAATCGAGCGGGAGCAAGCTCCCTCGCCACAACTCATCATCAACACCCGATTCACCGATTATCCAAGATCCAACAAGAACAATCTTTTCAGGAGAATCATCATGGGCGAAGTCGTCCTGGCTGCGAAAATCTGCCACGTTCCCTCGATGTACCTGTCGGAGCTGCCCGGCAAGCACCACGGTTGCCGCGCCGCCGCGATTGCCGGCCACAAGGAAATCGGCCGTCGCGCCCGTGAGCTGGGGGCCGACGCCGCCGTGGTGTTCGACGTGCACTGGCTGGTCAACAGCGCCTATCACGTCAACAGCGGCGCGCACTTCAAGGGCATCTACACCAGCAACGAGCTGCCGCACTTCATCAAGAACATGGAGTACGAATACTCAGGCGCCCCGGAACTGGGCGAGCTGATCGCCGCCGAGGCCAATGCCGCCGATGTGCGCACCCTGGCCCACAACATCCCAAGCCTTGAACTGGAATACGGCACGCTGGTGCCGATGCGCTACATGCACATGGACGTCCCTCAGGAACAGAAATTCGACGTCGTATCGATTGCTGCCTGGTGCGCCTGGCACCGCCTGCAAGACAGCTTCACCTTCGGCGCCGCCGTGCGCCGGGCCATCGAAAAAAGCGACCGCAAGGTCCTGGTGCTCGCGTCCGGCTCGCTGTCGCACCGTTTCTCCGACGATCGCAACGCTGAAGCCAACATCCACAACTGGACGCGGGAGTTCGACAAGCAGGTCGACCTGCACGTCGTCGAGATGTGGCGCCAGGGCCGCTGGAAAGAGTTCTGCGCGATGCTCCCGGACTATGCCGAACACTGCTTCGGCGAAGGCAAGATGCATGACACGGCGATGCTGCTGGGGTTGCTCGGCGGGCCGGACTACGACAAGCCTGCCGAAATCATCACCGAGCCTTTTGGCAGCTCCGGCACCGGACAGATCAACGCCATTTTTCCAGTCTGAACAGCAGCTGCAAGCCGCAAGCTAAAAGCTGATCGCTTGCAACTTGCCGCTTGTAGCTCACCACTCAAAGCTGCCGACGCATGAGGCCCCCATGCCGCATTTCATCGCTGAATACACCGACAACATCGAACAACAAGCCGACCTGCCCGACCTGTTTGAAAAGGTCCACACCTTGCTGGGCGACAGCGGCGTGTTCCCCCTGGGCGGCATCCGCAGCCGGGGCGTGCGCCTCGACACCTGGCGCATGGCCGACGGCAAGCACGACTACGCCTTCGTACACATGACCTTGAAAGTCGGCCACGGCCGCGACCTGGCCACGCGCCAGAAAGTCGCGGAAAAACTCTTCGAGGTGATCACCGCGCACTTTGCCGAGCTCCAGGCCCAGCGCCTGCTGGCCCTGTCGTTCGAGATGATCGAGCTGCACGAACAGCTCAATTTCAAGGCCAACAACGTCCACGCCTTCCTCAAGGGCCAGGCCACCTGAATCCGTCTGCCTCGCGTTCCCCATCGGCCTCTCTGACAAAAAGTACAAGATCATGAGCACAGCCCATACCGCCAACACCGCCGGCACCGTCGCGCACGACCGCACCCATGCCACCATCACCTGGCGGCTGATGCCGCTGCTGCTGGTCTGTTACCTCTTTGCCCACCTTGATCGCATCAACATCGGCTTCGCGAAGATGCAGATGAGCGCCGACCTGCAGTTCAGCGACACGGTCTACGGCTTCGGCGCAGGGCTGTTCTTCATCGCCTATGCGCTGTTTGGGGTGCCCAGCAACATGGCCCTGGACCGGGTCGGTCCGCGGCGCTGGATCGCCACGCTGATGGTGGTCTGGGGCGCTTTGTCCACCGGCATGTTCCTTATCGACAGCGCCGCCGGTTTCTACGTGTTGCGCTTTCTGCTGGGCGTGGCCGAGGCCGGTTTCTTTCCTGGCATCCTGGTCTTTCTCAACCGTTGGTATCCGGCCCGGCGCCGGGCCCAGGTGACCGCGTTGTTCGCCATCGCCGTGCCGATGGCCGGGGTGATTGGCGGGCCTTTGTCCGGCGGCATTCTCGAGCACTTCCATGATGTTGGCGGTTTGCGTGGCTGGCAGTGGATGTTCGTCATCGAAGGGCTGCCGGTGATCCTGCTCGGCCTTGTTGTGCTCAAATGCCTGCCGGACGATTTCGAGACGGTCAAGTGGCTCACACCGCACGCCAAGCAGCAGCTGCGCGAACAACTGAGCCTTGAAGAACAGCGCAAATCCATCACCTCGTTTTCGGCGATTCTCAACAATCCGCAGGTCTGGTTGTTGGTGGCGGTGTACTTTGCCGTGATGTTGGCGGTGAATACCCTGGCCTTCTGGATGCCCACCCTGATCCATGGCGCCGGCATCGGCAGCGACGGCAAGGTCGGGCTGCTCAGCGCGGTGCCCTACCTGGCCGGCTGTTTCTTCATGATCGGCTGCGGGCGCTCCTCCGACCGCCATCGCGAACGTCGCTGGCACCTGTGCGTACCGCTGTTGATGGCCGCGCTGGGCATTGCGGTCACCGGGTTCTCACCCGGCAATCCAATCCTGGTGCTCAGCGGCCTGATTGTCGCCGGCATGGGCGCCAGTGCGGCGTTGCCGATGTTCTGGCAGCTGCCGCCAGCCTTCCTGTCCAACGGCACCCAGGCCGCCGGTATCGCGCTGATCAGCTCCTTCGGCAGCATCGCCTCATTCTTCGCGCCCTACCTGATCGGCTGGATGCGCGACACCACCCAGAGCGCCAGCCTCGCCTTGTATGTGCTGGCCCTGCTCATCGCCCTTGGTGGCTTGCTGGTGCTGCGCACACAGGCCGCCATCGTCAACCCTCAATAAGAGACCCTTGCCATGCTTGACCAGAACCTCATCCAACAAGCCGCCGCCCGCCTCGACCATGCCGAACGCTCCCGCGAGCAGGTGCGGCAGTTTTCCCTCGATCACCCGGACATCACGATCGAGGATGCCTACGCCATTCAGCGCGCCTGGGTCGCGCAGAAAATCAAGGACGGCCGCAAGCTGGTCGGCCACAAGATCGGCCTGACCTCCCGGGCCATGCAGGTGTCGTCGAACATCACCGAGCCGGACTACGGCGCGCTGCTGGACGACATGTTCTTTGACGAAGGCACCGACATCCCGTTCGAGCGTTTCATCGTGCCGCGGGTGGAAGTGGAGCTGGCGTTCATCCTCGGCAAGCCCTTGAAAGGCCCGAATGTGACGGTGTTCGACGTGCTCGACGCCACCGAATGGGTGATTCCGGCGCTGGAAATCATCGATGCGCGCATCCAGCAGATCGACCCGCAGACCAAGGCGACCCGCAAGGTGTTCGACACCATTTCCGACAACGCCGCCAATGCCGGCGTGGTCATGGGCGGTCGCGCCGTACGCCCGACCGAGATCGACCTGCGCAAGGTGCCGGCGGTGCTGTACCGCAACGGCGTGATCGAAGAGTCCGGCGTCTCGGCGGCGGTGCTCAATCACCCGGCCAAAGGGGTGGCCTGGCTGGCGAACAAGCTGGCGGCCTATGACGTCACCCTGCAACCGGGACAGATCATCCTCGGTGGTTCCTTCACCCGCCCCGTGGCAGCCAACCCCGGCGATACCTTCCATGTCGACTACGACATGCTCGGCTCTATCGCCTGCCGTTTCGTCTGATCGGAGACCGTTTCATGGACATGCCCATCAATACCTTCAAGCAACGCCTGCGCAGCGGCGAGGCGCAGATCGGCCTGTGGCTGGGGTTAGCCGATGCCTACTGTGCGGAACTGGCGGCCAACGCCGGCTTCGACTGGCTGCTGATCGACGGTGAACACGCGCCCAACGACTTGCGCACCTTGCTCGGCCAGCTCCAGGCCGTGGCCCCCTACCCCAGCCAGCCGGTGATACGCCCAGTGATCGGTGACACGGCGCTGATCAAGCAAGTGCTCGATATTGGCGTGCAGACCCTGCTGGTGCCGATGGTGGAAAGCGCCGACCAGGCGCGCGAACTGGTGCGCGCCATCCACTACCCGCCCCATGGCGTACGCGGTGTCGGCAGCGCACTGGCCCGGGCGTCACGCTGGAACAGCATCCCCGGTTACCTCGACAAAGCCGACGAGCAGATGTGTTTGCTGGTGCAGATCGAAAGCCGCGAGGGCCTGGCCAACCTGGACGCCATTGCCGCGGTGGACGGTGTCGATGGGGTCTTTATCGGCCCGGCGGACCTGAGCGCCTCCATGGGTTTTCGCGGCAACCCCGGCCACCCGCAGGTACAAGCGGCCATCGAAGACGCCATCGCCCGCATCCGTCAGGCCGGCAAGGCAGCCGGGATTCTCAGTGCCGATGAAAAACTGGCCCGGCGCTATATCGAACTCGGCGCGGCGTTTGTCGCGGTGGGCGTGGATACGACGGTGTTGATGCGGGGCTTGCAGACATTGGCGGCGACGTTCAAGGACACACCAAAGCCTGCGGCTGGCGGTGTGTACTGACAGCACCACAAACCCCGTGGCGAGGGAGCTTGCTCCCGCTGGGTCGCGAAGCGGCCCCCTTGAATCCGACAGTGAATTCAAGACTTTTGGGCCTGCTGCGCAGTCCAGCGGGAGCAAGCTCCCTCACCACAAAAGCAGACCAGCCTCAGCGCCTGATCGCCTTCAGGTCATTGAGCAACCCCAGCAGCGTCTGCAATTTTTCCTCCCCTAACTTGTCCTGCAGACGCTGATAGTTCGCTTCCATGCTCTGGCTCATCGAATCGAAGCTCGCCTGCCCTTGCGGCGCCAGGCGCACCAGCACTCGCCGCTGATCCTGTTCAGCCTTGCGCCGCACCACCATGCCTGCCGCCTCCATTCGCACCAGCACGCCGGTCATGCTGGGCTTGAGGATGCAGGCCAATTCGGCCAAGCGATTGATCTCCAGCTCATCGTGCTGGCTAAGAATGCGGATGACTCGCCATTGCTGCTCGGTCAAGCCATGTTGATTGAGGGAAGGCCGGAAAAAGCCCATGGCCGCTTCACGGGCCTGGAGCAGGGTCAGGGTCAAGGATTGGCGCGGCTTGGGCATGGATGGGGTTCGCGAGAAGAGTTAGTTAATGAGTTAACTAAATCTTAACAGCTTCCAACCCATGTCGGACCATCCGTTCACAGAATCTGGATCAAGCGAGGCCTCTGTGGCGAGGGAGCTTGCTCCCGCTGGGCTGCGCAGCAGCCCTTGGATCAGTCGCAGCGGAGTGTCAGGCAATCTGAGCTTGGAGTGTTGGGGCCGCTTCGCGGCCCAGCGGGAGCAAGCTCCCTCGCCACAGGGGTTGGTGCCAAGCCTTGATGCATGTTTCAGCTCAAGCGCCCTTGATCACACCCTTGAGCACCGCTTTGAAATGCTCCACCTGGGCCTCGCCGAACTGGCCGAACACCTTGTCCTGCTGTTCCTTGGCGATGGCCCAGAGCCCTTCGGTCTCATCCATGCCCTTGGCAGTCAGGCGTACCCGCTCGCCTTCATCGGTCACCAGGCCCTTGCGCTTGAGGTTGGCCACGGCTTCTTCGATCTCGCGCGCCGGCATCGCCACTTCCCGCTGCAAGTCACACAGGTTCAGCCCGGCATCGTTCTCGAGCACCATCAGCATTCGTGCCTCACTGGTGCGCAAGCCGGTAGACAACTGACGCGGCTGGTAGCTGGCCTGGTAAGCCCGCAGCGCCTGAGTCATCAGGTAATACAGAT
Source organism: Pseudomonas sp. NFACC51 (assembly GCF_900103575.1). Classification (NCBI taxonomy): domain Bacteria; kingdom Pseudomonadati; phylum Pseudomonadota; class Gammaproteobacteria; order Pseudomonadales; family Pseudomonadaceae; genus Pseudomonas; species Pseudomonas sp. NFACC51. Next base: position 197,934 of record NZ_FMXH01000011.1, on the reverse strand, counting down.
TGTGACTCAAGCGCCCCTGGAAGTGACTGCTGGGGGACTGGCCCTCTTCCCGTCTGGTCATGCGAGTGTGGGGCAGCACCATCGAGTAGGCGCCCTGGTGATAGAGCAATGGAGAGCGTCCGAAATCATCAAACGCCACGACCTTGCCGATCATGATCCAGTGATCGCCGCCATCGACCTGCTGGAATTTTTCACAGTGAAAACGCGCCGAGCAATCGACAAACACCGGGGCACCGCCTTCGCCGGTTTCGAATTCGATTTCAGCGAAGCGGTCCTCCTTGGGTCGTGCGAAGTTGTTCGACAGGTCGATCTGGTCGGCGGCCAGCACGTTCACCGCAAAGTGACTGGCGGCTTCGAACACGCCATGGCTGCTCGAACGCTTGTCGATGCTCCACAGGATCAATGGCGGGTCCAGGGACACCGAGTTGAAACTGTTGGCTGTCACACCGACCTTGCGGCCATCTTCAGTGGCAGCGGTGACCACGGTCACGCCAGTGGCGAAGTTACCCAGGGCCCGGCGGAACGCGCGGGTATCGAAAGCGGTATCACAAAGACTGGACATGCAAGACTCCCGGCCGCCTCAAGGGACGGCCTCGATTATTGTTCTAGGGTTCAACGAACAGGCGGTCAAACCATGGAAGGATCAGGCTCAAGGCCCATCAACTCACGACCGAGAATCTGCGCACAAACGTCGTAGTCGGTATAGGCATGGGCGCCGGTCAGGTGGGCGTCGCGGAACAGTCGTTGCAACTCGTTGCTTTCGAACCAGGCACCGCCGCCAGCCGCCTCCATCAAGCGGTCGACAGCCTGTATGCACATTTTGGTGGCATAGCCCTGGTTGGTCCGCCAGAACGCCAGGGTTTCCTGGCTGGGGTATTCGTGGCGCTCACCGTATTCGGCGTGCTCCTGCCAGGTTTTCTCCAGAAAGGCACGGGCCGCGGCCACCTGATGAGTCGACTCGGCCAGACGCATCAACGCCGGGGTAGCGGCACCGACTGCCGCACCGGTGTAGGCCCGCACGCGGTTGCGGGTCTTCTCGCGAAAGACCTCCAGCATGCGTTCGGCCACGCCCAGGCTGACCGTGGAAAAACCACTGGCGAAGTAAGGGCGGTATGGCGAGTAGAAAATCTTGCTATCGGGGTACAGGCCGAATCCGCCGGACTTGCCCTCCATCATGTCCTTGGCTTTCTGGATCCGGTGTTCCGGCACGAAAGCGTTGTCGATGATCAACGTCTTGCTGCCACTGCCGCGCATGCCTACCGCGAACCAGTCATCGCGAATCTCATAGTCGCTGCGCGGCAGCACCGCAAAGCAATAGTCCTGGGCGCCTTCGGCGTTTTTACGGCGAAACCCAACGATCGCCCATTCGGCATGATCGCAGCCGCTGCTCCAGCCCATTTCACCGCTGAACGTCACACCGCCCTCGACTTCCTCGGTGCGGCCAAACGGCGCGATACTGCTGCTGGCAGTGGCATCGGGATCATCGCCCCAGATTTCCTGCTGGGCCTTGGCCGGGAACATTGCCAACTGATGGCTGTGAGTGCACAACAGGCTCATGGCCCAGGCCGTGCTGGCACAGGCACCGGCCAGCAGCGCGATGCAATCGGCGAACTGCGGCAGGGAAATCTCCAGGCCACCGTAGGGTCTCGGCTGGAAGGCCCGGTGCATGCCAATGCTTTTGAGCAAGGCTATATTTTCGGCAGGGACGCTACGGTCTTTCTCCGCCTGGAAGGCATTGGCGGCAATGACCGGCAGGAGGGGCTTGAGGTCTTCGAGCAGCGGGTTTGGCTTTTTCATGGACAGGCTCTTTTATTATTGGCATCTGCCAATCCCGTCTCTGCCCGGCAACCTGAGGTTGCGCAAACAGCGGGATCAGTGATTAAGGCCGGTCCAGTATGGGCAATCACAGGCGGGTGAAAAATGCACCTTCCAGATCCAAGATTGTACTTTTCATGGGGCAGCTTTCGGCGCCATGGCGCGCTCGGTCAAATCCCCCGGCACGGATGATCAAGACAAGCGCCCTGCCAAGGCTCTTAATAGGGCCATCCCCTGCAATGCCTTGCGAAGGCGTGGCAACGGAGTTTCCTTTCACTTTGTCAGGTTGCGTCATGATCAATATCGAAACGCCCACCTATTACACGGCCACCAAGAAATACAACCTCAGCTTCCCCACGTTGGAACAGGACGTGGACGCCGATGTTGTGGTCATTGGCGGCGGTTTCTCCGGGATCAATACCGCGCTGGAGCTCGCCGAAAAAGGCATCACCAACATCGTGGTGCTGGAGGCGCGTTACCTGGGGTTCGGCGGCACTGGGCGCAATGGCGGGCAGATTATGGCCGGCATCGGTCATGACCTGGAAAAGATCAAGAAGGACGTGGGTGAAGACGGCCTGCGCCAGATCTTCGAGATCAGCGACCTGGGCGCCGACATCATCAAGGACCGTATCGCCAAGTACGCCATCGATGCCGACTTCTGCCACGGCTACGGCTACATGGGCTTCAACGCGCGCCAGGAGAAAACCTTGCGGGCCTGGGAAAAAGACTTCAAGTCAGTCAATAGCAAACACGAGATCCGGTTTCTCGGCGGCTCCGAGGTGCAGCAGATCATCGGTTCCAAGGCCTACGGCAGCGCCTTGCTGCACATGGGCGGCGGGCATGTGCACTCACTGAACCTGTTATTGGGTGAGGCCAAGGCCCTGGTCAGCCACGGCGTACGGATTTTCGAGAACAGCCCGGCGTTGGAAGTCAGTTATGGCGAGCGCATCACCGTGCGTACCGGGCGCGGCTCGGTCAGGGCCAGCAAGCTGCTGTGGGCCTGCGACAGTTTCCTCAACAAGCTGGAACCGGAGCTGCATCGCTCGACCATCAACACCTACGCCTTCCAGATGATGACCGAGCCGTTGTCGGACGAACTGATCCAGCGCATCAGCCCGATTCGCGGTGCCTACAGTGACATTCGCCCGGTGATCGACTACTACCGCGTCACCAACGAAAACCGCCTGCTGTTCGGTGCTGCGACGCCGTTGGTGGAGCACATCCCCCAGGATCTCAAGGCCTGGAACCGGCGCCTGATGCTGAAGATCTTCCCGTACCTCAAGGACGTGAAGATCGACCTGGCCTGGGGTGGCCCGATGGCGTGCAGCCCGAACCTGTTCCCGCAGATCGGTACCCTGCCCGGGCGCAGCAACGCGTTTTTCGTCCAGGGTTACTCAGGCTTTGGCGTCACGCCGAGCCACATCATCTGCAAGGTGCTGGCCGAAGGCATGAGCGAAGGCTCGGCGCGCTACGACCTGGTCAGCTCGATCCGGCGCCCGACCATCATCGGCAAAGACGCCATTCGTCCATTGCTGCTGACCGCCGGCAAGTCCTGGCATCAGCTGTCGGGCTACTGGAACGGCCGTCGCTGAGATGAGTGGCTGAACATACACCCTGTGGCGAGGGATTTATCCCCGCTGGCTGCGAAGCAGCCCCATAAGCAGCACAGATGCAGGTTTTTTCAGGGGTCGCTGCGCGCCCAGCGGGGATAAATCCCTCACCACAAGCCCCCCTTCCAACTTCGCTATTTTTTAATCATCAGGAGTCACTGCCATGCCCCTTATCACCGTCAAAAAAGACATCCAGCTGTCCGACCTGGACGCCTGGGGCACCGTCGCCGATCTCGGTTCGCAGATTCTCGAAGGCGAAGTCAAAGCCTTCGGCAAGATGACCTTCGGCGCACCAACCGACCCCGTCAGCAGCGCCTACTTCGGTACCACCCAAGGCAAGTTCCGGATGGTCTATCCCTTCGCCGAACACGCCACCGTGGTCACCGGTGAAGTGGTGCTCACCGACGAGGCCACCGGCCAGAGCACCCGCTACAAGGCCGGCGACAGCTGGTTCGTGACCAAGGGCACACCGGTGCTGTGGGAAGTGGTCAGCGAGAGTTTCGTCAAGCACTACTTCGCGGTAGCCTGATCGGACTTGGCTGCCGGCCCGACCGGCAGCCCTCTCGGCGAAGGTGCGACCATGAACCTCATCCCCACCCAGGACATCGCCAGCCAGTGCCTGCACGCATTTACCCAGCTCGTTCCCGTCAGCCGGGCGGCGTTCTACTGCGTTGATCGGCAACTGCAGGTCCACGACTTCAGTCTGCACAGGATGAGCGGCGAGATGCACCGCGACTATCTGGACAACTATCGCCAATTTGATCCGCTGCATCCGCGCCACTGCGTGTCCAGCGAGTTGGCCGTGGTGCCGTTGAGCCTGGCGATGACCCGCCAACCGCGACGTGACAACCATCGTTATCACGACTTCCTACAGCGCTACGGCGTGGTCGACGTGGTGGAAGTCTTCGCCCATCGGGACGGTCAGCCCCAAGCCGCGATTTCGTTGTTGCGCACCGCCGAGCAAGGCATCTTCACCAGTCAGCATCTAAGCCAGCTCAGCGCGTTGCAGGCCTTGCTGCAACTGGCCGCGGCCCATTTGCCTAGCCATGAGGACCCACTGGGCGACTTGACGCCCAAGGAGCGCCAGATTGCCTGGCTGCTGCGCCAAGGCGTCAGCAACAAGCAATTGGCCCGGGAGCTGGAGGTGGGCTTGCCGACCATCAAGACTCACCTGATCCACCTGTTTCGCAAGGTAGGTGTGAGCAGCCGTACCGAGTTGGTCAGCGCACTGTTCCTCTGATCAACCATTTGGTTGATAGGCCGCCGTTACCCGGCACCGCATGATCCGTGTGGCTAATTCAACCACCGGAGCCTTGTAATGAGCACATCTTCAGACTGGATCACCGTCGGCGCCCTGGCCGATGGCTTTGCCCCCGAAGCTTTCATCCTGCCAAACCTGGCCGACCTGGACAGCAAGACCTTCACCCTGCATTTCGCCAATGGCTGGCAGATCGAGCACCGCTTCGAGCAGGACACCCTGACCTGGAACGCCGCCGATGGGCACTCCAACGGCAGCGCGACCTACCGGGCCACATCCGTACGCCCGGGCCTGTACCTGGTGGACTTCATCAAGCGCGAAGGCGAGCTGACGCTGTCGGTAAGCCTGGTGCTCGATACCGCCAGCGCCGCCTTCACCGCCGTGATCGGCCGCATGCCGAGCCAGCCGGAAACCGGCGAAGGCCTCTACAGTCGGGCGCTGGCCGGCAAGCCCCTGACCTCGGTTCAAGCGCAGTTCCTGCACGGCAGCCTCGATCGTCCCTGGCAGCCTGGCCTGTGCCCGCACACACCGACTACCGAATTGGTGGGGCTGCGCAACTTGTATCGCTACAGCCCGAGCGAGGTCTACGAACACATTTACCTCAACGACCAGTTCTACTCCTGGCAGTGCCTCAAGGGCGTTGAGCAAGGCCTGTGCGACACCGATCGCTGCGACACCTACAAGATCGCCGATCAGTTGTACCTGTTCGTCTGGCGGGAAAAAATCATCCCGACCCTGGGCCTGGTGCTGATCGACCTGCAACAGCACCGCAGCGACGGCAAGATCTTCGGCTACGCCGGTGCGTCGTTCGATGAGTTCTCCAATTTCCCGGTCAGTTCCTACTGCCAGGTACTCAATCAGACGGAGTATCCCGATGCCTGAATCACGTACCGTGGTGATCACCGGTGCCGGTACCGGCATCGGCGCCGCCTGCGCCCGCCTGTATGCCGCCGAAGGCGCCAACCTGGTGCTGATCGGCCGCCGTCGCGAGCCCCTGGAAGCACTCGCCGAGGACATCGGCGGCCTGGTGCTGGTGGGCGATGCGGCCTGTCCGAACACCTGGGACGGCTTCATCGAGCAGATTTTCACGCGCCATGGCCGACTCGACGTGCTGCTCGCCTGTGCCGGTGGTTTGGGCATGGGCAGCGCCACTGAGACTCAGCCATCGGCCTGGGAAGCGGCCCTGCGCAGCAACCTCGACAGCGCCTTCTACAGCGCCCGGGCGTGCCTGCCACTGCTGCAGGAAAGCGCCGGCAACATTGTGCTGATTGCCTCCATCGCTTCGTTGGCGGCAGGCCCCCACGTGTGCGGCTACACCACAGCCAAGCATGCGCTGTTAGGCCTCAACCGCTCCCTGGCAAGGGATTACGGGCCTCACGGCGTACGGGTCAATGCAATCTGCCCAGGTTGGGTCCGCACCCCCATGGCCGATGAAGAAATGCAGGCACTGATGCAGTTCCATGGCGAAACGTTGCAACAGGCCTATGACCGGGTCTGCGCCGACTTGCCGTTGCGCAGGCCGGCCAGCGCGGAGGAAATCGCCAACGTCTGCCGCTTCCTGGCCTCCCCTGATGCGTCGATCATCACCGGGGCGACGCTGGTGGCCGATGGCGGCTCCAACATTGTCGATGTACCGACACTGGCCTTCAGCCGGATGGAGGCCAGCGATGTCTGAGGATCTGGATTTCAGCGGCCAGACCGTATTGGTCACGGGCGGCGCCCAGGGCATTGGCCGGGCCATCGTTGAAGCGTTTGCCCTGCGTGGGGCTCGCGTGGTCATCGCCGACCTTGGCCTGGCGCGCGCCGAAGCGGTGGCCGACGAATTGACTGCCGAGGGCTGTCAGGTACAAGCGGTGGGGGTTGACCTGGCCGACGCAACGGCGGTCTTCGGGATGATGGCCGAGCTGGAGCAGCGCTTGGGGAGGCTGGATACCCTGGTGCACAACGCCGGGTATTTTCCGCTGACACCGTTCGCCGAGATCACCCCGTCGATGCTCGAGCGTACGCTGGCGGTGAACCTGTCGGCGCTGTTCTGGCTGACCCAGGCCGCGCTACCGATGTTCCGACGCCAGGGCCGAGGCTGCGTGCTGGTGACCTCTTCGGTCACCGGCCCGCGGGTGGCGTATCCAGGGCTCAGCCACTACGCGGCCTCCAAGGCCGGGGTCAATGGTTTCATTCGCAATGCCGCGCTGGAACTGGCGGCCGAGAATGTCCGCGTTAATGGGGTCGAGCCGGGCATGATCGCGACACCGGCCATGGCCAACCTGGGCGACGATGAAGTCAACCAGGACATTGCCCGCCGAGTGCCGCTGGGTCGATTGGGCCAACCGAGTGACATCGCCGGCGCCATGCTGTACCTGGCATCGAGCCTGGCCAGTTATGTGACCGGGCAGACTTTGGTGGTCGACGGGGGTTCGACGTTGCCGGAGGTCTGAACCTGAGTGGGGGGAGTCAGCTTGCGGTGAGGGTGGATGGACCACCGTCATCGCGAGCAAGCTCGCGATAGCGATCATCCAGTCAACGACGACCTCATTCAAGCCATCCCTTGCCCCTCCTGCAAACGGCTGGAACGAAACTCCTTGGGCGACAGCTCGAACTGCTTCTTGAACGAACGGCTGAAATGCGCCGAATCGGTAAAGCCCCATTTGTAGGCAATCGAGGTAATGGACTCGTCCCGCAGGAACGGATTGGTCAGGTCATCAGCGCTGCGCTTGAGCCGGGCCCGCTGGATATAGCGGCAAACGCTGTCATCCTGCTCTTCGAACAATCGATACAGATGCCGCACCGAAATATTCAGTCGATTGGCCAGGCCCACCGGGCTGAGGCCGGGCTGGGTCAGTGACTCGTCGATGACCTTCTGTACATAGCTGCGCAGATGGCTGCCCTGCAACGCAACCCCCTCATCACGGGCATCGCTACTGTGCTCCAAGGCCGAGCCCAACAGCGAAACGAAGGCACTCTGCAACGCTTCACCCTCGCCCGCGGCGCCCTCGCCGTCGGGTGTGTCCCTGCACAGCTGGTCCATCAAGACATGCAGCATCCGCCCACACGCCTTGCTGGACGAAACCTTGCCGAAAGTCTTGGTCTCCCCGCCCAGTTGTCGCGACACGTCCTGGCGAGACAAGGACAGCACCGCGTGCTCGATCAGGCCGAACGGGCTGATCTCAAGCGCCCCCACGGAATCCATCAGCAGCAGTTCACCGGGTGCCAGCTGAATGCTCAAGCCGTTCTGGGTAATGCGGCAGTAGCCGCTGCGCTGGCTGACCAGGAAGCAATCCTGGTCATCGTCGTGATCCGCGTTGGGTAGGTGACGCTTGATGCTACCGGCGTTGGTGCGCAGGTTCGCGAGGGCAAGGCCACCCCGATGGAAATTCGACACTTCACCAATAAACAGGGAACGATTGAAGGCCAGCTCGGTATCGAAGTGGCCGCAAGTCGCCCGCAGATCCCGGTTCCAGGTGTCCAGACCGTCCTGCCCAACCTGTTGCATGCTCATGGCATTCTCCGCAGTGGCTTTTTGTTTTTGTGCGGCAATAGTTAACATGTTATCTATATGCACGCAACAAGTACCTGATCGCCAGAGCAGTAGCAGGAATGATGCCAGGGCAGCACAACAGAATCAGAGCGTTGCCAGTACCCGCTGCAGACCGCTCAAGGTTGCCAGCAAGACGCAGCGCTGCTCGCGGCTCAACGGGATATACCGACGAAAGGCCGGCATGCGATTGACCACTTCGCTACCGCCCATGTGTTCCAGGCGCACGCACCACTGGCGTCCCTGCAAATCGATGCGCAGCCGTTTGAAATCCAGGGGCATGAGGGCCTGATACAGCACAAGATCCTGCTCCACCGCCGCCTGCAACCGGTCCGCCAGGTCACTGCGCCCGTCCCGCTGCCGGCAGCGAATACCACTGCGCCGAACAGCCCCGCCGTGGTGCAGCTCCAGGCGCGCCGTGCCCTCTCGGGAGGCAGGCACGCGCAGGACGAACTCGGTCATCACCAGGTGCATCAACAACTGCGACTCGGTGCGTTCGACGATCTCCAACTGCAAGCTGCCATCGTCGGTGGCTGCCGTCGCCGTGGTCAGGCCCGTCACCTCGAATTGCGCCAGCGCCAGGTTGCGCCGCAGGTGTTCCAGGGTCACCCCGGGCCGATACCCGGCCGGGGTGTGCTGGGCGCTGAACAACTCAGACAGTTTTTGCAGCAGGGTCGACAAACTCGCCCGCAAGTTGCCCTGGTTCATGGGAGAACTCCTTGGCCAGCACGTCTTCTACCGACGCTGGCTTGAATGGATTGACCCTCTGTACCACCAGGGTCCAGAACAAGGCGTACGCTGCCGTGCCACCGAGCATCACCGCGAAGGGCACGTAGATGTCTGCCGGGTTCATGCCGGGCGGTGTGATGAACCACATGCCCAGCATAATGCCGACACTGGACAGGATCTGTGGCAACGGGAACCACGGCGAGCGATAGGCCCGCGGCAGATCGGGACGACGAATCCGCAGGCTGACCACCGACACGGTCACCAGCAGGTAGGCAAAACTCCAGGCGCACACCGCGGCCAGCACCAGGTGCATGATGTTGTCGGTATTGCCACCCAGCCACCACGCGTGCAGGCACGGAATCAGCATCGCCACCAGGATGCACAGTAACGGCGTCTTGAAGCGCGGGTGCAGATAGGTGAAGATTTTCGGCAACGCACCGTCCACCGCCATGCCGTAGAGAATCCGCGGTACGCCGGCCATCAGGGTGTTGATGGTCGCCGCACCGGCAAACAGAAAGCCAATGCCCAGCCACATCGGGCCGATATCGCCCATGACCTGTTCGGCGAAGCGTGGAATCGCCATGGGGGTGTCCAGCAGATGCACGCCGCTGGTGGCATCGAGCAGCACGTTTTCCACTTGGCGCTTCATCGCCGCACCGTAGATGAACATGCAGGTGGCGACGCTGAACAAGCCCAGCATCATGGCCCGGGGCATGGTCCGAGCGGACTGGCGCAGGTCCGGTGCCAGCGGCGTGACGAATTCGCAGCCGACAAACATGAACATGGCCATGCCCACCAGCGACAGCACCGTGACCATATCGGTGCCCACCACGGACGCGCCGAACCAGCCCTCCAACTCCACTGCCGGAGCGGCGATCAGGCCCAGCACGCCGAACACCATCAGGGTGGTCCACATGCCGAACGTCAGGATGATTTCGGCCCGGCCAAAGGCGCTGACGCCGAACGCGTTGAGCACGCCAAAGACCACCACGAACCCCACGCCCAGCAACCAGGAGCCACCTGCCGATTCGGCCAGGGTGTTGAGGTGTTCGAAGTTCACCAGGGCCATGACGCCGGCCAGGATGGTCTCGGCGGTTCCGGCGAACACATGGACAATCAGATAGGCCGACAAGGTGCCAGTAATCGCGAAGAAACGTCCCATGCCACAGTTGATATAGTCATAGACCGAGCCGGTGGTCGGGAGAATCGACGCCGCCTCGGCAAACGTCGTCGCCTGGGCCAGCATCATTACCACGGCGATCAGCATCGCCACGGCAAAGGCGCTGCCGCCAATGCCAAAGCCCATGGTCGCGGTGAGAATCACGGGACTTGCCATGATCAAGCCAATGGTGCTGGCCAACGCGGTGGGAAAGCCCACCGAACCCCGGTTCAAGTGCTCGGTGAGCCTGTCATTGATCGACATGGTGCAAGGTCCTCGAAAGCGTATTTTTAGTATGGATGCCACAGCCGTCCAGGAACCGGCGATCATGCCTTCCCCAACCAGTCCCTGATCGAAACGGCGTTGCGTGCAGCCTTACTCTGCGCCGCACCGCGCCGGGCGTCTTGCCCATGTCTGCCGCCGGTTTTGTTGCTGCCTGCCAACACCGCCGCGCTGGCGGCCTGGATCAACTCCATGGCAGGCAGGTGAAAGACTTCCCTGGGTACCTCTCCCCTTAATGCGCGCTCTACTGTCCAATCGCACTGGGGAATTCCACCATGGGGCACACACGCCGTACACCTCTGCTGCGCAATGCCCATCGGCTTGGGCATCGCCCTGCTGGTCGCCGATTCACCGGCCCAGGCTTATGAGCTTTATTCCGACGAAGATACCACCGTCATCGGCAACTTCCTGGCGGTCTACGGGCTGTTCAACAGCCGCAAGAACTACGACGGCTCCACCGGTGGTTCAAGCTGGCGCGAAGACTTCATTAAGTATGGCCTGAGTATCGACCAGACACTCGGCAACCTGGGCAGTTTCTACGGGACGGCCAACCCTGGAATACACCGCCGCGCCTGGCACCCTGGGGCTGGCCTATATCCATGGCATCGATGTCGATGACCGCTACGCCAGCAACTTCCAGAAACAGCACGAAGGCATGGACATCTACAGCCTGCGCGGCGCCGGCAATGCTGGCATCGAAAACGCCCACTTCTCCTTCGAGTACGCCTGGCAGGACAAGGACGCGGGCCCGGAGAAAGCCTGGTACGGCGAAGCCGGCTACACCTTCGCCGACCTGCCCTGGACACCGGACCTGACCTATCGCTACAGCCGTTACTCCAAGGACTGGGACTCGATGTTCAACGGCCAGAACCGTGGCGGTTGCGTTCTGAACGTGGCGGGAGCTGCCCCGACGGCAGCTCCCGCTCGGCTTACTGTTTGTGCTGATGCAACATGGTCTGGATCTGATGGGTCGCCTGCCGGGTGCTCTGCGCCAGCTTGCGCACCTCATCGGCCACGACTGAGAAACCGCGCCCGACATCTCCGGCCCTGGCGGCTTCAATCGCGGCGTTCAAGGCGAGCAGATTGGTCTGGTCGGCAATGCCCTTGATCACCCCCACCACCGTGGCAATCTGGGCGTAGGTCACCTGGTTCTGTTCGAGCATGCGCTGATGGGTGGACTGGGCCGAGCGCTCATCGCTGATATCACGCACCGCACCAATGACCCGCACCAGTTGCCCATGCGAGTCGCGTACCGCCCGACCGCGTTCACGACACCAGATGTAATCCCGGGTCTTGTGGCGCATCCGGTATTCGAAGACGTATTCACCGCTGCCCTGGGAGCCAAGGATTTCCTGATCGAAAATGGCCATGATCTTGGGCAAGTCGTCCGGGTGGGTGATGCCGACCTGGGCATCCCAGCCATCGGGCAAGTCATCCGGCCCATACCCCAGCAGCGAACGGAACTGACTGGAAAAGCGCATGCCACTGGCCGGGTGCTGGAGGTCACCGTTGACGACCGTGATATCCCAGCAGCCTTCAGTCAAGGTCGATTGCAGCAACTCCCAGATCTGCGCATCCTGGCGTTGTTGCTGTAGATGCTGGCTGTGTTCGCCCAGACGAACTTCAAGCGCCTGCTCGCGCTCAAGGGCTTGCTCCAATTGCTGGCGAACCCTGTGCATCTCACGCTCGCAGTGCTGCCATTGCAGGGTTTGCGCCTGCACTTGTGCTTCGACCTGATGCAGATGTGCAGTCGCGCTCGCCACCTGCCGTGCATGCTGCTCAAGGACGGTGCGCAGTTGCGGATACGCGTCGAGCTGTGGCGTGTCCTCCGTTTCGCCGGTCAGCACGCGTTGCACCTGCGCAGTCAACGCCAGTCTCTGTTTGTTGGTCTGGAGAAACATCGCCCGCCCCTATGCCATCAAGTCGAAACCCGAATCTGATCGCAAACCGGCCTGGCTGGCTTGTCCCTGCCTGCACGAGGCCTTGCTCCTGGCTGCCAACCACCCAGGCTGGCAGCCACAGACATACGGCGCGGCAGGCACAGTCAAGCTGGATGATCCTGCCGGGATTACCCTCGGGGCTTTCCCTATTCGTGATCAGGAAACCCTCATGAGCGATATTGCCCTGCTGCCTCCGGTCGAAGCCTTCCTCGGCAAACATCACGCCCTGTTCATCGACGGTGGCTACGTCGAAAGCCAGAGCAGCCAGACACTTGACGTCGTCAATCCTGCCAACGGCCAAGTCATCGCCCAGGTCAGCGACGCCACTTCCGGCGACATTGATGTGGCGGTGGAGTCGTCCCGCCGCGGCTTCAAGCAGTGGTCCCAAACGGCACCCGCGGTCCGCGGCCATGTGCTGCTCAAGTTGGCAGACCTGCTGGAACGCAACCGCGAAGAGCTGGCGCAGATCGAGACCTGCCAGTCGGGGAAGATCATCCACGTCTCCCGGGCCTTCGAAGTCGACCAGGCCGCACATTTCCTGCGCTACTACGCTGGCTGGGCGACCAAGATCAACGGCGAGACGATCACCCCATCACTGCCCTCCTTCGCTGGCGAACGCTATACCGCATTCACCTTGCGCGAACCGGTCGGAGTGGTGGTCGGTATCGTACCGTGGAATTTTTCCACCATGATCGCCATCTGGAAATTGGCCTCAGCCCTGGTGACCGGTTGCAGCATCATCATCAAGCCCAGCGAGTTCACCCCGCTGACCATCCTGCGCATCGCTGAACTGGCCATCGAGGCCGGCCTTCCGGCCGGTGCCCTGAATGTGTTGACCGGCGGCGGCCAAGTGGGCAAAGGGCTGATCGAACACCCAGGCACCAACAAGGTCTCATTCACCGGTTCCGTGCCCACCGGCCTGGCGGTGGGCCAAGCGGCCATGGGCGCCGGGTTGACCCGTGCAACCTTGGAACTGGGCGGGAAGAATGCGGCGGGGTTCCTGCGTGATATCGATCCCGAGGTGGCGGTCAACGGCATCATCGAGGCCGGCTTTCTGCATTCGGGACAGATCTGTGCAGCAGCGGAACGGTTCTTTGTTCATCGCTCGCAGATCGAGTCGATCATGGACAAACTGGCCCAGCGCCTGAGCAAACTCACCATCGGCTCGCCCTTGGACGAACGCACCGAATTCGGCCCGGTGACCAACCGCCAGCACCAGCGCAAACTCGCGGAATTCTTCGCCAAGGCCCGCGCACAGAACAACACCATCGTCCACGGCGGCAAGCTGATCGATGGACCCGGTTGCTATGTGGAGCCGACCATCATCCTCGCCAATCGCCGCGACGACAGCCTGCTCAACGAAGAAACCTTCGGCCCGATCGCCACGTTCTTCCCTTACGACAGTGAAGAGGAACTGCTGGAGCTGATGAACGACACGCCCTACGGCCTGAGCGCCAGTCTCTGGACCAACGACCTGGGCAAAGCCCTGCGCATGGTTCCCGCCATCGAAGCTGGCACGGTCTGGGTAAACATGCACACCCTGCTCGACCCGGCGGTGCCTTTTGGCGGCAGTAAATCTTCAGGGATAGGCCGTGAATTCGGCAGTGCATTCATTGATGATTACACCGAACTGAAGTCGGTGATGATCCGCTACTGACCTTCAAGGGCTCTGTGACAACCCCAGAGCCCTATCAGCAAAAATCCCGCTTGTGGGAGCGGGTTTGCTCGCGAAAGCGGACTATTCAGTCAACCATGATGCCGACTGACCCAACGCCTTCGCGAGCAGGCTCGCTCCCACAGTTTCATCGCCGGCAGGCGTTGACCCGTGGAACTCGGCCGCGCCAGGGCTGGGCGCGTTCCAGTTGGGCGGCCAGGGCCAGCAAAGTGTTTTCCTCGCCAAAGCGACCGGCAAAATGCGCCCCCATCGGCAGGCCATTGGCGCTCCAGGACAACGGCACGGACATCGCCGGCTGGCCGCTGGCATTGAACAGTGCAGTGAATGGCGAATAGCTGTGGTAGCGCTCGATCAATTGATCCAGGCTCATGCACACATCCTGCAGATCCAGCTCGCCAATCAGCACCGGTTCACGGGTCAGGACTGGGCTCAGGATCACGTCATAATCCTGCATGAACACCGCCAACTGCCGGCCAAGGGCATGAATCCATTCCACCGCCGCGGCATATTGGGCGCCGCTGACGTTGCCCTTGTCCCGCAAGATGATCCGGGTGCGCACCTCCAGCTCTTCGGCCTGCACGGCAAACCCACGCATCTGGCCCAGCAGGTCGACATAGTGACGAGAGCTGGCGCCAATGATGGTGAACACGTGGTCGAGAAACTCCAGCAATCCCACCGGCAGGCTCACCGGTTCGACACGGTGCCCCAGGGACTCGCACAACCGCGCGGCCTCGCCCACCGCCTGAAGGCTCTGGGGTGACGTAGGCCAAGGCTCGAGTTGCTCGATCAGGGCAATGCGCAACGGCTTGGGATCAGCCTGCACCGCCATCACATACGGCAACGCCTGGACCGGCGCGGCATAGGGCGCCCCCAGGTCCCTCCCGGCGGTGGCGTCCAGCAGCGCCGCACTGTCGCGCACCGACAAGGTAATCGCATGGGGCGTGCCCATCCCCGCCCAGCCCTCGCCCACTATCGGCCCCGACGGCATAAGGCCACGGCTGGGCTTGAACCCGAACACACCGCAGCAAGACGCCGGCACCCGCAATGAACCACCGCCGTCGTTGCCATGGGCGAACGGCACCACCCGGGCCGCCACCAACGCCGCCGCGCCACCGCTGGAGCCACCGGCGCTGTGGTCGGTGCTCCAGGGGTTGCGGGTGGCGCCGAAGCGCGCGGACTCGGTGGAGTACGAGGTGCCGAACTCCGGCGAAGTGCTGGTGCCCATCACTTGACATCCGGCACGACGCAGACGCGTCACGACTTCCGATTCGAAATCCGCCCGGAAGTCGCCCAGTGCGCGTGAGCCGTTAGTCATCGCCGCGCCGTGGACCGGCGAAAACAGGTCTTTGATCAAGGTTGGCACACCGGCCAGCAAGCCTTGGCCAACCTGTGGCGTGCGCACGGCTTGCCGGGCCGAATCGTACAAACGCTCGGCCACCGCATTGAGCTGCGGCTCGACCCGCTCCAGGCGCTCGATGGCGGTTTCCAGCAGTTCGCCGGGCTGGACTTCGCCACGCCTGACCCACTCGGCCAGCGCCGTGGCGTCTTCACTGTCCATCAAATGGTGGATGTCTTGCATACCCATGTTTCAGATTCCTTATGTCACGACGATTGATGTGATCCGACGGTGCTCGCCTGCCCCTGGCCCCGTGCACGCAGACCGGCAATGACCCAGAGCAATGCCAAGGTAAAACTGGCCAGGGCCAGCCACTGGATGGCGTGACGCAGGTCACCGGCGAAGACAACCACCGACGCCACCACCAGCGGACTGACGAATTGGCCGATGTACAGGCACGAGGTAAACCCGCCCAAACCCCGGCCGCGGGTGTTGGCGGTCAAGGCATTCATCACCGGCGCCATCACATTGGGCACCAGCAACCCGGCCCCCAGGCCCTGGATGAACACCGCCACCAGCACAGCGTTGTAGCTTTGCCCGCGCATCAGCAACCACAGCCCCAGGCCCATCAAGCCGAGCAACAATGCGTTGCAACCGGCGATGCCGAAGCGACGGCGCAGCAACGGCCACATCAGCGAACCGCCCAAGGTCGCCAACAGGCTCAGCCCCGCCGCCAGGCCGATCAGCGTGCTGGAGGTGACGCCCAGGCTGACCAACAACGTCGGCGCCTGGATAGGCATGATGAATGTCAAGACCATGCCGCCCAGAATCATCAGGTAGCCGACCAGCAGTGGCAGCACGGCGACCTTGGCCGGAGCCGACTCATCGACGCGCTGCTCGACCTTCTGCTGCTTCGTCACCGGCGGTTCCCAGAGGATTTTCATCATGGCCGGCACCAGCAGCAGTGGCAGCAGATACAACAGGAATGGCGCACGCCACGAGTGCTCGCCGAGCACACCGCCCACCACGAAAAACAGCGCCCCCACCAGGCCAATGGTCACCACCTGCCGGTTGACGTAACGCAACCGCTCCTCGCCCTGCCAATAGTCGGCGATCAGCGTCGCGCAGCAGGTCATCACCGCCGCCTCCGTGCACCCGAACAACAGCCGCACACCGACAATCGAAGTCAGGCTATCGAGCAGGGCCGGTAATGCACCGAGCAAGGCGTAGAGCACCGTGGCAATCACCAGCAACGCCTTGCGTCCAACCCGGTCGGCCAACCAGCCAGCCAACGGCGCGCACACGGCAATCGCCAGGGCGGGACCGGTGATCGCCAACGGCACCAGCAGATCGGCGCGCGGTTCCAAGGGACCGAATTCGGCACCCAACCGGGGCAGGATCGGCGTGACCATCACCGCGCCCATGATCGTCAGGCTGCTGCCCAGCATCAGCACTGCGCCTTCGCGCCAACTGGCCTGGCGCGACGGGGTGGCCGCCGTTGAAACGGAACTTGATTGGTTCATGACGAGCCCCTTCTAGAAACTGTGGGAAATACGCAGCGCCGCGGTATAGCCCTCGGCGCGATTGCGCGCATCGAGCTCCTTGTAGACATGCAGCCACACCGGTGGAATGCCAGGCTTGAAGTAGCTCACCGCCGGCCCGACCGCCAACACCCGGGCGCGATTGCCCGCCTCCAGGCCCGGCGCATCGTCATCGGTGAATTGCCGGTAGTAATAGCCGCCCACGCCCACCGTCCAAGGGCCAACGTGTTGACCCACGGCGAACTCGTGGCGGTATTCGACGCCGTTCTTGTAGTCGGTGGCGTGGTTGCGGGTGTTGATGTCGGCCTCAAAGCTCGAAGACACCTCGAAGCCGCTGTCGGAGATGTAGGTGGCGTTGAGGATCGGCGAGAAGGTCCAGTGGTTGAGGCCCGGCGAGATCAAGCGATCCTTGTCGTAGTCGCCGGTGGGGGCCTGGATCTGGAACTGGGCATTGACGAA
Organism: Pseudomonas sp. NFACC51; assembly: GCF_900103575.1. Lineage (NCBI taxonomy): Bacteria > Pseudomonadati > Pseudomonadota > Gammaproteobacteria > Pseudomonadales > Pseudomonadaceae > Pseudomonas > Pseudomonas sp. NFACC51. The sequence goes on along the minus strand of NZ_FMXH01000011.1, from coordinate 180,598 downwards.
CAGGTTCGGCGACAGGGTCCACTGCAAAATCACCGGCAACACCTGCATGTCGGCCATGCGAAACGGATCGGCTTCCAGGTCCAGCGGGCCGACAGGGGTCTGCACCTGTAGCGAAGCGTCCATCTGGAAAAACGGCACGACGGCGCCGAAACCATACTTGGCGCCCAGCACGGTGTAATCGGTCATGCGCATGTAGGCGAGGCCGATGGACAAGACATCCAGGGAGAAATGGTTGTCCACGGACTTGCCGTGGCGATCTTTCTGTACGTTGGCCGAATAGAACGCGGTACGCAGGCCGACAGTGCCAAAGGGCGTGGCCGGCGGCATCATGCCCGCGCCGAAATCATAGACCCCGACCGCCGTGGTCGGTGCGCCGTTTTCGGTGCCATGGGCAGCGGTGCAGGCACCGATCAGCCCCAGGGTTAACCACGTACAGTGCCAGGTGTTTGTTTTTTTGTTTTGGTACATCGAATGCCCCTCCGACCATGTGGTGTCGGGGTCATCCTAGGGAGCCGGCCGGTCAGCCGTTATCCGTTTTCAGCACAGATGCGTGCGGCGCAACGTGTGTGATGGGGTTTCGCCGAACAGGGTCCGGTAATCACTGGAAAACCGACTCAAATGCCAGAACCCCCAGCGCGCTGCCACCTCCTGCACACCCAGCGCCTGATCGCCATTGCGCAGCTCACGGCGCACCGCATTGAGGCGCAACGCCCGCAGATAAGCCACCGGATTGATGCCCAGGGTCTCCTGGAAGCAATACTGCAGTTTGCGTCGGCTGGCACCGATGTGATTGCACAGGTCGAGGATCGACAGCGGCTCATCGACATGGGTCAAGGCATATTCCCGGGCGCGGTCGACCATGCGTTTGCGCGCCGTGGGACTGAGCGGCGGCGCTTCGTCAGGCGCCACCAGTTCCAATATGTGCAACGTCACCGTGTCCCGCAGGCCCCGGCGAATCGACTCGTACCCCAGCAACGAATCACGCCCCTGCTCGCCCCCTTCAAGCTCATCGAACAACGCCGCAAGCTCGGCGGGCAGCGTCGAATTGCCAAGACGGTAACACTTGGGAAGATCGGTAATTCGAAAGCGACTGCCTTGGCGCTCCAGCACATGTTCCAACGCCTGCTCGTCGATGGCGACACCGAGCAGATCCAGATGCTGGGGGGTGCGCAGCTCGGGCAGGTTTTGGCCGCGGGCGACCAACAGGCTGGGTTCGACAATCGGGTGCCCGGAGCAAAAGACCGGTCCATCGGCACTCAGCGGCACGCTGAAGGTGATGGCGCCCTCCCAGGCCATGCCTTGCTTGGTCATGGCCTGATTAGAGCGGTCGCGCACCAGTTGCATCCAGTCCGAGCGGAACTCGATCAACTCACCGTCGAAACGCCCGGGGGTCAACTGGTCATAGCAGACCTGCCAACCCCCCATGTTGCGGGCGTGCTCATCGATGTCAGCGGTGCGGAACCGATTGATCGGCAGCGTCGGCAACAGGTCCCACGAGACCGCTGGCTGCGCCATGTTGGAGTTGTTCATTGACCCGACCTTTGATGATTCCAGGGCTTACGGGTCAAAGCTCAGGCAAGTTCCATTCCGCCCCGTGGGCCGGTCGGGCAATTGTGCCGAAAACGGATAATCGGCCCGGATTCAGCTGCCGGCGTCGGCATGGGCCTCTTCGAAGAAATAGTCCTTCCAGCTGTCAGCCTTGTTTTTCAACACGCCCAGTTCATGCAGTTTTTCGGCATAGATGTAGGTGCGTTGCGGAACGACGGTGAAGTCGATTTCGGGGTCGGTGACGATTTTCTCCACCAGCGCCAGCGGCAACTTGGACTGTTCAACGCGGATGTAGGTCTGGGCAGCGGCCGGCTTGTCGGCCTTGATGATGCCTTGCGCCTCCACCAGGGCATCGTAGAACGCCTTGTAGGTCTTGGGGTTTTCGTCGTGGAATTTTTCCGTGGTGTAGAGCACGTTGAACGTCGCGGGCCCGCCCAGCACATCATAGGAACTGAGCACCTTGTGCACATTGGGGCTTTGCAGTGCCTGGTACTGGAACGGTGGGCTGGAGAAGTGTGAATTGATCTCCGACTGGCCGGCGATCAGCGCCGCCGTCGCATCCGGGTGCGGAAGGCTGACCGAGATGTCGTCGAATTTCTTGAAGTGATCGTTGCCGAACACCTTGGCGGTTTCGATCTGCAACGTGCGCGACTGGAATCCGACCCCTGCGGCCGGGACAGCGATCCGGTCCTTGTCGGTGAAGTCCTTGAGGCTCTTCACGTTCGGGTTGTTGGTCAACAGGTAGTTGGGCATCGATCCCAGCGAGGCGATGGCCTTGACGTTCTGCTTGCCGCGGGTCCGATCCCAGATCGTCAGCATCGGTGGAACGCCTGCCGACACCACATCCAGAGCGCCGGTCAGCAAGGCCTCGTTCATCGCCGTCGCGCCGGAAATGCTGTTCCAGTCCACTTTGATATCCAGGCCCTGGGCCTTGCCATGCTTCTCGATGAGCTGCTGGTCACGCACCACATCCAGGATCAGGTAGCCGATACCGAATTGCTGGGCGATGCTGATCTTGCCCTCGGCGTGGGCCAAGGGATTGAGCAGCGCAGTGGCCGCCAGGGAAACCAACAAGGTGAGCGCAGGACGCTTGAAAGCCATGGTCTGGTGAACCTCACAGTAGGTGAAAGACTGAAGATAACGACTTTAAAGCTATAAGAATATTAATTTAAATACCTTAATGGCATATCAATAGCACCTAAATATTCGGTATCCGAGCCCATGAAGCCGCACCCACGGGCACGATCACTTGATAACCTTGCAGACCTCCCCTCACGAACACCCGGCGCGAAGCGAATATGAACGAGATGTCCCTGGATATCGGCATCGCCACCGAGTCCGCTTTCAAATGGCCCAGGTGCTGGAATGGCGCCTGGTTAACACAGGTCAGTAGTCAATCGAGCATTTCGGCACTTTGGCCGAGCGTTTCGGCACAGTAACCACTCTTTGTTCATCCTAGACTCGAGCTTCACTTTTAAGCCCCAGATGGAATCACGATGAAAATCAGGTCACTCCTGCCTGCACTCACCATGGCCGTAGCATTCAGTGGATACGCTGCCGACTTCTCACTGACCAGCCGGGATATTGCTGACAACCGTCCGCTGACCAGTCGCGAAGTGTTCCAGGGCTTCGGTTGCGAAGGTGGCAACACGTCTCCTGAGCTTTCCTGGACAAACGCCCCCGCGGGGACCAAAAGTTACGCGATCACGGTCTATGATCCCGATGCGCCGACGGGTAGCGGTTGGTGGCATTGGACGGTGGTCAACCTACCCGCCTCTACCAATAGCTTGCCAAGAGGAGTGGGAGCGAACCTGCCTGCCGGTGCCGTACAAGGGCGAACCGATTATGGCCAGCCAGGATTCGGCGGGGCTTGCCCACCTGTAGGGGATAAGCCCCATCGCTATCAATTCACCGTATGGGCATTGAAAGTCGATAAGCTACCCCTCGACGGTGAGGCCAGTGGCGCCTTGGTTGGATACATGCTCAATGCCAACGTCCTGGCCAAAGCGACGATCACTTCAACTTACGGACGTTAAAAACGATGCGCGCTTGTGACGGCATACAGCACCGGGAAAACATTATCGATGCGTGTGTCATACAGGCGCGACAGCCCCTTAGCTTGTCAAGGGTACCGGTGTTCGCGACCACTCTGTGTCGAGTGCGGCAGGGGGAAAAACTGTTGCAATGGGATGACCGGGAGATGCGCGCGGGGCCGCAACATCTGATTCTGATGCCGGCCGGACGCGAGCTTGGTATCTCGAACTTCCCCGGCCCTCACGGTCACTACATCGCCGATGCGGTCACCTTTCCCCTCTCGACACTGCGTAACTTCAGCAGCCAATATAGCCAACAGATCATGAGCCGTCGCGGTGCACTGAAGACCGATCTGTGCGTCCCTCTGGACAGGCACACGACACAGGCATGGAATCAGCTGTTGGCCTCCATCAATGCGAACGCCCCGGACGCATTACGCACGCTCTATGGGGAAGCGGTTCTTCTGAGCCTGTGCCTTGGTGGCCAGATCGGACCTTTGCTGATGGGGCGCAACGATCCCATTTGCGAACGTGTGCAGCAGATGGTGATGGGCAGCCCGGAGAGAGACTGGACGGTGGCGAGCGTTGCACAGCAACTTAACCTGGGTGAGTCGACATTGCGCCGCCAACTGGCGAATGAGGGGGACAGTTTCAGGAGCATCCTGGAAGGCGTTCGACTGGCGACGGCGTTGCAATGGTTGCAAACAACGTCTCGTCCCATCGGTGAAATTGCCGGAGCCTGCGGTTACGCCTCGGCCTCACGTTTTGCGGTGCGCTTTCGCTCACGCTATGGCCTGTCGCCACGTGAATTGCGGGCAACGATTTAAGCATTCCGGTGAGGTTCCCTCCGTTCGACATAACCTGGCACACCGTCGATATCCTTCGGGTCTTCGCCGGTCTTTCCCGACGCCTGCCAACGATCCTTGGGCAGGCGTTTTTTCCGGCGCTCGTCCCCAAGCCAGCCTGAATATCGTCACTGCCCAGCAAAATCCGCATCAATGCCCGCCCATCGTCCTCCGTGCACAAGGTAAGGTAGGCAGAATCATCCGGATCGAGGTGCGCCGTGGCGTCCTATTCCCTACGTCAGCTGAAGTACTTCGTCACCACCGTCGAATGTGGCAGCGTCGCCGAAGCCTCTCGCAAGCTGTACATCGCCCAACCGTCGATCGCCTCCGCCATCAAGGGCTTGGAAGACAGTTTCGGTGTGCAATTGCTCATTCGTCATCACGCCCAGGGAGTATCGCTGACGCCCGGCGGCGCGCGCTTCTATCGCAAGGCCCAGGAACTGCTGCGCATGGCCCGGGAGTTCGAGCAGAACGCGCTGGCCGATAACGATGTGGTCAGCGGGCAGATCGACATCGGCTGCTTCGAAACCGTCGCTCCGCTCTACCTGCCACGGCTGATCGCGGGCTTTCGCGAGCGCTTCCCGGGGGTGGAAATCCGCGTGCAGGATGGCGAGCAACAGGAGCTGGTGCAAGGCCTCACAGGGGGGCGTTTCGACCTGGCGATTTTTTATGAACACGACCTCGACAGTACCATCGAGACCGAAGCACTGACGGCGCCGCAACGCCCTTACGCGTTGTTGCCGGTGGGGCATCGCTTCGCCGACCAGGCCCAGGTATCGCTGCGCGACCTGGCCCTCGAACCGATGATCCTGCTGGATGTGCAGCCCAGTCGCACTTATTTCGTGAGCATCTTCGAGGAGCTGGGCCTGACGCCCAACATTGTCTTCAGCTCGCCGTCCATCGAGATGGTGCGGGGCATGGTCGGCCAGTCCTTTGGTTTTGCCGTACTGGTGACCCGCCCGCACTCCACCTGCACCTACGATGGGCAATACCTGGTGTGCGTCGACATCGCCGAGGACGTGACCGGTTCGGCACTGGTGGCAGGCTGGCTCAAGCGCGCGCACCTTACCAAGCCGGCGCAGTTGTTTGTCGACTATTGCAAGGAACAGTTCAGGCAATGGCTGCCTTGAGCCACGACAGGCCAGGCACAACTGCCCGCCCCGGCCTGTAAGTAAAACACCAACCCCGTAGCGAGGGAGCTTGCTCCCGCTGGGTTGCGCAGCGACCCCATGCAAGCCGAACGCGGTCAGGCTGATACACCGAGGCGCCTGGTGTTGGGGCTGCTGCGCAGCCCAGCGGGAGCAAGCTCCCTCGCCACAAGGGATGTTTCTAGCGAGCGGCCCAGGCGTTGAAGCGTTGCTCCAGTTCCTCGCCATGGTCGACCCAGAACTCCGCGTCCACGGCTTGGGCTTCAGCCAGGTTGGCCTCGGCGGTGGGCAACTGTTCCTGTACCGCCGTCGGCAACAGCGCCAGTGTCTTGCGGTGCACCGGCCCATAAGGGATGTTTTCCGAAAACACCTTCTGGGTCTGCGGCTGGCTGGCAAAGGCAATGAACTGCTCGGCCAGGGCCTTGTTCGGCGTGCCCTTGACCACGGCCCAGTACTCCGGGTCGTAGAGGCTCTGCGGCCAGACGATGCTCAGCTTCATGCCTTCTTTCTGCGCCGACGCGATGCGTCCGTTGTAGGCCGCACTCATCGCCACGTCCCCCGCCACCAACCACTGCGCCGGTTGCGCGCCGGCTTCCCACCATTGGATGTTCGGCTTGATCTGGTCGAGCTTGGCGAATGCCCGGGACACGCCTTCCGGGGTGTTCAGCACCTTGTACACGTCGTGCGCCTTGACCCCGTCGGCCAGCAAGGCGATTTCCAAAGTGTACTTGGCGCCCTTGCGCAGGCCGCGCTTGCCTGGGTACTCGGCAACGTTCCAGAAATCCGCCCAGGACTTGGGTGCCTTGGCGAGCTTGCTCTGGTCATAAGCCAGGACCATCGACCAGACGTAGGTGGCGACCCCACATTCATTGAGTGCTCCCGGCACATAGTTCGCCGGGTCGCCCAGGCGCCCCAGGTCAAGCTTCTCGAACAGCCCCTCCTCGCAACCACGCAACAGCTCTGGGCTCTCCACTTCGACGACGTCCCAGCTGGTGTGGCCGGCGGCGACCATGGCCTTGATCTTCGACAATTCACCGTTGTATTCGCCAGCCACGATGTTTCCCGCGCCGCTGGCGTTGAAAGGTTGGAAGTAGGCCTTGTCCTGGGCCTGCTTGGTGGCGCCGCCGAAGGAAATCACGGTCAAGCTCTGGGGCGCGGCCATGACGCTTGAACTCAACAACGCCAATGCACACGCGATATTGCAACGCAAGGATCTGGACATGAAGCGGTTCCTCGAAAATACCGGCTCGCCCGCACGAGCCGGTGACGGGACTCAAAAGTGACCGTAAATACGGGCGGCAAGGTCTACAGCAAAGGCTCTTGTCGGCCTGTTCATGGGTGTCGCCTGGCTGACCGCGAGGAATCTCCTTCCCTTGAAATCGTCCTCCTCAGGCACCTTGCGGTCAGCAATCATTGGGTTCACAGAGATGGCTCGCCAGCCGATCCATCAAGCGGTCGCAGGCGGCCATTTGTTCAACGCTCACGTATTCGTCGGGCTTGTGCCCCTGGTCCATGCTGCCGGGGCCACAGACCACCGTCGGCACCCCGGCCTGATGGAACAGGCCGCCTTCGGTGCCAAAGGCGACGGTGCCGAACGCGTCGCTGCCGCACAGTTGCGCAACCAGTCGGGCGGCCGCGCTGTCCGGCGAAGTGGCGAGGCCCGGGTAGGCCGACAACGGTTCGAAGCGGATTGCGGTATCCCCCGCCACCGCCTGCATGGCCGGCAGCAGGGTCTGCTCGGCATAACCTTGCAATTGCTCGACCACCACGAGGGGATCGAAATCCGGCAAGGCGCGCACCTCGAAATCGAAGCGACAGTCCGCCGGGACGATGTTCAGCGCCGTGCCGCCGTGGACCACCCCGACCTGCACCGTGGAAAACGCCGGGTCGAAGCGCGGGTCGTGCCGCGAGGGTTCGGCCAGTTGCGCGCCGATCTCGCCCAACCGCCCGATCAGGCGCGCCGCCTGTTCGATGGCGTTGACCCCGTAAGGGGCGTAGGCCGAATGGCAGGCCGCCCCTCGCACATGACAACGCATCGCCAGCTTGCCTTTGTGCCCCAGCACCGGTCGGAGTTGGGTGGGTTCGCCAATCAGGCACAGGGCCGGTTGCGGAACTCGCCGAACCAACACCTCCAGCAAGCTGTGAACGCCCAGGCAACCCACCTCTTCGTCATAGGAAAACGCCAGGTGCACCGGTCGCCGAAGCGGGCTGGCGAGGAATGTCGGCACCGCTGCCAGCACTGATGCCAGATAGCCCTTCATGTCCGCCGTGCCGCGCCCGAACAGCTTGCCGTCCAACTCGCTCAGGCAAAACGGATCGACCGTCCAGGCTTGGCCATCCACCGGCACCACGTCGGTATGCCCGGACAAGACCACGCCACCGGACACCGCCGGACCGATACTCGCCAACAGGTTGGCCTTGGTCCGCTCTGGGTTGTAAATCAGCTCGCAGGCCACACCCAAGCCTTGCAGGTAATCGCGAACGAACTCGATCAGCGCCAGGTTCGAATCGCGACTGACCGTGGCAAAGCCCACCAGGCTGGCGAGCATTTCCCGGCTGCGCAGCTCATTCATCGCCCGGCACGCCATAGCTGGGCGCCGCTGTCGGGTCCAGGGCACGGGTCAGGTAATCCAGCAGTTGTGGCTGATAGGCCAGCCAGAGTTTCTCCAGCTCGCCGATGGGATTTTCCTCGGCCCAATCCACCCGCAGATCGACGATGGGCCAGGTCAGGTCATCCACCACCGACAACGCCGCCGAGTGCACCGCCCCGGCTTCGCCACCGGCCGCCTGCCCGGCCTGCAGCGCGCTCAGCAGGCGTGACGCGAGACAACCACCGCCCCGCTCGAAGGTCGTGACCATGGCCTCGATCACCGCAGCGTTGGCCAACAGATTGCCAGCCGCCACGCATTGCTCACCGGCCACGGCGTTGTGGGTGCCCAGGGTATGCTCGCCGCTGAAAATCGCCGTGCGGCCCTCGGCATCGATCACCGCCACCTGCCGGTATTGGCCGTAGCCGTTGCGCGCCAGGGTCCGCTCCAGCGCCGCTTGCGCGGTCAGGCCGCTGGCCAATTCATCGAGAACCTGCGGGCCCAGGGCCGGCAGCGTAATGTTCTGGCTCGACACCGCGCCGACGCCGGCTCGCAACCAGGGACAACGGGCACCCACGGCAATGCTCGAGGAGCTGATGGCGATGCCTAACTGGCCAGTTTCGGCGCAGCGCCCGACGATGGAAAAAGTCATGCCGCACTCCTTATTCGGGGATCACCGCAATCACGTCGATTTCCATCAGCCACTGCGGCTGGCCCAGGGCACTGACCACCAGGCCGGTGGAGATCGGAAACACGCCCTTGAGCCACTTGCCGACCTCCTGGTACACCGGCTCGCGATAACGCGGGTCGATCAGGTACGTCGTGGTCTTGACGATGTGGCTCAGGTCACTGCCGGCCTCTTCCAGCAATTGCTTGACGTTGCGCATGGCCTGTTCGGCCTGGGCGCGAGGATCGCCGAGGCCCACCAGTTGGCCATTGAAATCGGTACCGACCTGACCACGCACGTAGACGGTGTTGCCGGCGCGCACGGCCTGGCACAGATCGTTGTCCAGCGTCTGGTTCGGGTAGGTGTCCTTGGTATTGAACATGCGAATACGCGTGTGAGTAGGCATCAACGAACTCCCGTGAGACTGGTTTTCGAACGCTGTGAATCGCTGTCGAGTGCCGACGCCTGGCGCTGGGCAGCATCCTGATAGGCGAGATAAATGCGTTGCTTCACGATGTGGTCGGCAATATGCCGGGCGTCATGCCAGACGCCCCAGATGAACGCCGAGCCCCGTCGCGACAGCCAGGGCAAGCCGACGAAATACAGGCCCGGTTCCCTGGAAACGCCACGCTGATGCCGAGGCTTGCCATTGGCGCCGAGGGCGTCGACCTTCAGCCAGCTGTAATCCACCGAGTAGCCGGTGGCCCAGATGACACTGGTCACGCCGGCGGCGACCAGGTCCAGTTCCAGGATTGGCCGGGTCAGGCATTGCGGATCAGGCAGCCGGTGACGAGCTTCAGGTTCGAGCGGCAGGTCCAGGCCGTTGCGGGCGATGTAGGCGTCGGCGGCATCCAGCAGCGCCAGGTAGTTTTCGTCGCCGCGGGCGATGTTTTCGGCCAGATTCGGCTCAAAGGTCACCACGCTGCCATTGAACGATTTCGTCAGCCCCACCAGGGTGATGCCCTCCTGGGCCAGCCGGCGAAAATCCACGGTATGGCCACCACGGGCACCGCTCACCGCGATAGTGACGTGCTCCTTGCCCGGCTGGACCGCCTCCGCGTCCCACTCGCCCAGCACGCCTAGCCACCAGCAGAAGTCGCGGTTGCGATAGGCCCGGGGCGGACGATCGTGGGCGCCCACCGAGAGATAGACCTGTTTGCCGGCGCGCTGCAGTTCATCGGCGATCTGCACCCCCGACGACCCGGCGCCCACCACCAACACAGCCCCCTCGGGCAATTGCCGGGGATTGCGGTACTGGGCCGAGTGCAACTGGGTAACCGTCGCCATATCGGGTGCAATCGGTGGAATCACCGGTCGCTGGAAGGGCCCGGTGGCGACGACGACATGGATCGCCTCGATCAAGCCTTCAGAGGTTTCAACGGTGAACCCCGGACGGCCGACATTGCGCTCGACTTTCCTGACCTCCACGCCGGTACGGATCGGTGCGTTGAACTTGTTGGCATAGGCTTCGAAATAATCGGCCACCTGGTCCTTTGTCGCGAAGTCATCAGGACCGAGTCCCTCGAATTCCAACCCCGGAAAACGGTCATGCCAGGCCGGGCCATTGGCGACCAGCGAATCCCAACGTGATGTGCGCCAAGCTTCGGCAATGCCGCTTCGCTCCACCACGAGATGCGGTACGCCTTGCCGGCTCAAGTGCTCACTCATGGCTATGCCGGCTTGGCCGGCGCCTATGACGAGCGTATCGATGTGTAGGGGTTCAACAGGCATGTCTGTGCACTTCCGACAATAGGTTTGATTCAGGCGGGCATGGCGCCGCCTCGGGTTCGGCTTTCTTGTTGTTCTGCGGTTGCGGCTATCGAGATGAGGTGTCGAGGCGATTGTGTTGGCAGGCGGGAATTTGCGAAACGAGGGTTTTTATCGTTGCTGGGAAGGAAAAAAATGGGCTACTGCCCGGGCGTGATACCCAAAGGAACAAGGCGAGTCTTGTTTGCAGCTGAGACACACGGAACCTGTGGCGAGGGAGCTTGCTCCCGCTGGGCTGCGCAGCGGCCCCAAACCTATCACCAAGGTCTGTCAGGCGGACTGCGTCCAGTTTTTAGGCTGCTGCGCAGCCAGCGGGAGCAAGCTCCCTCGCCACAAGAGCGGTTTAGCGGTGTGGCAAGAAGGTCGATGCACGCGGTAGCGCCACCCCTGACATCCACATCTTGGAGAGGGAATGCCTTTGTGGCGAGGGAGCTTGCTCCCGCTGGGTTGCGCAGCGGCCCCAAACCCGTCGCCAAGGTCTGTCAGGCTGATTGCGTTCAGCTTGTAGGCTGCTGCGCAGCCAGCGGGAGCAAGCTCCCTCGCCACGGTATTGAGGTGCGGCACAGCGGGCTTATCCCGCCACGACACCGGCCTGGATGGCTCACTCACTGCATCCGCGCCGGAAACGCCTTGAGCTCAAGTTTCTCCATCACCAACCCGATGAAAGCCGAAACCGCCAGCGGCAACTGCCGCCGGCTCGGATAGAGCACATTCAGACCGAAGCCGACGCGTTGGTATTGTGGCAGGACACGCACCAGCCTTCCGGCTTCCAGGTCGAGGCTGCTCAGCGCCCCGGGCAACACGGCGATGCCAAGGCCTGCGACGGTCGCCCTGCGCAACGCCTGGGCGGTGTTGGCGTGGAATCGGCTGGCGATCTGCACCTGTTCCTCGATGCCGTCCGGGCCAACGAATCGCCAATGGGTCATGCCGCCGGGATGAGCGAAACTCACGCCGTCGTGGTGAGCCAGATCCTGCAACGAAAGCGGTGCGCCGCGCGCGGCAATGTACGCGGGGCTGGCGACCATGCCGTCACCGTCGTTCTTGAGCAGTTGGCGACCGACATACCCCGAGTCCTGCAAGGGACCGCCGCGAAAGGCAACGTCGATGCGGTCGGCAATCAGATCGACCCGGGCGTCGCTGAGCACGAAATCAAGTTGCACTCGCGGATGCGCGGCTAAAAAGTCGGCCACCCATTGCATCGGGAAGAAATCGAAAAAATCCGCCATCGCCGCGATGCGCACCAGGCCGCTGGGTTCCTCGCTGCCCATCATCAGCGCCTGTCCGGCATCCATCAGGCCGTCCACCGCATCCACGCAGCGCTCATAAAACCCCTGGCCCGCATGAGTCAGCGTGAGTTTGCGGGTCGAGCGCTGCAAAAGTCGCGATTCAAGCTGGGCCTCCAACTGCTGAACCCGTCGGCTGACGGTATTGGAAGGCATGCCCAAGCGTCTGGCGGCTTCGGCGAAGCTGCCGCTGCGGACCACCTGAACGAACAGCGCAACATCGTTGAGATCGAGCATGGCACTGACATTCCTTCGTTTTATGGATGAGTTCAATCCGATTGTATCGGCTAATCAATCTATTGGCAGGCACTTATCCTTCTCGCATCGAGGCCCAACGCCCAAGACTTGGAGACACCCCATGAACAGCATCGTCGCAGCACCGCCCCGCGCCATCGTCCATCGCACCTCCGGCAACCGCCATGGGCCGATCACCCGGCTCATGAGTCCCGGTGACCTGGGCCAGCTCTGCAAGCCATTCGTGTTTCTCGATCACTTCGCCTTCAACGCCGACGCCCTGCACAGAGGTTTCGGCATGCACCCGCATTCCGGTATTGCCACGCTGACCTACATGATCGAGGGCCAGGTGATCTACGAAGACACCACGGGCCAGTCAGGCACGCTGCCCAGCGGCGGCATGGAGTGGATGCAAGCCGGTAACGGCGTATGGCACACCGCCCGCCCCGTCGCAGGTTTGCCGAACCAAGGCTTCCAGCTCTGGGTTGCGCTGCCGGCGGCAGAAGAAAATGCCCCGGCCCGCAGCGTCTACCTGGCGCCCTCCGAGATCCCCCGTGAAGGTCCGGCGCTGGTGTTGCTCGGCCAATACGGCAGCGCCCGCAGCAGTGTCGCGGCGCCAGCAGGCATGAATTACCTCGCCGTGCAGTTGCAAGACAACGAGCACTGGCGCTACACGCCACCGGCCGGGCACACCGTCGCCTGGCTGGCGGTCAACGACGGCAGTCTCGATGCTGGCGACACCGTCAATGCCGGGGAAATGGTGGTCTTCGATGAATCCGGCGGGGCCATCGACATGGTTGCCCAAGGCGCAACGTCCTTCGTGCTCGGCTCCGCAGTCAAGCATCCCCACGACCTGGTGATGGGCTACTACTCCGTGCACACCAGCAAAGCCGCACTGGAAAAAGGCGAGAAGGAAATCCAGCGCATCGGCACCGTTTTGCAGCAAGAGGGTCGGCTGGCCTAGCCGCTCCTCGACTCAACCCTGATCCACTGTCCGAATCCCATAGAGGTGAACATCATGACCAACATCGGTCTCGACCTGCTGCTGTCCCGCGCCCAGGTCGGCAAGCTGTCCCTGAAAAACCGCATGATCATGGCCCCCATGACCCGCAGCCGGGCAGGTGCCGGTGACGCCGCCACGCCCCTGATGGCCGAGTACTACAGCCAACGGGCCAGCGCCGGCCTGATCGTCAGCGAAGGTTCCCAGGTGTCGGCCCAGGGCAAGGGTTACCTGAGAACGCCAGGGATCTTTACCCCTGAGCAAATCACCGGCTGGAAACAGGTGACCGACGCAGTTCATGCCGAGGGCGGACAGATCTTTCTGCAGCTCTGGCACGTAGGCCGTCTTTCTCATCCGCTGGTGCAGGTCAACGGCGCCCAACCCGTAGCCCCTTCGGCAATCAAGGCCGATGGCGAGATCTACACCGCCGAAGGTCTCAAGCCCTATGAGCTGCCACGGGCCCTGGAGCTCGATGAAATCCCCGGTGTGGTCGCCGACTTCCGCCAGGCCGCGGCCAACGCGAAGCTGGCCGGCTTCGACGGCGTGGAAATTCATGGCGCCAACGGCTACCTGATCGACCAGTTCCTGCGTGATGGCACCAACCAACGGACCGATGCCTACGGCGGCTCGATCGAGAACCGTGCCCGTTTCCTCAAGGAGGTGGTCGAGTCGGTGATTGAAGTCTTCGGCGCCAGCCGTGTCGGTGTTCGCCTGTCGCCGATCTTCAGTTACTTCTCGATGAGCGACAGCAACCCGCAAGCGACCTTCGACTACACCGCCAGAATGCTCAGCCGCTATGGCCTGGCTTACCTGCACATTGTGGAGTTGGGCGAAGGCCCGTTCGACTTCCTGGAACTCAAGCGCCGCTTTGGCGGGCCGTACATCGCCAATGGCGGCTACAGCGCCGAACGCGCGGCCACTGCCATCAGCCGTGGAGAAGCCGACCTGGTGGCATTCGGCACGCCGTTTCTGGCGAACCCGGACCTGGTGGAGCGTTTCAAACGGGGCCAGGCGCTGAACGCCCCTGACGCATCGACGTTCTACCAGGGCGACGAGCGGGGTTATACGGACTATCCGACCCTGACAGAGGCTCAAGCAGGCCAAGAGGCTTAATACCCAGGAGCCGACGGAACCAGCCTGTTCGCGAAAGCGGCGGCTGAGAATGCATCAAACATTCAGGTGCTTTCCGGCACATCGATCTGAAGCGGCACCACCCGCCTCGGCGCCGAGCCTGGCGAGGTGGCAGTCGCTGCCTCGACCAGGGCTTCGACTGCCTGTTCGGCCATGGTCACGACGGGATGAGACAGCACCGCCTGGACCAGCCCCGTCTTCAACGCCTCGCGTGTCAACGGCGTCAGGTCATGGCACACCACCACAGGCAAGCGAATCTTCTGTTTCTGGAGGCTGCGCAAGGCCCGCAATACGCCGGCGATGCCACCACCGGCCACATAAAGCCCTACCAGGTCAGGCTCTGCGGTGAGCAAATCCAGCGTGTTGCCATACGCGAACTCATCGTCCTCCAGCGTCAGGCGCGACGCGAGCAGCTCCCATTCGCTGGAGTGCTCGGCCAGATAACTGTGAAAGCTCAGCTCGCACAATTCCTGGCACTGGAAACGCTGGCTGCTGAGCATGACGGCCGCCGCCCCGGGTCGACTCGCCAGACGGCTGATGAACCAACCTGCCGTGCGGCCCGTGAGTCGATTGTCCAACCCGACGTACCCCGTGCCGCTGGCGCTGGACAGCTCCGACAGCAGCGCTACCGCCGAAACCCCTGTCTCGCGCAATTGCGCAACCGCCTCCCGGACCCGGGGATGATCCACCGCCACCACGCCCAGGCCGTCCACTTGATCGCGCAGGGCCAGGATACGTTGCGCCACGATGACCGGATCGAGGTCGTCCAAGTAGCCGATGACCACGCGAATCCGTGCTCGCGTGCAGGTCGCGGCAGCGTTCGACAACGCATGGGCCAGCCCCTGGTAAAAAGGTACGCCGCTTTTCTGCAACAGAAAGCCAAGCCGCAAGGTCGGGCGGTCGTTGAGCACCCGCTGCTCGATAACGCCCTTGGCATGAAACCCCAACCGCGCGGCCGCCGCGGCAATACGTTGGGCGGTATCGGCGCGCACATCGGCGCGCAGGTTCAACACCCGGTCGACGGTAGACAAGCTGACCCCGGCCTCCCGGGCGACATCAGCCATGGTGGGGCGAAGCATTCGGCGTGGCTTTTCTGACATGTTTTGACACCTCTGCCCGGCATCATGAGGGGTTTTGACAGATTAAGCCAACACCCCATGGCCCCCTCCCCAGCAACGCAATAGCATCAAGTCCAGCCCATAACAATAAACACAGCCGGAGAGCTTCCATGGCCATTCACATCTGTACAGCACCCTGCTGTTGGGGCGTCGATGACGTCAAGAACCCGTTCCTGCCACCGTGGCGCCGGGTACTTGGCGAAGCCGCCGAGGCCGGTTATCGCGGCATTGAGCTGGGGCCTTATGGTTACTTGCCCCTGGACGCCGAAGGCGTAGGCGCGGCCTTGTCCGAACACGGCCTGCACGTGGTTGCCGGGACGATCTTCGACGACTTGGTCAACCCCGCCAACCTGCCTGGACTGCTGCGCCAGGCCCACGACATCTGCACGTTGCTCAGGCAGTTGCCCCCCATGGAAAAACAGCTCGGCCAACGCTTCGCCGGGCCGTATCTGGTGATCATCGACTGGGGCCACGAGGCGCGCGACTACGCAGCCGGTCACTCGGACCGCGCCCCGCGCCTGGACGACGCTCGCTGGAATACGATGATGGCGCACATCCGCGCCATTGCTGACATCACCTGGCATCAATACGGCATCCGCGCCGTCATCCATCCCCACGCCGGTGGCTACATCGAGTTCGCCGACGAGTTGGCGCGCCTGGTGGACGACATTCCCGATGAAGTCGCCGGGTTGTGCCTGGACACCGGGCATCTCTATTACGCGGGCATGGACCCGGTCGCGTCGCTGCGCACCTACGCCCATCGCCTGGACTACCTGCACTTCAAGGACATCGACCCGGCGGTGTTCGACCAGGTGCTGAACGAACGCATCCGCTTCTTCGACGCTTGCGCCCGGGGCGTGATGTGCCCCATCGGGCGGGGCGTCATCGATTACCCGGCGCTGCACAGCCTCGTGCATGAACTGGGTTATGTGGGTTGCATCACCGTCGAACAGGAGCGTGACCCACGCAACGCCGGGAGCAGCCTCGACGACGTGGCCGCCAGCCGCGCCTACCTGGCCCGCATCGGTTTCTGATCACACAAGGACAACGTCATGATCAACGGCAGCAAAACAATCACGCGGCCCATCCGTTGGGCCATGGTCGGTGGCGGCGAGCACAGCCAGATCGGCTACATCCATCGCTCGGCCGCCCTGCGCGACCGGAATTTCGAGTTGGTTGCCGCGGCGCTGGATATCGATCCAGCCCGTGGCCGAGCCTTTGGCGAGCAACTGGGTATCGACCCCCAGCGTTGCTATCCGGACTACCTCAGCCTGTTCGAGCTGGAAGCACAACGTCCCGACGGGATTGAAGCGGTGTCAATCGCCACGCCCAACGGCACCCACTACGCCATCACCCGCGCCGCCCTGGAAGCAGGGCTGCATGTGGTCTGCGAAAAGCCGCTGTGCTTTACCCTCGAGCAGGCCGAGGCACTGCGCACCCTGGCGCACGCCAAGGGACGCATCGTTGGCTTGACCTACGGCTATGCCGGGCACCAGTTGATCGAGCAGGCCCGGGCGATGATCGCGGCGCAGGCACTGGGCGAGATCCGCATGGTGCACATGCAGTTTGCCCATGGTTTTCACTGCGCCCCGGTGGAGGCGCAGAACCAGGCCACCCAGTGGCGCGTCGACCCGCGCCAGGCCGGGCCCAGCTATGTACTGGGGGATGTCGGTACGCACCCGCTGTATTTGTCCAAGGTGATGTTGCCCGATCTCAAGATCAAACGCTTGATGTGCAGCCGGCAAAGCTTCGTCGCCAGTCGCGCACCGCTGGAAGACAACGCCTACACCTTGATGGAGTACGAAGGCGGCGCCATGGGCATGGTCTGGTCCAGCGCTGTGAATGCCGGCTCCATGCACGGGCAGAAAATCCGCGTGATCGGCTCCCGGGCCAGCCTTGAATGGTGGGACGAGCGGCCCAACCAGTTGAGCTTCGAGATCCAGGGCCAACCTGCGCAGACCCTGGAACGCGGCATGGGCTACCTGCACGCCGACGCGCTGCAGGACGACCGCATCGGTGGTGGCCACCCCGAAGGGCTGTTCGAAGCCTGGTCCAATCTCTATCGCCGCTTCGCCCTGGCCATGGATGCAGCGAACCGCGGTGACAGCGAGGTGCTGGCCGCCCTGCGCTACCCCGACATCGACGTCGGCGTGGAAGGCGTGCGTTGGATCGAACGCTGCGTGGAATCGGCCAACCAGGATGCTGCGTGGGTCGCCTATTGACCCGACACCCGTCAGTCAAAATAACCCTGTGGCGAGGGAGCTTGCTCCCGCTGGGCTGCGAAGCGGCCCCGTCTTGGGACTGCTGCGCAGTCCAGCGGGAGCAAGCTCCCTCGCCACGGGTAATGAGCGTTCCTAAGGAGAACAACAATGAAAATCGCCCTCGACCCCTACATGCATCGCCACCTGAGCCTGCCGGACCTGTGCCGCAAGACTGCCGAGCTCGGTTTCGAATACCTCGAACTGTCGCCACGGGAAGATTTCCTGCCCTGGTGGGTACGCCCCCGCGCCCACAAGGAACGCATCGCCGAGTTCAAGAAAGCCCTGCGCGATCACGATCTGCAACTGGCCTCGCTGCTGCCGATGTATCGCTGGGCCAGCCCCCACGAAGACGAACGCCGGGCAGCGGTGAACTACTGGAAGGAGGCCATCCAGATCGCCGTGGAAATGGGTTGCACGACGATGAACTCGGAGTTCGGCCGTGGGCCGTCGCCTGATCGCGGGCATAAAGTCAGTTGCTGCGGTGGTGTGCACAGCCACGAATCGAGCGAAGCGGCCTGGTGGCGTTCGATGGAAGAACTGGTGCCTGTCCTGGAGGCAGAAGGCGTCACGCTGAACGTCGAACCTCACCCGGAGGACTGGTGCGAGACACTGCACCCGGCCCTCGACATGCTCAAGACCCTCGGTTCGAACAACGTCAAGTTCCTCTATTGCACGCCGCACACCTTCTATTTCGGCGATGACATGAAAGCCATGATCACCGAGGCCGGGTCGATGATCGCCCATGTCCACATCGCCGACACCTACAATCACAAGGCCTCGTCCGGCCTGCGCTACATCGTCAACCCGCCCGGCGCCAAGGTCACCGTCCACCAGCATATGGACATGCACCAGGGCGAGATCGACTGGGACCTGTTCTTCAGTGAGCTGGCCAAGACCGGCTTCGACGGCATCGTCACCGCGTGCGTGTTCGGCTGGGAAGAGCGGGCGGATGAATCCGGGCGCTTCATGCGCAAGGAAATCCAGTCCTACGTCGACAAATACTTCAAGTAAGCGTGTCCATCACTCCAGCAACTGGACCAGCCGCGGCTCGATCGCGCCAGCGCTCACCTCGACCAACGCCAGCGTCACCGGCAGCGTAAACCGCCGCCGGCCGGCGCTGCCAGGGTTCAGGTACAGCCGGTCGCCACGCCATTCGATGCCCGGCTTGTGGGAATGGCCGCTGATCACCCAGTTCACGCCCGGGTCGAGCGAGTCCTGTACATCGGCAATGTCGTGAACCAGCAAGACCTGCCATCCACACAGGTCGAATTGCAGGCGGTCAGCAAGCGGCCCGGCCCAATCGGCCCCCAGGTCGTTATTGCCGCGCACCATGTGCAATGGCGCAATCGACGCCAATTGATCCAGGATCTCGGGGCTGCCGATGTCACCGGCATGGATGATACGCTCACACCCCTGCAATGCTGCCAGCGCTTGCGGGCGGAGCAGACCATGGGTGTCGGAAATGACGCCAACTTTCATGAAACCTCTCTCCCCAATCGTGTGTCGCCGGTTGTACCTGCCTCGTCGTAGCAAGCTAACGTGCTGAAATCGAATAAGATAGGCTGCGCATCAATAGTGTGCAGACCCGTCGTAAAAGGAAATGTTGATGCTCGGACGCAAACGGCCAGAGCCAAAGATTGAAAACACTGATGAGGTCTTTTCTCCCCAGAGCGCCCAGGCCGGAGCGGCGTTGCGGCTCACCGTGAGCTTCATGCTGGTGGTGGTTGTGGCCTTCCTGGCCGTCGAAGGCTGGCGGACCTGGCGCGACTACCGCGCCGCTTTTGCATCTGCCCGGGATTCAGTGACGAACCTGGCGCGGGCGACGGCCCAGCACGCTGAAGACACCATTCGACAAGTGGATGTGGTCACCGCCGCCCTCGCCGAACGAGTGGAGGGCGATGGCCTGCAGAACATGGATATCCCACGCATCCATAAACTATTGGTGCAGCAGGCCGCCATCATGCCGCAACTGCACGGGTTGTTTATCTATGGCCCGGACGGCCAATGGCTGGCGACGGACAAGGAGACGATCCCGGAAATGGCGAACAACGCCGACCGCGACTACTTCCAATACCACCGCACCCACAAGGATCAAGGCGTGCGCATCGGTGACGTCGTCAAGAGCCGTTCCACCAATGACCTGATCATTCCCATTTCCCGCCGCCTGAACAACCCCGATGGCTCGTTTGCCGGCGTATTGCTGGGAACAGTTAAGGTGAGCTATTTCGTCGACTACTACGGCGACTTCAAAATCGATGGCAAAGGCGCGCTGGTCCTGGCCAAGCGCAGCGGAACGATCCTGGTCCGACGTCCCTTCGTCGCTTCGGTGATTGGCAAGAGCCTGGTTAACAGCGTGATTTTCAGAGAACATTTACCCACCTCCAACCAAGGGGTTGCCGAAGCCAAGGCCGTCGTCGACGACACCGAGCGCCTATACGGCTACCGGGCGCTGACCACTTACCCGCTGGTGGTGGAAGCCGGCTTGTCCCGCGAATCGATCATCGCGCCCTGGCGCCGCGACCTGTTCAAGACCGGTCTGGTGCTGATTTTCCTGATCGCGATACTGGTGGGCTTCGGGCTCATCGTGTTGAGCCAACTGCGCTACCGCATGGCCATGGAGAAGCAGATTCGCAGCGCCCACCAGGCCATGCGCGACATGGCGCTGACCGACAGCCTGACCGGGCTGGGCAACCGCAGGCGGCTGGACATCGCCCTGGCCGATGAGATCCGCCTGGCCAGGCGCCAGGGTTCGTCCCTGGCCCTGATCATGCTCGACGTCGATTACTTCAAGCGTTTCAACGACAGATACGGCCATGCCGCCGGGGACGATTGCCTGCGGGCGATTGCAGCCGCGCTCAGGCAGACCATCAAGCGGCCGGGCGACCTGGCTGTCCGCTACGGCGGTGAAGAGTTCACCGTGCTGCTGCCAAACACCGACAGCGCCGGCGCCACCAGGGTCGTGCAGCAAATCCTCGAAGCGGTCAGGGCCTTGAACATTGAACATGGCGACCATCCCTTGGGCATCGTGACCATCAGCGCGGGCGTCACCACCTGCCAGCCGAGCGGCGAGGACGTCACCCCGGCCATGCTGATCAGGGCCGCGGACGCCTTCCTGTACCTGGCCAAGAACACCGGGCGCAACCGCTGGTGCAGCGCCGGCTCGACGCCTGGGTGACCCCAGCAGGACCGCCGCGTATCGGTCAAGGTCGTGCTAACCCAAGTCCACAGGTGCCTGCAAGGCGCCTGGCGGCTACAATGCTCGCTTCGACCGTGACCAGCCTGACTAAAAACAAATGTCCTTGCCCAAACATCATCTGGAATTGCTCAGCCCCGCCCGCGACGTGACCATCGCCCGCGAGGCCATCCTGCATGGCGCCGACGCCGTGTACATCGGTGGCCCGAGTTTCGGCGCACGTCACAACGCCTGCAACGAAGTGGGCGATATTGCCCGGCTGGTGGAGTTCGCCCATCGCTACCACGCCCGTGTGTTCACGACCATCAACACCATCCTGCACGACAACGAGTTGGAGCCAGCCCGACAACTGATCCACCAGTTGTACGATGCCGGCGTCGATGCGCTGATCGTCCAGGACCTGGGGGTAATGGAGCTGGATATTCCACCCATCGAGCTGCACGCCAGCACCCAGACCGACATCCGTACCCTGGCCCGAGCGAAGTTCCTCGACCAGGCTGGTTTCTCGCAACTGGTCTTGGCCCGTGAGCTGAACCTGCAGGAAATCCGCGCCATCGCCGACGAGACCGAGGCAGCCATCGAGTTCTTCATCCACGGCGCGCTGTGCGTGGCGTTTTCCGGCCAGTGCAACATCTCCCACGCCCAGAACGGCCGCAGCGCCAACCGTGGCGACTGCTCCCAGGCCTGCCGCCTGCCCTACACCCTCAAGGACGACCAGGGCCGGGTGGTCGCCTACGAAAAACACCTGCTGTCGATGAAAGACAACAACCAGAGCGCCAACATCCGCGCCCTGGTCGAAGCCGGCGTGCGTTCATTCAAGATCGAAGGCCGCTACAAGGACATGGGTTATGTGAAGAACATCACCGCCTATTACCGCCAGCGCCTGGACGATGTCCTCGAAGACCGTCCGGACCTGGCCCGCGCGTCCAGCGGCCGCACCGCGCACTTCTTCGTCCCCGACCCGGACAAGACCTTCCACCGTGGCAGCACCGACTATTTCGTCAGCGAACGCAAGATCGACATCGGCGCCTTCGATTCGCCGACCTTTACGGGCGTGCCGGTGGGCGTGGTGGAAAAAGTCGGCAAACGTGACCTGCAAGTGGTGACCTTCGATCCGCTGTCCAACGGCGACGGCCTCAATGTGCTGGTCAAGCGCGAAGTCGTCGGTTTCCGCGCCAACATCGCCGAGCCCAAGGGTGAGTTCGAAGAGGACGGCCAGAAGCGTTACCGCTACCGTGTCGAACCCAACGAGATGCCGGCCGGCATGTACCAGTTGCGCCCCAACCACCCGTTGAGCCGCAACCTGGACCACAACTGGCAGCAAGCGTTGCTCAAGACCTCCTCCGAACGCCGCGTCGGCCTGGCCTGGGTTGCGCGCCTGCGCGAAGAGCGCCTGGAACTGACCGCCACCAGCGAAGAAGGCATCAGCGCCAGCGTCGCCCTGGACGGACCGTTCGGCCAGGCCAACAAGCCGGAACAGGCCCTGGAGCAATTGCACGACCTGCTCGGCCAACTGGGCACCACCGAATACCACGCCACCGCGATCGAGCTGGATGCGCCCCAGGCGTTCTTCGTCCCCAACTCGCAGCTCAAGGCCTTGCGCCGCGAAGCCATCGAGGCCCTGACCAGCGCCCGCATCAAAGCCCACCCACGCGGTGGCCGCAAGGCCGAGACCAACCCGCCGCCGGTGTACCCGGAATCGCACCTGTCGTTCCTGGCCAACGTCTACAACCAGAAGGCCCGGGACTTCTATCATCGTCACGGCGTCATGCTGATCGACGCGGCGTTCGAGGCCCACGAGGAAACGGGAGAAGTGCCGGTGATGATCACCAAGCACTGCCTGCGCTTCTCGTTCAACCTCTGCCCCAAGCAGGCCAAGGGGGTCACTGGCGTGCGCACCAAGGTGGCGCCGATGCAGCTGATACACGGTGATGAAGTGCTGACGTTGAAGTTCGATTGCAAACCCTGCGAAATGCATGTGGTCGGCAAGATCAAGGGACACATCCTCGACCTGCCGTTACCTGGCAGCACGGCGCAGCCCGTGGTCGGCCACATCAGCCCTGAAGACCTGCTCAAGACCATCCCCCGCGCACCGCATTAAGCAATGCGCACCTATGGCAGCGAGCTTGCTCGCGATAGCGGTGGGCCTGCTTGCATTGAGGCTGAATGTATCGCCGCCTTCGCGAGCAAGCTCGCTGCCACATGGGTTTTCGGGTGTTTGATGGCCCTGCGCCATTTTTCATTTCTGCGCCGTTTTTGCTTCGCTGTGCGACAGATTTTCCTGCAGGACTCCCCCACCCTTTCCTCGCGGTGTTAGGTTGCAAGCGTTTGTGTCATCAAATCAGACACTTGTCTCCTACCGCCTGCAAAGGAATGCCCAGCAATGGACTTCTCGCTCAAACATCTGGCAGTGACCACCCTGCTGCTGTCCAGCCTCGCTTCGATCACCACACCAGCACTCGCCAACATCACCGCCCAACAGGGCGCAGCCATCGTCAAAACCTTCTCCAACACCTCAGCCACCGATTTCAGGCAGTTCCTGGCCGACGTGGCCAAGAGCGACCCGGGCAAAGCCGCGAACCTCGGCTCGGCCATCAGCGCGTTCCAAGGCAACAAAACCCTTTCAGTTGAACAGCAGAATGAAATCCATCGCCTGTTAGGTCTCTATGCCCGAGTGAAATACGGCCAAGCGGCCACCGAGACCCTGAAGGAACTGGTCGCCATCCCGACTTTTCGCAAGGACGGCGTCGCCCAGCACGAGAACCCGGAATTTCTCAAGATCGCCGACAAGATCAAAAGCCTGGCCGAAGCGTTCAACCTCAACTTCCGCAATGTCGACAACCGCGTCTATGAGATTTCCCTCGAAGGCGGCGGTGACGAAGTCGTCGGCATTCACGCCCATGCCGACGTGGTGCCGGTAACGCCGGAAAACTGGGTGTTGAAAGATGGCACCCGCCTCGACCCGTTCAAGGTCACCCTGGTGGGCGACCGCATGTATGGCCGCGGTACCGAGGACGACAAGAACGGCATCGTGGTCGCGCTCTATGCCATGAAAATCATCAAGGAAGAGAAACTGCCGCTGGCGCGCAACTTCAAGCTGCTGGTCGACACCACCGAGGAAACCACTGGCGACGCCATCCCCTATTACTTTGAACGCAACCCGACGCCCAACTACAACCTGGCGCTGGATGGCGGCTACCCCGTAGTGATCGCCGAGAAAGGCTATGGCACCATCATGGCGAACTTTACCCGACGCGCTGCACAGGGCAAGGGGGCAGAAATTACCGCGCTGACGGGCGGCTTGGCGACCAATCAGATTCCGTCGACGTCCGTTGCCACCTTCGCCAGCGACAAGCCCGCCGAATTGGCTACCAGCCTGCTCAAGGCCGGTACCGACTATGCCAAGCGCAATGGCGGTCACTTCGAGGTGGCCAGCCAGGTTGTCGGCAAGGACGTCCAACTGACCTTCACTGGCGTGTCCGCCCACTCCTCCGAACCCGAGTCAGGCGTCAACCCGGTGGCAAGGATGCTGGACTTCATCAATAGCCTGGACGGCAAGGTCGCGCTCAAACGCAACCACATCACCGACGCCGCCCGCTATGCCGCCGACAACTGGGGCCTGGACTATCTGGGCAGCAAACTGGGAATTGGTTTTTCCGATGCTTTCATGGGCCCGCTGACCGCGTCCCTGACCTACGTCGGCATGGACGAGAAGACCTTCAAGTTGGCGGTCAACCTGCGAGTGCCAGTGGGCAAGACCACAGCAGCCCTCAAGACTGAAATCGCCGACAAACTGGCCGCCTGGAGCAAGAAGTCCCACGTCGCGGTGGCCTTCGACTATTCCATTGACGAGCCGATGTACCGCAACCCCGAGGGGGAATGGGTCAAGGCACTGCTGGCCGTGGCAAGTGAAAACCTGGGCATGGAACACAAATACGGCACCTCTGCCGGCGCCACTTCGGTTCATGACTTGCCCAATGGCGTGCAATTCGGCCTGGCCATGCCCGACGTCAAGTACACCGGTCACAACGACAACGAGTTCAAGACGGTCGAGCAGTTCCTGTTGGACTTGCAGATCGTGACCGAGATGATGGGGCGGATCGGGCAGTTGCCGAAGCTCTAAGGTGCGTATGATCCATTGTGGCGAGGGAGCTTGCTCCCGCTGGGCTGCGAAGCGGCCCCTAACCTGCCAAATGCGCAGTATCAGACACCCCCCACCCGCCGGTTTACGACTGCTTCGCAGCCGAGCGGGAGCAAGCTCCCTCGCCACAGGGGGCCCCTCACTACAGGTTATTTCATTCCTTCGGGTGAGTGGCGCTTGGATCGATGACCTTGGCGGTGATATCGACCAGCTCCAACCCCCAATCCCCGTGCAGATACCAATCCTCCCCAATCATCTCAGCCGGATGCATCGTTCGATCGGCACCGTTGCCGCAGGCCAGCGCACTGGTCGGACAGTAGCGATCACACCCCCAGCAAATGCGCTCGGGATGTTTGGGACTGATGGGAAATGGCTTTGCCATGACGACCCCGTATAACGGATGGGTGTACCCGCACCCTACCGCGTCGGGGCACCGTGCCCCTTGATCGCGATCAAGAACAACCGCGCAGGAACGAGTCGTCACTCGTTGTTGGAAAATTCGCGCTGAAAAATTGACAAGAATCATTATTATTCGCAGCAAAGCTTCCTAGACTCGGCGCCATCATTTAGCCAACCAGGAAGTCATCATGCGCACACTTGCAACTCTGCCTCTGGCCCTGCTGTTTCTCGCACCGCTGGCCCAGGCCAAGGAATACCCCATCGGCGAACCGCAACTGTGCCCGGGACTGGAGGTCGGTGCGGTGTATTTGCAGCCGATTGAAATGGCCCCGGCCGGGATGATGCGCGCCACTGCCGATTCCGACGTGCACCTGGAAGCCGACATCCGCGCCACGGCGGACAATAAGCAGGGCTTCCAGGAAGGTAGTTTCGTGCCCTACCTCAATGTGTCGTTCCAACTGAAGAAACAAGGCAACGACACCGAACTCAAGGGTGACTTCCACGCCATGGTCGCCAACGACGGGCCGCACTATGGCGACAACGTCAAGCTGCTCGGCCCTGGCAAATATCAACTGACGTTCACCCTCCTGCCACCTGGCGGCCATGGCTCCCTCGGCCGTCATACCGACAAGGAAACCGGCGTGGCGCCATGGTTCGAACGTTGCGAACTGCATTACGAATTCGTCTACGCCGGGATCGGTAAAAAAGGCGGGTACTGAGCATGCGCCACTCATCCTGCCCACGGCACGTCGCGCCTCATCGACGCCTGGCCTGGTTGACGCTGGCCGGTTTGCTGCTGCCCTCGATCGCCCATGCCGAACTGCCAACCTACGAGCTGAGCATACGCGACGGGCATTTCACGCCGTCGCAACTGGAAGTACCGGCTGGGCAACGCTTCAAGATCGTGCTCAAGAACATCGGCCAAGGCCCGGCGGAGTTCGAAAGCACGCCTTTGCGCGTCGAGAAAGTGCTCTCGCCCGGTGTCACGACCTTCGTGGTCATCCACCCACTGCGCCCGGGGCACTATCCGTTTTTCGACGAATTCAATCCGCAACTGCCCGAGGGCGGGATTCTCGCTCAGTAGTTGGTCTGCAGGAGACATTTGCATGACTCAATCGATGTTCATTGTATGGCGCGAAAGCGTCGAGGCGTTGTTGGTGATCGGGATTCTCCAGGCCTGGGTCAGCCGGCAACACCAGGCCAGCCAGCTGTTGCGCTATGTATGGACCGGCGCGGCGCTGGGCCTGTTGCTTTCGGGCGTGCTGGCCGGCCTGATCCTGCTGGCCGGCGAGGCCATGAGCGGGACGGCCAATGAATGGTTCCAAGCGTCGCTGGCACTGGTCGCCAGCCTGCTGATCGTGCAAATGGTCGGCTGGATGCACCGAAACGCAAGGACGCTCAAGCATGACCTGGCGCGCCACGCCGACCAGCGCCTGAGCCGCCAGGGCGGCCTGGGCCTGTTGGTGCTGGCCCTGCTGGCGGTCAGTCGCGAAGGCAGTGAAACCGTGGTGTTCTTGTATGGTGCCGGTGGGCGCCTGCAAGGGCCGCAACTGGGCTTGTTCGCTGTGGGCGCGCTGGCCGGGCTGGTGCTGTCGCTGCTGACCGTCTCGTTGCTGCACAGCAGCCGCCGATTCATCTCATGGCCGCGTTTCTTTGCCATCAGCGAAGCGATCCTGCTGCTGTTGGGGGCGGCGTTGCTGGTCAGCGGTATCGAGCGCGTCGGCGGGCAACT
Organism: Pseudomonas sp. NFACC51; assembly: GCF_900103575.1. Taxonomy (NCBI): domain Bacteria; kingdom Pseudomonadati; phylum Pseudomonadota; class Gammaproteobacteria; order Pseudomonadales; family Pseudomonadaceae; genus Pseudomonas; species Pseudomonas sp. NFACC51. Next base: position 153,510 of record NZ_FMXH01000011.1, on the reverse strand, counting down.
GCTCGCGATGGATTGGCCCGAGCCGATGTATCGCGCCATTGGCGACGCGCTGTGGGATAGCAGCGCGATACTCGATGACGGCCATGGTTTCGGCGGGTTCCTGGCGGACTTCACCGGGTATCGGGCCAGCCCGAGTGCGATGACGCTGCTGGTGTGGCTGGGCTATTGGGGCGTCGTCGCGGGCTGGCTGCGGCCACGCAAGGCGGAAAACCTGCCATGCCCGACCTGAACCCCTGGCTCCAACGCCTGGGCGACGGCATGCGGCGCCACGGTGCAACCATTCGTGCCGTGCAATGGGTGGTAGTGCTGTTCTACGCGGTGCTGCTGGTGGTGCCGGCCCTGCTGCCATTGCCCAGCGGCCAGGCACGCCTGTTCGACAATCTCACGCTGCTGGCGCAGTTTCTGTTCTGGGGCCTGTGGTGGCCGTTCGTGTTGCTGTCGATCGTGTTGTTCGGGCGGCTCTGGTGTGGCGTGCTGTGCCCGGAAGGCGCCTTGAGCGAATGGGCCAGCCAGTACGGCAAGGGCTTAGGGGTGCCGCGCGGATTGCGCTGGGCTGGCTGGCCGACCTTGGCGTTCTGCCTGACGACCCTCTACGGTCAACTGATCAGCGTCTACGACTACGCCCAGGCGGCGTTGCTGATCCTGGGCGGCTCGACCGTCGCTGCGGTGATCGTCGGCCTGTTGTTCGCCCGGGGCAAGCGGGTGTGGTGCCGTTACCTGTGCCCGGTCAGCGGCGTCTTTTCCCTGCTCGCTCGCTTGGCGCCGGTGCACTTTCAGGTGGACGAACAACGCTGGCTGGAAAACCCCGCACCGCGTCGCCCTCCTCCCAACTGCGCGCCCTTGCTGGACATCCGCCGCATGCGTGGCGCCGCCGATTGCCACGCCTGTGGTCGCTGCAGCGGCCAGCGCGATGCGGTGCGCCTGATTGCCCGCTCCAGCAGCGAGGAAATCCTGCACTCGACGGCTAACACCCTCTCGCCCTGGGATGTTCGCTTGCTGTTGTTCGGTGTCATCGGCCTGGCCATGGGCGCCTTCCAGTGGACTGTCAGCCCATGGTTCATCGACCTCAAGCAAAGCCTGGCCCAATGGCTGGTCAGTCATGATTGGCTCTGGGCACTCCAGGACAACGCGCCCTGGTGGCTGTTGACGCACTATCCGCAACTCAATGACAGTTTCAGTTGGCTCGATGGTTTTTGCATCGTCGCGTACCTGGGCATGAGTGCGCTACTGATAGGCACTTCGCTGATGCTGCTGATGCGCCTGGCGGCACGCCTCTCGGGTGACAGCACACAATATCCGCCCTTAGCCATCACCCTGACGCCCCTTGGCGGTGCAGGGTTGTTCCTCGGCTTGTCGGCCACCACGGTCAAGCTGCTGCGCTATGAAGGCCTACTGCTGGAATGGGTACAACCGGCTCGGGCCGTATTGCTGATAGCGGCGATAGCCTGGAGTTTATGGCTGGGCTGCAAACGCCTGCAGCAGGCGCAGACTCCACCGATCCGACGATGGCCAGCCATGGCCTGCCTGGTCTTGGCCAGCAGCCTGGTGGGTTATGGCTGGTGGCTGCAGTTCTGGGGATGGTGATGTGTTCACAACATCTAGATTCGATACAAAACCCTGTGGGAGCGAGCTTGCTCGCGATGAGGCCGGCAAGCCCGACATGCATGTGACTGAACCACCGTCATCGCGAGCAAGCTCGTTCCCACAGAGGAAACGCGATCACCAAAGAACCAGGTCGGCTATCAGGCCACCTCGCGGCGGGCGTTGATCTCGGCGGCCCATTAACCACGCTGGCTTAACGCAGGTATTGCGCAGTGCCATATCCCCCCATCACCCTCTAACCCACCGCCCCTGCCGACTCAACTCAGGCTTTTTTAAAAACACCCTCTGCGGCAACAGCAACCAAGCCAACGCCGGCAGCAAGATCAAGGCCCCGAGCATGTTCACCAAGAACATGAAGGCCAGCAAAATCCCCATATCAGCTTGAAACTTGATCGGCGAGAACGCCCAGGTCGACACCGCCACAGCCAAAGTCATGCCCGTCAACAACACCACTTTGCCGGTGAACAGAAGCGCCTGGTAATACGCCTGGGCCAAGGTGTCACCGGCCCGCATTCGCGCCAGGATCACGCTCAACACATAGAGCGCATAATCGACCCCGATGCCCACGCCCAGTGCAATGACCGGCAGCGTCGCGACTTTCACCCCCATGCCCAGCCCCACCATCAGCGCCTCGCACAGGATCGAGGTGAGCATCAGCGGCAGCATCGCGCACAGGGTTGCGCGCCAGCTGCGGAAGGTCACCAGGCATAGCAGGCTGACCGCGCCATAGACCCAGAACAGCATCTCGCGCATGGACTTCTTCACCACGATATTGGTCGCCGCTTCGATCCCCGCACTGCCGGCCGCGAGCATGAACTTGACCTCCGGCATCTGGTGCCCGGCGATAAACTGCTCACTGGCCTCCACCACCCGGTTCAAGGTGTCAGCCTTGTGATCGGCCAGGTAAACGTACAGCGACAGCATCGAGCAGCCCTGATTGAACAGTTCTCGCGGGGCACGGGTTTGCACGGCCCCCAGTGCGCCGTCATTGGGGATCAGTTCATACCATTTGAAGTTGCCTTCGTTGTAACCGACCGTGGCGATCTTGCTCAGCGCGGCCATCGAGGTGGTCGATTCCACGCCGGGCAATTGCTCCAGTTGCCAGGCCAGCGCATCTACCGCGGACAGGCTGGCGTAACGGGTGCATTGATCCTCGGGGGTCTTGATCATGACCACGAAAATATCCGAGCTGGCCGCATAGTTCTGGGTCATGAACAACGCATCGCGGTTGTAGCGCGAGTCGGCACGCAACTCTGGAGCGCCAGGGTCCAAGTCGCCGATTTTCAGGTGCAGGCTCACGGCAAAACCAGACGCGGCCAACAGCAAGCCAGTCAACATGGCGCCCGTGGCCCAGCGCCGCTGGGTGAACAGATCAAGCACACGCCACAGGGGATGCTTGATCTGCGCCTGTTGCTCGGTGGTTTCCGCACTCAGGCTGCGTTGCGCTGCCGCCGGGCTGACGCCGATATAGCTGAGCAGGATCGGCAGCAGGATCAGGTTGGTGAAAATCAGCACCGCCACCCCGAGGCTGGCGGTGATTGCCAGGTCCTGGATCACCCGAATGTTGATCAGCAGCAACACCGCGAAGCCCACCGCATCGCAGAGCAAAGCGGTGATGCCAGCGGCGAACAGTCGGCGGAAGGTATAGCGCGCGGCAACCACCCGGTGGGTGCCACGGCCGATGTCCTGCATGATGCCGTTCATCTTCTGCGCGCCATGGCTCATGCCAATGGCGAACACCAGGAACGGCACCAAGGCCGAGTAAGGGTCCAGTTCATAACCGAGCAGCGCCAGCAGCCCCAGTTGCCAAAGCACCGCCGCCAGTGAACAGATCACCACCACCAAGGTGCTTCGCACGCAACGGGTGTAGCCAAACAGCACCAAGACCGTCACCAGCACCGCCACCACGAAAAACAGCAGTACCTGGGTCATGCCCTCGATCAGGTCGCCGACGATCTTGGTAAAGCCGGTGACATGAATCCGCAGGTCATCGGTCTGGTACTTGTCTCGCAGCGCCTCCAGTTGCCGGGAAAACTCGCCATAGTCCAGCGCCTTGCCCGTCTGCGGATTGATTTCCAGCAACGGCACGAAAATCACGCTGGACTTGAAGTTGCCGGCGACCAATTGACCGACTTCCCCGGAACGGGCCACGTTGGTCCGCACCTGCTCGAGGCTGGTGGCCGAGCCATCGTAGTCGTCAGGGATCACCGTGCCGCCGTCGAGCCCGTCTTCGGTCACGGCGGTCCAGCGCGTGGTCGGGGTCCATAAGGATTTCATGTAGGGGCGGTCGACGCCCGGCAGCAGATAGAGCTCGTCGTTGAGCCTGGCCAGGGTGTCGAGGTAGTCCTTGGTAAAAATGCTCCCCTGCCTGACCTCCACGGCGATGCGCAGCGAGTTGCCCAGGCCGCTCAGTTCCTTGCGATTCTCCAGGAAATTGGCGACATAGGGATGCCCCGTGGGAATGGTCTTCTCGTAGCTGGCATTGATGCCGATGCGCGTGGCTTGCCAACCGAGCACCAGCGTCACCAGCAGGCACAGCAGGATCACCAGCGGTCGATGGTTGAAGATCGCTCGCTCAGCGAAGTTGCCAGACGCCCGGTCAAAGTCTTCCTGGCGGCCGATCACGGTTTGAGTTTTATCGTCTTTCAAGTTTGACTCCTGTTGCACGAGCCGTGGCCCGATAGCGCTACACCGTGAAGTTTCAAGGTTGACCTGCGGCCCGCGGATCCTGGTCAGCGGCCACGCCGGTCAAGCCGACACTGGTCAGGCTGCCGTCGACCGCCTGCTGCACGGCAGCGAGGGTACCGCCGCTGCGGCTCTGCCGCTTGTCAAAGCTTCGCCCCTGGTCATGGCTGAATAAAAGCTCACCACTCTGGCTGGCCAACAACAGGCCGCCGTCGCGCAGTTGGAGGGCACTCGCCAGTGTCGATTCGATACCGGTATCAAGGCGGCGCCAACTGCTGCCACGATCCCCGGACCACCAGGCGTTGCCGCGCAGGCCATAGACCACCAAGGCCCCGTCGCGGGTGCCGAGCAGACCGAAGAAGCTGCCCTCATACGGCGACTTCAAGGCCTGGAATGACTGCCCTGCGTCGGTCGAACGCAACAGCAAACCGCGCTCACCCACCAACCACAGATCGTTGCCCACGGCGCGGATGCCATACAGGTTCAAGCCCTGGGGATTGTCCACATGCCGCATCCACGGCTGCCAGCTTCGCCCGCCGTCGTCGGTACGGAAGATCTGGTTGTAGGCACCCACGACGTAGCCGTGCAGGCGGTCACTGAAGTACAGGTCGAGAAACGGTTTATCCGGTCCGTCATCGAGCATGCGCCGTGCCTGCGCCAAGTGGCTGGTACCGTCGGGTTGATTGACATCGCGCTCAGCGAACTGCACCGCCAAGGCGATGGCACGCTGACCGTCGAGTTGCTTTTGCCAGGTTTCCCCGCCGTCCTGGGTGTGCAACACCACGCCCAGATGACCGACCGCCCAACCCTGCTCGGCATCGACGAATTGCACCGCCGTCAGGCTGACACTGACCGGCACGCGGGCCTGGCGCCAGGTCGTCCCGGAATCGTCCGAGAGCAACACAATGCCGCGCTCACCGACCGCCACCAGACGCTCCCCGGCCCGGGTCAAGCCAAGCAACACCGCACGCGGTGCCTTGGCCGTCGGTAAGGCCGATTGCTGGAGCGCGGCGAACGTCGTGGCCGGTGCCGCGATGGCACTATTGGCCAACAGGCACGACGCCAGGACACAGGCTCCCCAGCGCCGGGCAAAACTAGCAAAGCATTGTTCAACGTTCATGTCTTATCCCACTTCGAAAATCGCCAGCATCCGCGACGAGCCTCTCACCCGCCGCGGTGCTCCAGGGTTCAACGCATGTTTTCGTTCGCCATGGCATCCGGGGTGTAGAAGGACGCCGAAGGCGTGGCGATCTTCTGGTACTGGACCGTCAGGTCGTTGCTCGACGAGTTGAGGAAATAGGCGCCGGTATCGAGGTTGTAGCTGCCCCACATGACCTGTGAAGTGAGCACCGGCATGTCCGGTGCCAACAGCGTCAGCGAATACATCTGCCGTCCCAGCTTGCCCTGGGCGTCATAGCCGTCGACCAACAGGATCTGCCAGGAATCCTCATCGATGTAATAGGTCCGACGCGGCACCACATGGCGCTTGCCGGATTTGAGCGTGGCCTCGACCACCCAGACCCGATGCTTCTCCCAACGCACCAGGTCAGGGTTGAGGAAGTTCGGCTTGACCAGCTCGTCGCTCTTGACCAGGCCGGCGCGATTATTGTTGTAGGGAACGATCAGTTCTTTCTTGCCCGCCAGCTTCAGGTCGTAGCGGTCGGTGGGGCCGAACAGCATGAACGCTTCGTCGAACAGACCAACGCCAGAGGTGACGAAGTCCGGCGTGTCATAGGCGATGTTCGGCGCCCGCCGCACTCGGCGCTGGCCGACCAGGTATTGCCAGGCCGCACGGTTGCCCGGGTCCAGGTCCCAATGAGTCATCAGGCCTTCTCCGGCCTTGGAGGACGGCAGCTCAGTCAATAACTTGCCGACCTGGTACTTGCCAGCGAATTGTTCCGGGCTACCGTTCTCGGAATAGTAGGGAAACTGGTAGCTGAACAGGGCACGGGTGGCCTGGACTTTCTTGCCGCCAGCGGTCATCAGCCACGTATCGAACGGCGCACTGATGGTCTCGGCCCCCTGCCAGGACAAGCGGTAATTCCACAACACCTGCGTGCCGTTGTCCGGGATCGGGAACGGAATGCCGCCGAAGGCACCGCTGACTTTCTCAGTCTCGACATCCAACGTGGCGCGGCCGGCATTCTTGGCGGTGTTGTCATACACCCATTGTGGTGCCGCCGCCGAGCGATGAGTGGGGTACACGTCCAGTCGGTAGTCCGGGTATTTCTTCAGCAGAAGCTTGGTACCTTCCGCCAGTTGGCCGGCGTACTGCTCCATGTTCGAAGCCTTGATCGAGTACAGCGGCTTGTCGCCGGCAAACGGATCGGGACGCTTATCGCCCGGTTTGTAGCCGGCCACGACCTTGGTGTAGCCACCATCCCAGGCCGGGATACTGCCATCGGCGTTACCGGCGCGCTCGGCGCCGAGGGGCGTGAGTTCAGACTTCAAGCGTGCCACCTGTTCAGGCGACACCGCCGCCTGGGCCAGGCTCACGCCGGCCAGGGCCAGCGTCAGGAGGCAGGTGTTGAGCAATGTGTTGTTCTGCATGGCGAATCCACCTTATTAGAATGAGGTTTTCACGTAGAGCGAGACGAAGTCGCGGTCGGCCAACGACTGTCCGTAACTGAAATTGCCGTCCTCGCGCAGCCCGGCTTTCGGTGCGCCGAAGAAGTTCACGTAGTTCAGGCCAACGTCCCAACGCTGCAGGTAGGTTGCCTTGACCCCGACGCTCCAGTCACCGGAGTGGGTGTTGCCGAAGCCTGCCTTGCTGACGGCCGACGAACGCCCATCGAGTACCACGCCCATGCCAATCGGCACGGTCAGGTCGATGCCGTCGATCACCTGGAAGTACGCCGGCTCCAGCAGTACCCGCAACGCCGTGGCATCGCGGGTGGTATTGGAGTCCAGGGCCGCCGCGTTCTTGGTGACGCTCAAGGTACGGTTCCAGGCCAGTTCGGCCAGCGCGGAACCGCCGTCCCAGAACGAGGTGGGCGACAACAGGTAAATCGCCGACAGGTTGGCGTGGGCGGTCTTGCCTCGGGCAAACAGCTCATCGTTACCGCCATCGACGTCCAGGCCTGGCGCGACCACTTGCAGATTGCTGACCAGCGGCGCGTTCCAGCGCACGGAGGTTTCACCGGCGAAGTTGAACGGCCCGTGGGCGGTGGAGAAACTGACGCCGGCGGTCTTGATGTCTTCGGCGTAGACCTGGCGATAGGAACCCAGGATCGGCAAGCCAGTGGCCGCCGAGGCGGGCCCGTCGAGGTAGGCGTACAGGCCACTCGGGGCTTTGTCGTGGTACTGCGCGGCGTAGAAACCCAGCTCCAGTTCGGTCCCATCAGGCTTGTAGCGGATCTGCATACCGCCCTGCCCCGAATTGCGCGGCTTCAAGTCACCGGCATTGACGGTGTCGTTGCCAAACACTTCGCGCAACGGACCACTACCGTAGCCAATGGCATCGACATCGCTCAGGTAGCTGCCGGCACCGGGAACGTTGGAGCGCTCCCACTCGAACTGATAGTAAGCCCCCACCGACAACTGCGGGTTGATCTGCAACTGCCCGGAAATCTGATTGACCGGCCGCAGGATCTCCTTGAACTGGGTCCCCGGCACGCTGAGCAACTTGACCACATCGCTCGGCCCCTGGGCATTGGCGATGCCGTTGCCGCCGTAGAACAGGCTTTCACCGTAGATGAGACTGTGCCGGCCCACGCGCACCACGCCCTGGGAGTCTTCGCCAAGGTCACCGCGCAGGAACACGAAGGCGTCGAGAATTTCCGCATCACGGCCGTGGAGCTTGCGGGTTTCGCTGAGGAAGTGGGGCTGCTCGCTGCTGTCGGTGTCCTTGTTGTAGATATCGTCGTACCAGGCTGCGCCGCTCACGCGCAGACCATAGTTTTGCCGGCTCAGGTCCATTTCGGAAAACAGGTCCAGGCGATTGGAGACAAGGCCGCGACTGAAATTCTTGTCGCCCTGGCTCTGGATCGAAGGGTACAGACCGTTGGCGGTCGAGGCGTTGGTCAGGCGGCTGTCCTGCCCCCGCAGGCGCCAGGCCTGGCTGTACTTGATGGTGTTGTCCCAGCGCAGTTTCCAGTCGGAGTCACCCAGGTCCATTTGCATGGCCTGGACCCTTTCGACCATCACACCGGTGCTGCATAACGCCAGGAACAGGGCGCAATGCTTGAAACCAAAGCAATCTTTGAGGTTATCCATGGACGCTTCTCATTATTGTTATTTTTGGGCATGGCTTTGCAGCCAACACGCTCGGGTAGCGGCTTGCACCGTTCTACGGATGCGCATTCAGATGTAGGTGGAGGCCAATCCACCATCGACCGGCAGGTTGACGCCGTTGATCCAGCGCGACTCGTCGGCACACAGGAAAGCGATCACCGCCGCCACCTCATCGGCGTAAGCAGGACGTTTCATGCGATGGGCATCGGCCTGGGTCCGGGCCTCGCCGAGCATGCTCACGAAGTCGTCGAGGATCGGCGTGAACACTGGGCCTGGCGCAACACTGTTCATGCGCACCGAATGCTCAAGAAACCAGGGTTGGGCCTGCAGGTAGGTCCAGACGATCAAGGCTTCCTTGAAGTACTGGTAGCAGGTCTGGTCCGGCACCCGGTGGTCGGCCAGCCAGGCTTGCGCGGCGGTAAAATCCTCGATGCGCGCCAGCGCCTTGTGCTGTTCCAGGCGCAACGGCCATTCGGCGCCGAGGATCGAGGCGATATTGACGATGCTGCCGCCAGCGTTGATGCGCGGCAGCAGCGCACGGCTCAAGTGGCGCAACCCAAGGTAGTTGACCCGCGCCAGCAGTTGCGGGTTTGCGGTGCCCGGCACCCCGGCGATGTTGCACAGGCTGTCGAGCCGTGCGGGTAGCTGCGGCAGCAACCGTTCGATGTTTTCGGCGCTACTCAAATCGCCTTGCACAAAACCGTCCAGGGTCATGTGCGGCGCCTTGAGGTCGACGCCAATCACGTGGGCGCCATGAGTGCGCAGCAGGCTTGCCGTGGCAGCACCAATGCCTGACGAGACACCGGTGACCAGCACAATCTTGTTGTCGAGTTTCATGTTGAGTCCTCTTATTATTTTTGTGTACTCGCAGGGCCCTCAGCTCATCGGGCCCTGTAAACCTGTCTATCAGAAGGGGTAGACCGGCGCCTTGTCCTTGACCGTCACCCACTGCCATTGGGTGTATTCGTCCCAGTCCGCCGGGCCGCCGACGCTGCCGCCATTGCCCGAGGCGCCGCGCCCGCCGAACGGGTTGATGCACTCGTCGGCGACGGTCTGGTCATTGATGTGCAACATGCCGCACTGCAACCGCTCACCGATGGCCATGGCCCGGCCCACCGACGACGAAATAATCGCCGCCGCCAAACCGTACTCGGTGCGATTGGCCAACTCGACGGCTTCATCATCGGTGGCGAAGCTGACCACCGTTGCCACGGGGCCGAAGATCTCCTCGTCGAAGGCACGCATGCCCGGTTTCACGCCGCTGAGCACGGTGGCCTGGTAGAACAGTCGATCGTGCTCGCCGCCTGCCTCCAGCCGGGCGCCGGCGCGCACGGAGTCGCTGACGATGTCGTGCACCCGTTTCAGTTGGCGCTGATTGATCAGCGGCCCCAACGCGGCTTCGCCCTGGGCGGCGTTGCCTACCGTCAAGGCCCGGGCCTTTTCCACCAGTTTGCGGGTCAGTTCTTCGGCGATGGATTCATGGGCGAGGATCAACCCGGTGGCCATGCAAATCTGCCCTTGATGCAGCCAGGCGCCCCAGGCCGCATTGCGGGCGGCGAGGTCGAGGTCGGCGTCTTCAAGAATGATCAGCGGGTTCTTGCCACCCAACTCCAGCGCGACCTTTTTCAGGTTGCGCCCGGCGACTTCAGCGACTTTGCGACCGGCACCCGTGGAACCGGTAAAGGCGATCATGCGCACGTTAGGGTCACGGCACAGTGCCTCACCGGCATCCGCCGCGCCGGGCAACACTTGCAACAGGCCCTTGGGCAGCCCTGCCACCTCGAACAAACGAGCGATGAGAAAACCGCCGCTCACCGGGGTCTGCGGATCCGGCTTGAGCACCACCGCATTGCCCGCCGCCAGGGCTGGCGCAACGGAGCGCATGGACAGCACCAGGGGAAAGTTGAAGGGCGAAATCACGCCGACCACACCATGGGGCTGACGCCGCGCATAGGACAGGCGCCCCGCCTCGCTGGGCAGGACCACCCCATGGGCCTGGGATAGCAGGCCGGCGGCCTGATGCAACAGCACGATGGCTTCGCGCACTTCGTGTTGACCCTTGAACAGCGCGGCGCCGGACTCCCGAGCCACGTACAGTGCCAGTTCGTTGAAGGAATGCTCGGCCACCTCGGCGGCCTTGCGAAAGATCGCCGCGCGCTGCCGCGGGCCCAGCGCCGCCCAACCCGGCTGCGCCAGGGCTGCGTCGCGGCTGGCCTTGGCAATGTCGGCGGAGTCGGCCGTGGCACAGCGCATCAAGCGCTCACCGGTGGCCGGTTCAATGATCGATTGCAGCGGCCCCGACGCAGGCACCCAGTCACCGTTGAAGACACATTCCGACTCGATCACCTGGGACAACAGGTGGCTTTTGGATGCAGACATTTAACACTCCCGGCTCTTTGTTGTTGTCATCGTTTGCCGCACCTGGAAGGTATCGACGCACGCCGTGCAAGTGCTTGAGCAAGCGCTGTGCCGGTTTCGCCTGCGGACGTTGATAAACCTGGCGCAGGGCTCTGGATCAATGCTCTGCATCGAGTGAAAGCCTGATGACGCATCTGCCGACGTGGCCGTTGGCCAGCTGCCACTTGTTCATTTGATAAAGTTATGCTTAATAACTATCTCGCCAGATGATCATTTCGATCACCCGCCATCAGGGGCATAACAATGAATAATCCCCACTGCCAATTGCCGGATCACCGGATCGCCACCGAGCACTTCCGTCCACGGGGTGACAGCAACGAGCTGACCGACAACAGCTCGCCCACGACGGCAGAACTCACCGCATGTCTGTTTTTCTCCCCCGACGATGGCCGTATCTGGCTCAACGACCAACGCATGTTGCTGCTGCACAGTTCATCCTTCGGTGCGTTGCGCCGGGAAATCATCGAACGCCAGGGGCTGGAACAGGCCCGTGGGATGCTCACCCGCACCGGCTATTCCTCCGGCGCCCGGGACGCCCGGCTGATTCGCGAACGCTGGCCCCACGCCGATGCCGCGGCGGTATTTCGCGCCGGCACGCATCTGCACACCCTTGAAGGCATGACCAAGGTCGAGCCGCTGCATTTCAAGTTCGATGCCGACTCCGGGTTCTATGAAGGGGAATTTCTCTGGCACCACTCCTGTGAGGCCGACGAGCATGTCGCCGCCTATGGCACCGGGCAGGATCCGGTGTGCTGGACCGAACTGGGCTATGCCATCGGTTTCGTCAGCGGGTTGTTCGGGCAACTGGTGATCTTCCGCGAAGTGGAATGCCGAGGCATGGGACACGAACGCTGCCGAGTCGTCGGCAAGACCGCCGAGCAATGGGGCGATGTCGAGCAGGACCTCAATTACCTCAACGCCTCACCGCCAGCGGTCGTCGCGCGCACCGACAGCCAGTCCGACAGCGTTGCCGGCACCGCCCCGCTGCCGGACAGCGAACAGCCGCTGATCGGTGCCAGCGCCGCCTTCAACGCCGCGACCCAAGCCTTGCAGCGGGTGGCCTTGACCCCCGCCACCGTGCTGGTCAGCGGAGAATCCGGCGTCGGCAAGGAGATGTTCGCCCGCCAACTGCACCAACTGAGTCGCCGACGCGATGGTCCGTTCATCGCCCTCAACTGCGCGGCTATCCCCGACAACCTGATCGAAGCCGAACTGTTTGGCGTCGAACGCGGTGCCTATACCGGGGCCACCCATTCACGTCCCGGTCGTTTCGAGCGAGCCCATGGCGGCACGTTGTTCCTGGATGAGATCACCTGCCTGAGCCTGGCCGGGCAAAGCAAGTTGCTGCGCGCCTTGCAGGAGCGGGAAATCGAACGGATCGGTGGTGGCCACGGCATCAAGGTCGATGTACGGGTCGTGGCGGCCACCAACATCGACCTGCGCAAGGCCGTGGCGGACGGCGCGTTCCGTGAAGACCTGTTCTATCGGCTCAACGTCTACCCCATCGCCTTGCCGCCCTTGCGCGAGCGTCGCGATGACATACCGCTGCTGATCAATGCCTTCCTCAAGCGCTTTTGCCAGGAATACGGCCGCACCCCGATGGGCCTGACCATGCGCGCCTTGAAGGTCCTGCTGCGCTATGACTTCCCGGGCAACGTGCGCGAATTGCAGAACCTCATCGAGCGCGGCCTGATCGCCAGCGAAGAAGGCCAGGCGATTGACCTGGTCCATCTGTTTCGCAATGAGCAACTGCCGGTGGATGCGTATTCCGTGGACCTGCACGGCGGTCTCTCGCCAATGGGCATGGCCGCCAACGACCCCGCGGAAAAACCGGCGTTGCTCCAGTCCCTCAGCCAACTGGACTCGGACTTCTCCATTGACGGGCTGGAGTCACGGCTGATCAACGAAGCCCTGCAACTGAGCAGCGGCAACCTGGCAGCGGCCGCACGCTCATTGGGGCTGAGCCGGGCACAGTTCGCGTATCGGTTGAAGAAGCATCAAAAAGGTGTACCGGACTGAACACCGAACCTGGGAGATGCTGCGAAGGCAGGTCTTGGGGCCGCTTCGCGCCCCAGCGGGAGCAAGCTCCCTCGCCACGGGTATATCGCCGGCCTTGAGTGAACAACATTACCTGCGGGAGCAAGCTCGGCTCCCACACTGGCTGCTCAACGACGGTCAACATGGCAGGCTCCGTCAAGCAGGGGCAAAAGCGCCCCGCCGGTACTCGCTGGGGGTCTGGTTCATTTCTATCCGAAAATGCCGGTTGAAGTTGGACAAGTTGTTGTAGCCCACTTCAAAACAGATATCGGTCACGGGCATTTCACTCTGCAACAGCAAGCGACAGGCACGCTGGACCCGCAGCTTGCGCATCAAGTCAATGAAACCGTGCCCGGTGATGCGCTTGAAGAACCTCGAGAAGCCTGGCTCGCTCATGTCCAATTGGCGGGCGATCACCGACAGGCGCAGGTCGCCGGTGAGTTCGGCCTGCAAGTATTCGAAGGCTTTGTGGATGCGCTCGGAGCTGCGCGCATCGAGGGTCGGCGCATAGCAAGGGCTCGCCAGGCTCAAGGCTTCGTCGCCAGGGGCTTGGTTGAGGGTGTGAAGCAGTTCCAGGAACAGCGCCAACCGCGCCAGTCCCTGGGCCGGCCCGATGGCTTCCAGCAGGTGCGCAGCCTGCCGCGCGGTGTTGCCGCCGAAGGCCAGGCCGCGGCGGGCGCGTTCGAACAGGCCCTGCAGATCGCCCAGTTCGGGCAGGGTTCGGCGCAAGGTCAGCAGCGTGGCACCGTCGAACTGCAAGACCACGTCGCGCCCGGGCAGGTGCTCGCCCGACGCCAGGTCGCCCATCCAATCGTGGGGCAAGTCCGGGCCAATCATCGCCACGTGGCCAGGGCCAAACGGACCGATGTAGTCGCCCGCCAACAGCTTGCCGCTGCCCTGGCGGATCAGGTGGATTTCAAATTCGGGGTGATGGTTCCAGCGCGCCATCGGGTACGGGTAATCATGCTCGTACCAGCGAAAACTGTGTTCGGGCTCAGGCAGGATGACTTCCAGTTCGGCTGGTCGCTGCTCGAACAGGGGCGTTCGGGGATCAGGCATGTCGCGCCTCTTTTATCGTTATAGCGGGCACCTTACGCCGAGTGCGCAGCGCTTCGCCAGCCTCGGCCTGACCGGTCACTGATACTTTTTTAACCCGCACCTGTCGCACTCAAGGGCGTTAAAAAAGTATCAACGCACGATCCTCCCTGCGTTTGTCGGCCTCCACGGGCGCTGCTGTAATCGGCTTGCCATTGGCGCCGAACCGGTGCCGTACGTGGGCATCCAGTACGTGACGATTCCAGAGCTCCAAGCCATCGGCACCTCCGTCGGCCAGCTGTTTACCGTCGCCCTCACCGGACAGGTCACGGTGGAACAGGCGCTGGCCTCGGCACAATCGAGCACCGAGCGGGAAATGAAGCGGGCTGGGTATCCAAAGCTATAACGATTGGCCCCGGCCTTTTTGTGGCGAGGGAGCTTGCTCCCGCTGGGTCGCGCAGCGGCCCCACATCGGCGAGTGCTACGCACTCGAGCGGGAGCAAGCTCCCTCGCCACACGGCTGTGTGCGCCGCCTACCACCTAGACTGAAGACAGGACAACCCATGAAACGACTGGAAGGAAAAAGTGCCCTGGTGACCGGCGCCGCCCGCGGTATCGGCAGGACATTCGCCCAGGCCTACATCAACGAAGGCGCCACAGTGGCGATCGCCGATATCGACCTGGAGCGAGCCCAGGCCACCGCCGCCGAACTGGGCGATAGCGCCTACGCGGTCAAAATGGATGTGACGGACCAGGCGTCGATCGACCAGGCCATCGACGCCGTGGTGGCCCGGGTGGGCAAGCTGGATATCCTGATCAACAACGCCGCGCTGTTCGACCTGGCGCCCATCGTGGAAATCACCCGCCAGAGCTACGAGCGGCTGTTTTCCATCAATGTCGCCGGCACGCTGTTCACCCTGCAAGCGGCGGCGCGGCAGATGATCCGCCAGGGCCATGGCGGCCGGATCATCAACATGGCCAGCCAGGCCGGTCGGCGTGGCGAAGCGCTGGTCGGTGTCTATTGCGCCACCAAGGCAGCGGTGATCAGCCTGACCCAGTCCGCCGGGCTGGATCTGATCAAGCATCGGATCAACGTCAACGCCATCGCCCCCGGCGTAGTGGATGGCGAGCATTGGGATGGCGTGGATGCGCTGTTCGCCCGCCACGAAAACCTGCCGTTGGGGGAAAAGAAGCGCCAGGTAGGGCAACAGGTGCCCTATGGCCGGATGGGCACGGCCGAGGACCTCACCGGGATGGCGATTTTCCTCGCCTCGGCGGAGAGCGAATACGTGGTCGCGCAGACCTATAACGTCGATGGCGGGAACTGGATGAGCTGATAATCTGCGATTTTATGGCCTTGAAACGACGGAAATGGACTTATTCGCCTGAAAGTTGATCCCACTCTTTGAGGATCATCCCGAACGCTACCCAACGGTGCCGTTCCAAGGGATTTCAAAAGAGCGTGAATACCGTTGCCCCAGCGGGGCAAAAATTGCGCATCATAGGCGCCGTCCGCTCAAGGGAGATTTACATGCGTGCCATTTCATCCGTCATGGGTCTTGTCGTGCTATCGCTGGGCCTGGTGTTCGCCACCGGTGCCACGGCCACCGAAGAGACGCAACTGGTCGAATCCATCAACCTTTACCGCAGCCAGTCCCAAAGCTGTGCCGGCCAGGCCTCGCTGGAGTTGCCACCGCTGGCGATGGATTCCCGGCTGATCCTGTCGGCCAATGGCATCGGCGACCTGCAGCAGGCGCTGGCGCGGGCGGCCTATCCCATGGTCAACGTGCAGGCCATCAGCCTGTCCGGGCCGCGCGACGCGCAATCAGCCATGAAAGCCGTCCAGGAAAGCTTCTGCCAGGTAGTACTCGACCCGCAGTTCATCGACATCGGCGTCAGCCGCCTGGACCGCGAATGGCGCATCGTGCTGGCGCGCCCACTGTTGTCGGCGCGCCTGGGTGATTGGCAAGCCGAGGGCCAGAAGCTGCTGAAACTGATCAACAGTGCCCGCACCCAGCCGCGTCGCTGTGGCACCGAAACCTTCGCCGCCACCACGCCGCTGGCCTGGAACGCCACCTTGGCCCTGGCCGCCGTGACCCACACCCGGGCCATGGCCAACAACAATTTCTTCGACCACAAGGACCGCGACAACCGCATGCCGGGCGACCGCGCCGAACTGGCCGGCTATCTGGGCCAGTTGATCGGCGAGAACATCGCCGCCGGACAGGACACCGCGCTCAAGGTGGTGGACGGCTGGCTGGCCAGCCCGGGGCACTGCGCCAACCTGATGAACCCGCAGTTCCGCGAATTGGGCGCCGGGTACGCGAGCGACCCGAAAAGCGATGCCGGGATCTATTGGACGGCGATGTTTGGCACTCAATAGCGCGGTGGCCGGGCCATCGCCATCGCGAGCAGGCTCGCTCCCACAGGGTTAACCGAGCCCAAAAAAAACGCCGCTCAATGAGCGGCGTTTTTGTACCTCACCAGACGGCGTCCGGTTTACAGCGCCATGTCAGCCGCTGGGTTGGCTTCACGGGCAGCGGCCGGCTTGGCCGGTGCCGCGGTGGCGCCTGGCTTGCCGATCGCCGGCGGAGGATCCAGTTGCAGGACCTCGCTGGTGTAGGCCCATTCCTGGGCGACACGCTCAGGGTTATCGTTGAGCTTGGTGCCGTAGCTTGGCACGATCTGGTGCAGTTTTTCCTGCCAGGCCGGGCTGGCGACCTTGTCCTTGAAGACCTTCTCAAGCACGGTCAGCATGATCGGTGCGGCGGTCGAGGCGCCTGGCGAGGCACCCAGCAGGCCGGCGATGCTGCCGTCCTGGGACGCGACCACTTCGGTACCGAGTTTCAGTACACCGCCCTTCTCTTCGTCACGCTTGATGATCTGCACGCGCTGACCAGCCTGCCACAGGCGCCAGTCTTCCTGCTTGGCCTCCGGGAAGTACTCTTTCAGGGCGTTGAAGCGATCTTCATCCGACAGCATCAGTTGACCGGCCAGGTACTCGACCAGTGGGTACTGTTCGATACCGACCTTGGTCATCGGCCACACGTTGTGGGTGGTGGTGCTGGTCAGCAGGTCGAAGTACGAACCGTTCTTCAGGAACTTGGTGGAGAAGGTTGCGAACGGGCCAAACAGGATCACGCGCTTGCCATCGAGCACACGGGTATCCAGGTGCGGAACCGACATCGGCGGTGCGCCCACCGAAGCCTTGCCGTAGGCCTTGGCCAGGTGCAGCTGGGCGACGGTCGGGTTTTCGGTGACCAGGAACGAACCACCCACCGGGAAACCCGCGTATTCACGCGCTTCCGGGATGTCGGACTTCTGCAGCAGGTGCAAGGCACCACCGCCGGCGCCGATGAACACGAACTTGGCGTCGGTCTCGGTTTCGGTACCGTCTTTCAGGTTCTTGTACGAAACGCGCCAGGTACCGTCTTCGTTGCGGGTGATCTCTTCCACTTCGCTGGACAGCTTGAGGGAGAAGTTCGGCTTGGTTTGCAGGTAAGCCGCGAATTGACGCGTGATTTCGCCGAAGTTCACGTCGGTGCCCAGTGGACTCCAAGTGGCCGCGACTTTCTGGCTCGGGTCACGCCCTTGCATCATCAGCGGCACCCACTTGCTGATCTGCTCGCGATCTTCGGAATACTGCATGCCGGCGAACAACGGGCTGGCCTGGAGGGCTTCGTAGCGCTTCTTCAGGAACGCGATGTTCTCGTCGCCCCACAAAAAGCTCATGTGCGGCGTGGAGTTAATGAACGAACGCGGGTTCTTCAACACGCCGTTCTTGACCTGCCAGGACCAGAACTGACGGGAGATCTGGAAGGCTTCGTTGATTTCGATGGCCTTGGAGATATCGACCTTGCCGTTCTTGTCTTCCGGCGTGTAGTTCAGCTCGGCCAGCGCAGAGTGACCGGTACCGGCATTGTTCCAGCCGTTGGAGCTCTCTTCGGCAACACCGTCCAGGCGCTCGACCATTTCCATGGTCCAGCCCGGCTCCAGCTCATTGAGCCAGACGCCGAGTGTCGAGCTCATGATGCCCCCACCAATGAGCAAGACATCCACTTTTTTTGGCTCGGCGGCATGCGTGGTCGCAAGACCCATCGCCATCGCCAGGCCCAGTAGCGCCGTGTGTGTTTTCTTCAACATGTGTGTATCCCTAGGATGAACGCCATTCCGTCCACCTGTCCTGATCACGGATAGCCCACGTCCATGGCCGGTAACGCCAGCAGGGCGGCTATCGAGAAGGACCGGAGGATGGACCTACAGGGCCGAGCAATACGTCGGCCTCTCGTTTATATCTCTCCGGCGCTGACTTCTTGTAGGTCTTGGCTTCAGCTGGGGTGAGGGACGCTGCGAACGGTGTTCATCGGGCATGGCGCGGCCGTGTCCGATTGTCGCAGCGGGGGGGAGTTTACATAAGGAAATAAACAGACCGAAACGTCTTTTTACATTCCTGACAAAAACGCCGACCAAATGACGGCATTTTAATGGCCCTGATCGCCACCGTTCGCGCGACCAGAGCCCCCGCGGGTCAGAGATACTTGAGGATCGCGATATCACGCCGCCGTTGCTTGAGCCCGGCAAACCAACGTGTCGGAAAAAACAGCACGACACCCAGCAACACACTCCACAACCACACCATGGGTAAATCATCGAATCCGAAATAGGTACCCTGGTTGGTGCCCCAGATGGCAACGGCGGTCAGGTACAGGGCCTTGAGCACGTAAAGGTGCAGCAGGTAGAAAAACATCGGTGCGCCGCCATAGATCGCCAACAGCGCGATG
This sequence comes from Pseudomonas sp. NFACC51, assembly GCF_900103575.1. Taxonomy (NCBI): domain Bacteria; kingdom Pseudomonadati; phylum Pseudomonadota; class Gammaproteobacteria; order Pseudomonadales; family Pseudomonadaceae; genus Pseudomonas; species Pseudomonas sp. NFACC51. Next base: position 134,719 of record NZ_FMXH01000011.1, on the reverse strand, counting down.
GCTCCCCGATCCTGGGCTTTTTCAAAGAGTGCCAGCAACATCAGCCCTATTCCCAGGGTCGGCATCAGGAACATCAGCGACGGCGGATACTTCGTCGCGCTCATGAAGCTCATGAAGGTGCGTAGCGCGTCGCCGGTCTGGAGCCAAGGTTTGTCGCCGTACACGTTCAGGTAACGGATAAGCACAAAAGCCAGCAGCAGACCCAGCCCCATCTTGAACAACCGTCGCAGGCGCACGGCGGGTTCAACATCCTTGCCAAACCACGGCCCGATGACCCAGCCCAGCAGGATCACGCCGATCCACGGCAGCACCGGATACGTGGTACGGGCCCGGGTGAACTCGGTGATATCGATGAATGCCCGTTGATGAAGAATCGACCACGGCACGAAAAACGGCGAGTCAGGCCCTGGCACCACACCGTCCAACAGATTGTGTCCAGCAACGATGGCAACGCCGAGGAGGATCAGCCAACTGCGCTTGAGGTGCAACAACGCAGCCAGGACAATCATGCAAATGCCAATGCACCAGATCACTTGCAACCACAGTGTCTTGGGCGGGAACTCGGCGTTCCAGGCGAAACACACGAAAGTCAGTTCCAGGAAAACCAGGAACAGGCCACGCTTGAGCAGGAACAACGAGGTCTGGCCGGCGGTGTGTTTCTGGCTGTAGAGCCAGGCCGACAAACCGGTGAGGAAGATGAAGACCGGGGCACAGAGCGTACTGAGCAGGCGGGTGAAATACAGGTCCGGGGTCACGCTCAGCGCATCGATGGGGTCGGTGACCTGACGGTGCAGCAGGAATGTCTCGCGAACATGATCCACCAGCATCAGCAGCATGACGAAACCTCGCAAGGCATCGATGGCGAGCATGCGCACATGGGTTTTGGTGGCGCTTATTGCAAATAAAGGCGCGATGACGCCGGACGGGCTCGTCATGCTTGAAGGTAGGCTCATGGCTTTACTCGGATGGAGGTCGTTGATCCGTGCAAGGCAGGGAATGAGAATTCCTGCCAAACGGAAACGGATAACATAACACTGAATTGTTATCGCGCGCAGGCTCGCTGCCACTGGGGATTGTGGTGGAGACGGTTTCGGGGACCTCACCAGGTGAGGCCTGCCTCGGGTCCCCTACCCGAGCATCTGACTCAACACCGCCCGCAACTTGCCAGGCTTGAGCGGTTTGTTGAGCAGCGGCGCGCCCAGTTTGCGCAAGGCGCGGCGGCACTGGTCGCTGCGGTCGGCGGTGATGATCACCGCAGGGATCGCCTGGTGGAAATGCTCGCGCAGGTGCTTGACCACTTCACAGCCCACGACCCCGTGATCCAAGTGAAAATCCGCCAGGATCAGCTCCGGCACACGGCCTTGCAGCACATCCAGGGCGCCCGCTTCGTCGGTGGCGGTCAAGACTTCGCAGCCCCACTGCCCCAACAACGCCGCCATGCTTTGCAAGATGCTCAACTCATTGTCGATCACCAACAAACGCCGCCCCGGTAGCGGGTTGCCCGCGACCGCCTGTACCGGAACCTGGGAAACTGGCAGGGGTTTTTCGCTGGACAGCGGCACCTCGATACTGAACACCGAGCCCCGTCCCGGCCGAGAACGCACCTTGACCCGGTAACCGAGGATGTGGGCGATACGTTCGACAATCGCCAATCCCAGGCCCACGCCTTTGCGATCCGCCGCCCGGCCGACATCGAGTTGGTTGAATTCGAGGAAAATCGACTCCAGGCAATCGGCAGCGATGCCCCGCCCCGTGTCCCAGACCTCGATGCTCAAGCGCCCTCCCCGGCGCCGGGCCGCCAGGAGAATACCGCCCTGAGTGGTGTAGCGGCAGGCATTGCTCAGCAGGTTGCGCAGGATACGGCTGATCAATCGCAGGTCGGTCAGCACGGCTTCATCGCCAAACCGCACCCGCAATTCCAACCCCGCGGCGCCGGCCACCGATTGAAATTCGGAAACCAGCGGCCCCAACAACTCATCCAGCCGATACGGCGCCAGGTCGGGCTTGACGGCGGCCTGGTCCAGCCGGGAAATGTCCAGCAGGTCGGTGAGCAGGTCTTCGGCCCCTTCGAGCGCCTGATGAGTCCGTTCCACCAGCACATGCTCGGCGGTAGGCAACTGGCGCTCACGCAACGTGGCGATCAGCAGGCGGGCCGCGTTGAGTGGCTGCAACAGGTCATGGCTGGCAGCGGCCAGGTATTTGTCCTTGCTGCGGTTGGCGGCCTGGGCGGCGTCCCGGGCATCGCGCAACTGTTGCTCGATCAGTTCGCGCTGGACAATCTGCTGCTGCAGGTTGTGGTTGGCCTCCAACAACGCGTCGGTGCGCTCGGCCACCCGCTGTTCCAGTTGATCATTGAGCTGTTGCAGGTGTTGCCGGGCCTGCTCCAGTTCATCGAGGCGCGCCGCCAGTTCCGGGTAGTGACTCTTGCGCGTTGAGTGATTGCCCAGCCCCAACAGCCCGGCCAGGGCTTTTTGCTGCTCGTCAGAGGGCTTCGCCATAGACGACCTCGACATCCCGCTGGCTCGACTCCCGAGGGTTGGTGAGGATGCACGGGTCGTGCATCGCATGCTGCGACAAGAACGGAATGTCCGAGGTGCTCACGCCATGCAGGCCCAGCGTCTCGTGGAAACCGATGGTGTGCTTGAGGGCAATCAGGTGTTCCACCAGCCGAGTGCGGATCTGCCGGTGGTTGAGCCCCCGGCAGTCGATGCCCAGCGTCTCGGCAATCACCTTGAAACGCTCCGGCGCCGAGTTGTAGTTGAACGCCACCACGTGCTCCACCAGTACCGCGTTGCACAAACCATGGGGCAAATCGAGGAAACCGCCCAGGCTGTGGGACATCGCGTGCACCGCGCCGAGGATTGCGTTGGAAAACGCCAGCCCGGCCTGCATGCTGCCCAGCATGATTTTTTCCCGCAGGGCGATGTCCGCCGGGTTGGCGATCATCTGCACCAGGTTGCCATTGATCAGGCGCATGGCTTCCAGGGCATGGGGGTCGGTCAACGGCCCGTGACCGGTGGATACGAAGGCCTCGATGGCATGCACCAGGGCGTCGATGCCGGTACAGGCGGACAGGAATGGGTCCATGCTCAGGGTGGTTTCCGGGTCGATCAACGATACGTCCGGCACCGCCGCCTTGCTGACGATGGAGAATTTCATGCGTTCTTGCTGGTTGGAGATGATCACGAACTGCGACACGTCCGCCGACGTCCCCGCCGTAGTGGGGATCAGGATCAGTGGCGGGCTGGGCACGTGCAGGGTATCGACGCCTTCGAACTCGAGGATGTTGCGGCCGTGGGCAACGACAATGCCGATGCCTTTGCCGCAATCCATCGGGCTGCCACCGCCCACCGCGACGATGACATCGCAATGGTTTTCCCGGTAAAGGTCGGCACCGAGCATCACTTCCTCGACCCGCGGATTGGGCGAAACCGCGCTGTAGATGCAGTAGTCGATGCCTTGGGCCTGGAGACTGGCTTCGACGTCAGCCACCCAACCGGCGGCGATGACCCCGGGATCGGTGACGATCAGCACCTTGCGTGCACCGAACGTCTTGGCGTAATTGCCGACATTGTGCCGACAACCGGCACCGAACATGATTTCAGGGGAAACGAACTTGCGCAGCGGGCTGAGGCTCATCTTTTCAGGTACGTGGCTCATCGGTAAGCCTGTTGTTATTGTCTTGGGATACCTTGAGCCTAAAGCATCCCACCGCGATTGCAATCAGACCAATGGGTAGCCCGGCCTGAACGCGTCAGGCCGGGCCGGCACTCATCGGTTGGCGAAGTACATCGTCACTTCAAAGCCAATACGCAGGTCGGTAAACGCGGGTTTAGTCCACATGGGTCTTTCCTCTTCTTGTACCGGGCGATTCCGGCAATTCATTAATGCATACCCCGCCCAAGGCTCGAATGCTACTTTCGAAGCGGTGGAGGGAGTGCGTTGGTACTACTGCAGAGCGGGCACCTGTGGCGAGGGAGCTTGCTCCCGCTGGGGCGCGAAGCGCCCCTTCTTCAAGGCACTGCATTTGAGTGCTTGATGATTACTTTTGGGGCCGCTGCGCGGCCCAGCGGGAGCAAGCTCCCTCGCCACAGTGTTCACTCACTCGATGTCGGGGGTTAGAAGAACCCCAACGGATTGATGTCGTAGCTCACCAGCAGGTTCTTGGTCTGCTGATAGTGATCGAGCATCATCTTGTGGGTTTCACGGCCGACACCGGACTTCTTGTAGCCACCGAACGCGGCGTGCGCCGGGTACAGGTGGTAGCAGTTGGTCCACACGCGACCGGCCTTGATCGCCCGGCCCATGCGGTAGGCGCGGTTGATGTCGCGGGTCCACAGGCCGGCACCGAGGCCGAACTCGGTGTCGTTGGCGATCGCCAGGGCTTCGGCTTCGTCCTTGAAGGTGGTCACGCCCACTACCGGGCCGAAGATCTCTTCCTGGAACACACGCATTTTGTTGTGGCCCTTGAGCAGGGTCGGCTGGATGTAATAGCCGCTCGACAAATCCCCCTCGAGTCGCTCGGCAGCACCGCCAGTAAGCAGCTCGGCGCCCTCTTGCTGGGCAAT
>NZ_FMXH01000011.1:0-130141 GCF_900103575.1 Pseudomonas sp. NFACC51 | reverse complement strand
AAAACCTGTGGGAGCGAGCTTGCTCGCGATAGCGGTACACCAGCCACCATCGATGTACCTGACCTGGCCCCATCGCGAGCATGCTCGCACACAGGAGGAATGTGCCCAACCACCACAACCCCCGTGGCGAGGGAGCTTGCTCCCGCTGGGCTGCGAAGCAGCCCCAACCCGATTGACCGCAATCTACCTGACCCACCGCGCTGGCCAATTCCAGGGGCTGCTGCGCAGCCCAGCGGGAGCAAGCTCCCTCGCCACGAGAGCGGCCGGCGGTGCGCCAGCCAAGCAGGTGGATTTCCTGACACCAATGGACCAGGCACCGAGAAAACCTGTGGGACCGAGCTTGCTCGCGATAGCGGTACACCAGCCACCATCGATGTGCCTGACCTGGCCCCATCGCGATCAAGCTCGCTCCCACAGGGGAATGTGCCTGGCCAGTGGAACAAGCATGCTTACCGCTTTGCCCACCCCCTGGTCAAAACGCCCAAAAAATAGAGCAAATTGGCATATTTCACTGCCCACCCCACCTCCCTAACCTAGATCCCAACAACCTCATCACCCGGATCAAGGACATAACAAAAATGACTGAATACAAACTGGCGCTGGTCGGCTTCGGCGGTGTGAACCGGGCATTGGCCCAGCTGATTGCCGAGCGCAACCAGCAGTGGAAAACCGACCTCGGCTTCACCCTGAAAATCGTCGGCGTGACCGACCTGTTCCTCGGTTCGGTGATGGACCGCCACGGCCTCGACGCCGCGTCGCTGGCCAGACTGCCAGCCACCCAAGGCGCCATGGCTCAACTGCCCGGCGGCACCGTCGACGCCCTCAATGAAGCCGTGATCAAAGACTGCGGTGCCGACATCATCGCCGAAGCCACCTTCACCAACCCGGTGGACGGCGAGCCCGCCACCTCGTTCTGCCGCTGGGCCCTGGAGCGCGGCAAGCACGTGGTCACCACCAACAAAGGCCCCATCGCCCTGCACGGTGCCGAACTCAAAGCCCTGGCCCAGCGCAACAACGTCGCCTTCGAATACGAAGGTTCGGTCATGAGCGGCACCCCCGTCATTCGCCTGGCCAAACAATCCCTGGCCGGCAGCTCGATCACTGGTTTCGAAGGCATCCTCAACGGCACCTCCAACTTCGTCCTCTCCTGCATGGAAGGCGGATCGGGATTTGCCGAAGCAGTCAAAAAAGCCCAGGAACTGGGCTACGCCGAAGCCGACCCAACGGCGGATGTCGAAGGCCATGACGTGCGCCTCAAAGTCGTCATCCTTGCCAACGAACTGCTGGACGCCAAGCTCACCGTCAATGACGTCACCTGTCGCGGCATCTCCGCCCTCAGCCTCGCCGACATCGAAAAAGCCCGCCACGACGGTGCCCGCTGGAAACTCATCGGCGCCGCCACGCGCCAGGCCGACGGCTCCATCAGCGCCAGCGTCGAACCGCGCCTGCTGAGTAACGACCACCCACTGGCCAGCGTCAGCGGCGCCACCAACGCCGTGTCGTTCACCAGCGAACTGCTTGGCGCCGTGACCGTCTCGGGCCCCGGCGCAGGCCGCACCGAAACCGCCTTCGCGCTGCTGTCGGACATCATTCACATCCACCAATCGGCAACCCGCAAACAGGAGCACAACCTGTGAACGTATCGCGCCTGGCCCTGGCGGTTGTCGAACCGCACATCGAAGTCCTCAACCCATTTGATGGCAGCATCGTCGGCACCGTCGCCGACGTGTGCGCCTCAGAAGTCCCGCAACTGCTCGAGACCGGACGCAACGGCGTCAAAGCCTGCGCCGCACTGCCGCGTCATCGTCGCGCAAGCATTCTCGAACACGCGGCACTGAACATCGAACGCGACGCCAAAGCCTTCGCCCGGCTGATCGTCGACGAAGCCGGCAAGACCCTCAAACAGGCCGAAAAAGAAGTCAAACGCTGCGTCAACACCCTCAAACTCTCCGCCGAAGAAGCCAAGCGCAACGCCGGCGAAATCGTGCCATTCGACGCCTACGAAGGCGCCGAATCGCGCCAGGGCTGGTTCACCCGCGAACCCCTGGGCCTGATCGTCGCCATCACCCCCTACAACGACCCGCTGAACCTGGTCGCCCACAAACTCGGCCCGGCCATTGCCGGCGGCAACGCCGTCATCCTGAAACCGTCCGAGCTGGCGCCGTTGTCGGCGCTCAAATTGGTCTCGTACCTGGTCGCCGCCGGCCTGCCTGAAACCGTGGTCACCGTCGCCACCGGCGGCGCGGAACTGGGCAAAGCCCTGGTCGCCGCCCGCGACGTGCGGATGATCTCCTTCACCGGCGGCTTCGTCACCGGCGAACAAATTGCCCGCACCGCCGGCCTGAAAAAACTCGCCATGGACCTCGGCGGCAACGCCCCGGTCATCGTCATGGCCGACTGCAACCTCGACGCCGCCGTCGACAGCTGCCTCTCCGGCGCCTTCTGGGCCGCCGGGCAAAACTGCATCGGCACCCAACGCCTGCTGATCCAGGCATCGATCTACGCCGCCTTCCGCGAACGCTTCGTCCAAAAGGCCCAAGCCCTCGTCGTCGGCAACCCACTGCTCGCCAACACCGACATCGGCCCGATGATCACCCCCCAAGCCGCGCAGAACGCCGAACAGGTGGTGAACGAAGCCCTGCAACAAGGCGCCACCTTACTCTGCGGCCACCGCCGCCAAGGCACCTGCTACGCCGCCACCGTATTGGAAAATCTCGATCATTCCAGCCGACTCTGGCGCCATGAAGCCTTCGCCCCGGTGGTGGTGTTGCAGCCGTTCGACACGTTCGATGAAGCCATTGCGTTGGCTAACGAACCTGAATACGCCCTTCACGCCGGGATTTTTACTAACGACCTCAGCACCGCCATGAGCGCGGCGCGGCGAATCGAGGCGGGCGGCGTGATGATCAACGACTCTTCGGATTTTCGGTTCGATGCGATGCCGTTTGGCGGTTCCAAGTACGGCAGTTTGGGCAGGGAAGGGGTGCGGTTTGCGTATGAGGAAATGACCCAGCCGAAGGTGGTTTGTTTGAATACATTGGGATAACAGGTCAGGTCGTTGGCATCGGGCAGGTTTGGTCACCTGCCTGATGTTTTTCTGCACAAACCACACAGCCACCGCACACCCTGTGGGAGCGAGCTTGCTCGCGATAGCGATACACCCGTCACCCTCAGAACCGCTGACTCCCCGCCTTGTTGAGCTTTGCGCACGACGCCCAAGCTCAGTCGAGCAATCCCTCTATGCACTACTTCCACCTGTCGCCAGTTACGCAAGCTTTCCACTGCGTAGCGGCTCAGAGCACCGAGCGTGCCGGCAACGTCGTCGATTTTCCCGCGAAGTAACTTCTGCAAACGCTCAAGGCTGAAACGTATCAGCCTCAAGAAAAAACCAAATTATGCACAAATGCATTTTTTGCTTGACCTGCATGCATAAGCCTCTATAAGGTGGCTTCACTGTATGCGCATCCAGTATTTCTCAAGCATCATTTATTTGAATCCATTCATGGACGAGGTATTACCTTATGAAAACCACCACTGAAAAATTCGGTGTAACCCCCCATCAACCCAGCCTCTGGACCCGCGCTGATGCGCTGAAAGTCCGGGCGGACGATCCCACCACCACGCAGCCGCTGGTCAGCGCGGATTTCCCGGTACTGAACAACGACGTGTTCATCTGGGACACCATGCCCCTGCGCGACTTGGACGGTAACGTGACGTCCGTCGATGGCTGGTCGGTGATCTTCACCCTGACGGCCGATCGTCATCCAAACGACCCGGCGTACCTTGATGAGGACGGCAACTACGACATCCTCCGCGATTGGAACGATCGTCACGGTCGGGCAAAGATGTACTACTGGTTTTCTCGTACCGGCAAGAACTGGGAATTCGGTGGCCGCGTGATGGCCGAAGGGGTTTCGCCGACCGCTCGCGAATGGGCCGGCACCCCGATTCTGTTGAACGACCGAGGTGAAGTGGACCTGTATTACACCGCCGTCACCCCAGGCGCGACCATCGTCAAGGTGCGCGGTCGGGTCGTGACCACTGAACATGGTGTCAGCATGGTCGGCTTCGAGAAGGTCAAGCCACTGTTCGAGGCCGACGGCAAGATGTACCAGACCGAAGCCCAAAACGCCTTCTGGGGTTTCCGCGACCCATGGCCTTTCCGCGACCCGAACGACGGCAAGCTGTACATGCTGTTCGAGGGCAACGTGGCCGGTGAGCGCGGCTCGCACAAAGTGGGCGAGGCCGAAATCGGCGACGTGCCACCGGGTTATGAAGATGTCGGCAACTCGCGCTTCCAGACCGCCTGCGTTGGCATCGCCGTGGCCCGCGACGCGGACGGCGACGACTGGGAAATGTTGCCGCCACTGCTGACCGCCGTGGGCGTCAACGACCAGACCGAACGCCCGCACTTCGTGTTCCAGGATGGCAAGTACTACCTGTTCACGATCAGCCACACCTTCACCTACGCCGACGGTGTGACCGGGCCGGACGGCGTGTACGGTTTCGTCGCGGACTCGCTGTTCGGCCCTTACGTGCCGCTGAACGGTTCCGGCCTGGTGCTGGGCAACCCGTCCTCCCAGCCATTCCAGACCTACTCGCACTATGTAATGCCAAACGGCCTGGTGACCTCCTTTATCGACAGCGTACCGACCGACGCAACCGGCACGCAGATTCGTGTGGGTGGCACTGAGGCGCCAACGGTGGGTATGAAAATAAAAGGGCAGCAGACGTTTGTGGTGGCTGAGTACGACTATGGGTACATTCCGCCGATGCTCGACGTTACGCTTAAGTAATAGCAACACAGGGGGGGCAGGCAGCGGGTTTGAGGTCGATGACAAAACCGTTGTGGATATGGTCGAGATATTCCGCCTGATTTATTGCGATGTTGGTCGCGAGCCCCTGGACAACGAGTAGTAACACTCTCTTCGCGACTGGCTGCAAGGATGCAGCCAGTCGCGTTTCCGCCAATCCTATTTTTTGAAACGCCTGACGTGTCGCCATTTCTCGATTTTGGCGACACGTTCTGCCGTCATGTCGCCAGTAGCGACATATGTACGCATGTTCCTCTGTGGGGGCGAGCCTGCTCGCGATAGCAGTGTGTCAGTAACCTTCCGGCCAGCTGTTTATCGTGACTCCACGAGACTAGCCAAGACCGACATCGCCTTGCGCCATTGCCTACAACTACGCCAGAATCCGCCGGCTTGTGCGCCCTTGGCCGCGTCGGTAAGTTGGACCTGTCACTGCTCATCAGTGATCGGGTTTAGTCGCCCAGGGTGAAACAGGTTGTGCAAGGCGTCATCCAGTCAGGATTCCCATCCTGCACTTGATGGTGGCTGTGCGCAGGGCGTCCTCGGACGCGCCGGTTTCTTGTTTCCCCGGTCGACTAACCTGCGTACAGCTGCCTCCCATCGTTTAGTCGCGAGCGGGTGATGGCTCCAACTACAGGAAGCAAGACAATGGCAAAAGTGACTCCAAATCCCCCCGCTACAGACGACACCGTATCCCGCGTTCAATCCGCTCGAAATAAAAAACTCGACGAAGCTGCCACCCGGGCTTTGGATTTTTATCTGAAGCCTAAGCCTGAGAAAGAAACGTCTGACAAGACCAGCACCATCTTCCGTATCGCACCGGATGTTGATTCGGAATGTCTGCTTGCCAATCTCAGTGAAAACCTGGCTTCGGCGAATGCCATGATCAATGATTTGGCGTTTGGTCTTGAAGGATCACGACGGCATTTTGCGTTGGGGATTTTGCAAGTGATTGAGGTGAGTGAGCTGTTGGCGAATCGGGCTTTGGATATTGTTGAGGTGAGGTAACAAGGGGCCGCGCTTACCCCGGGTATGAAAAAAAGGTCTTGCTCAGCAAGACCTTTTTTGTATCCGAGAGTCCCCGAAGCGATGAGCTCTAATTGTGCAAGAGGTACTTGCACAATTACCCGGCTGAGATAGGTGTTACCCCTAACAGGTTGCCATCTCTGGCCTGAAACTACTGGAAGTCAGCCGCTTCAGCGCGATATCAAGCGCCTGATCATCGAACAGCTTGCTTTTACGAGCCGCAGCACCCGCTCCGCCATCCCAATGTTTCAACGCCTCGCGCACGGCAGGAACAGTCGGGGAAATCCCATCCTGGCTCAGCAACCAATCAACGGTCGCCAACAACTCCATGCCGAAAGGCGACTCAAAACCATCGATCAACTCGGCGGTACGCTCTAAGGCCTGGGCGTATTCCTTGGCTTCTGTTTGAAGATAAGTCTGTAGGAACGCTTTGCGCCCTTCGTCAAACCAGATCACATCGTTAATACCCGCATCACTGATGCGCTTGTCGCAATGCAGATAGCTGCCATCCAGGTTGTTGAGCAAATGCTCCAGCCGGTTGGCATACGGCCCGTACTTATGAGCAACAAATTGAAGATTCAGAGGGTTTTCGGTGTTTGGCAGCTTTTCGATGGCGCGCTCAAGGAACCAGGCCAGCTTCTGAATCTCAAGCAGGCTGCATTCCATGCCCAGAACCCAGTAGCGACGAACCAATTCGGCTATCAGTGCACGAGCAGGCGTGAGCTTTTCTACACCGTTACGTTTGGCGACGTTCAGATACTGGTTAGAAGGCTCGAACACCAGCACGTCGACATCCAGATCACTCAAGACTTCAACAATCTGCTCGCGAACCTCTGGCCACTTCAAACCACCATTGCCGGCGCCTAGCGGTGGAACCGCCACGGACTTCACATCGTTTTCGATCAGAAAGCGACGTAGGTCATGCAAACCTTCGGTTATCCACGCCATCTGCGAAGGTGAGCGCCAGTGACGTTTGGTCGGGAAGTTGACGATCCAGCGCGGCCCCTCCAGCTCGCTGACTGCCGTCACGTGAACCTTGCCCATCTCCACTTCGCCAGCCTTGCAGGCAGCAGCGTACAGTCGGTAATTCTCCGTGAAGCGCTCTTTGAACATCAGCGCGATACCTTTACCCATGACGCCCACGGTATTCACCGTGTTGACCAGAGCTTCGGTTTTGGCTTCCAGAAGGTTGCCTTGGGTAAAACGGATCATTGGAAATACCATCCCGGACGCGCATGAACAGGCAACGCCAGGCCCCTTACGGCCACGTCCTGCTCTATGCGTATTTTCATTGCATCGGTGTAGCACATGATGCCAAGGAGTCCTGTAATCGGTAGGTGATTGTGAATCAGCGCTTCGGCCTGATACCGCTCCATTTTCCGAGGATCGTCAGGTTCGCGCTTGAAATCGCGTCGTTGAATGATAGACCAATCGATCTGGTCGAGATTCGCCAGATCGCTGTAATAGTCTGTCCAATCCGGGTAGGCATGCGCGGTCGTGTAGACAAACGGAAAGCCCATCTGCTCAACGCGGTACAGACTGGAGACCAGAATCACGATCTCGTCATTGCTGCGCTGCTGAACACTCCGCCCCGAGTGGATATTTTTCATCATCACAGAGAAGGGCGTGAAATAGAAGGGCACGTAATCGGCCAATACCCCTCCCGGTGCTATGGGGACGTGGCGGGTTCGGCGCTTGTCGATCAAGTCAGGGTTACCGATGTTTACGTACTGCGCTGACTGAACGTTCGAATTTGCACAGTGCAGACCGTTGTCCAGAATCCAAGGCAGGTTGTCCCGATGGACGATACGCCAAATCAGAGCCTTCTCTGGATTCAGTCTGCTGTAGATCATTTGCGAAACATTCCGGGATTCACGGTGAGGCGTACATTAACACCGGCCTCCCGCATTTTTTCCGTGCAAAGCGCCTCGACATCAGAATTCGGAACAAAAAGTATAGAAAATTCATTCGGAGTGACGATGCCGGGAGAGAGGCATTCAGCCATGCAAATGCTCTTGCAGTCGTGGTCCTGGTAGTCTCGCGTGCTCATGACCTCCCAGTTGATGGCTTCGAAGCCCTGGTCGTACTCCAGTAGCTGAATATCATCGTTTGCCAGTGGGTGGCGAGGAATGACTTTCCAACCATTTTTTTGGGCATGTAATCGGTAAACCGAGATCAGTACGAATGTTGATTTCGGTCTGTTGAACTGCACACTTCCGTCAAATGGATTTGCAGCAAACCAGTGAAAGGGCACATAGCGATCAAGCTCAAGGGCTCGACGTTTCTTCAGAATCTCACTGTCGGCTACGTCAATAAACGTGGTGAGATCAGCCCGAGGTTTCAGGCCTTCCCTAAATATCCCGTCGAGGTTTTCAGTCGAGGTAAGGTGGTACAGAAGCTTTTGATCCTTGATATTTCTGACTTCTGACATGCTGGTCTCCCTGACCTATGTATCTAATCCGAGCATCTGAGCAGGCTTCAGCCCCTCATTATTGTTCGATCTAGCAAATGGCACGTGCCCCTGTAGAAATTAGTAAAGCATTTTTTGTGATGTTGTTGTGCCATTATTTGGGGGCTGCTCGCCCCCTTGTCTTGACCGGTCATCAAGGTAGCAATCACCATTCATCGCTCGGTTACGCAAACCCCAAAGGACTCAAAACTTGCCTATTAAAACGGACGTCTGGACCGTCGGTCTTGTACCGAACAAGCTTCGCCAAAGCCGATTGGCCAGCGAGCAGCTACTTGAGGAAATGATCATCAGCTCTCCCAGCATCCTTTCTGAGGAGTGGATGCTGGTAGGCAGGCAAGAGTCCACCGGAATGGGCGGCCGCATTGACCTGCTGGCCATTGCGCCTGATGGAAGTCTGGTTCTGATTGAGCTCAAAAGAGATCGCACACCCCGGGAAGTCGTTGCTCAGGCCCTCGACTATGCCGTTTGGGTTGAAAGTCTGCGTGAGAACGAAATCGCGGCGATTTACCAACGGTTCCGACCTGGGAGCAGCTTGTATGCAGATTTTCTCGCGCGCTTTGGCCGTGTGCTCGACGATGATGATCTGAATAAAAGCCATCAACTCATCATCGTCGCTACAGAATTGGACGCCAGCAGCGAACGAATCGTTGAATACCTCAGCAAGCGAGATATTCCGATCAACGTGCTTTGCTTCCAAGTTTTCCAGGTAGGCGATCAACAGTTGCTGAGCCGATCCTGGTTACTCGATCCTGTTCAGACCCAAGTTAACGCTGTATCGACCAGTGAAGGGCACGGCGAGCCTTGGAATGGAGAGTTTTACTGTTCGTTCGGGGATTCCGTCTCGCGTTCATGGGCTGATGCAGTGGAGTTCGGTTTTATTTCTGGTGGTGGCGGTGCGTGGTACAGCAAGACCTTGCAACTCCTTTCCCCGGGAGATCGGATCTGGGTAAATATTCCCCAGCAAGGTTACGTCGGTGTTGGGCGTGTTTTGGGAACGTCCACCCCTGCAAACGAGTTCACAGTCATGCAGGATGGCGAAGAGCGGCCAGTGCTGGAGGTTGCGAAACGCGCCACCTATCACGCTGAGTTTGCCGACGATCCGGAGCGCTGCGACTACTTTGTTCCGGTTCAATGGCTGCAGAGCGTGCCTGTAAGTCAGGCTGTGCGGGAGGTCGGAATGTTTGGTAATCAGAATACGGTTTGTCGTCCCACTACGCCTAAGTGGCGTTGGACAATTGAGCGACTGAAGCAACGTTTTCCGCACTACGACGAAGTGGCTGCTGTTGGGGATGTGAGCATGCCGTAACGGTGAGCAAAACTAATGTCAGATTCTGCATGGAATTCGAAAAGGGTCACAAGCAAGAGAAGAGCTTCAGACTCCTTCGACTTCTATCCCGTGTTCCGCCAACCATGTCTTGCGCTGTGCGTAGTCAGGCATGACGCGCTCCAGGCGGAGCCAAAATTCTGGGGTGTGATGTGGTTCTTGCAGGTGCACCATCTCATGCACCACCACATATTCCGCAATGGGCTTGGGCAGCAGGATCGTTTTCCAGTGAAAGTAGAGCTGTGCGCCTTTGCCACAGGAGCCCCAGCGATAGCCCAGATCCTGCACACGCACACCGCTGGGGATCAGGTCCATGCGGGCTTGGTGGTTCTTGACGCGTAAGGCCAGCCAGCTGCGGGCATGTTCGCTGTACCAGCGGATAAAGTGTTCACGGGCTCGTGGCAGTTCGCTACGCAGCAGGCGGAAGCGACCGGCAGAAAGTTTCATCGGCACATCCTGCTCATCAACCAGTTTGAGGCGATAACTTCGCCCCAGATACAGAAACCCCTCTCCGTCCACGTACTCCTTAGTAGGAATCGCACGCTGCAGGCGTTCCTTTTCCGCCAGGCGCGAGTAAATCCAGAAGCTCTTTTCTGCCACGAACTGCCGCAACATTTGCTCCTCTACCTCGGGCGGGGCAGAAAGGATAAGCGCGCCGTCGCGCTCGACAGTGATCTGCAGTGTTTTTCGGCGCGCGCTACGGCGCAGTGTGAATTGCAGATCGTCTACCGTGAGGGTGTGATTGCTCACAATTGCATCAACCGTTCATGGCTGGCTCTCGCCTGATCCATCAAGCGGTCAGACAACACACCCGCCGTATCGCTATCCACCAAGGGCGGACGCAGTCGCATCAGGTAATCGAATAGCTGCCCGGCCAGCTCCTCCTGTGCCGCTCGCTTGCGCGGGCTCCAGATATCGCGGTGGCTTTGGAGTTCGCCCACCAACAGGTCGACCAGTTCCACTGTTACGTCCTTCAAACGCAGCAGCTCGGCGGGCTGCGGATTGGCGTCGGCACACACCACATCCAGCAGGGTGCGCAGGAAGGGGGCATAGTGTTCGGGCAAATCCAGGGGGTTGTAGTCATCGCTCATTTGACCGCTGCGCAGCTCGTTGATGATCTTCTGCATCTGCTCAACCAACTGGTCCCACTGCTCGCCCAGCGACTTGAGCAGCTCGTTCAGGCGTTCGGACAGCTTGCGGAAGAGCACCGGATCTTCATCAGTATGCTTGCGCACATGCGAGCGAATGGCGTGCTCCATCTCTGAGGCCTTGGCGCGGTCGTTGACGCAACGCGACAACTGCTTCTCGAAGTCTGCATCGGTGAGTTGGATCGGCGGAATCTTCGGGTCGATGCCCAGCGAAATAACGTGATCGTCGATTAGCTTGCGCACCTTGGCGCCGACATCCTTGCCCAGTTGCGGCAGGTCCTTGTAACGCCCGCGCGCACGTGCATGGATGTAGGCCAGACGCTTGGCATCCTTGACGAAGGGCAGGCCCTCGGGGCGTGGTAGCACGGTGTCCAATGAATTGAGGAACGCTTTGAGTTTTACCGCAAATTCGGCGCGCACCTTTTCCGACTCCAGTGCGGCAATGCAGGTTTCGGCATCTTCCAGCGACTCGATGCCCTGGCGACGCAGCACATCCACCACACGAAGATGACGATCGCGCAGCACCGGCACCTCGTCCTTGATACTGCTCAGCGCACCTTCGATATCCTCGTCGGCATAGGCTGCCAGGGCTTCGCGCAGGTGGTTGGCGACCCCGTAGTAGTCGACCACGATACCGCAGCGTTTGCCAAAACCAGTACGGTTGACCCGTGCAATGGCTTGCAGCAGCTCGGCTTCCTTGATTGGCCGGTCAAGGTACATGACCCCTTCGATGGGTGCGTCAAAGCCGGTGAGCAACATAGACTTAACGATCAGGAAAGCCAGCGGGTCGGCCTTGCCCGGCTGCTCATGATTCAGGGGCTTCTTGAAGCGCTGGATCAGCAGCTCGTGTTTGCTGCCATCCGTCCAGGTTTTCCACTCGGCCGGATCGTTATTTGAGCCGGAAATAATCGGTGCGAACTCCAGGTCGCGTAGCCTGTCGCGATAGCGCCATGCCTGCACGCGCGCCTGCAGCTTGGGTGGACGCTGGCACAGTGCTTCATCGTCGAGATCCTTGTCGGCTGCTGGCAACGCTTCAGCCTCGGCCAGCAACTCATCACGGGCGGCCTGCAGCGCATAGAAATAGCGGATTGCCGCAATCCGGCTATAGGCTACCACCTGCGCCTTGTAGCCATTGGGCAGGATATTGGTGACGTAATGTCTGAGGATGTCGCGCGCCTTATCAGCGATCAGCGCGGGGGCATCAAAGATATGGCCCTTGGTGGCGTACTTTTTCTTGATCAGCTCCAGCTCGTCCTGACTGTGCTCGCGGAACAAATCCTCGAACAGCTCATCCAGACTCGCCCCGTCTTTCACTGCGCCCTTGGCAGTGCGTCCTTCGTAAAGCACCGGCACTGTCGCGCCATCTGCCTCGGCTTCCTTGATGGTGTATTTGTCGATGAACGCGCCGAAAATTTCGTGGGTGCGTTTCTTATCGCCCATGATGATCGGTGTACCGGTAAAGCCGATGCGCACGCAATTGGGTAGGCCTGCCAGCAGGTTCGCCTGTAGGTCGCCGGCCTGGGTGCGGTGCGCCTCATCGATCAATACCAGAATGCTCTCGTCGTGGTTGAGCACCTCGAATGGTTTGCTTACCAGATAGGGCGCGCGCTTTTCTGCGGCCTTGAGGGATGTCGCAGCTTGCGCAGGGATCGGCGCCTCTCCATCTTCCTCCTGTTCAGGATTGCGATACTTCTGGATGGTGGCGAATATCAGGCCGGGGCCCTGGCGGCGTGCCAAGGCTTTAACACCCTCGATATTGGAGGCCACCTCCGGCAGTTCACCGCTCAGTGTGGCGGTGGCGGCGAGCTGGTTTTGCAGGTCTTTACGGTCAGTGACCACGATGATCTTGAAGTGGCGCAGTTGTGTATCCGTGCGCATCTTGCGCACCAGAAATACCATGGTCAGGCTCTTGCCCGAACCCTGGGTGTGCCAAACGATACCGCCGCGCTGGTCGCTCTCGCCATGCTCAAGGCGTGTTTGCCCGCGTTTCATGCGGGTCACTGTGCGGTTCACCGCGCGGTATTGCTGGTAGCGGCAGACCGTCTTGATGGTCTGCCCGCCAACCTGCATAAAGAGCATGAAATGTCGGATCAGATCGAGCAGGTGGGCTGGCGTGAGAATGCCTGCCACCAGGCGCTCCTGTTCGGACAGTTTGGCTTTGACCAACTGCTCGGCTACTGACTGTTCGCTGCCGTTGCCATCCGGGCCAACCACGGTCTTCCATTGGGAGAAATGCCCGAAGCCGGCACCAATGCAGCCCACCCGTGCCTCGTCGTAGCTACTGGCGACCAATAGCTGCACGCTGGCAAACAGAGTCTCGTTGCCCTCGTTTTCCTCGACCTCGAAGGCCGCCTTGCGCTGGTTGCTGTAACGACGTAATTGATCGACAGCCTCGGCCAGCGGTTCTGGGATGGATGGGCTCTTGCACTCCACCACCACCAGCGGGATGCCGTTTACTAGCAACACCAGATCCGGGACGATAAATTTCTTGCCGCTGTTATAGCCTGGCGGGCAGTCCACTCGGAACTGGTTGATCACACTGAAGTGGTTATTGGCCGGGGTGGCCCAGTCAATGTACTGGATGGTCTGGCCGCGTCCACCTTCCCAGCCCGGGAGGCCATCGACAGTGATGCCTTTGAGCAGCAGCTCAGTGACTGTCTGGTTGGCTTCCATCAGCTTGCCGGCGCCCACGCGCGTAATCGCCGCCACTGCTTCGGAAATCCGCTGCCCATCCAGCCAAGGCTGACCGTCGCGCAAGTTGATAGCAAGCAAGCGCTCGGCCAGTGCGGCTGGCTGAATCACTTCACTGAAGCTGCTGCGTCCAGTGATGGCCGGGTCGTCGAGGCTGCCCTCGATATGCTTCCAGTTCAGCCCCTGTAGCTGAGCCACAAAGGGTTTTTCGACGTCTTCCAATTCCCAGCCCACGGGTTACTCCTTTAATCCAGTTCAGGCGTGTATGGACTCATACAGGCTCATTCCGGCTCATTCCGGCTCATTCCCGCTTATTCCAAGGTGCCAAGGGTGTAGGTTGCCCCTCGATTCTTGCCACTCTGCACAATGGCGCCTTTATCTTTGAGCTTTTTCAGCAGCTTGGCCGCTTGGTCAGTTGATATGCGACATAGCTCCATGACCTCGGCACGTTTGATTTGCCCATGCTGCTGTACATAGTTCAACACCATCTGTTCATGCTGAATCGGAGCGAAGCCTGCCTGACGGGTATAACCGGCCTTGTCGCCCACGGCCTGGTACAGACTGGCTGACAGAGTGTAGCTGCGCCCTCGGGTAGAACCGTGAGCCTCCACCAAGCCGGCTTCGGTCAGGGCTTCCAGGGTGCGTTTGGCAGTCGAGGTGTCGCGCTGGATCTGTACGGCCAATTCGTCGGCCGTGACGCGCTTGGTTTCACGCAGGGCGGCCAGAGCGATCAGGCTGTCGATGGGTAGCTCGGCGTTGGTGCTGCGCTCGTGCTCGACTACTAGGCGGCGGAAGTCCAGGTCGGCCTCGGCTGTGGGTAGGCGCAGCACCACGCTCTGGGCGGTGGTGTAACTGTAGTCCGGGGCCGGCCGGCCGAACTTGAGCATGCCGCGGAAAATCTTGTCCACGCCTCGACCGGAGCGCTCGACCACGCCGACGCGCTTCATGGCATCGGCCAGGGCCGGGTTGCGCGGGCGCGGTTCGGTCACCAGCAGATTAGCCAGGGTCACGCCATCGACCAGGCCACCGGGGTTGCTGACCACCAGGGCATCGTCCTCCAGGCGCACATGCACCGCGCCTCTGCCGTGGTAATCGCGATGCACTAAGGCATTGGCTACGGCTTCACGGAAGGCACCGAGGTCGACCTTGGGTACTGGCACGCGGAACAGGCCGACCTGTAGTTCTTCCTCTGGGTTGTAGGGACGGAAGTTGGTTTCCAGCCAGTCCAGGGCCTTGAGCAATGGGAAGCGGCGAAACTCGTTGAAGCGCACTGCCTGCTGGGCCAGCACCTGGAAAGCGAACTCATGGGTGGGTACCAGTTGGCGCAGGGAGGTTTCCCGACCGATCAGTAGCAGGCCGGTGAGGGTTGGCACGCGCGTACCGTCTGGCTGGCGCGCAGTGAGCAGTAGTGCGCCGTCCAGAGCTTCATCGTCCAGTTCCAACAGCACGCGGTCGCCGCCGTATTGCTGCACTGCCTGGCGCAGACGTTCGCGTTCCAGCGGGTCGAGGTCGGCAAGGGTGGCACCGGCCACCGGCTGGGCGGAAACATCGAGCAGGCCGAAGCTGCTTGCGCGGCTGCTGCGCTCATGGGGCAGCATGGCTATGCATTCGGGCGTGCCGTCGTGTTTCAAGCGGCGGTGCAGGTAGACGCCGCTGGTTGTGGCCACCTCGCCCTGGGTCTTGGGTATATGGATACGCGCCACGGTCACGCCATCCAGGTCGAGCGCCTCGGCCTGTATGTTCAGCGACGGCGAGGTGCGCGCTGCGACCATGCCGGCCAAGCCTTCCAGCAGGCGATGCTCGGCATGTAAGCCGGTGGGTGTGCCGTCGTCCTCGACACCCAGCCATAGCTCACCGCCCTCGGCATTGGCCAGGCAGACCAGCGCCTCGATCAGTTCGCGGTCGGGGAGCTTGCTGCGATCACTTTTGAACTCGACGGTGAGGGATTCGCGGGGCGGTAGGCGCTGGGGCATATCAGGCTTCCGTTGGTGCAGCAGCTTGCTGCATAGATTCCAGTAGCGGGGTGACACGCACGCGGCCGGTTAGCAGGTCGTCCATAAGACCGGATTTCTCTGAAATAAGCTTTTTATATGATGCTTCTTCTAGCTGAATCCGTGATTGCAATGCTGTCAGTCGAACCAAAACCCGCTCCTGCTCTTTGATGGGGGGGAGTCCGATCAGAAGATCCCGAACATCACGCAAAGTAACCTTGGGCCGAGTTACGCCAGCAGTTATTTGCTCGACTTGCTTGGCGACCGCTGAAGAATTGATGAATATCGACATCCAGTCAGGGCAGATACGATCTGTACATGGCCGCAGGCGAACGATGTCTGCGGTCACAATTCCGCATGGCATCGATTCTGGGTAAACGGCAGCCACACATGGTGGCAAACCCATCTTTGTGGCGACTACATCTCCCGCTCGGACCTCATGCGCAGCCAAAGCTTGTGCCTTACTGGCGCTCACGAAGACATTACTCTTCCAAATGAGTTGATCCGGCTTAACATCTCGCACAAAGACCACTGGCACTCCTGAATCTCGGTAGTCGGAGGCAATAAGGTCACTGCCGAATGGCCCGATCACTGAGTTGGAAGTCAGGTTGATGATCGGCTCAATCTCCCACTCCCTCGGTATCCACCCCAACGGCGACTTCTTGTAGAGTTGCGGCTCGTCTCTATGTGGCGGTCGCAGTTGGCCGTTGGAGTCAATGCCACGGGTTAGCAGGTCGTGCGTCAGGCCACGTTTGATGGCCTTGAGCTTTTCAATCAACGCCTCGGTTTCGCGGATAGCGATGTCGAGTGTATCGAGAACATCTGAGACAAGTTCCTGCTCGTTAATTGTCGGCAGCGGGAACTGGAATCGCACAAATTTCGCTTCGCCCAGACCGGCCAAGGTGCTTCCGCTTTTTTGGTTTTCAATAAAATTGCGGAACGCTGCAGACGTGAATACGTGGAATGCGAATCGCGCAGAGCAAAATTCAGGTTGAATTGGCCGCACAAGGAACAAATGCGCATTCAGTGAGGTATCCCCTGGAAGCCAATCGATTCGTGCAACCTTGCCAATTGTCCCGTCCTTCGTGATAACTAAATCACCGACTTTGACCTGTATCTCCGGAGATTCATCGAACTTTCGTTTAGGGATGTGGAAGCAAGAGTCCCAATCAATTCGCCCAGCGCTGTCAATATGCATCCCGGTAATGAGGTGTGGTCCGTTCTCGCAGAAGTCCGAGTGCCGAAGATTCCGCCAACCGATACGGCCCTTCACGAAAAAGACACTACCGGTCGGACGTACGGGCCAATGGGGAAAATCAGACATACCCCAACCCCCTTAAGAACCCTTGCAACGCCACCGTCGCTGCATCGCGCTCGTACTCGATTTCATTTAGCGTCACTCGATACTTGTCCCACCAGTTCTCGAAGGCAACGACGATCTGCTTGCGCTGGGCGGCAATATAGCGCTCGACGATGGCCTGCATATCGTTATGTAGAATGGTTAGCAGCAGCTCGGCGGCCTGTAGTTCGTCCAGCCCGTCGACGGCCTGATTCAAGTGACTGGCGAAGTTGTCCTGCTGGGTTTTGAGCTGTTTCTTCACCTTGGTCAGCTCGGCTTTCCAGGCCTTGAGCTGGGCTTCATTGATGGGGGTTTCCTCGTTGCCTATATCCGCCTCGTCGTCTGCCTCGTCAGAATCTTCCTCTTTGGTTGGGGCGGCAGCCTTGAGCTGACTATCCAGTTCGGCCTTTTTCGCTTCCAGCTCGGCCAACTCGGCAACGAAATCGCCGAGCAGGAATTTCACCAGCTTGTGCTCCAGCGGGCTTTGCTTGCTGGCCTTGTCATCCAGGGCGGTGATGATGCTGGTACGCCAGGCATCAATCACGCCCTGGCTGCCGCGGGCCATCAGGCCGAGGAAATCGTATTTATTTTGGTACAAGAAGCCGGCGACGATGCCCCTCACCTGGAAGGGGTCGAGCAGGCCGATGCCTTCCAGTGTCTGGCTAAAGCTAGCCAGCAGCTCGCCGCGCAATTCGACTAGTGCAGCGCTGTTATCCAGCTTCCCTGCTAGTGTGGTGATACGCGGGCTGTGTTCGTGCCACCAGCGCTCGAAGGCCTCACGGAGGGCTGCTTCCTTGACCTGCAGGCCTGCATTGCCTTCGATGGCCGGCTTGAGGTCGGTGCGGCGGGTCAGCTCGCTACGGAAGTCGAAGTACTGCGCATCGCGTGCCACGAACAGGTCATGCGGATCGAGTCCGTGGGCGGCGAACAGCGGAGCTTTCGCTTCAACTTCAGCCAAAGGCACCCCGCCCAGCAGGTGAGCACGCACATCATGTGGCTCGGGCGGCGGTGCGTTGTCCACGTAGCGACGGATATTCAGGTTGTAATCGTTGTCGCGCAGGGTGGCAATATCCGCCACATCGCTAAGGCCGTCGATCCGCCGAAATTCGTCGAAGGAAGTAGTGATTTTCTCGATGTGCTCGGGCAGCAGATAGTTCTGCGCGCGGCCTTCGAAGTACTCTCGGTCGGCATTGATAAACAGCACCTTGCCCTGGCGCTCGGCAGGCTTGGCGCTGACACGGTTGGCGCCTTCCTGCTTTTGTTGGCGCAGGATGAGGATGCATGCCGGAATGCCGGTGCCATAGAACAGGTTGGCCGGCAAGCCGATCACTGCTTCGAGCAGGTCGTTCTCGATAATGCCAGCGCGGATGCCGCGTTCCTCACCGCCACGGAATAGCACGCCATGGGGCAGTACGGTGGCAATCATGCCCTCGTCGCGGGTCACGGCGAGCATGTGCTGCAGGAACATCAGGTCGGCCTTTTTTGAGCCCAGCGGCACCTCGCCGAAGCAGAAGCGTTGCTCGCGGAATGTCGGGTTCCAGGCCAGGCTGCCATCTGGGCTTTTTTCGGTATGGCCCCAGTTGATGGAGAACGGCGGGTTGGTGAGAATGCGGTCGAAGCGGCGCAGTTCGCCGCCCTCGATATGCCGAGGGTTGGCCAAGGTATCTTCGTTCTCCAGCCCGGTGCCGCTGATGCCATGCAACAGCATGTTCATCTGTGCGATGGACCACACGGTACCGTTGAACTCCTGGCCGAAAAGATTGGCCTTGCGGCCGTCCTCGCCGTGCTCGTCAATGTACTCCTTGGCAGCAATCAACATGCCGCCCGAGCCGCAACACGGGTCATAGATGTCGTGTTCGAGGCGTGGCTTGAGCAGGTGAACCATCAACCGCACCACCGCACGCGGTGTATAAAACTCGCCACCCTTCTTGCCGGCCGAGTCGGCGAACTCGCCGATCAGGTACTCGTAGGCGGCGCCGAGCAAGTCAGGGAACTCGAAGTCGCTGTTGCGCAGACGCACTTCACCGAAGTGGGTGATGAGCTGGCGCAGCTTCTGATCGGGAATCTTTCCCTGGCCGACCTTGCGGGTGAAATCGATATGCTCCAGCACTCCGTCCAGGTCCGCATTGTTTTCCTCTATGCCGGCCAACGCTTTGTTCAACAGATCGCCGACGTTGATGTGTGCTTCGTTGAGCACGTACCAGAATCGCGAATGGATGGGCACCCAGAAATTGCCGTGGAGCTTGTACCAGCGCGGATTTTCCGCCATGGCACATGCTTCGGATTTACTCTTGCCGGCATTTATCTGATCGGCAACGACCTGCTCATAGCGCTCCTCGAAAACGTCGGAGCAGCGCTTGAGGAACAGCATGCCAAAAATGTATTCCTTGAACTCCGAGGCATCCATCTTGCCGCGCAGAATATCGGCAGCCTTGAAAAGGTGGCGTTCCAGTTGTTGCAGCGTAAGGGGCATTGCGGATCTCTTGTGGACACTCAGGGAGCGGATGCCGATCCTGATCGTATTAAATGCCGGGGATTGTATCCCAATCCAAGCCCGGCACTGAGCAGTCTCGGTTGCACGGGGTCGGGTTGGGCGTCTAGCGCTATCTATACTGACTCTTTTAGTTCCAGCCAGGGACGCGATGGCCCACATTGTGGGCGAGCGAGATTGGGGTGTTGTTACCGCATCGTTGGCAGCCGGTTTGATTGCGCAACGCGGGATGCCCGGATGCTGACGCTTAAACGCCGTCGCGGCGAAGATAAGTAAAGATCTCTGACATTAAAAAGCCGGCTTATGGCCGGCTTCTCGTTGACTAACTCAGTTCGTTTTTGACAAACCTCACCAGCCTTCAAAACGTACATCCGGCTCTTGCGGCCGGCTGTGGGACTTGGTCAGAAAGTGATCTGCCTTGTCGGTGCGAGGCGTGGGCTCGCAAATGTGGGGCGGAGGATACGCGGGTTTTCGGCAGAATCCCAGTGGTAAGTGGTGTGGAATCATTGGGTTAGGGGGATTCAGGGTGAAAAGCAGGGGCTGCTGCGCAGCCCAGCGGGAGCAAGCTCCCTCGCCACAAAAGCTCTTCACCATAAAGCTCCTCGGCACGAGGCGCTTTGCCTGTCTTTCCGTTCGGGTGGGTTAGTCGCACACCGGCGGTCTCTGTTTGTTGAGGGTGGACCACCAGAACACCCAGCCGATCACCCGTATGTTCTGCGCGTCGATCTGTTCGGCGCTGAAGACTTCGTCCGGGTAAGCCGCGCTGTTGTGGCTGCGCAGGCGCAGGCGGTTGCCGGGGATGCGGTGCAGGTATTTGATGCGCAGCATGCCGTCGTGTTCGAGGGCGTAGATTTGGCCGTCGACGATTTGGGTCAGGCCGCGGTCGATGGCGAGGGTGGAGCCGTCGGCGATGCGTTCGGCCATGCTGTCGCCGACCATGGTGGTGCAGATGGCGTCACTGGGGTTTATTTCCAGGGAGTCGAGGTGGCTGCGGGGCAGGCGGATGGATTGGTCGGGGATTTCGGTGATGTGGGTTTTGGTTTCGCCGGGGGCGATGGGGACTTCCTTGTAGAAGGGCAGTTCAATGTCCGTGGGTTCCACCACGCTGTAGACGCCTTGGACTTCGGCGGCGTCGTAGGTGGTGCCGGGGCCCAGGCCCAAAGGGGTTTGTGGGCCTTCGCCGTGGGCGAGCCATTCTGGGCTGACGGTCAGCAGGCTGGCGATGCTGTGGATGCGCCGGGGTGGGATGCCACGGTTGAACCAGTTGTTCACGTGCTGGGATTTCACGCCGTATAACTTCGCGAAGTCGGCGGAACGGATATGGGCTTCTTTTAGAAGGGCTCTGAAGCGGTCGCCACTGGAGATCTTTTTCATAAACGGAAAGTTTAGGGGCGACGATGTTTTCGGCAATAAACAAGTCGTGCAAATATATAAGACGATCTTTCCGTTTGCAGGATTTGAAAGGCGCGGGCTAAACGCAGTTAAACAGTGTTAATACGATTTTGTATTAAGAACCATTAAGACATAAAAAAACCCCGGGGCAAACCGGGGTTCTTGATCAAGTTTGTTTCAGCCTTTGTAGGCGGCAACCGACTTGGTGATCGCTTCGCGGGCGGCGTCTGCACCGGCCCAGCCTTCGATCTTGACCCACTTGCCTTTTTCGAGGTCTTTGTAGTTCGCGAAGAAGTGCTCGATCTGCTGGATCAGCAGCGGTGGCAGGTCGGTGTATTCCTTCACGTCGACGTACAGTTGCGACAGTTTGTCGTGTGGCACTGCGATGACTTTGGCATCGCCGCCGCCGTCGTCGGTCATGTTCAGGATGCCGACTGGACGGGCGCGGATGACCGAACCTGGGGCAACTGGGTATGGGGTCACGACCAGCACGTCGAGGGGGTCGCCGTCGTCGGCCAGGGTGTTGGGGATGTAACCGTAGTTGGCCGGGTAGAACATGGGGGTGGCCATGAAACGGTCAACGAACAGGCAATCGCTGTCTTTGTCGATTTCGTATTTGATCGGGGCGTGGTTGGCCGGGATTTCGATCGCGACGTAGATGTCGTTCGGCAGGTCTTTGCCAGCCGGAATCTTGCTGTAGCTCATTGGGCGGTGCCCCCGTTAGTTGACCAAATGACTGGTCGGATTGACCAAAAAGTGGCGGCGATTATAGGCATATTCGGCCGCTGATGCCACGTTACCAGGGTCGTAGAGACCTTAGTATGACGCCTGATAGACCGGATCTTCGGCTTGAAGTTGCCGCAGCCGGGCCAAAGGATCCTGGCGGTAGAAGGCCTTGAGCTGTTCATAGACCTTTGGATAGGCCTGGTGCAGCAGGTCTGGGGCGCTGAAGAAGTATTCGCTGGTGACGGCGAAGAACTCCGCCGGGTTTTCCGCGGCGTAGGGGTCGATGAGGGTTTGTGTGTTTGGATGTTGGTCCAGTTGGCGGTCGAGGTCGTCGAAGGCCTGTTGCATGGCCTCGGCCCAGTCGCTGACGCGCATGTCGGGGTGCAGGGGCGGCAGGCCGTTGGCGTCGCCGTTGAGCATGTCGAGTTTGTGCGCCAGTTCGTGGATCACCAGGTTGTAGCCGTCCCAGCCGCCGCTGGCCATCACGCCGTCCCAGGCCAGGATGATCGGGCCTTGGGGCCAGGCTTCGCCGCTGTGTTCGCCGTCCCATTCGTGCTCGATGCCGCTGGCGTCGCGGTAGCGCTGGGGGCTGAGGAAGTCGTCGGGGTAGAGGACGATTTCGTGGAAGCCCTGGTACCAGTTCAGTTCGCCCAGGTGCATCAGCGGCAGTTGGGCCTGGGCGGCGAGCAGCAGGCGTTGTTCCTGGTGCAGTTCGACGCCGGGCAGGGCGGTGAGGTGTTTATCGTGCAGGAACAGTACGCAGGCTTCCCGCAGCCACTGGTCCTCGGCGGCGCTGATGCCGTCGAGGAAGCTCAGTTGATGGCGCACCCGTTGCCAGGTTTCCTCGGGGACGGGGTGTTTGGCGAGGGTGCGTTGGCGGCGCCAGTTGCTCAGGGACCACATGGGCGATCAGGCTTTCGAAGCGCGCTGGCTCAGTTTGCTGCGTACCAGGCTGATGATCATCGGCAGCAGCGACACGAGGATGATGCCCACTACCAGCAACGACAGGTTTTGCTTGATGAAGGGCACGTTGCCGAAGAAGTAGCCGAGGGTCACCAGGCCGCCGACCCAGAGGACGGTGCCGAGGACGCTGAAGCCGAAGAAGCGCAGGTAGTTCATTTTGCCGACGCCGGCGACGAAGGGGGCGAAGGTGCGGATGATTGGCAGGAAGCGCGCCAGGGTCACGGTTTTGCCGCCGTGCTTGTCGTAGAAGTCGTGGGTTTGCTGCAGGTAGTCGCGGCGGAAGATTTTCGAGTTGGGGTTGCTGAACAGTTTTTCACCGGCGGTGCGGCCGATGAGGTAGTTGGTGCTGTCGCCGAGGATCGCCGCGAGCATCAGCAGGCCGCCCAGCAGCAGCGGGTCCATGGCGCCACCGGCGGCGACGGCGCCGGCGATGAACAGCAGGGAGTCGCCGGGCAGGAAGGGTGTGACCACCAGGCCGGTTTCACAGAAGATCACCAGGAACAGGATGGCGTAGACCCAGGTTCCGTAGTTGCTCACCAGCATGTCGAGATAGACGTCGAGGTGCAGGATGAGGTCGAGGGGATTGAAATCCATGCATAACACCTGTGGTGGTGGCCTGGCTCGGCAGGCTTTGGGTCGGGCTTGGAGTGGCTACAGAGTGTGTAGCTTTTTCTTACAAGCCGGGAAGAGCGGCATTATACGGGGTGAAGGGCGGGGAGCGGGGTGAGTTTGTAGCTGGGGATTTCGGTGGTGTGCGATTGAGTGAGGACTCTTGTGGTGAGGGGGTTTGTTCCCGTTGGGGCGCGGAGCGGTCCTGAATCAGCCGGCTCGGACAATCTGATGCACCGCGTGCTTAGGTTTTGGGGCTGCTTCGCAGCCCAGCGGGGATAAATCCCCTCGCCACAGAGAGTTTGGTGGTGTGTCAGGGGGATGGGTGTGCGCTGGTTTTGTGATGAGGGGATTTATCCCCGTTGGGGCGCGGAGCGGCCCTGAGGCAGGCGACTCGGTCAATCTGATGCACCGCGTGCTTAGGGTTTGGGGCTGCTTCGCAGCCCAGCGGGAGCAAGCTCCCTCGCCACAGGGTTGGGGGTGTGTCAGGGGGATTGGTGTGTGCTGGTTTTGTGGTGAGGGGATTTATCCCCGTTGGGGCGCGGAGCGGCCCTGAGGCAGGCGACTCGGTCAATCTGATGCACCGCGTGCTTAGGGTTTGGGGCTGCTTCGCAGCCCAGCGGGAGCAAGCTCCCTCGCCACAGGGTTGGGGGTGTGTCAGGGGGATTGGTGTGTGCTGGTTTTGTGGTGAGGGGATTTATCCCCGTTGGGGCGCGGAGCGGTCCTGAGGCAGGCGACTCGGTCAGTCTGATGCACCGCGTGCTCAGGTTTTGGGGCTGCTTCGCAGCCCAGCGGGGATGAATCCCCTCGCCACAGAGGGTTTGGTGTTGTGACAGGGGGACTCAGCCACAGGGGTCAGATGCTTTCGCTGATCGGCAATACGTAGTTCTTGAACTCGGTGTCTTCCTTGAAGCCGATCGATTCGTAGGTTTTCTGCGCCACTTCGTTATTGCTGCTGGTGGAGACGCGCATGCGCACGGCGTTGGTTTCCTTGGCCATTTTTTTCGCGGTGCGGATCAGGTTGTCGGCCACCAGTTGGCGGCGGGCGTCTTCGGCGACGTAGATGTCGTTGAGGATCCACACGCGCTTGAGCGACAGCGACGAGAAGCTCGGGTAGAGCTGGCAGAAGCCCAGCAACCGGCTGTCATCGTCATCGGGCAAGGCCAGGTAGATCACCGATTCCTTGCGGCGCAGGCGCTTTTCAAGGAAGGCTCGGGACGAGTCCGGGTAGGGCAGTGAGCCGTAGAATTCCCGGTATTTGACGAACAATGGGGTCAGCAGGTCCAGGTGTTCCAGGGTCGCTTGGATAATCCGCATGGTAGGTCTCGTCTGCAGAGGTCGACAGATATTCAGACAACAACTTCGCGCTGCCGTGCTTTTGATGCTGCCTGAAAGCGGATCAAAAACGCAATCGGATAAACGGATCAGTTTCGGGGCGGCATGAGTAGGAAGTTACCTTTCATATCGGCAGTATTTTCCGACTCTAGAGTGTGAACCTGGGCTTCGTCCTTCAGATTGACCCCCGAGAGCTGGCGGCGACAGGCTTCGCGCATCAGGTAGATCAGGCGGTGCGCGGCCATGCCGTAGCTCAGGCCTTCGAGGCGGACATTGGAGATGCAGTTGCGATAGGCATCGGTCAGGCCGACCTTGGGGGCGTAGGTGAAATACAGCCCCAGGCTGTCGGGAGAACTGAGGCCGGGGCGTTCGCCGATGAGGATCACCGACATTTTCGCGCCGAGCCGCTCGGCCACTTCATCGGCCACCGCGACGCGGCCTTGTTCCACCAAAATCACGGGCGACACCGACCAGCCGTCAGCGGCGGTCTGTTCTTCCAGGCGCGCCAGGAACGGCAAGGTATGGCGATGCACCGCCAGCGCCGACAAGCCGTCGGCCACGACGATAGCCAAGTCCACACCGCCGGGATGAGCCGCTGCGTAGTCCTCCAGGATTTTTGCGGAGGACTCGTCGAGTCGTCGGCCCAGGTCCGGGCGCTGCAAGTAGCTATGTCGGTCAGCCGCCGCACTGTGGAGCAACAGGCTTTCGCGGCCGCGCTCAGTCAGTTGTGCGCGAATGCCCTGATGATCGAACGCCAGGTGCACCGCATCGCGGGCCTGGGCGTGGGCGTATTGGAAGTCCAATTGCGCCTGGGTCGGCAGGCTGGTGCCGGTGCGGCCCAGGGCGATGCGTGCCGGGGTGAGGTTGCGCAGGTTCAGCCAAGGGTTTTGTGGGTCGACAGGTTTTTTATCCATGGGCAACTCACTTATCCCAGATGCGCCAAGGCGTGACGGAACGCCGGTGGCAGGTTGTCGCCGAACCGCACCCGGCCATCGGCCTGGGTGAAGATGCCCATGTTCGCCAGCCAAGTTTCGAATTCCGGCGCAGGCTTCAGGCCCAGGGTCTGGCGGGCGTAGAGGGCGTCGTGGAACGAGGTGGTCTGGTAGTTGAGCATGATGTCGTCGGAGCCGGGGATGCCCATGATGAAGTTGATCCCGGCCACGCCGAGCAGGGTCAGCAGGGTGTCCATGTCGTCCTGGTCGGCTTCGGCGTGGTTGGTGTAGCAGATGTCGCAACCCATCGGCACGCCCAGCAGCTTGCCGCAGAAGTGGTCTTCGAGGCCGGCGCGGATGATCTGTTTGCCGTTGTACAGGTATTCCGGGCCGATGAATCCTACAACCGTGTTCACCAAAAACGGCTTGAAATACCGTGCCACGGCGTAGGCTCGCGTCTCGCAGGTCTGTTGATCGACGCCGTGGTGGGCGTTGGCCGACAGCGCGCTGCCCTGGCCGGTTTCGAAATACATCAGGTTGTTGCCGAGGGTGCCGCGATTCAGGCTGAGCCCGGCGTCGTAGCCTTCTTTCAACACGTTGAGGTTGATGCCGAAACTGGCGTTGGCCGCTTCGGTGCCGGCGATGGACTGGAACACCAGGTCCAGGGGCACGCCGCGGTTGGCCGCTTCAATGGAGGTGGTGACGTGGGTCAGCACGCAGCCTTGGGTGGGGATGTCGTAGCGCTGGATAATGGCGTCGAGCATTTCCAGCATGGCGCAGATCGAGGCGGTGCTGTCGGTGGCCGGGTTGATGCCGATCATGGCGTCGCCGTTGCCGTAGAGCAGGCCGTCGAGGATGCTCGCGGCGATCCCGGCCGGTTCGTCGGTCGGGTGGTTGGGTTGCAGGCGCGTGGACAAGCGCCCGCGCAGGCCGAGGGTGCCGCGGAACTTGGTCACCACGCGGATTTTCTGCGCCACCAGTACCAGGTCCTGCACGCGCATGATCTTCGACACGGCGGCGACCATTTCCGGGGTCAGGCCGGGGGCCAGTGCCCGCAGGCTGTCTTCATCGGCGGCATCGCTGAGCAGCCAGTCGCGAAAGCCGCCAACCGTGAGGTGGCTGACGGTGGCGAAGGCTTGTTTATCGTGAGTGTCGACGATCAGCCGGGTGACTTCGTCGACCTCGTAAGGAATCAGCATTTCTTGCAGGAAATGGCTGAGGGGCAGGTCGGCCAGGGCCATTTGCGCGGCCACCCGCTCGCCATCGTTGAGCGCGGCGACCTCGGCCAGGAAATCCCCGGAACGCGCCGGGCTGGCCTTGGCCATCAGGTCCTTGAGGCTGTCGAAGCGATAGGTCTGGGCGCCGACGGAATGGGCGAATGCGGCCATGGGCGGTGTCCTCCTGATTCTCTAAAAAACTTTAATACACACCCCATAACCCTGTGGGCGCTTGCTCCCACAGGGGAGTGGTGTGCACTTTTAAATGGCAAGCACCGGACCCCCGGCCCGGTGCCGGTGCAACGTCAGATACCTGTGAGCATAGCGTCCGCCGGTGCATCGGAGCGTTGCTTGGCGGTCAGTTGGAAATACAGGTAGCCGACAACCATGAACGCCAGGAACACCAGGCCGATCAGCATGTTGAACCACGCCATCGCCACCAGGCACACCACCGCCAGGAACAGCGCAATGCCCGGCACGATCGGGTAGCCCGGGGCGCGGAAGGTGCGTTCCAGGTTCGGCTCGGTCTTACGCAGCCTGAACAGGCTGAGCATGCTGATGATGTACATCACGATGGCGCCGAACACCGACATGGTGATCATCGCCGCCGTCAGCGTCATGCCTTGCAGGTTGACCAGGCCATCGCTGTAGATCGCCGCGATGCCGATCACGCCGCCGGCCAGGATCGCCCGGTGCGGGGTCTGGAAACGCGACAGTTTCGCCAGGCCACGGGGCAGGTAGCCGGCCCGGGCCAGGGCGAAGAACTGCCGCGAATAGCCGAGGATGATTCCGTGGAAACTCGCCACCAGGCCGAACAGGCCGATCCACACCAGCATGTGCATCCACGTTGAATCGTTGCCGACCACGGCCTTCATGGCCTGGGGCAGCGGGTCGTTGATGTTCGACAGGGTGCGCCAGTCACCCACGCCGCCGGCCATGATCATCACGCCGATGGCCAGGAACACCAGGGTCAGGATGCCGCTGACGTAAGCGCGGGGGATCGTGCGTTTCGGGTCCTTGGCTTCTTCGGCGGCCATGGCCGCGCCTTCGATGGCGAGGAAGAACCAGATGGCGAAGGGGATCGCCGCGAAAATGCCCGGGATCGAGGCAAGGCTGAACTCATTGGAGCCCGCCCAGCCGTTGAGCACGAAGTTACTGAAGCTGAAGCCCGGCGCGACCACGCCCATGAACACCAGCAATTCGGCGACCGCCAGCACGGTGACCACCAGCTCGAAGGCGGCGGCGATGCTGACGCCGAGGATGTTCAGGGTCATGAAGATGATGTACGCGCCGACCGCCGCCAGCTTGGGGTCCAGTTCCGGGAATTGCACATTGAGGTAGGCGCCAATCGCCATGGCGATGGCCGGGGGCGCAAAGACGAACTCGATCAGGGTGGCGATGCCGGCGATCAACCCGCCTTTCTCGCCAAAGGCCCGTCGGCTGTAGGCAAAAGGCCCGCCGGCGTGAGGAATGGCGGTAGTCAGTTCGGTGAAACTGAAGATGAAGCAGGTGTACATCAACGCCACCATGAGGGCGGTGACGAGAAACCCGAGGGTCCCTGCGGTGCCCCAGCCGTAGCTCCAGCCGAAGTACTCGCCGGAAATCACCAGGCCGACGGCGATGCCCCATAAATGCAGGGTGCCGAGTGTGGGTTTGAGTTGGGTGGTAGAAGTCATAAGTCCTCTCTGTCTTTTTTATTGTTTGATCTGTTGGACTTTCGGGTTTGCTGTGGAGCGGGCACGCAAGGCTCATGCCAGAGCGGTGGGGCATTGATTCTGTGTGTGAGAGCGCCCTCGCGAGCAAGGGGTTGTGCCAGTCGATCGTTCCCACGCTCTGCGTGGGAATGCAGCCCGGGACGCTCTGCGTCCCAAAAAGCCGAACGCGGAGCGTCCGTTGAGGCATTCCCACGCAGAGCGTGGGAACGATCCCCTCAACGATCTTTCCGTAGGCTTAGAAGAACCCCAACGGATTGATGTCGTAGCTCACCAGCAGGTTCTTGGTCTGCTGGTAATGGTCGAGCATCATCTTGTGGGTTTCACGCCCCACGCCGGACTTCTTGTAGCCACCGAACGCGGCGTGCGCCGGGTACAGGTGGTAGCAGTTGGTCCACACGCGACCGGCCTTGATCGCCCGGCCCATGCGGTAGGCGCGGTTGATGTCGCGGGTCCAGAGGCCGGCGCCGAGGCCGAACTCGGTGTCGTTGGCGATCGCCAGGGCTTCGGCTTCGTCCTTGAAGGTGGTGATGCTCACCACTGGGCCGAAGATTTCTTCCTGGAACACGCGCATCTTGTTGGTGCCCTTGAGCAGGGTCGGCTGGATGTAATACCCGGTCGCCAGGTTGCCCTCGAGTTTTTCCACCTTGCCACCGGTCAGCAGTTCGGCGCCTTCGCCCTTGGCGATTTCCAGGTACGAAAGAATCTTGTCGAATTGCTGTTCGGACGCCTGGGCGCCGACCATGGTGTCGGTGTCCAGCGGGTCGCCGCGTTTGATCTGCAGGACTTTCTTCATCACCACTTGCATGAATTCGTCGTAGATCGATTCCTGCACCAGGGCGCGGGATGGGCAGGTGCAGACTTCGCCTTGGTTGAAGAATGCCAGCACCAGGCCTTCGGCGGCCTTTTCGATGAAGCTCGGCTCAGCCTGCATGATGTCTTCGAAGAAGATGTTCGGCGACTTGCCGCCCAGTTCCACGGTGGACGGGATGATGTTTTCGGCGGCGCATTTCATGATGTGCGAGCCCACCGGGGTGGAACCGGTGAAGGCGATCTTGGCGATGCGCTTGCTGGTGGCCAGGGCTTCGCCGGCTTCTTTGCCGAAGCCTTGCACCACGTTCAGCACGCCGGGCGGCAGCAGGTCGCCGATCAGTTCCATGAGCACGCAGATGCCCAGTGGGGTTTGTTCGGCCGGCTTGAGCACCACGCAGTTACCGGCGGCCAGGGCCGGGGCGAGTTTCCAGGCGGCCATCAGCAGCGGGAAGTTCCACGGGATGATCTGCCCGACCACGCCCAATGGTTCATGGATGTGATAGGCCACGGTGTTGCCGTCGATCTCGGCGGCCGCGCCTTCCTGGGCCCGCAGGCAACCGGCGAAGTAGCGGAAGTGGTCGGCGGCCAGGGGGATGTCGGCGTTGAGGGTTTCACGCACGGCCTTGCCGTTGTCCCAGGATTCGGTGATCGCTAGCACTTCGAGGTTCTGCTCGATGCGGTCGGCGATTTTCAGCAGGACCAGCGAACGCGCCTGGGCCGACGTGGCACCCCAGGCATCAGCGGCAGCGTGGGCGGCGTCCAGGGCTTTTTCGATGTCTTCGGCTGTGGAGCGCGGGAATTCGGCAATGGGCTGGCCATTGACCGGCGAAGTATTGGTGAAGTACTGACCTTTGACAGGCGCGACGAACTCGCCGCCGATGTAGTTACCGTATTTGCTCTTGAACGAAACGATAGCGCCTTCAGTACCGGGGTGAGCGTAACGCATGATGAGTTCTCCTTGGCTTTTGTGCTTATACGGGAGGGCCGCGCAAAATTGAGCGCCGGTAATTAAGCCTAGAGCAAAGGTTGGGCCATTGCCTTGCAGGGCCCGTAAATCAAGACTTTAGGAGGAGTTGGTCGGACAAACGGATGGGGTGTGTGACGCTTGCGATACAGCGGGTGTGACAGTTTGTGCCAGATGCGAGACAGTCTGTGACTGACAGGTCGCGCCAGCATTGCATTGCCGGTTGGGCTGGAGGATGCTGGGCTTCGATCCTGGAATCCCTGGCAACTGTATTTTTGTGGCAGGACAGCTTTTGTGGCGAGGGAGCTTGCTCCCGCTGGAGCGCGAAGCGGTCCCAAGGCAGCCAACTCGGTCAGCCTGATACACCGCAAACTCAGGTTTTGGGGCTGCTGCGCAGCCCAGCGGGAGCAAGCTCCCTCGCCACGGGGAATGTGTTGGCAGGTCCAAAGGTCCTTCGGGGAGAATAATAAGAAATGCACAGCAACCACTTGAGTCGCCATGCCCAGCAAGTCCTCACGGTCACCCAGGGCAAGGCCCATTTGCAGGGCCCCGGCAGCGATCCGTCGATTGCCCGTTCCTGGCTGCGCTGCCTCGAGGACTATCACCTCGACCCGGCGCAGAACCTGGCGCCGACGGTGCTCGAACATGGCCGGGTGCTGGAAAGCCGCGAGCGCTTGCAGCAAGTGCTGCACATCGCCGGCAATGAAATGACCAGCCTGCATCAGCAACTCTCCGGCGCCGGCCACGCGGTGTTGCTGACCGACGCCCGGGGCGTGATCCTCAATTGCGTCACCGCCCCCAGCGAGCGCAAGATTTTCGAACGGGCCGGCCTCTGGCTCGGCGCCGACTGGAGCGAAGCCTGCGAAGGCACCAACGGCATCGGCACCTGTTTGGTGGAGCGCCAGGCCCTGACCATCCACCAGGAAGAACATTTTCGTGGCCGCCACACCGGCCTGACCTGCTCGGCCAGCCCGGTCTTCGACCCCCACGGCGAACTGCTGGCGGTGCTCGACGTGTCTTCGGCACGGC
Source organism: Pseudomonas sp. NFACC51 (assembly GCF_900103575.1). NCBI lineage: Bacteria > Pseudomonadati > Pseudomonadota > Gammaproteobacteria > Pseudomonadales > Pseudomonadaceae > Pseudomonas > Pseudomonas sp. NFACC51. Next base: position 99,158 of record NZ_FMXH01000011.1, on the reverse strand, counting down.
CGGACGTGTCGCGCCAGAGCCAGTTCCACACCATGGCCCTGGTCAATCTCTCGGCGAAGATGATCGAGAGCTGCTATTTCCTGCGTTGCTTCGACAATCAATGGCTGCTGCGCTTCCACCTGCAGGCCGAGTCTGTGGGGCTGTTCAGCGAAGGGCTGCTGGCATTCGACGGCGAAGGCCGGATCAGCGCCGTCAACCAGAGCGCCCTCAACCTGTTGGGGCATATTCGCGGCAGCTTGCTGGGCCAGCGGGTGGAGGATTTTTTCGACTGTTCATTGGACGAGTTGCTCGGTCGCGCAAGTGTAAATGCCAGCGCCAGTTGGCCGCTGCGCACCCGTGACGGCCGGCATTTGTTCGCGGTACTGCGTGGGCAGCCGCGCAGTGTGCCGGTGCCGGTTGCGCCAGCGCTCAAGATTATTGAGCCCGCCCGCCTGCCGGGCATCTGCCTGGGGGATGCGGCGTTACAGGAACATTTTCGCAAGGCGCTGCGGGTGTTCGAGCGCGATGTGCCGCTGCTGATTCAGGGCGAAACCGGCTCCGGCAAGGAAGCGTTCGCCAAGGCTGTGCACCATGCCAGCCAGCGCGCCGGCAAGCACTTCGTGGCCCTTAACTGCGCGGCCATCCCGGAAAGCCTGATCGAGAGCGAGCTGTTCGGTTATCGCGGCGGCAGCTTCACCGGCGCGCGCAAGGAAGGCATGCGCGGCAAGCTGCAACAGGCCGACGGCGGCACGCTGTTCCTCGATGAAATCGGCGACATGCCTCTGGCCTTGCAGACCCGTTTGCTGCGGGTGTTGGAAGATCGCCAGGTGGTGCCCATCGGCGGCGAGCCCGAGGCGGTGAACGTGCGCATCATCAGCGCCACTCACCGGCAGTTGCTGGATCGGGTGCAGGACGGCAGTTTTCGTGAGGACTTGTACTACCGCCTCAACGGCCTGGAAATCCCGCTGCCGGCATTGCGCGAGCGCAGTGACAAGTCGCAGTTGCTGGATTTTCTGTTGGCCGAGGAGAGCGGGGCCGAGACGGTGTCCATCGACGAGCCGGCGCGCCAGGCGTTGCTGGCGTTCGACTGGCCGGGCAACGTGCGGCAGCTGCGTAATGTGCTGCGCACCCTGGCCGCGCTGTGCGACGGTGGGCGGATCGGCCTGGAAGACTTGCCGGCGATGATCCGCCAGCGCCCGGCCACGGTGGTGGTCGAAGCGGTGGCCGAGCGGCCGCTGGACGATGCCGAGCGGTTGGCCTTGATCGAAGCACTGGAACGCCAGCGCTGGCACATGACCCACACCGCCGAACAACTGGGCATCAGCCGTAACACCCTCTACCGGAAGCTGCGCAAACACGCCATCGCCCGATAAAGTACAGACTGCTGACCGCTGTTGTGGCGAGGGAGCTTGCTCCCGCTGGGGCGCGCAGCGGCCCTGTTTTTGGGGGGGGACTGCTGCGCAGTCAGCGGGAGCAAGCTCCCTCGCCACAAAAGCCGGGTTGTACATTCAACTGTGGGAGTGAGCTTGCTCGCGATGACGGCGGCACATTCAACATCGCCGCAAGCTGACCCACCGCTATCGCGAGCAAGCTCCCACAGGTGATTTGCGGTGCTTCAGCGGCGTGAAGTCGAAACACAAGGTGCGATTTCCCCCTCCCTACGCTAACCTGCGGCCATGTTTACGAGGTCGACTATGCACATCCATATTCTCGGTATTTGCGGCACTTTCATGGGTTCTATGGCGGTCCTGGCCAAGGAGCTGGGCCATCACGTCACCGGGTCCGACGCCAATGTTTATCCGCCGATGAGCACGCAGCTGGAAGCCCAGGGCATCGAGCTGACCCAAGGCTACGATCCGGCGCAGCTGGATCCGGCGCCAGACCTGGTGGTCATCGGCAACGCCATGTCCCGGGGTAACCCAGCGGTGGAGTACGTGCTCAACAAAGGCCTGCCGTACGTGTCCGGGCCGCAGTGGCTGGCCGATCACGTGCTGCAGGGCCGTTGGGTCCTGGCCGTGGCCGGTACCCACGGCAAGACCACCACCAGCAGCATGCTCGCCTGGGTGCTGGAGCACGCGGGCATGAGCCCGGGCTTCCTGATCGGCGGAGTGCCGCAGAATTTCTCAGTGTCGGCGCGCCTGGGCGGCACGCCGTTCTTCGTGATCGAGGCCGATGAGTACGACAGCGCGTTTTTCGATAAACGCTCGAAATTCGTCCACTACCGTCCACGCACGGCGATCCTCAATAACCTTGAGTACGATCATGCGGACATCTTCCCCGATCTGCCGGCCATCGAGCGGCAGTTCCACCATTTGGTGCGCACCATCCCCAGCGAAGGCCTGGTCATCCACCCGACCACCGAGCCGGCGTTGCAGCGGGTGATCGAGATGGGCTGCTGGACCCCGGTGCAAACCACCGGTGCGGGCGGGCAATGGCAGGTGAGGTTGCTCAAGGACGACGGTTCGCAGTTCGAAGTGATGTTCGAAGGCGTGTCCCAGGGCGTGGTCGAGTGGGACATGACCGGCCAGCACAACGTCGCCAACGCCCTGGCCACCCTGGCGGCGGCCCGCCATGTCGGCGTGGTGCCGTCCATGGGCATTGCTGCGTTGAGCGCGTTCAAGAGCGTGAAGCGGCGGATGGAGAAAGTCGCCGAGGTCAACGGCATCACTATTTATGACGACTTCGCCCACCACCCAACGGCCATCGCCACCACCCTCGACGGTTTGCGCAAGCGCATCGGCGATGCACCACTGATTGCGATCATCGAGCCGCGTTCCAACTCCATGAAGCTCGGCGCGCACCGTGATGGCCTGCCGGAAAGCGTGGTCGATGCCGACCAGGTGATCTGGTACGCACCGGCCAACCTCGGCTGGGACCTCGGCGCCACCGCCGCGCTGTGTACGGTGCCGTCGATTGTCAGTGGTTCCCTGGAAGGCATCATCGAGCGCGTGAAGAGCCAGGCCCAGCCCGGCACCCACGTGGTGATCATGAGCAATGGCGGCTTCGGCGGCCTGCACGGCAAACTGGCCGAGGCCCTGAAATGAACACTCACTTGGAGGGCAGTGGCCCGGAACGCATCACCTTGGCGATGACCGGTGCTTCCGGTGTCCAGTACGGCTTGCGCCTGCTCGATTGCCTGGTGCGGGAAGACCGCGAGGTGCACTTCCTCATCTCCAAGGCCGCGCAACTGGTGATGGCCACCGAGACCGACGTGACCCTGCCGTCCAAGACCCAGATGATGCAGGCTTTCCTCACCGAATACACCGGTGCGGCGGCGGGGCAGATTCGCGTGTATGGCAAGGAAGACTGGATGTCGCCGGTGGCCTCGGGCTCCGGGGCGCCGGCGGCCATGGTGGTGGTGCCCTGTTCCACCGGGACGCTGTCGGCGATTGCCACCGGGGCCTGCAACAACCTGATCGAACGGGCCGCGGACGTCACGCTCAAGGAGCGCCGCCAGTTGATCCTGGTGCCGCGGGAAGCGCCGTATTCGAGCATTCACCTGGAGCACATGCTCAAGTTGTCGAACATGGGCGTGACCATCCTGCCGGCGTCGCCGGGTTTTTATCACCAACCGCAGACCATCGATGACCTGATCGATTTTGTGGTGGCGCGGATTCTCAATCTGCTGAACATCCCCCAGGATATGTTGCCGCGCTGGGGCGAGCATCATTTGAGCAGCGATGAATAAGCTGCTGATCATGCTGCTGGCGCTGCAGATGACCGGCTGCGCCACCGCCCGCACCCTCGACGCCGCCAAGCCTGGGGCGCCGGTGGTGTATGCGGGCACGCGCTTGGATCTGTACGCCCTCAACGGCGGCTGCTGCGCCAAGGACCGCTTTGGCGCCGAGGCGCCGAGTTACCCTGGCGTCGATCTGCCGGGCAGTGCGTTGCTCGATACCTTGTTGTTGCCGTTGTCGTTGTTCACGGCGATAGGCGTGGGGTTCCGGGCGACTGGCGGGTTGTAGCGCACGCGTGCTCTGTGATGAGCCGATTTACCCGTGGCGAGGGAGCTTGCTCCCGCTCGACTGCGCAGCAGTCGCCTTAGGATTTGAGTCAAACCCAGAAGCTTGGGGCCGCTTCGCAGCCCAGCGGGAGCAAGCTCCCTCGCCACAATAAGCGCTTGGCTTTGGATCGGTGGGACGCCCTTTGCGGGCAGGCACCACATGCCTATTTCCCCAACTTACGCAACTCATCCGACTCCACCACCCGCACCCCATCCTGCTCTTCCAGCGCCAGACGCCACATGGCGCGGGCCAGTTGGCAGGCTTCGATGCCGTGGTACTTGCCTGGAATCAGCTTCGACAAGGGCCCGGCCAGTTGCTCGGCCAGGCGCGGTTCAACCCGGTCGCCCAGCAGCAGGGAAGGCCGGCAAATGGTCAGTTGCGGCCAGCCCTGGGCCTTGAGTGCTGCCTCCATTTCGCCTTTGACCCGGTTGTAGAAGATCGATGACTTGGCGTCGGCCCCCAGTGCGCTGATCACCACCAGGTGCCGTGCGTCCAACTCCCGGGCGCGCTTGGCAAACGCCACGACCAGGTCCAGGTCTATCGCGCGGAAGGCGGCTTCAGAGCCGGCTTTCTTGATGGTTGTGCCGAGGCAGCAGAAGGCGATGTCGACCTGGCCACTGAGTTGTGGCAGCACCTGGGCCGGCTCCCCAACCGGGTTTTCCAAGTGTGGATGTTCAGCCAGTGGCCGGCGTGAAGGTGCCAATACGCGAGTGATGGTCGGTTCGTTGAGCAGCCGGTCCAACAGGTGTTCCCCGGTCAGCCCGGTAGCACCGGCGAGCAAAACATGCTGAGGCGTCAAGTACATAGTGTTTCCCCCTTGATACGGTTCAGCTTAGTTGCTCTTTGTGGCCTCGTCGTTCAATGCAGCACTTTGCAATGCTTTACGTGCCTGCTGTTTGCGCAGCAGTTGCCAGTGGGAAAGGACCGTCCTCGGCGCCCACATCTGCGGTTCGGACGCTTCGAAGTTGTCGGCCTGTTCGCGTTCGGCAACGGTGGCCTTGGCGCGCTTGAAGGCCTGCTCCAGGTCGTCGGTCTGGTTCAATGCCTGGGCGAACAGCGCATCGCCAAAATAGGTGAAGTTGGCTTCCTCGGAGCAGCCGAAGGACACTCGGTCGGCCCGGGAGGCGGTCATGATCAATGTGCGTTCATCCTTGAGTGCCGGGATGAAGCCGCCGGAATAACAGGCCGAGATCACCACGATCTTGTCGCGGTTCTTCAGTGGCGCCAGCACCACGGCCAGTTCATCGGCGGGCAGGTCGGCCAGTTCCATGCGCGGCTGGTCGAGCACCAGTTCATGTTCGCTGGTGCCGTGGCTGGTCAGGTAGAGGAAGATAAGGTCTTCCGGACCACTGCGTTCGGCCAGCGTGGCAGCGGCGCGGCGCAGGCTTTCGCGGCTGGCCATGGGCCGGTCGCCGAGGTGATCGCGGTGGTTGACCAGGCGGATCTGCCCGAACGCGCCGAAACGGCTGGTGAGCATGTTGGCGACATAGTCGGACTCGCGCAGGAATACGCTTTGCTTGCCGTCGCCGCCCAGGGTCAGGCTGTACAGCTCCACCGCCGGGGTCGAGGCCGGGATGTTGGCGAGGGCATCGTCCAGCAGGCGGCCTTGGGCCAGCAAGCCGAGTTCGAGCACATCCGGCAGCAGCCTGCCATCCGCGTCGCGCACCCGTTGGCCGTTGGCCCAGGTGCCGCTTTGCACGGTGCCGTCGGTCAGCACCAGGGTGCCGCGCCCGTGGTAGCTGTCGCTTTCGAACTGGCCGACGTAAAAACTGCCGTCGGGCAGGTTCAGGCGGCCCTCGCCGGTAAAGCGCCAATCATTGAATTGTCCGAGATAGTGGCTGCCGTCGGCGCCGATCAGTTCGCCCTTGCCGGTCAGCGCGCCATCCTTGAATTGGCCGATCCAGACATCGCCGTCGGCATTTTCGTAGCGCCCGCGACCGTTGAGCTGGTTGTTCTTGAAGCCGCCGATGTAGACATCGCCATCGGCACTGTTGAAGGTGCCCTTGCCCTGCAGTTGCCCGTCGACAAAATGCCCGGTGAACTGGTTGCCGCTGGCGTCGAAGCGCTGGCCTTCACCGTTGGGCTTGCCGTTGGCGAAGGGGCCTTGGTACTGGCTGCCGTCGTCGAGTTCCAGGCGTCCGAGGCCGGAATAGCGGTCGGCCTTGAACTCGCCCCGGTAGGTCATGCCGTTTTCCTTGAGCATCCCTTCACCGTCCCGTCGCCCGAGCTTGAAGCCGCCGGTGTAGCTGCTGGTCGGTGTGGTCAGGCTGCCCTGGCCGTGGAACAGGCCCTGCTGGAACTGGCCGCGATAGACCTCGCCATTGCTGCCATGCCATTCCCCGGTGCCGTGCCACTGGCCTTTGTCGAACTGCCCGGCGTACCAGCTGCCATTGGGGTAATCGATGCGTCCCTGGCCTTGTAGCAGCCCGTCCACCAGGTCGCCGCGATAGCGTCCGCCGTCGGGCAGGCGCGCGTCGGGAGGCAGCGGCGATTCGCCGTTGCCACAGGCGGTGAGCAGCAGGGATAGGGTCAGGGGAACGAATAAGCGCATAACGGGATCCAGATCGTCAGGCGACGAGTATGCCGCAGCTATGCGCGTTGAACATAGAGAAGCGATGCGAAACTGCACGAGCGGTTTCGCGATCGCGCAGGTTTACACGAAGCAGAGCGACAGCGGCTCGGCGATGTAGGCCGGTTTTTCCGAACCTTCGATCTCCAGCGTGGCGGTGGCCTTGAGCAGCCATTGGCCGGGTTTTTTCTCGGTGACTTCCACCAGGTCGACCTTGAGCCGGACCCTGGAATCGACCTTCACCGGTTGGATGAAACGCACGCTGTCCAGCCCGTAGTTGACGACCATTTTCACGCCCTCGGGCAGGATCAGGATGTCTTCCATCAGCTTGGGCATCAGCGACAGCGACAGGAAACCGTGGGCAATGGTGCTGCCGAACGGGGTCTGCGCGGCCTTGACCGGATCGACGTGGATGAACTGAAAGTCGCCAGTGGCTTCGGCGAACAGGTTGATGCGGTCCTGGTCGATGGTGAGCCATTCGGAACGTCCAAGTTCCTTGCCGACATAATCTTTGAGCGCTGCAACGGGGACGTAGGGCATTGAGACTCTCCTTGGGTTCATCTGTTTTACTTTTTTTTTCTGGAGCGGGGATCGGCATCCCCGGAGAACCACTGTAGATCAACATGGCGCGCAAGTAAGGTCACCGAACATGCTTTTTACGAATGCCGACCCATAGCGCGGGCATGCTTATAATGCCGGCGCGTGTGCGTTTGATTCCGTGGCGAGGGAGCTTGCTCCCGTTGGGCTGCGCAGCGGCCCCATTTTTTTATGAGCGCTGCGCACTCAAGCGGGAGCAAGCTCCCTCGCCACACCGCCACGCCGTGAACCGAATTGGCGCGTTCATTGGATCTGTTGCAGGGGAGAGAGCGGATGTTGCTACGGGGCCTGACCTGGCTGGTGCTGTTTCAATTGCTGGGCACTGCGATCAATCATTTGTTCCTGCCCGTGTTGCCGGGGCCGATCATCGGCCTGCTGTTGCTGCTGGGCTATCTGGTCATGCGCGGCGAAGTCAGCGAGCCGCTGAACCTGGCCGCCGGCAGCCTGCTGCGTTATCTGCCATTGCTGCTGGTGCCGCCTGCGGTGGGGGTGATGGTCTATGCCCGGGCCATTGCCGCCGATTTCTGGGCCATCGTCGGTGCGTTGACGTTGTCCCTGGTGCTGTCCGTGGCGTTGACGGGGGTGCTGATGCAGCGCCTGGCCCGGCGTCACATCGCCGCCCCGGAGGACAGCCAATGATGCTCGACTGGCAAGGTGCCTGGACCTCGGTGATCCACCATCCGCTGTTTGGCATCGGCATTACCCTGGGCGCCTATCAACTGGTGCTGGCGGCGTTCGAAAAGACTCGCTGGGTGTTCCTGCAACCGGTGCTGATGTCGATGGTGCTGTTGATCATCGTGCTGGTCGGCTGCGGCATCGACTATGCCGAATACCGCAAGAGCACCGAGATCCTCAGCATCCTGCTGGGGCCGGCCACGGTCGCCCTGGCGGTGCCGTTGTATTTGAACTTGCGACGGATCCGGCAGTTGTTCTGGCCGATTTTTACTACGCTGGTGATAGCCGGGGTGTTTGCCACGGGCTCTGCTGTGGTGTTGGGCTGGGCTTTCGGTGCCGAGCACATGATTCTGATGACCATGGCGCCCAAGTCCGTGACCTCGCCGATCGCCATGCTGGTGGCCGAGCAGATCGGCGGTGTGGCGGCGATGGCGGCGGTGTTTGTGTTGATTACCGGTGTGCTCGGGGCGATCCTCGGTCCGGGCATTCTGACGAAGCTGGGTGTCCACAGTCCTGAGGCCCGGGGCATGGCCCTGGGGCTGGCGGCCCATGCGGTGGGTACGTCGGTGGCATTGCAGGAAAGCGAGGAGACAGGCGCCTTCGCGGCGCTGGCGATGAGTCTGATGGGCGTGGCCACGGCGGTGTTGCTGCCGTTGGTGGTGTCGATGACGGTTTAAGGAACTGGTTATGAGCTTGCCGCTTTTCCCGTTGAACACCGTGCTGTTCCCCGGTTGCATCCTCGATTTGCAGATTTTCGAGGCGCGTTACCTCGACATGATCGGGCGCTGCATGAAAAAGGGCGAAGGCTTCGGCGTGGTGTGCATCCTCGATGGCGAGGAAGTCGGCATCGCGCCTGAAGGCTACGCGCGGGTCGGTTGTGAGGCGCGTATCACTGATTTCTCCCAGCAGGACAATGGTCTGCTGGGCATTCGCGTGCAGGGCGGGCGGCGCTTTATCGTCCATGGCAGCAGCGTCCAGGCGGATCAACTGACGGTCGCTGAAGTCGAGTGGCTGGAAGAGGAACCGGAGCAACCGCTGCAAGAGGAAGACGCCGACCTGGTGGCGCTGCTCAAGGCCCTGGCCGAGCACCCGATGGTCGAGGCGCTGAACATGGGCACCGAAGCGACCGGTCAGCAGTCGCTGGCCAATCAACTGGCTTACTTGCTGCCGTTCAACGAATTGGACAAGATCGACCTGCTGCAACTCGACGACCCGCAACAGCGCCTGGATGCGATCCAGGCCTTGCTCGATGAACTGCAGGGCGAACTCTTCGCCTGACTCAACTCATATTTCACTGAGTAACACTGATCCCACATGGATCTCCAGTGTTCATTGGCGCGCCGCTCAATAGGCATACCGCAACATCGCATGCGGCAAGTGCCGCAGCGCGAAGAAGCTGAACACCGCCACCAGCGCCGGCAGGATCAGCCACCAGACTTTCGGCGACATGGCCGGTAGCGGGGTCTGGCGCTGGCTCAACCACAGGGCGGCCGCACAGATGCTGGCGGCGAGCATCGCCCCGGCGACGATGTCGCTCGGCCAGTGCGCCCCCAGGTAAACCCGCGACAGGGCGATGGCCAGCGCCGGCAGGCAGCCCAGCAGCAGCCAGGTCAGGCGCAGGCGTGGCGGTTGGCCGCGGCCGGCCAGGACGGCGAGGGTCAGGAACAGCGCGAATGCCCCGGAGGAGTGGCCGCTGGGCATGCTGTAGCTGGTCAGCGGGTCGGTGAGGATTTCCGGGCGCACACGGGCAAAGAAGTGTTTGCTCCCAGTATTGGCCAGGGAGGTGAGCAGCATCGTGCCCCCGGCAAAGATCGCCTGCCGCCATTGCCGTGCCAACAGCAATAACCCGGTCAACAGGCTGCAGACAATCAGCATGTAGCGGAATTCGCCGATCAGCGTGAAGGTCACGGCGATTTCATCCAGCGTCGCGCTGCGATGCTCCTGGACGAGGGCCATCAAGCCTTGGTCGAACGCCGTCAGGTAACGAAAGCCGATGAACAGGCCGATCAGGATCACCAGGCCAAGGCCGGCGATCAGCGCCGTGGCATGGCGATGACGACGCAGGCTGCTGTTGACGCTCAGCCCGATCATTGCCGCGATGCTGCCGATGACCACGCCGGCCTGTGGCCAGAAGCCTTCAGGCAGCGGCAGGCGAAACGCCGCCCCGGTGGCCCAGCCCGGCAGCAGGTACGCCACGGTCCAGCCCGCCGCGGCCAACACGCTGACGGCGGCGAAGCGTGGGAACGGCATGTCGCACATTCCGGCCACCATCGGCAACATGGGCCGTAGCGGGCCGATAAAACGCCCCACCAGCAGGCTGGCGATGCCGTAGCGCTGGAAATAGTTTTCCGCCGCGCTCATCCATTCCGGGTGATGCCGCAGCCCGGGCAGGCGGCGGATGTTCTGGTGGAAATGCCGACCGAGGAAGTACGACACCAGGTCCCCGAGCAGCCCGCCAAGCAGGCCCAGCAGCAACGTCTCGCCCAAGGACAACGCGCCGCTGCCGGCCAGCACGGCGATGGCAAACAACAGCACGGTACCCGGCACGATCAGGCCGGCGATGGCCAGGCACTCCACGCAGGCGACGATGAACACCGCCACCGCCAGCCATTGCGGGTTGACGGTCAACCAGCCGGTGATGCTATCGAGCCATGGGCCCATAAATACAACTCCATTGAGTATTGATTGGCATGCACCGAATCCCCTGTGGGATTGTGTTGCGAACACAAAAGCTATGGCCGCTGAAGATCAACTGTGGGAGCGAGCTTGCTCGCTCCCACAGGGGGCGGTGTTTTCATCCAAGCAAGAAATAATCGCGACCTTCGACCTGCCCCCGTCGCAGCGGGTTCCGGGTGCACCACGGTGCGTAGGCGGCGTCGACGAAGCGGTAGGGTAAATGCTCGTCCCGTCCCAGGGGAATACCCAGGCGGGTGGTCTGGATCACGTTGACCGTCGGCACACCCACATCTTCCACCAGCAAGCGCTCGGGGTCGAAGCGTTTGGCGTCCCAGTCCGGCACTTTCAGTCCCAACGCTTTGCACAGCAAGGTCTGGCCGGCACAGAGCTTTTGCGGTGTACGCGGCCGACCTTGGGCATCGGGGTTGTTGAGCAGCATCTGCGCCAGGCTCGCCGGCCCGGAAAGGGCATCGACCCACGGGTAGGCCGATTTGATCAATACGGCGTTGCCCGGGCCCTGGGCGCTGAAGTTCAGCGAATCGCCGCCCCGGGCGTAGTACATATAGATGTGGCCGCCATCCAGAAACAAAGCCTTGCGCTTTTGCGTGTAGCCCAGCGAGGCGTGGCTGCCTTTTTCGGCGAAGTAATACGCCTCGGTCTCGATGATCCGCGCGCCGAGCCACAGGTCACCGACCTTGTGACGGATGACTTTGCCCAGCAGGTCCTTGGCAAGCACCTGGGCGTCTCGATCGAAAAAGGCGTGGGGCAGGGCGTTGGGCGATGGCAAATCGGTCATGGCGATAAACAGAGGGAGGCCAAAGGAAGCGCGATGATAGCAATGGAAAGCTTAATCACCGCTGAACAGTCGCTTCAACCAGCTGTTTACGCCTGTTTTGCTGCTCCGCCGGTCACCACTGTGAGTCCATGCTGTTAGTCGAGGGTTACGACAGCTATAATCTGCCGCTTTCCTCATCGCCAAGACCACACAGACCATGACTGAGTCCGTTCTTGACTACATGACCCGCCTGGGTCGCGCCGCTCGCCAGGCGTCGCGCATCATCGGCCGGGCCAGCACCGCGCAGAAAAACCGCGCCCTGCAGGCCGCCGCCAATGCGCTGGACGCTGCGCGTGCCGAGTTGTCCGCTGCCAACGAACTGGACCTGGCCGCCGGCCGGGCCAATGGTCTGGAACCGGCCATGCTCGAACGCCTGGCCCTGACCCCGGCACGCATCGACGGCATGATCGTCGGTCTGCGTCAGGTCGCGGCCCTGCCGGACCCGGTCGGGGCGATCCGCGACATGAGCTACCGGCCATCGGGCATTCAGGTCGGCAAGATGCGCGTGCCCCTGGGTGTGGTCGGGATCATTTACGAGTCGCGGCCGAACGTGACCATCGACGCCGCCAGCCTGTGCCTGAAGTCGGGTAACGCGACCATCCTGCGTGGTGGCTCCGAGGCGATCCATTCCAACCGTGCCATTGCCGCCTGCATCCAGCGCGGCCTGGCCGAGGCCGATCTGCCGGCGGCCGTGGTGCAAGTGGTGGAAACCACTGACCGTGCCGCAGTCGGCGCATTGATCACCATGCCCGAGTTCGTCGATGTCATCGTGCCGCGTGGTGGCAAGGGCCTGATCGAGCGGGTCAGCCGTGACGCCCGCGTGCCGGTGATCAAGCACCTGGACGGCATCTGCCACGTCTACGTCAGCGCCCACGCCGAATTGCCGAAGGCCCAGCGCATCGCCTTCAACGCCAAGACCTACCGTTATGGCATCTGCGGCGCGATGGAAACCCTGTTGGTGGATCAGGCCGTGGCCAAGGACTTCCTGCCGTCGATGGCTGCCCAGTTCCGCGAAAAAGGCGTCGAGCTGCGCGGTTGCGAGCGCACCCGGGCGATCATCGAGGCCGTTGCGGCCACGGAAGAAGACTGGGACACCGAATACCTGGCGCCGATCCTGTCGATCCGTGTGGTCGACGGGCTGGACGCGGCCATCGAGCACATCAACCGCCACGGCTCGCACCACACCGACTCCATTGTCAGTGAACACCTGGGTGAAACCCGGCGCTTCGTGGCCGAAGTGGATTCGGCGTCGGTGATGATCAACACCCCGACCTGCTTCGCCGATGGCTTTGAATACGGATTGGGTGCCGAGATCGGCATTTCTACTGATAAGCTGCACGCCCGCGGCCCGGTGGGCCTCGAAGGCCTGACCTGCGAGAAGTACATCGTGGTCGGTGACGGCCAGTTGCGCGGACAGGAGCCAGTCTGACTTGGGCGATCTCGACCCACTGGCCTCTATGACTACGACCGCTGTGACGGCAACCACCGCGCCAAAGCGCATCGGCATCCTGGGCGGCACGTTCGACCCGGTGCACATCGGCCATTTGCGCGGTGCGTTGGAAGTCGCCGACGCCCTGGCCCTCGATGAGCTACGCCTGACGCCCAGCGCCCGGCCGCCTCACCGGGATACGCCGCAGGTGTCGGCGCAGGACCGCCTGGCGATGGTCGAGTGCGCGGTGGCCGGTGTGGCGCCGTTGGTGGTGGACGCCCGCGAATTGCAGCGGGACAAACCGTCCTACACCATTGATACCCTGGAGCTGATGCGCGCCGAACTGGCCGCTGATGCCCAGGTTTTTCTGCTTCTGGGCTGGGACGCATTTTGCGGCCTGCCCACTTGGCATCGCTGGGAAGAGTTGCTCCAGCATTGCCACATCCTGGTGCTGCAACGCCCGGATGCCGACAGCGAGCCGCCGGATGCCTTGCGCAACCTGCTGGCGGCCCGCTCGGTGAGCGACCCGCTGGCCCTGAAAGGGCCGAGCGGACAGATTGCATTCGTCTGGCAGACGCCGCTCGCGGTATCCGCCACCCAGATCCGTCAACTGCTGGCCAGCGGTAAGTCGGTACGTTTCCTGGTGCCCGACGCGGTCCTGGCCTACATCGATGCGCACGGGCTTTACCGTGCGTCGAACTGAAAAAGGTGTGCTTCAAGGCACGTGAATGCGTGTAGCGAAGCGCCCGAACATACGAGCAAAACGAGTTTTATATGACTGACAAAGACGTAAACAAAGTAAAGCGCAAAGGCACGTTCAAAAGCGCCCCGCTGCCGGTAGAGGCCCACACCGGCGTCGTACTGGCCGGTGAAGAACTGGTCAAGGTCGCCGTTGCGGCCCTGGAAGACGTCAAGGCCCAGGACATCCAGGTGATCGACGTTCGTGAAAAGCAGAGCATCACGGACTACATGATCATCGCCACCGGTACCTCCAACCGCCAGATCGGCGCGATGCTGGACAAGGTCCGCGAAGCGGTCAAGGCCCAGGGTGTCAAGCCGCTGGGTGAAGAAGGCAAGGGCGACAGCGACTGGGTACTGCTGGATATGGACGATGTCATCGTGCACATGATGACGGCCTCGGCGCGCCAGTTCTATGACCTGGAACGCCTGTGGGCCGGTGCCGAGCAGAGCCGTTCGGCCAGCGCCGCGCACCACAGCCCGGAAAACCCCCATGAGCACTTCACCAAGCTCAACAAAGACCAGCAATAAGGGACCGCTGTGCGACTGCGCCTGATCGCCGTCGGTTCTCGCATGCCCAAGTGGGTGGAAGAAGGCTGGCATGAATATGCCAAGCGTCTTCCGTCCGAGCTGGCCCTGGAACTGGTGGAAATTCCGCTCAATACCCGTGGCAAGAACGCCGACGTGGCGCGCTTCATCCGCCAGGAAGGCGAAGCCATGCTGGCCAAGGTCGGGCCGAACGAGCGCATTGTCACCCTCGAAGTCCATGGCAAGCCCTGGAGCACCGAGCAACTGGCGGTGGAGCTCGATCGCTGGCGGTTGGACGCGCGCACGGTCAATTTCATGGTCGGTGGCCCGGAAGGGCTGGCGCCGGAAGTCTGTGCCCGGGCCGATCAGCGCTGGTCCTTGTCGCCGTTGACGTTGCCACATCCGCTGGTGCGGATCCTGATCGGCGAACAGCTGTATCGTGCCTGGACAGTCCTGTCCGGGCACCCTTACCACAAGTAATCCTGCCCCATGCCCCAGCCGATCCGCATCAAGGACCACGAAAAAGACGCCCGTCTGGTGCGGGGCCGCGTCGTGTTCGGCGCTATTATGGTGGTGACGCTGATCTGTGTGCTGATTGCGCGCTTGTATTTCCTCCAGGTGATCCAGTACGAGTACCACTCGACCCTGTCGGAAAACAACCGCGTGCATGTGCAGCCGATTCCGCCGACCCGCGGGCTGATTTTCGACCGCAATGGCGTGGTGGTGGCGGATAACCGTCCCAGTTTCAGCCTGAGCATGACCCGCGAGCGCTCCGGCGACTGGCAGCACGTGCTCGACGTGATTGTCGAAGTGCTGCAACTGACGCCCGAGGACCGGGCGATCTTCGAGAAGCGCATGCGCCAGGGCCGACGTCCGTTCGAGCCGGTGCCGATCCTGTTCGAGCTGACCGAAGAGCAGATCGCCCTGATCGCCGTGAACCAGTTCCGCCTGCCCGGCGTCGAGGTGGTGGCGCAGTTGGTGCGGCATTATCCCCAGGGGCCGCACTTTGCCCACTCGGTCGGCTACATGGGACGGATCAACGAGAAAGAGCTCAAGACCCTCGATCCGGTCAATTACAGCGGCACCCACCATATCGGCAAGACCGGCATCGAGCGTTTCTACGAGCCCGAGCTGCATGGCCAGGTGGGTTACGAGGAAGTCGAAACCAACGCCCGCGGCCGCGTATTGCGGGTGCTCAAGCGCACCGACCCGATTCCCGGCAAGGACATCGTCCTGAGCCTGGACATCAAGCTGCAAGAGGCCGCCGAAGCGGCGCTGGGTGGTCGGCGTGGTGCCGTGGTGGCGCTGGACCCGAACACTGGCGAGGTGTTGGCAATGGTCAGCCAGCCGAGTTTCGACCCGAACCTGTTCGTCACCGGCATCAGCTTCAAGGCCTACGCCGAGCTGCGCGATTCCATCGACCGGCCGCTGTTCAACCGGGTGCTGCGCGGTCTCTATCCGCCGGGCTCGACCATCAAGCCGGCCGTGGCGATTGCCGGGCTGGACTCCGGCGTGGTGACCGCGTCGAGCCGGGTCTACGACCCGGGTTATTACCAACTGCCGAACTATGACCACAAGTACCGCAACTGGAACCGCACCGGCGACGGTTATGTGGACCTGGAAACGGCGATCATGCGTTCCAACGACACCTACTTCTATGACTTGGCCCACAAGCTGGGGATCGATCGGTTGTCGTCCTACATGAACAAGTTCGGTCTCGGTCAGAAAGTCTCCCTGGATATGTTCGAGGAATCCCCCGGCCTGATGCCTTCGCGCGAATGGAAGCGGGCGACCCGGCGCCAGGCCTGGTTCCCCGGCGAAACCCTGATCCTGGGGATCGGCCAGGGCTACATGCAGGCCACGCCACTGCAACTGGCCCAGGCCACGGCGCTGGTGGCGAGCAAGGGCAAGTGGTATCGCCCGCACCTGGCCAAGACCATCGAAGGCCAGAAACCGGTGGACCCGGACCCGATGCCAGACATCATCCTGCGCAACCCGTCGGACTGGCAGAAGGTCAACAACGGCATGCAGCAGGTGATGCACGGCGCCCGCGGCACCGCCCGCAAGGCGTCCATCGGTGCGCAATACCGGATTGCCGGCAAGAGCGGTACGGCCCAGGTCGTCGCCATCAAGCAGGGCGAGAAGTACGACCGCTCCAAGGTCCAGGAACGCCATCGCGACCACGCCTTGTTCGTCGGCTTCGCGCCGGCCGACAACCCGAAGATCGTCGTGTCGGTGATGGTCGAGAACGGTGAGTCGGGTTCCGGCGTCGCCGCGCCGGTGGTGCGCCAGATCATGGACGCCTGGCTGCTGGACGAGCACGGCCAGCTCAAGCCGGAATACGCAAGCCCCATCACTGCGGAGGCTACGGCCCGTGAAGAATAATTTCGACCGGATCCTCTCCAGCGAAGATGTGATGCGCCGCCGTGCCACCTTGCTGCAGCGCATGCACATCGATGGTCCGTTGCTGATCCTGCTGCTGACCCTGGCCGCAGGCAGCCTGTTCGTGCTGTATTCGGCCAGTGGCAAGAACTGGGACCTGCTGGGCAAGCAGGCCACCTCGTTCGGCATCGGCCTGGTGTCGATGGTCGTCATTGCCCAGCTCGAGCCGCGTTTCATGGCCCGCTGGGTGCCGCTGGCCTATGTGGTGGGCGTGAGCCTGCTGGTGGTGGTGGACGTGATGGGTCACAACGCCATGGGCGCCACTCGCTGGATCAACATTCCCGGGGTGATCCGCTTTCAGCCTTCGGAATTCCTCAAGATCATCATGCCGGCGACCATCGCCTGGTACCTGGCCAAGCGCACCCTGCCGCCGCAGCTCAAGCACGTGTGCATCAGCCTGTTGCTGATCGGCATCCCGTTCATCCTGATCGTGCGCCAGCCGGACCTTGGCACTTCGCTGCTGATCCTGGCCGGTGGCGCCTTCGTGCTGTTCATGGGCGGTTTGCGCTGGCGCTGGATCCTCAGCGTCGTCGCCATCGCGGTGCCGGTCTCGGTGGCCATGTGGTACTTCGTGATGCACGACTACCAGAAGCAACGAATCCTGACCTTCCTCGACCCGGAGAGCGATCCGCTGGGCACTGGCTGGAACATCATCCAGTCCAAGGCCGCCATCGGCTCCGGCGGGGTGTTCGGCAAGGGCTGGCTGATGGGCACCCAGTCGCACCTGGACTTTTTGCCGGAAAGCCACACCGACTTCATCATCGCCGTACTGGGCGAGGAGTTCGGCCTGGTAGGCATCTGCGTGTTGCTGTTGATCTACCTGCTGCTGATCGGTCGCGGCTTGGTGATCACCGCCCAGGCCCAGACATTGTTCGGCAAGTTGCTCGCGGGCAGCCTGACCATGACGTTTTTTGTTTATGTTTTCGTCAACATCGGTATGGTCAGTGGCCTGTTGCCGGTCGTGGGGGTGCCGTTGCCGTTCATTAGCTACGGAGGAACTTCGCTGGTGACACTACTGTCAGCGTTTGGGGTCTTGATGTCGATTCATACGCATCGCAAGTGGATCGCGCAGGTTTGAATAAGGTGAAGAGTTCAATGCAAGCAATGCGTGGCTGGTCGACGCGATATGCGCCGTGGATCGGCCTGGTCGGCTTCCTGGGCGGTGCGCCGCATGCCCAGGCAGGCGAATACGAAGGTTCGCCGCAGGTGGCCGAATTCGTCGGTGAGATGACCCGCGACTACGGTTTTGCCGGTGAGCAACTGATGGGGGTATTTCGCGAGGCCGAGCGCAAGCAGTCGATCCTTGACGCCATCTCCCGGCCCGCCGAGCGGGTCAAGCAGTGGAGCGAGTACCGGCCGATGTTCATCACCGAGGCGCGTATCGCCCGGGGCGTGGACTTCTGGCGCCAGCACGAGGCGGCCCTGGCCCGTGCCGAGCAGGAATACGGCGTACCGGCCCAGTTCATTGTGGCTATCATTGGCGTCGAGACGTTCTTTGGCCGTAACACCGGGAATTTCAGGGTGATCGACGCGCTGTCGACCCTGGGCTTCGATTACCCGCCGCGCGCCGAATTCTTTCGCAAGGAGCTGCGCGAGTTCTTGCTGCTGGCCCGCGAAGAGCAGGTTGATCCGCTGACCCTCAAGGGTTCTTATGCCGGAGCCATGGGCCTGCCGCAATTCATGCCCAGCAGTTTTCGTGCTTACGCGGTGGACTTCGACGACGACGGTCACATCAATATCTGGACCAACCCGACCGATGCCATCGGCAGTGTTGCCAGCTATTTCAAGCGCCACGGCTGGGAAGCCGGCCAGCCGGTGGTCAGCCGTGCCGACGTGCGTGGCGAGCAGGTGGACCAGGGCCTGACCGAGGGCATCGAGCCGACGAAAACCGTCGGGGAGTTGCGGGCGTTGGGCTGGTCGAGTCATGATGCGCTGCGTGACGACATGCCGGTCACCGCGATACGCCTGGAAGGCGAACAAGGCCCCGAATACTGGATGGGCCTGAAGAATTTCTACGCGATTACGCGTTATAACCGCAGCGTGATGTACGCCATGGCCGTATATCAACTGTCTGAAGAGCTGGTCAAAGCACGGGGCGTCAAATAATGCGGGCATTGCCTACCTATCTACCCCTGAAAGCCAAACCCCTCAAGCTCGTGGCGTTGGCCGCGCTGTCGCTGTTGGTCGTCAGTTGTTCGACCAGCCGCGCGCCGGCCCAGAAGAACTCCACCGCCGTGCGCGCGACGCCCGGCCTGGACATCAACCGGGCCCACAAGGACGGCGCGCCGTGGTGGGATGTGGATGTCTCGCGCATTCCCGATGCCACGCCGACCCTGCACACGGGCCCCTACAAGGCCAACCCGTACACGGTGTTGGGCAAGACCTATTTCCCGCTGTCCGACTCCAAGCGCTACGTGGCCTCGGGCACGGCGTCCTGGTATGGCACCAAGTTCCACGGCCAGAACACCGCCAACGGCGAGGTGTATGACCTGTATGGCATGAGCGCGGCCCACAAGACCTTGCCGCTGCCCAGCTATGTGCGGGTGACCAACCTGGACAACAACAAGAGCGTGATCCTGCGGGTCAATGACCGTGGGCCGTTCTATTCCGACCGCATCATCGACTTGTCGTATGCGGCGGCGAAAAAACTCGGTTACGCTGAAATCGGCACCGCCCGGGTCAAGGTTGAAGGTATCGACCCGCAGGAATGGTGGGCCCAACGCGGCCGTCCGGCGCCTTTGATGCTCAACGAGCCGAAAGTGGCGCAAAATGCCGCGCCGACCGTGACGGCGTCCACCGGCACGGTCGAGCAGTGGACGCCACCGCCGCAGCAGCACGCGGCGGCCGTAGTGCCCGTTCAGCTCGACGCAAAAAAAAACGCTTCTGCAACAGCGTCTGGCCAGTTTCTGCAAGTGGGCGCGTTCGCCAACCCGGACGCTGCCGAGCTGCTGAGGTCGAAGCTCAGCTCGATGGTGAGCGCCCCGGTGTTCATCAGCTCGATCGTGCGCAACCAGCAGACACTGCATCGGGTGCGCCTGGGGCCGATCGGTTCTCCGGGTGAAGTCCAGCAAGTGCAGAACAGTGTGCGCCTGGCCAATCTCGGTTCGCCGAGCCTGGTCACCGCCGAGTAATTGATTGAGGCCCGCTTGCGGTTGGAGCGGGCCAGGTTGTTGGCTCCATGAATAACAAAAGCCCGGCAAGGGTTGTGAGTGAGCAACTTAAATACGCGGCGACCCGTTAGAAGGTTGCCTGTTTCAGTTTTGCCTTCGGGCAGTCCCATTAGCGATTTCGAGAGACGGATGAACATCACCACCTTTGCCAAACGCCTTTGCCTGCTAGTCCCGCTGCTTCTCTCCCCAGCCGCGTTCGCGGTGGAGATGATGCCTGCGCCTCCTCAATTGGCCGCCAAATCCTTCGTGCTCATGGATGCCAGCAGCGGCGAGGTCCTGGTAGAGAACAACGGTGACCAGCGCCTGCCACCGGCCAGCCTGACCAAGCTGATGACCGCCTACATCGCCACCCTGGAAATCCGTCGTGGCCAGATCGGTGAAAACGATCCGGTGACCGTCAGCGAAAACGCCTGGCGTACCGGCGGTTCGCGGATGTTCATCAAGGTCGGTTCGCAAGTGACCGTCAGCGACCTGCTGCACGGCATCATCATCCAGTCCGGCAACGACGCCAGCGTCGCCCTGGCCGAGCACATCGCCGGCAGCGAAGATGCGTTCGCCGACATGATGAACAAGACCGTGGCCGACCTGGGCATGACCAACAGCCACTTCATGAACCCTACCGGCCTGCCGAACCCTGAGCACTACTCGTCGGCTCACGACATGGCGATCCTGGCGCGGGCGATCATTCATGAAGACCCGGCGCACTACGCCATCTACTCCCAGAAGGAATTCTTCTGGAACGGCATCAAGCAGCCTAACCGCAACCTGCTGCTGTGGCGCGACAAGACCGTCGATGGCCTGAAGACCGGCCACACCGACGAAGCTGGCTACTGCATGGTGTCTTCGGCTGTCCGTGACGGCATGCGCCTGATCGCCGTCGTCTTCGGCACCAGCAGCGAAGTGGCCCGTGCCGCTGAAACCCAGAAGCTGCTGACCTACGGTTTCCGTTTCTTCGAAACCCAGACCTTCTACCAGAAGGGCACCGAACTGGCCCAGGCCCAGGTCTGGAAAGGCACCACCAATCAGGTGAAGGCCGGCCTGGCCCAAGACCTGACCATGACCTTGCCTAAAGGCCAGCTCAAGAAGCTCGCTGCCAGCATGACCATGAACCCGCAACTGACCGCTCCCATCGCCAAGGGCGACGTGATCGGTAAAGTCGAAGTCAAACTGGACGACAAAGTGGTGCACAGCGCCGACCTGATCGCTCTGGACGCGGTCGAGGAAGGTGGTATCTTCCGCCGCATGTGGGATAGCATCCGTCTATTCTTCTACGGCTTGTTCAACTGATTGAAGTGTTGACCTGCATGGCCTCGTTCCCATTCGGAGCGGGGCCATGTGCGTTACCACGGCTTACGAGGCCGTTACCCCATGACAGACTCTGAAGTAAAAGCGCCGAAGATCGAATTCCCCTGCGCGGATTATCCGATCAAGGTCATCGGCGACACCGGCGTGGGTTTCAAGGACCGGATCATTGCGATCCTTGAGAAACATGCCACTGTTGACCACAAGACCCTGGCCGAGCGCCAGAGTACCAACGGCAAGTACACGACGATCCAGTTGCACATCATTGCCACCGGCCAGGAACAGCTCTACGACATCAACAGCGAGCTGCGTGCGACCGGTTTCGTGCACATGGTGTTGTGATGCCGGGCACGCTGGGCTTTCGCGAGCTGGGCACGATGGCTTACGAGCCGGTCTGGCATGCCATGCAACGCTTCACGAACGAACGCGGCACTACCGTCGACGATGAAGTCTGGCTGGTGGAACACCCGCCGGTGTTCACCCAGGGCCAGGCCGGCAAGGCCGAGCACCTGCTGCTGCCGGGGGATATCCCGGTGGTGAAGGTCGACCGGGGCGGGCAGGTGACCTACCATGGTCCTGGCCAATTGGTCGCCTACCTGTTGCTGGATGTGCGCAAGCTGGGGTTTGGCGTGCGCGAGCTGGTCACCCGCATGGAGACATGCCTGATCGAGCTGCTGGCCAGCTACGGTGTGACGGCGGCGGCCAAGCCGGATGCGCCGGGTGTCTATGTCGACGGGGCGAAGATCGCCTCCTTGGGATTGCGAATCCGCCACGGCTGTTCGTTTCATGGCCTGGCGCTGAACGTGGACATGGACCTTGCGCCATTTCGACGGATTAATCCCTGTGGCTACGCGGGACTGGCGATGACCCAGTTGAGCGAGCATGCAGGATCGATTGAATTTGCCGAGGTAAGTGCCCGGCTGCGCGCGCAGCTCGTCAAACACCTCGACTATGCTGAGCAGACGACCCTCACGGGCGGAATCGACTGATATGACTACTGATGCAGTGCAAACCATTATCCCGACGCAGGACGTCACCGAGCGTCCGGCCCCACGTGCCAAGGTAGAGGCCGGCGTCAAGCTGCGCGGCGCCGAGAAGGTTGCACGCATCCCGGTCAAGATCATTCCGACCACCGAATTGCCAAAGAAACCTGACTGGATCCGCGTGCGCATCCCGGTGTCCCCGGAAGTCGACCGAATCAAGGCCCTGCTGCGCAAGCACAAGCTGCACAGCGTCTGCGAAGAAGCCTCCTGCCCGAACCTGGGCGAGTGCTTCTCCGGCGGCACTGCCACATTCATGATCATGGGCGACATCTGCACCCGTCGCTGCCCATTCTGTGACGTTGGCCACGGCCGTCCGAAGCCATTGGACACCAACGAGCCGGAAAGCCTGGCCATCGCCATCGCCGACCTGAAGCTCAAGTACGTGGTCATCACCTCGGTGGACCGTGACGACCTGCGTGACGGCGGTGCCCAGCACTTCGCCGACTGCATCCGCGAGATCCGCAAACTGTCGCCGAATGTCCAGCTGGAAACCCTGGTGCCCGATTACCGTGGCCGCATGGACATCGCCCTTGAAATCACCGCCGCCGAGCCGCCGGATGTGTTCAACCACAACCTGGAAACCGTTCCGCGCCTGTACAAGGCCGCGCGTCCGGGTTCGGATTACCAGTGGTCGTTGACCTTGCTGCAACGCTTCAAGCAGATGATGCCGCACATTCCGACCAAGTCCGGCTTGATGCTGGGCCTGGGAGAGACGGATGAGGAAGTTATCGAGGTCATGAAGCGCATGCGTGAGCATGACATCGATATGTTGACCTTGGGGCAGTACTTGCAGCCTTCGCGTAGTCACCTGCCGGTGCAGCGTTTTGTGCATCCGGATACCTTTGCCTGGTTTGCCGAGGAAGGGTACAAGATGGGCTTCAAGAACGTGGCTTCGGGGCCGTTGGTGCGGTCTTCGTATCATGCGGATGAGCAGGCTAAGTTGGTCAAGGCTGAGCTGCTCGGATCCTGATTTTTTAGCGTTGGTTTTTGGGGTGGTGTGCATATCCGTTTTTGCGTAACGGCGGCTTATGGTTCCGCTCTTACAGCGGGTCACTTTTGAAGAGCGCAAAAGTAACCAAAACGCTCTTGCCCCACCACTCGGCACCTCGCTTAGGCTCGGTGTGCCCTCACTCCGGCATTGCTCCGTGGGCCGCCGCGAAGGGCCATCCATGGCCCAGCGCGGCTACCTCGGCATCCATGCCGAGGTGCCCACTGCGCAATGCCTGCGTTCGGCCATCGTGGTTAACGGGGCGCCCCAGATCAAAAGCTGCGCGAGGCGGCCTTATAGCCGGCCTGGCTTAGAGTGAACGCGTTTCTTCTGTGGGAGCGGGCTTGCTCGGGAAAGCGGAGGATAGGTTTGTGGTGATGTTGGCTGTGCCGCATCGCGAGCAAGGTTTTGTGTCGTGTGCAGATGCTGTGATCACCCGCTCCCACAGGTTTTTGCACCTACCCAGATATTGCGAACACCGCAAAGCCCTGTGGGAGCGTAATGCTGTTCACTTAAGAAAAATGATGGACCTGTGGCGAGGGAGCTTGCTCCCGCTCGGCTGCGAAGTAGTCGTAAACCGGCGGGTGCGGTGTGTCTGATGCTCCGTATTTGGCAGGTTTTGGGGCCGCTTCGCGGCCCAGCGGGAGCAAGCTCCCTCGCCACGGGTTTGTCGACTGCCCTAAGTGAATGCCCCGCTTTTGCTTTGCTTTGCTTTGCTTTGCTTTGGATCTTGATCTTGATCTTGATCTTGATCTAGGCGCCCCGTTAAACCACGCTGGCCGAACGCAGGTATTGCGCAGTGGGCATCCCGGCATGGATGCCGGGATAGCCGCGCTGGGCCATGGATGGCCCTTCGCGGCGGCCCACGGAGCAATGCCTGCGTTCGGGCATGCCGAGCCTAGGCGAGGCACCGAGTGGTGGGGCAAGAGCGTTTTGCTTACTTTTGCGCTTTTCAAAAGTAAGCCGCTGTAAGAGCGGAACCATAAGTAGCCGTTACACAAAAAACGGATATACACGCATAGCAAGCCGAAAAACCGGGAACCCCATGGAAGTCACCCAAGTCCTGAACCCACATCAACCCGTCCCGGCACTTCCGTCCGAAGGGTTGATCGCCGTGATCGCCCCCGCCGGCCCCGCCCCCCTGGACACGGAAAAAGCCATCCAATGGATGCGCGCCCGAGGTCATGAGCTCCGGATCTTCCCAGGCGTCTACGAAAAGAACGACTACCTGGCCGGCAGCGACGAAGTACGACTCAACGACCTGCACAGCGCCTTCGCCGACTCAGAAGTCAACGCGATCATCTGCCTGCGCGGCGGCTACGGCACACCACGCCTGCTGGACCGCATCGACTTCGACCTCCTGCGCCGCAACCCCAAGCCATTCGTAGGCTACAGCGACATCACCGCCCTGCACCTGGCCATCAGCCGCTACGCAGGCTTCGTGACCTTCCACGGCCCGCTGCTCAACGCCGATCTGCTGGGCGACAAGGAACCCCCGACCGTCACCTCGTTTTTCAGCCTGCTGCGTGGACAGTTGAAGGCCGGCAGCGAGCTGAACCACCCCGCAGCCTACCCATTGACCACCGTCGAGCCAGGCATCGCCCACGGACGTCTGCTGGGCGGCAACCTGTCGATGATTGCCGCGACCATGGGCACGCCTTTTCAGATCGACGCCGAAGGGGTGATCCTGTTCATCGAAGACGTCAACGAGCCGCTGTATCGCATCGACCGATTGCTGACTCAACTGCGATTGGCCGGCACGTTGCACCAGCTACGCGGCGTTTTGGTGGGGGATGTGGCCGGGGTCGACGTCGAGGCGTTGAACCGCTTGCTCAAGCAGACCTTCGAGCCGTTGCGTATCCCGGTGCTGTCCGGCTGGCGCAGCGGGCACTGCGATCCGAACCTGACCTTGCCCATGGGGGCCTTGGTGACGCTCGATGCGGAGGAGAAGAGGTTGGTGCTGGAGCAGGATGTGGTGGTCAGTCGCTAGTCATGTAGCGCCTGGGAGTCAGCTATCGCGAGCAAGCTCGCGATAGCTGTAGCCGCCATACGGCAATTCAGCGGTTACGCAATGCTTCCAGCAACTGCTGCGTCGGATACCCATCCGCCGGCCAGCCGAACGACTGCTGGGCACTGCGGATGGCCTTGCGGGTGTTGGCGCCGATGATGCCATCGGGGTTGCCCGCGTCGTAGTTGTGCTTGCTCAGCAGTGTCTGCAATTCGATGCGCTCGCTGCGGCTCAGGGGCAGGTCCTCCTTGGGCCACTGGCCATAGACCAGTCCGCCGTCGGTAAAGCGCTTTGACAACAATCCGACCGCCAAGGCATAGGACGACGAGTTGTTGTACTTGAGGATGGCGCGGAAGTTATCGAAGATCAGGAACGCCGGGCCGCGATGGCCGGCCGGCAGGAGCAGAGACGCCGAGAGCTGTTTGTCATCCGGGGTTATTGGCAGGCCGCCATATTCTGAAACTCCCAGTCGCTCCCATTCAGCAACAGGCTTGCGGATCGTGCCATCGGCCAGGGTGTAGTCGAAGCCCTCTGGGAGATCGACCTCGAACCCCCATGGCTGGCCACGCTGCCAGCCGGAGCTTTGCAGGTAATGGGCGGTCGAGGCCAGGGCGTCGGTGGAGCTGCCCCAGATGTCGCGGCGACCGTCGCCGTCGAAATCCACTGCATGGGTGTTGTACGTGGTGGGAATGAACTGGGTCTGGCCCATGGCGCCGGCCCAGGAACCGAGCATTTTTTCCGGTGTGATATCGCCCTGTTGCAGGATTTGCAGCGCGGCGATCAGTTGCGCATGGGCAAAACCCGGGCGTCGTCCTTCGTAGGCCAAGGTCGCCAGGGAATTGATCACCGACTTGCTACCCTGGAACTGGCCGAAGTTGCTCTCCATGCCCCACACCGCCACCAGCGCCTCGCGATCAACGCCATAACGCTGCTCGATACTTTGCAGGACCTGGGCGTTCTGCTGGATCAGGCTCTTGCCTTTGTTGACCCGCAGTGGCGATAGCGCGCCATCGAGGTATTCCCACACGGGACGGGTGAATTCCGGCTGGCTGCGATCGGCCTTGATCACGCTCATGTCCGGGCTGACGCCGACAAACGCACGATCGAACAGGTCGCCACGGATCCCGGCGGCCAGTGCCTCCTTGCGAAACCCTGCTTGCCATTGCGCGAAGGTCTGGGTGGGCGCAATGGCCAGGTCTTCACCGGTCGGCACCAGGGGCGGGACGATGGCCGGAGCGGTCACGGCGGGGGCTGTCTGGAGCGGTTGGGCGTCGGCGGCAGTAGGTTTTTCGGCGCAGGCGACAAGCAGGGCAACGCTGGCGGCAACAATCATCTGGCGCAGTGGCCAACGATGGGAAAGACAGAAGGGCATGCACGGGTCCAGAAATACAAATCAGGTGCTGACCTTATCATGCGAAAGGGGTGTAGGGCTTGTCCGGGTGTTTCAAGCTGCCACAAAGCAAGAAGCCTCCCAGTTGTCAGACTGGAAGGCTTCGCGGCGGTAGCTGCCTTTGCCCTTGGCGGGTCGTTCCTGGCGGCTGCGGAACAGGGGCTGGGCGACGATGGATTTGGCCTTGTTGGGGCCATGCCTGGATGGCTTTTTGCTCATGATGGTGTCTCTCGTGGGGTGGTTTTGCGGGGCAAATCATGGGGCAGAGTTGGCGGGCTGTCCAGTCCCTGCATGCAGTAGGAAGTTTCGCCTCAGGTGGCGGATTTGGGGGAGACAGCTTTTGTGTGGCGAGGGAGCTTGCTCCCGCTGGGCTGCGAAGCAGACCCGAAAAACAGGGCCGCTTCGCGCCCCAGCGGGAGCAAGCTCCCTCGCCACAGAAAGCCCTCTGGCCTGAGTGTGTTTACTCGGCAGGCAGGGGCAATCGTTGACCGGCCATCAACAGCGACAAGCGACTGAGGCTCATCCACGGTGAGCCGGCGGCCTGGCCCTTGATCTGCGCGTCGATGCGCTGGGCTTCGAGGAGCAATTGCGCCCAGCGTGGTGCCGAGTAGCGTTGCAGGGCCTTGCTCATCAGCGGTTTGCGTTTGTCCCACACCGGTGGGCGGGCCTGGCTGAAGGCTTTGTCCAGTGGGACGCCCTGGCTGTATTGCAGGGACAGGTTGGCCAGCAGGCGTAATTCCCGGGCCAGGGCCCAGAGGATCACCGGCGGCTCGACGCCTTCGCCCCGCAGGCCTTCGAGCATGCGCAGGGCATGGGCGGCCTCACCGTTGAGGATCGCATCGGTCAGCCCGAAGACATCGAAGCGCGCACTGTCGGCCACGGCGGCTTGCACCGTTTCCACGGTGATCTGGCCGCCTTCGGCCATCAGCTTGAGCTTTTCGATTTCCTGGGCAGCGGCCAACAGGTTGCCTTCGACCCGGGCGGCGATCAGTTCCACCGCGTCCTGGCTGGCCGAGAGGCCGGCCTGGGACAGGCGCTGGCGGATCCAGCTGGGCAACTGGCTGACATCCACCGGCCAGATCTGCACGAACTGGGTCTGCGGGCCTTCGACCAGGGCCTTGCCCCATTTGGTCTTTTGCGCGCTGCCGTCGAGTTTCGGCAAGCTGATGAGCAGCACGGTGTCCTCGGCCGGGCGAGAGCAATATTCGATCAGCGCAGCGGCGCCTTTGTCACCGGGTTTGCCAGACGGCAAACGCAGCTCCAGTAGGCGTTTTTCGGCGAACAACGACATGCTCGCCCCGGCCTGCAGCAGCGTGCCCCAGTCGAAACTGGCGTCGGCGGCAAATACCTGGCGCTCGTCGAAACCTTGCTGGCGTGCAGCGGCGCGGATGGCGTCGGCGGCTTCCTGGCACAGCAGTGGGTCATCGCCACTGATGATGTAGACCGGCGCGAGGGCGCCTTGCAGGTGTTTGCCGAGTTGGGCGGGAGCGAGCTTCATAAGAGAAGGCGAGCGGGGCGCCGGAGCGCCCCGCAAGGCTTATTCAGCCGGGATCTGCATCGGCGACTGTTGCGGGGTTTCCGCTTCAGCCTTGCGTGCCGCTTCCAGCGCATCGGCTTCGGCCTTGGCGCGGGCGTTGGCGGTCTGTTGCAGTTGCTCCAGCTGGGCCGGGCTCAGCTGTTGCAGGCGCAGCATCATGCGTTGCACGAGGTCACGACGCATTTCATCGCGCACTTCGCTCGACTCCTGGTCGGAACCGGTGATGTTGTTGCCATCGTGCAGGTAGACCTTCTGCACCTGCAGCTTGTCGTCCAGCAGTACCAGGTCGTTCTGGCCGCGGATCTCATAGCTCAGTACGTTGTTCAGTTCGTACTCGGCGGAACGACCGGCACCGGCATAGCTCAGGCTGCGCTGGCTCTGCTGTTCACGGGCCAGTACCAGCTTGTACGGGGCCCCGCTGTAGACTTTCACGCCACTGTTTTCCAGGGTGTCGCGCAGCAGTTTCACGGTGTCGCCATAGGCGTCCCGTGCGCTGAGGTCCAGTTCCGTGATGGCCAGCTCGGTGGTGCCGGTGCCGCGCAGTTGGAAGCCGCAGGCGCTCAACAGGACCGCCAGGCCCACTACCAGCAGATTACGTTTGATCATCTTGTTGCTCCCCTTGAACCCTATGGGGGTCGACCATGCGACCCCGCAGGTTGTATTCGGCGCCAGGCTTGAGCCTCGCGCCCGATCCAATTAGCTTGCGACGATGTTGACCAGCTTGCCGGGCACGACGATCACTTTGCGAATGGTCAGGCCATCGACGAAGCGCAGCACGTTTTCATTGGCCCGCGCGGCGGCTTCAACTTCTTCGCGCGTTGCCGCAGCCGGCATTTCGATCTGGCCGCGCAGCTTGCCGTTGACCTGGATAACCAGGGTCAGGCTGTCCTGCACCAGCGCGGTTTCGTCCACCACCGGCCAGCGTGCATCAATCACCGGGTCGGCGTGACCCAGTTGATTCCACAGCTCGTGGCTGATGTGTGGGGTGATCGGCGCGAGCAGCAACGTCACGGCTTCCAGGCCTTCGTGAACCAGTGCGCGATCCTGCTCGGTGCCTTGCGCGGCTTTTTCCAGCACGTTCATCAGCGTCATCACCTGGGCGATGGCGGTGTTGAATTTGTGGTTCTGGCCGACGTCATGGCTGGCCTGCTTGATGGCCAGGTGAATCGAGCGACGGACGGCTTTCTGCTCGTCGTTCAGGCTGGCGACGGCCAGTTTGCCCGGCAGGCCCTGGGTGACGTGGGCTTGGGCCAGGCGCCAGACGCGCTTGAGGAAGCGGTGCGAGCCCTCGACGCCCGAGTCGGACCATTCCGCGCTCATGTCAGGTGGCGAGGCGAACATCATGAACAGGCGGCAGGTGTCCGCGCCGAACTGGTCGATCATCGACTGTGGGTCGACGCCGTTGTTCTTCGACTTGGCCATTTTCTCGGTGCCGCCGATTTCCACCGGCAGGCCGTCGGCGATCAGCTTGGCGCTGATGACCTTGGCTTTGCTGTCGCGTTCGAGTTCGACGTCGCTCGGGTTGAACCAGGTGTAGGCACCGTTGGCTTCGCGACGATAGTAAGTCTCGGCGATCACCATGCCTTGGGTCAGCAGGTTCTTGAACGGCTCGTTGGAACTCACCAGGCCTTCGTCACGCATCAGCTTGTGGAAGAAGCGTGCGTAGAGCAGGTGGAGAATGGCGTGTTCGATGCCGCCGATGTACTGGTCCACTGGCAACCAGTGGTCGGCCGCGGATTTTTCCACCAGGCCGCCCTCATAGTGCGGCGAGGCGTAGCGCGCGTAATACCAGGAGGACTCGACGAAGGTGTCCATGGTGTCGGTTTCGCGCTTGGCCGGTGCACCGCATTTCGGGCAGTTGCACTCGTAGAACTCGGGCATGCGCGCCAGGGGCGAACCGGCGCCGTCGGGTACGACGTCTTCCGGCAGGACCACGGGCAGTTGGTCTTCCGGCACCGGTACGTCGCCGCAGGTGTCGCAGTGCACGATCGGGATCGGGCAGCCCCAGTAGCGCTGGCGGCTGATGCCCCAGTCCCGCAGGCGGAATTGGGTGCGCGAGGCGCCGAGGTTCTTCTTGATCAGGGCGACTTCGATGGCATCGAATGCGCCCGCGAAGTCCAGGCCGTTGAACTCGCCGGAGTTGATCAGTTCGCCGTGTTCGCCATAGGCGTCCTGCCAAGGTGCGGGAGTCTGGTCGCCGGCGCTGGTGCGCACCACCGGTTTGACCGGCAGGTTGTACTTGTGGGCGAATTCGAAATCACGCTCGTCGTGGGCCGGCACGGCCATCACCGCGCCGTCGCCGTAGTGCATCAACACGTAGTTGGCGACCCACACCGGCAGCTTCTCGCCAGTGAGCGGGTGCTCGACGAACAACGACGTTGCCAGGCCTTTCTTCTCTTGAGTGGCGACATCGGCTTCGGCGACGCTGCCGCCCTTGCATTCGGCGATGAACGCCTGCAGCTCAGGGTTGTTCCGGGCCGCCAGGGTGGCCAGCGGATGCTCGGCGGCCACGGCCACATACGTGGCGCCCATCAGCGTGTCCGGACGGGTGGTGAAGACTTTCAGGGTGCCGGCTTCGCCAATGGAGGCGACGTCGTAGGGGAACTGCACTTCCATGCCCCGGGACTTGCCGATCCAGTTGCGCTGCATGGTCTTGACCTGCTCGGGCCAACCGGTCAGTTCGTCGAGACTCTCCAGGAGCTCATCCGCGTAGGCGGTGATCTTGAAGTAGTACATCGGGATTTCGCGCTTTTCGATCAGCGCGCCGGAGCGCCAGCCGCGGCCGTCGATCACTTGTTCGTTGGCCAGTACGGTCTGGTCCACCGGGTCCCAGTTCACGGTGCCGTTCTTGCGGTAGATCACGCCTTTTTCGAACAGGCGGGTGAACAGCCATTGTTCCCAGCGGTAGTAGTCGGGCTTGCAGGTGGTGACCTCGCGGGACCAATCCACCGCCAGGCCCAGGCTACGCAGCTGGGTCTTCATGTAGGCGATGTTTTCGTAGGTCCACTTGGCGGGGGCCACGTTGTTCTTCATCGCGGCGTTTTCCGCCGGCATGCCGAAGGCGTCCCAACCCATGGGTTGCAGGACGTTCTTGCCTTGCATGCGCTGGTAACGGGAGATCACGTCGCCGATGGTGTAGTTGCGCACGTGCCCCATGTGTAGCTTGCCGCTGGGGTAAGGGAACATCGACAGGCAGTAGTAAGTCTCCTTGCCTGGCTGTTCACTGACTTCAAAGGACTTTTGCTCGTCCCAGAACGACTGGGCGGCGGCTTCGATTTCACGGGGCTGGTAGTGTTCGTGCATGGCTACTTTTGTACTGAATGGGGTGGCCCAATCCTCTTCGTTGCCATGCTGGACGCAGACGACGCCGAATGCGGCGTTTTCGATGCCCAGCCAAGCTGGAAGTGGAGTTACAGGAAGCGCCGTAGCATACATGACCGCGCTCTGCCGAGGGAAACCCTGATTGCTGCCGAACCACCGCCGAGCCATTGCCGATCATCGGCGATGACCCGTGTTCAGGGCCGTTGGTCGCGGCGCACTGCCGGTTTGCCCAGCGAAGCTAAGCTTCTCAATGGGGAGTGAGTCTTATCTTCAATGAGGTGAGGGATGGTTGAATCACAACGAAAAGTCGCTACACCTGAGTTGTACGAAAAACTGATCGATCGTCTCGGGGTGGCCCTGGACGCTGCAAGAACCGCCGGTCGCTTGCGTGATGAGCGCCCGGTAGAGCTGGAACTGCGAGGCTTGAGCCCCGCAGAGTTCGAACTGGTCAAGGCTTACCTTGAACAGGCCGGACATAACCCCCCCACCAGTGGGGCCCAGGTACTCAAGCGTCTCGAAGCGCCCCGTTCGGCCAAGGTTGTGTGGCTCAAGGACCGGACGCCTGATAAGGATGCAGTAAAGATCCGGTCGCTGCAGTTCAAGTAAAGCCGGATTCACGCGTGTCGCTTTTTTTGGTTCAAGGCTTTTTCGAATCTGTTGTCGCTTTGCGTCAACCCCCTTAGGCTTCGGGCATCTATGGAGATGCCCGATGCCCTTTCGCTATTTCATCAAACAACTTCTATTGCCGCCCGGCATTCTTCTGCTGCTGTTGGCGCTCGCCTGGTGGTGGCGCCATTCTCGGCCGCGCCTGGCCCGCCTGTGTTTCGCCGTGGGCCTGGGCGGTTTCTGGTTGATGAGCCTGCCGGTGGTGGTGCAGTGGAGCGCCAAGGCATTGGAGCGTGAGCCGCCGCTGCTGCGCAGTGAATGGGCGACCCTGGCCCAGCGTGCCGACGCCATCGTGGTGCTGGGTTCCGGTCGCGAGCGCGGTGACCTGGCCTGGGGTTCCGACCAGCCCACCGGTGTCGGCCTCGAACGCCAGCGTTATGCGGCGCGACTGGCCAAGGCGTCGGGCTTGCCCGTGCTGACCACTGGCGGCTTGCACTACGGCACCCCGCCCAGCGAGGCCAAGTTGATGGCCGACTCGATGCTGGAGGATTTTGGCGTCAACGTGCGTTGGCAGGAAGGACGTAGCCGCACCACCTGGGAAAACGCCCAGATGAGCGCCGAGATCCTGTTGCCGGAAGGCATCAAGCGGGTTGTGGTGGTGACCCAGGCGTGGCACATGCCGCGGGCGGTCTGGAGTTTCGAGCGGTCAGGATTTGAAGTGGTGCCGGCGCCTGTCGGCTTCCTGGGCCCGGACAACGCCCGGCCACTGGGTGGCTGGATGCCGGAGTTCAAGTCGATCTGGCAGTCCGGGCAGTTGATGAATGAGGCGATGGGGTTGTTGGGGTATTGGTTGTTCTATCGCTGAGCATACGAAATGTGTGGGCCGAACATGGTTGTGGCGAGGGAGCTTGCTCCCGCTGGGCCGCGAAGCGGTCCCCCTAAAAACAGGGCCTGCTTCGCAGTCCAGCGGGAGCAAGCTCCCACGCCACAAGAGCTCAATGGTCTTCCAGAGTGGGTAGTCGCCTGCCTTGTGCAGACATCCAATGCATGGGTGTTCGCCAATGTCATGGGCTAGCGAGCTTCTGTGGCGAGGGAGCTTGCTCCCGCTCGGCTGCGCAGCAGACGCCACTGTCGCCGGGCTGGAACATCTTCAGTGGTTGGGAAAAACGGGGCGGCTGCGCCACCCAGCGGGAGCAAGCTCCCTCGCCACAAGGGGTGCCAGAGGCCTTAAACGGTCTTGGCCATCCGGCTCGCCATCAACGCCCAGCCCAACAGCGACAGGCACAAAATGATCAGCGGCCATGAGCGCCATTGCAGGTACGGCGTCAGGTCGTGCATCGGCACCACTTCGCCGTACAGGATGCCACGCTCGAATTGCGGGATCTGTGCGGTGATCTGGCCGAAGGGGTTGATCAGCCCGGTGACGCCGTTGTTGGTGGCGCGGATCATCCAGCGACCGGCTTCCAGGGCGCGCATCTGGGCCATTTGCAGGTGTTGCAACGGGCCGATCGAGGTGCCGAACCAGGTGTCGTTGCTGATGGTCAGCAACAGGTCGCTGCGCGCTGACAAGCTGGCGGCAAATTCCGGATAGACCACTTCATAGCAGATGAACGGCGCGATCTGGTAACCCTTGGCTTGCAGCAGTGGCTGGTCGGCCGGGCCCCGGGCGAAGTCCGACATGGGCAGGTCGAAGAAGGCGATCAGGCCGCGCAGGATGTCCTGTAGCGGCACGTATTCGCCAAACGGCACGAGCTTTTGCTTCAAGTAAGTACCGTCGCCTTCGCCGGTCACGGTGATGCCGTTGAAATAGCGCTTCTCGTGGCGCACCAGTTGGCGAATCGGCACACCGGTAATCAACGCCGAATGCCGCTCGGCGGCGAAGCTGCCCATCATGTCCAGATAACCCTGGGCAGATTCCTTGAGCACCGGTACTGCGGTTTCCGGCCAGATCAACAGGTCGACGCGCTTGGACGCAAAGCTCATGTCGCGGTACAGCGCCAACTGCGCGTTGAGCTGCTCGGGGTCCCACTTCATGCTTTGTTCGATGTTGCCCTGGATCGCCGCGACGCTCAGCGGGTCGCCCGAAGGACTGGTCCAGGCATGGCCCTTGAGGGCCAGGCCGGCCACCCATGGGCCGATCAGCAGCATCACGCCCGCGGCGATGAAGCCCTTGCGTCCGGTGCGGATCAACCGGGGCGCGTTGTACAGCAGCGCGGCGGTCAAGGCCAGGGTGAAGGAGATCAGCCACATCCCGCCCAGCGGCGCGAGGCCGGCCAGCGGGCCGTTGAGCTGGCTGTAGCCGGAGTACAGCCAGGGGAACCCGGTGAGGAACCAGCCGCGGAAAGCTTCCTGGCCCAACCACAGCGCGGCGAACGCCAGGGCATCGGCCAGCGGCGCCTCGTTGCGGCGCAACCAGCGTGCCCACAGCCAGGCGGGCAGGGCGAAGAACCAGGCGATGGCGGCGATGAACAGCAGCATCAATAACCCGGCGAGCAGCACCGAGGCGCCGCCGAAGTTGTGGATGCTGACGTAGATCCAACTGGTGCCAGCACCAAACAGGCCAAAACCGAAACACCAGCCTCGGCCCAGGGCCTGGCGTGGCGAGAGCTCGCGCAGCCCGGCGTAGAACAAGCCGACCGCCAGCAATGCCAGCGGCCAGAAGTCGAACGGCGCCAAGGCCAGGGTGGTGATCGCACCGGCCGCCATGGCCAGCAGGTTACCGGGCCAGCCGGGGCGGGTTATCCAGCGCATTTTTGTCCTTAGCGGGTCTCGCAGGGGTTATCGGCCAATGGGCGACAGGCGCAGCAAGTGAATCCGACGGCTGTCGGCATTCAGGATGCGGAAGCGCCAGGAGCCGATTTCCGTGGTTTCGTTGCGCTTGGGCAGATGCCCGAAAGCACTCATCACCAGGCCGCCGACGGTGTCGAACTCATCGTCGGAGAATTGGCTGTCGAAGAATTCGTTGAAGTTCTCGATCGGCGTCAGGGCCTTGATCAGGAAGTCGCCGCTGGGCAGGGGCTTGATGTAGCTGTCTTCCTCGACATCGTGCTCGTCCTCGATGTCGCCGACGATCTGCTCGAGGACGTCTTCGATGGTGACCAGGCCGGCCACGCCGCCGTATTCGTCGATGACGATGGCCATGTGATTGTGGTTGGCGCGGAATTCACGCAGCAGCACGTTCAGGCGCTTGGACTCGGGCACGAAGGTGGCCGGGCGCAACAGGTCCTTGATGTTGAAGCTGTCGCCGTTTTCCTGAAGGATCAGCGGCAGCAGGTCCTTGGCCAGCAGCACGCCCATGACGTCGTCATGGCTCTCGCCGACAACCGGATAGCGCGAGTGAGCGGAGTCGACCACGGCGGGCAAAAATTCACGGGGGGTCTGGGTCGCCTTGATGCTGACCATCTGCGAGCGCGGGACCATGATGTCCCGGACTTGCAGGTCAGCGACCTGGATGGCGCCTTCGACGATGGCCAGCGCTTCGCTGTCCAGCAGTTTGTTCTGGTGTGCATCGCGCAGCAGCTCCAGCAGCTCCTGGCGGTTTTTCGGCTCATGGGCAAAAGCCTGGGTGAGCTTGCCCAGCCATGACTTCTGCCCGTTGCTCGATCGATCTTCGCTCATAGCGATTACTCTGAATCCTTTGTCGTTACAGGTTGATGTATCAGTGTTCGTCGCCGGCGTAGGGATCGGGATGACCCAGCTCTGCAAGCAACGTTCGTTCCAGTGCTTCCATTTCTTCGGCTTCGTCATCTTCTATATGGTCGTAACCCAGTAGATGCAAGCAGCCGTGAATCACCAGATGGGCCCAGTGAGCCTCGGGGGTCTTGTCTTGTTCGGCTGCTTCACGCTCCACCACCGGGACGCAGATCACCAGATCGCCCAGCAGTGGGATGTCGAGCAGTTCGTCGGGTACGTCGGCGGGGAACGACAGCACGTTGGTGGCGTAGTCTTTCTGCCGCCAGGTGTGGTTCAGTTCACGGCCTTCGGGTTCGTCCACCAGGCGGATCGTCAGCTCCGAGTCGGCGCTGCGCTGGCGCAGGGCCAGTTCGCACCATTGGCGGAACTGGGCTTCGCTGGGGGCGGCGTGTTCGCAGGCCACTTGCAGGTCGAGTTCAAGCATTGTGGCGATTGCCTTTGCCTTCAGGCGCATCGTCGGCCTCGCGATGCTCGAAGCGCTCGTAGGCTTCGACAATGCGCTGGACCAACGGATGACGCACCACGTCCTTGGGCATGAAGTGCGTGA
Organism: Pseudomonas sp. NFACC51; assembly: GCF_900103575.1. Lineage (NCBI taxonomy): Bacteria > Pseudomonadati > Pseudomonadota > Gammaproteobacteria > Pseudomonadales > Pseudomonadaceae > Pseudomonas > Pseudomonas sp. NFACC51. The sequence goes on along the minus strand of NZ_FMXH01000011.1, from coordinate 63,081 downwards.
AACTGATGCCCGGCACGTCCTTGAGCACCTGGATCACATGGTTCAGCCCGGACTTGGTGCCGCGGGGCAGGTCGACCTGGGTGATGTCCCCGGTGATGACGGCGGTGGAGCCGAAGCCGATGCGGGTCAGGAACATTTTCATCTGCTCGACCGTGGTGTTCTGGCTTTCGTCGAGGATGATGAAGCTGTTGTTCAGGGTCCGACCACGCATGTAGGCCAGCGGCGCGACCTCGATGACCTGGCGCTCGATCAGCTTGGCGACGTATTCGAAGCCGAGCATTTCATACAGCGCGTCATAGAGCGGGCGCAGGTACGGGTCGATTTTCTGGGCCAGGTCGCCGGGCAGGAAGCCGAGTTTTTCACCCGCTTCGACCGCCGGTCGCACCAGCAGGATACGCCGCACCTGTTCACGTTCCAGCGCATCGACGGCGCAGGCCACGGCCAGGTAGGTCTTGCCGGTACCGGCCGGGCCGATGCCGAAGTTGATGTCGTTGCCCAGGATTTCCTTCACGTAGCGCTGCTGATTCAAGCCGCGAGGGCGAATCATGCCTTTTTTCGTGCGCAGGGCCACGGCAGGTTCCGACGGGGCATGGTTGTCGAGTTCTTCGACGGCCGACTCCTGCAGGAACAGGTGGACCGTATCCGGCGACAGCTCGCTCCCCTTGGTTTCCCGGTAGAGACGGCGCAGCAGGTTTTCCGCGGAGGTGGTGTGCTTGGGTTCGCCGATCAGTTCGAACTGGTTTCCGCGGTTGCGGATCTCGATGGCCAGGCGCTGTTCGATCAAGCGCAGGTGCTCGTCGAATTGCCCGCACAGATTGGCGAAGCGGCGAGCCTCAAAGGGCTCGAGAATAAAGCGATGTGGTTCGATGGGTGCGTTCAAGGTCGTTTTTAGCCGCCCGGGGGCAATTAAGGTGAAATCAAGGATAACGCCAGTAGGCTGGGTGCGAAAGCTCTTAAACAGGCGAATCTGATTCCAGCGACCGGCGCGGTCTTTTGTGGGAGCGGGCTTGCTCGCGAAAGCGGTCTTTCATCCAGTACAGGTATCGCCTGGTATGCCGCCTTCGCGAGCAAGCCCGCTCCCACAAGGATTCGCGTTGTTACTGGATCAACGAACCGCGCAGGGAGTGCGGTTGCGCGGCGTCGATGTGCACGTCGGCGAACTGGCCGATCAGGGCCGGGGTGTCGCAGCGGAAGTTGACGATGCGGTTGTTTTCGGTCCGGCCTTGCAACTCGCCCGGGTCTTTTTTCGAATAATCGGTCACCAGAATCCGCTGGACGGAGCCGACCATTTGTCGGCTGATCTCGAAACCTTGCTGGTTGAGGCGATGTTGCAAGGCGTTGAGCCGCTCCTTTTTCAGTTCTTCGGGCGTGTCGTCCGCCAGGTCGGCCGCCGGAGTGCCAGGACGCTGGCTGTAGACGAAGGAATAGGAGAAGTCGAAGCCCACGTCTTCGATCAGCTTCATGGTCTGCTGGAAGTCTTTCTCGGTTTCGCCAGGGAAGCCGACGATAAAGTCCGAGCTGATGCAGATCCCCGGCACTGCTGCGCGCAACTTGCGCAGCTTGGATTTGTACTCCAGCGCCGTGTGGTTGCGTTTCATGGCCGCAAGGATCCGGTCGGAGCCCGATTGCACCGGCAGGTGCAGGTGCTTGACCAGTTCGGGGACTTCGGCGTGGGCCTGGATCAGGCTGTCGGAGAACTCCAGCGGATGAGACGTGGTGTAGCGGATGCGGTCGATGCCATCCACCGCTGCCACGACGCGGATCAGTTCGGCGAGATCCGCCAGGCGCCCGTCATGGGTCAGGCCGCGATAGCCGTTGACGTTCTGCCCCAGCAGGGTCACTTCGCGCACGCCGTTTTCCGCCAGGTGGATGATCTCGGCGAGCACGTCGTCGAACGGTCGGCTGACTTCTTCACCGCGGGTGTAGGGCACCACGCAGAACGTGCAGTACTTGCTGCAACCTTCCATCACCGACACGTAGGCACTTGGGCCATCGATACGCGGTTCGGGCAGGTGGTCGAATTTTTCGATTTCCGGGAACGAAACGTCCACTTGCGGCAGCTTGGTGCTGCGGGCGGCGTCGATCATCTCCGGCAGGCGGTGCAAGGTCTGCGGGCCAAAGACCACGTCCACGTACGGCGCGCGATCACGAATGGCCGCGCCTTCCTGGCTGGCCACGCAACCGCCCACGGCGATGACCATTTCCGGGTTGGCCAACTTCAGTTCGCGCCAGCGGCCGAGCTGGGAATACACCCGGTCCTGGGCGCGTTCGCGAATCGAGCAGGTGTTGAGCAGGATCACGTCCGCGTCTTCGGCGCGGGCGGTGACTTCCAGGGCCTGGTGTTCACCCAGCAGATCGACCATGCGCGAGCTGTCGTACTCGTTCATCTGGCAACCGTGGGTTTCGATGTAAAGCTTCTTGGCCATGGACGGGATCATCACGTGATTCAAAGAACCGCGCATTATAGGGAACAAGTCCCCCGGTTCCTACCGCTGTGCGAGCAGTGGCTATGCTATAGTTCGCGCCCTCATTTTTACCCGCCGATGTGTTTCGCCAGCCATGACCAAACGTGAAGCTCCAATCTACAAGGTGATTTTCCTCAACCAGGGCCAGGTGTTCGAAATGTACGCCAAGCAGATCTATCAAAGTGATCTGTGGGGTTTCCTGGAAGTGGAAGAATTCGTCTTTGGCGAGCGCACGCAAGTGGTCGTCGATCCGAGCGAGGAAAAGCTCAAGGCGCAGTTCGAAGGCGTGGTGCGCAGCTTCGTGCCGATGCATTCGATCGTGCGCATCGACGAAGTCGAACGCCTGGGCACCCCGAAAATCAGCGAAGCCCGCGGCGCGGTCGGCAATGTGATGCCGTTTCCGATGCCGATGCCTGAGAAGTAACCCTCGGCTCTTGGCAAGATGAGTCTCTAAGGTCGGGCACAGTCCTTGTGGCGAGGGGATTTATCCCCGCTGGGGCGCGAAGCGACCCTAAAGCCTGACTCTGCGGTATTGGAGCTCGATTGAGTTGACGGATTTGGGGCCGCTTCGCAGCCCAGCGGGGATAAATCCCCTCGCCACAGGGGGGCGCAGTGAACTTAGGGCAGTGGCGAGAAGGGCGTACGCCCATCGGCGTTCTGCAATTCCATCAGGTATTTGCGAAAGATCTGCCCCAGCACCTGGGTGGCCACTTCCAACTCGTCACGGGGCATTTGCTCGGCGACTTCGTCGGCGGTGTCCAGGGCTTCTTCGGCGCCGTTGACCGCGGCCATCTTCAGGACGATATAGGCCTGGACGTTGTTGGCTGGCACGCCTTCGCCATGGAAGAACATGCCGCCGAGCTTGAATTGCGCCTGGGCATGACCTTGCAGCGAGGCTTTTTCGAAGTAGTCGAGGGCTTTCTTGAGGTCGCGCGGCGCAGCCTTGCCTTCGTAGTAGAACTCGCCCAACTCGTATTGCGCTTGTGCATCACCTGCGTCCGCCGCTTTTTGACAGGCGTCGAGTGCCGGTGCGAGATCTTGTGGCTGGGTATTGAGCGTGCAACGGCCCAGCGCCGGGATCAACAACGAGTTACCGCCTGCCTGTGCATTCGCGAGCAGGGGCTGAAGGAGCAACAGGCAGCCCAAGGCAAGGGTGCGGCCGGTGCGGTTCATGGGAATCGACTTACCTCTGAGGGGCGCGCGGACCCTCCGGGGGATCCAATAAGCGCGCATTATGAAATAAGCAGGGCCATCCTTACAAAGTCTTTACTCGTTTTTCTGCTGCGAGGGAATGCTAATAGCTGCTTCGGGCATAAATACGTAGGAAAAAGGCGGGAGGTTGTCAGCAATCGCTGACGCCAGCTTCAGCCGGCGTCAGTTATCCACAGGCTTACTTCAGCGCGGCAAACGCCCGTTCGGCCGCATCGAGGGTGATCTTCAGCTCGGTCTCGCCATGGGCGATGGAGGTGAAACCGGCTTCGAATGCGCTCGGGGCCAGGTACACGCCGCCGTCGAGCATCAGGTGGAAGAAGCGCTTGAAGCGGTCGGCGTCGCTGGCCATCACGTCTTCGAAGGTGACGATGTCATCGGCGCCACTGAAATACAGGCCGAACATGCCCCCGGCCTGGGTGGTCACGAACGGAATGCCGGCCGCGTCGGCGCGGACCTGCAAACCGTCGAGCAGGCGGGTGGTGTAGTCGGTCAGTTCGGCGTGGAAGCCCGGGCGGCTGATCAGGCGCAGCGTGGTCAGGCCGGCGGCCATGGCCAGGGGGTTACCCGACAAGGTGCCGGCCTGGTAGACCGGGCCCAGCGGCGCGATGCATTCCATGATCTTGCGCTTGCCGCCGAAGCAGCCCACCGGCATGCCGCCGCCGATGATCTTGCCGAAGGTGCTCAGGTCCGGCGTGACGCCGTAATGGGCCTGGGCGCCGCCGAGGGCCACGCGGAAACCGGTCATCACTTCATCGAAAATCAACACCACGCCATGCTGGTCGCACAGGCTGCGCAGGCCTTCGAGGAAACCCGGTGCCGGCGGCACGCAGTTCATGTTGCCGGCCACTGGCTCGACGATGATGCACGCCACTTCCTGGCCGACTTCGCCGAGCATCTTCTCGACTTCTTCGAGGTCGTTGAATGGCAGGGTCAGGGTGTGTTTGGCGAACGCTGCCGGTACGCCTGCCGAGCTCGGCACGCCTTGGGTCAATGCGCCAGAACCGGCCTTGACCAGCAGGCTGTCGGAGTGGCCGTGGTAGCAGCCTTCGAACTTGATGATGCTGTCGCGGCCGGTAAAACCCCGCGCCAGGCGGATCGCGCTCATGGTCGCTTCGGTGCCGGAGCTGACCATGCGCACCATTTCCATCGACGGCACGATCGAGCAGACCAGGTCGGCCATCTCGGTTTCCATCGCGGTCGGGGCGCCGTAGGAGAGGCCGTGTACCAGTTGCTTGCGCACCGCATCCAGCACGTCCGGATGGCTGTGGCCGAGGATCATCGGGCCCCAGGAGCCGACGTAATCCACATAGCGCTTGTCGTCTTCGTCGGTGACGTACGCGCCTTCGGCGTGCTTGAAGAACAGCGGGGTGCCGCCGACGCTCTTGAACGCACGAACGGGCGAGTTCACGCCGCCGGGGATGTGTTTCTGGGCATTGGCAAACAGGGTTTCGGAACGGGACATGGTTGGGCTCTCGAAAACGGAAAATAGACTATTTGATCTGCAGCAGCTCATTGAAGGCGCGGGCGCGGCGCGTCACTTCAGTGGTGCTGTCGGCGCCGAACAGGCCGTGGACCACCGCCAGCAGGTCGACCCCGTGGGCCACCAGCGGGGCGGCATTGTCCAGGGTGATGCCGCCAATGGCGCACACCGGGATATGCAGTTTGAGGTGCGCCTGTGCGAGCAGTTCAAGGTTTGCCCTGGGGGCGCCGGGCTTGGTGTTGGAATTGAAGAAACGCCCGAACGCGACATAACTGGCGCCTTCGCTGGCGGCCTGTTCGGCCAGTGCCAGGCTGGCGTGGCAAGTGGCACCGATGATCGCCTTGTGCCCGAGCAGTGCCCGCACTGGCGCCAACGGGCCATCGGTCTGGCCCAGGTGCACGCCAACGCCCAGGCGCGCGGCCAGTTCGGCGTCGTCGTTGATGATCAACTGGGTCTTGTAGCGTTCGCACAGGTTGCGCAGTGCTTCGGCTTCCCGCAGCCGGCGGGCCTCGTCGCTGCTTTTGTCGCGGTATTGCAGCAGGGTGACGCCACCTTCCAGCGCCGCTTCTACATAAGCGAGGAACTTGCCGGCCAGCAATTGGCTATCGGTGATGGCGTAAAGGCCACGTAATTTCATTCCACAGGCCTCCGGTGCTACGAGCAGAAATCCAGCGGCAGGCGACGCGGTACGAACTGGCCTTTGCCCAGTTGTTCGGCATCGCGCAGGGTGCGCCAGGTGTAATCCAGTGCCGTCTTGACGGCGCTGGCGAGCTGTTCGCCCTGGGCCAGCCGACCGGCCAGGGCGCTGGCCAGGGTGCAGCCGGAACCGTGATAACTGCCGGGCAGACGCTGGCAGGTAAAGGTCTCGCGCCCGCCGTCACGGCTGTACAGGCGATTATGGACTTCATGTTCGTCGCCGTGACCACCGGTGATCAACAGGTGTTTGACGAAGGGCAGCAGTTTTTCCGCGCACTCGTCGGCACTGCCCTCGGGCAATTCAGCAAGGATGCGTGCTTCAGGCAGGTTGGGGGTGGCGATGATTGCCAGGGGCAGCAGGCGTTCGCGCATGGCGTAGCCGACCTCATCCTTGCCCAGGCGCCCGCCACCGCCGGCGCGCAGCACCGGGTCGCAGACCATCGGCAGGTGCGGGTGCGCCTGGAGCAGTTCGACCACCGTGTCGACCATTTCCAGTGAGCCAAGCATCCCCAGCTTGACCGCTGCCACCTGGGCATCGTTGAGCACGGCATTGGCTTGTGCCAGTACCCACTCTCGGTCGAGCACTCGGAAATCGCTGACGTTGACGGTGTCTTGCACGGTCAATGCGGTAACGGCAGGGGCGGCATGACAACCCTGGGCGAGCAGGGCTTCGATATCTGCCTGCAAGCCGGCGCCACCACTGGGATCGTGGCCGGAGAGACAGAGGACAACGGGGCGAGAGCTGTAGATATTCATGGTGCGCGAGCTTACCACCAAACCTGTTTTATCGGTTGGCGGGAGTCAGAGGATTTGTACGCTGGCTGTGATGGCAAGGCCCGGCTCATCGTGGCGAGGGAGCTTGCTCCCGCTCGGGCGCGAAGCGGCCGCCTGTTATCGGGGAGGCGCTTCGCACCTCAGCGGGAGCAAGCTCCCTCGCCACGGTCATCGTTCAAGATTCCTGTCTGACCAAAGCAACAGCTCTATTTCAATGCTTAGCGCTGGAACGCCCGTTCTAGAGCCTTCTGTAGGAAAAATTTCAATGGTGCAAATTGGCCATCAACGGCTATGCTAGAGATGGATCCAACTCATAACAGGTAATGCCGGTTTTACGTCTACTCAGGGAATGGGGGGCTTCCTGACTCAACCGGACAGGCCGCGCTGGGGCTTAAATGCGCTATTTGCTGATGTTGTTGCTGTGCTTGTCCCCTCTGGCAAGTGCTCTCGAATTCGATGAATTCACCCAAAACCTGCCCTTGGGCCATGCCCTGCAGGTGTTCGAAGATGCGAGCGGCACGGCCTCTATTGACGATGTCCTGGCCCAGGCTGGCGCCGGTGCTTTCAAAGCCCACGACCAAGCCACGCTGAACGCCGGTTACTCGCGATCAGCCTTCTGGTTGAAAATCGACCTGCACTACCGTCCTGCCAATCCGGACGCCCAGCGTACCTGGCTGCTGGAGCTGGCATACCCGCCGCTGGACCACCTCGACTTGTATTTGCCCGATGCGTCGGGGGGCTATCGCCTGGTTCGCCAGACCGGTGATGCCTTGCCGTTCGCCAGCCGCGAGATCCGCCAGAACAACTACCTGTTCAGCCTGGCTTTCAAGCCCGAACAACGGCAGACCCTCTACCTGCGCCTGCAAAGCCAGGGTTCGATCCAGGCGCCGCTGACGCTGTGGTCGAGCACCGCTTACCTCGAACAACAGCCGGTGCGCTTGTATGTACTGGGGATCATCTATGGCGTGCTGCTGGGGATGCTGGTCTACAACCTGTTCATCTACCTGAGCGTGCGCGATACCAGCTACCTCTATTACATCTTCTACATTGCCTCATTCGGCCTGTACCAGTTGTCGGTCAACGGTGCCGCCGTGGAGTATTTCTGGCCGGACAACCCCTGGTGGGCCAACGCCGCGACGCCGTTCTTCATTGGCTGCGCGGGCCTGTTTGGCAGCCAGTTCGCCCGCAGTTTCCTGCAAACCGCCCAGCACAGCCGTTGGCTGGACCGCTTGCTGCTGGCGCTGATCGCCTACAGCGCTGTGGTGGTCGGCCTGTCGCTGATGACCAGTTATGCCCTGGCGCTGCGCCTGGCGACGGTGTTGGCGCTGCTGTTCACGGTGGCGATCTTTGCTGCCGGGTTGTTTGCCTGGTGGCGTGGCCTGCGGGTGGCGCGTTATTTCATCATTGCCTGGTCGGCGTTTCTGCTGGGGGGCATCATCAATACCTTGATGGTGCTGGGCTATCTGCCGAACGTCTTCCTGACCATGTACGCCAGCCAGATCGGCTCGGCCATCGAAGTGGCGCTGTTGTCCTTGGCCCTGGCCGACCGCATCAATGCCATGCGCGAGCAGCAGGCTCAGACCCTGTTGGACGCCGGGCAGAAACTCGAAGTGCTCAACCAGCAACTGGCCCACGGCAACAAGCTCAAGGATGAATTCCTCGCCACCCTGACCCATGAACTGCGTACGCCGATGAATGGCGTGATCGGTTCCCTTGAGCTGATGGAAACCGTCGAGATGGACGAGGAGCTGACCCAGTATCAACAGACCGCCGCCGGTTCGGCGCGGGACATGATGCGCATGGTCAACGGCATCCTCACCCTGACCGAGTTGCAGGCCGGCAAGCTCAAGGTCTATCCGGCACCGTTCAGCCTGCGTGGGGTGGTCGATGCGCTGCAGGTGCAGTTCGGCGCCAATGCGGCGGCCAAGGGCCTGGATTTCAAGGTCGACGTGGCCCCTGGCTTGGCGGACCGGTTGCTTGGCGACAGTGGCAAACTGGCCCAGAGCCTGGAATGCCTGCTGGACAACGCCATCAAGTTCACCCGGGTTGGCGGCCTGGCCCTGCGAGTCAGCGGCAGGCCGACGGCGCTTGATCGGCTGGTGCTGTCCTTTGCTGTCATCGACACCGGAATCGGTTTTACCGACCTGGGGGAAGCGACCTTGTACCAGCGCTTCTTCCAACTCGACGGCTCGATGACCCGCGAATACGGCGGTCTCGGCGTGGGCCTGGCCATCTGCCGGCAACTGGTGGAATTGCTGGGCGGACGCCTGACCCACACCTCCGAACCCGGTCGTGGCAGCCGTTTCCAGTTGGACGTGGAGTTTGACGTGGCCTTGCCAGCGGCGGTCCCGACGCCGTTTTCCTTCGGTGGCCGCCAAGGCTCGCGCCTGCCGCAGGATTGCACGGTGCTACTGGCCGATGACAACAGCATCGATCAGTTGGTCATGCGCGGCATGTTGCTCAAGCTCGGTTATCGGGTGCGCACCGCCGACAGTGGCCGCGCCGCGCTGGATCTGCTGCACGGCGAGCGCTTTGATGCGGTGCTGCTCGATTGCCAGTTGCCGCCGCTGGACGGCGTGTCGCTTTGCTGCCAGATCCACACCTTGCCCGGCTGCGAGGAACTGCCGGTGCTGGTGGTCAGCCCGAATGTGGCGCGCGAATGCTGCCCCTCGGGCGCTCAGATCGATTACCTGAACAAACCCGTGAAATTCGAGGCACTGCAGGCGATGCTCCAGCGCCGGGTGCTTTGCCCGAGACAGGGTGAAAGCGCCGATATTTAGGCGGATATGACACTTTGTCCGGCCTGGAGGCAGTGCTTAACTGAATCCCTGCCCGATCGAGGAGCCCTGTCATGAACCTGCACCAGTTCGCTGAAACCCACGACGTCACCAACCAACCGCCGTCCCTGGATGGCGCCAACCTGTACCGCATCGACCTGCCGCTGCAGCAGTGGTCGCAGTACTTTGGGGCGGGCTGGGCGCAGGCGCGGATCGATGCGTATGGGGCGCTGGCCGGCGGGCCGTTGATGGAAGCGGGCTTCCTGGCCAACCAGAACAAACCGGTGTTCTCCAGCCACGACCGTTACGGCCATCGCATCGACCTGGTGGAGTTCCATCCGGCTTATCACCAGTTGATGCGCACCGCCGTCGAGCACGGCCTGCCCAGTTTGCCCTGGGCGCATCCGCAACCCGGCGCGCATGTCGCCCGGGCGTCGATGACCTATTTGCACAGCCAGGCCGAAGCCGGCACCGGCTGCCCGCTGACCATGACCTTCGCCAGCGTGCCGGCGCTGCGCTTGCAGCCGGGCCTGGCCGAGCACTGGGTGCCCAAGGTGCTCGCCACCGAATACGACCCGCGCAATGTCGGCATGACCCACAAGGCCGGGGTGACCCTGGGCATGGCGATGACCGAAAAGCAGGGCGGCACCGATGTGCGGGCCAACACCACCAAAGCCTATCCGGTGGGCGCCAGCGGCCCGGGCCAGGCCTATGAGCTGGTGGGCCACAAATGGTTCTGTTCGGCGCCGATGTGCGATGCCTTCCTCACCTTGGCCCAGACCGACAAGGGCTTGACCTGTTTCCTGCTGCCGCGCCATCGCCCCGACGACACCCGCAATCAGTTCTACATCCAGCGGCTGAAGAACAAGCTGGGCAACTGTTCCAACGCCTCCAGCGAAGTCGAGTTCCGTGGCGCACTGGCCTGGATGGTCGGTGAAGAAGGCCGCGGCGTGCCGACGATCATCGAGATGGTGGCCATGACCCGCTTCGATTGCATGGTCGGCTCCAGCGCCCTGATGCGCCAGGCGTTGACCCAGGCCAGTCATCACTGTGCGCACCGCAAGGTCGGCGGCAAGCTGTTGAGCGAACAGCCGCTGATGCAGAATGTCCTGGCTGACCTGGCGCTGGAAAGCGAGGCCGCCCTGGTCTTGAGCTTGCGCATGGGCCGGGCGCTGGACCATTTGAATGACGAGCATGAGGCCAAGTTCGCTCGGCTGGTGACGGCGGTGGGCAAGTACTGGATCTGCAAGCGCGCCCCCGCGATGATCAACGAAGCCGCCGAATGCATGGGCGGTGCCGGCTACGTCGAAGACAGCATCCTGCCGCGTCTGTACCGCGAAGCGCCGGTCAACTCGACGTGGGAAGGCTCCGGCAACGTGCAATGCCTGGATGTGCTGCGCGCCTTGTCCAAGGAGCCCGGCGTGCTGGAGGTATTGTTCAGCGAATTGGGCGACGGCCACGGCGACAAACGCCTGGCTGGCCACATCCACCAATTGCACGCCGCGTTCAAGGACACCGACGATATCCAGTACCGCGCCCGGCAATTGACCGAAGACATCGCCGTGGGCCTGCAAGCCAAGCTGTTGCTCGAGGCGGGCAACAGCGACGTCAGCGATGCCTTCATTGCCAGTCGCCTGGGTTCGGTCGGCCGGGTGTACGGTGCCTTGCCTCGGGGCTTGAATGTCGAGGCCATCGTTACCCGCTCGACCCCGCATGGATTCTAGGCAGGCTACGGCCAACACAGAGTGCTGTGGGAGCGGGCTTGCTCGCGAAAGCGGTATGTCAGCCGCCGAAGAGGTTGGATGTGCTGACGCCTTCGCGGGCAAGCCCGCTCCCACAGGTTTTCATGACGCCGAGAATACCCAATACGCCACTGTTCCCGTCGGGCGGCGATGCAGGCAAGATGAAAGCCTGCAAGTCAGAACACAGGAAGCTGATCGTGACCGAAGCGTTTATTGTCGTTCAAACCGCCGAACAAGCCGTGGATCGTCTGGCGGCCCTGCACGAACGTGCGACCACCGCGTTGAACCAGGCGCTGATGCGTTATCTCAAGGATCGCGTCGAGCCGGATGCCGAGCAAAGGGCGTTGTTTCGCTATCCCGCCTTGCGCCTGACCTACCACTGCCACGGCGAAGTCCCGCAAACCACCCGCGCCTATGCCAAGGTCCAGTTGCCCGGCACCTACAGTGTCACCGTCACCCACCCCGGCGCCTTCCGTAAATACCTGCTGGAACAGCTGGTCCCGCTGATGCACGACTTTACCGTCACCGTGGAAGTGGGCGTCAGCGAGCAGAACATTCCGTACCCGTACGTGGTGGAGCAGGGCGACGAACTGGCCGGCTCCGGCGTGACCGCCGCCGTGCTGGCACGAGTTTTCCCCAGCACCGACCTGTCGGCCGCCACCGATGGCATTGCCGACGGCCTCTATGATTGGGAAAACACCGACCCGCTGCCCCTGGCGCTGTTCGACGCGGCGCGGGTGGATTTTTCCCTGCGCCGGCTGGTGCACTACACCGGCAGCGACTGGCGCCATGTGCAGCCGTGGATCCTGCTGACCAACTACCACCGCTATGTCGACCAGTTCATCGTCCATGGCCTGGAGCAACTGCGCAGCGACCCGCGCTTTGTGCGCATGGTCCTGCCGGGCAACGTGATCATCGACAAGAACATGGACCATGGAGAAGCATCGGCCATCGCTGCCGGCGTGGTCTGGCACCGTTACCAGATGCCGGCCTATCACCTGCAAACCAATGATGGCCATGGCGTGACCCTGGTGAACATCGGGGTCGGCCCGTCCAACGCCAAGAACATCACCGACCACCTGGCCGTGCTGCGGCCCCATTGCTGGCTGATGATCGGCCACTGCGGCGGGCTGCGACAGTCCCAGACCATTGGCGACTACGTGCTGGCCCATGCCTACATGCGCCGCGACGGGATCCTCGACCGCGTGGTGCCGCCGAACATTCCGATTCCGGCCCTGGCCGAAGTGCAGATGGCCTTGCAGCAAGCGGCGGCCAACGTCACTGGCGAAAAGGGCGACGAGCTGAAGAAACGCCTGCGCACCGGCACCGTACTGACCTACGACGACCGTAACTGGGAATTGCGCTGGGCCCAGGAGCGTCCGTTGATCAACCTGTCCCGCGCCGTGGCGGTGGACATGGAAAGCGGCACCATCGCCGCCCAGGGTTATCGCCTGCGGGTGCCTTACGGCACGTTGCTGTGTGTTTCGGACAAGCCGCTGCACAGCGAAATCAAGCTGCCGGGCTCGGCCAACGCGTTCTATGAGCGAGCGGTCAACCAGCACCTGAAGATTGGCATCGAGGCGTTGGACCTGTTGCGCACGGAACTCAACTCGTTGCATTCGCGCAAGCTGCGCAGCTTCGACGAGCCTCCGTTCCGTTGATACGGCGGTGGTTATTTAGCGGTCAGACCACTAGCATTGGCGGTCCTGACCGTTAGATGCCGTGCCACCATGCCCCGTCCTCCACGCCCCGCTTCCCGTCGCCCTGGCGCGAAGCTTCCAGCCTCCGCCCCGCGCCGTGTGGCCAAGGCCCCGCCGGCCGAGCCGAAGCTGATCCTGTTCAACAAACCCTTCGATGTGCTGACGCAATTCAGTGACGGTGAAGGGCGGGCGACGCTCAAGGATTTTATCGACGTACCGGGCATCTACCCGGCCGGGCGGCTGGATCGTGACAGCGAAGGCTTGCTGTTGCTCACCAATGATGGGCAGTTGCAGGCGCGTATCGCCGACCCCAAGCACAAGCTGGCCAAGACTTATTGGGTGCAGGTGGAAGGCGAACCGAATGCCGAACAGTTGCAGCGTTTGCGCGATGGGGTGGCGTTGAACGACGGCATGACCTTGCCAGCCGAGGCGCGCCAGTTGGACGAGCCGCAGTTATGGCCGCGCAACCCGCCGGTGCGCTTTCGTAAAAGCGTACCCACGAGTTGGTTGGAACTGGTGATCCGCGAAGGGCGCAACCGCCAGGTACGGCGCATGACCGCCGCGGTGGGCCTGCCGACACTGCGCCTGGTGCGGGTCAGGATCGGCGACTGGACCCTCGAAGGACTCGATCAGGGCCAGTGGAGGGAAGTGCCGGCGCGCTTATAACGTCCCGGACTCGATCAGGCCGATCACCACGCTCTTGATCACGAACGCCGCCACGCCCAGCCCCAGCACAAAAAACAGAATGAACGAGCCGAAACGCCCGGCCTTGGATTTCTTCGCCAGGTCCCAGACGATGAAACCCATGAAAATGATCAGGATGCTGACCAGGCCGGTCATCATCCACTCTTCGAAAACAGCAGGATCCATCAGGACACTCCGGCGTAAGCGGGGTTGAAAAGGCGCGGCGAGTATAAGGCATGAGGCGCGGACGCGGGATTGGCCTGCGGCGGTGTGTCGCAGCTATTCATCGGCTGGGCTGTGGCGAGGGAGCTTGCTCCCGCTCGACTGCGCAGCAGTCGCAAACCGGTCCACTGGCAATCCGGCCGAAGCTTGGGGTCGCTTCGCAACCCAGCGGGAGCAAGCTCCCTCGCCACAAAAAGCGGTCAGCTGCGCAGGTGAGTCAACGGCAGTTCGGTGCTGTTGAGCACCTGATTCAGCACAAAGCTCGAACGCACGCTGGTGACGCCATCGATCCGGGTCAGATGCCCCAGCAGCAGTTTCTGGTAATGGTCCATATCCGGTACCACCACCTTGAGTTGGTAATCCGCGTCCATCCCGGTGACCAGGCTGCATTCCAGCACTTGCGGCAGGTTGCGGATGGCCGCTTCGAAGTTCTCGAAACGCTCGGGGGTGTGACGGTCCATGCCGATCAATACGTAGGCGGTCAGGCTCAGGCCCAGCATTTTGCGGTCGAGCAGGGCAACCTGGCGCGTGATGTAGCCGTCATCCTCCAATTGCTTGACCCGTCGCGAACAGGGGGAGGGCGACAGGCCGATGCGTTCGGCCAGTTCCTGGTTGGAGATGCGCGCATCGCGCTGCAATTCCGCCAGAATGCTCAGGTCGTAACGGTCGAGTTTGCTCATCGGTCGGGCCTTTATCTGGATAATTGCGGAAGATTATCTATCCAGGGTTAAAAATTGCGCAAGTGATGTTTATTTCCGCAATCTTAGCAATCCTCTGCCGGCGCCCCAGGCTTATTCTTATCACCAAGATCACTGCTCGGACAAACAGTCCAGTGCGGCCCGCCCAATCAGGCCGGCTGCGGTCGCGGCACCCACCGGTGTTGGCAGACCCCCGAGCTGCACACTGTCCAGAAGACGGCGTGAGGTGAGCCGACGTCATAAGCGTCGAGCACGGACGAAATTCTCAAGGGGAGGCCGACGGGTCTCCCTTTTTTAATGCCTGCGAAATAAACCCCGTGGCTGATAACCTATCGCAGAACCGGCCTGGGCTTTTCCGAGTCTTATCATCAGGCCTTGAACCGTCGTGAGGAATAACATGAAGTCGCGCATCTGGCGTTTGGCAGGTGTTGGTCTGTTGTGGGCAAGTGTCAGTGCGCAGGGAATAGCCGACGATCAGCAAAACCGTGGCGGCCCGGATGGCAATCGCGGCCCGGACGGGCGCGGTGGCAACGGCCAGGGTTACCCGGCGCAGCAACGGTCGCAAAACAACGAAATCATTCGGGGCGACAACAGCCGTCAGTTCGAGGTCAGGCCACAACCTCAATACCAGGGTGGCGAACAGCGGTATGAGCGTCCGCCCCAGGATCCCAACGCCCATGGCCGTCCGCAGCCGCAGCCGCAGCCCGGCAACAACCTGCCGATCCAGGGCCGGCCCGACAGCGTGACCCAGACCCGCGAACCGCAACCGGGGTATTACCGTGATATCCCGCGTCGCAGCGATGGCTATCCCAGCGGCGGGCCACGCCCAAGCCATGACAACCGCCCTGAACAGCATTGGCCCGGCCGCCCGGACGGGCATGGCAATGGCTGGGGCCCGGGCCCGCAGTACCGCCCGGGGTACGTGATCGACCGGTTCCCGGACCGCAACTACCGCGTGCCTTATCGCGGCCAGGATTATTTCTATTCCGGCGGCTACTGGTATCGCCCGCAAGGGCCGCGCTATGTCGTGGTCGCGCCGCCACGGGGCATTCGTACCCGGTATCTGCCGGATTACGCTCGGGAGGTGTGGATCGGCAGTTCGCTGTTTTTTCTTGCCGCCGGCGCCTATTACATCTACGAAGCCAACACCCAGGATTACGTCGTGGTCGATGCGCCGGTGGCCAACCCGCAGCCCCAGCCCCAAGGCAACAGCTACGACGTGGTGGCTTACCCGGCCAACGGCCAGTCGCCCGAGCAGGTCAACCAGGACGGGTACGATTGCTATCGCTGGGCGGTGCAGCAGAGTGGTTTCGATCCGCGCACCTACACCTATCCGCCGGCGCCGGAAGTGGTGCAGACCTATCGCCAAGCCCAGGGCAGTTGCTTGAGCAGCCGTGGGTATCAGGTGACTTATTGATTTAGCGCAGATCCCCTTTTGTGGCGAGGGAGCTTGCTCCCGCTGGGCTGCGAAGCGGCCCCAAGATTTTGCGGTCGCTGCGCAACCGAGCGGGAGCAAGCTCCCTCGCCACAGGTTCTGTGTCGGGCCTCGGGGATCAGGCCTTGGCGCCGTTGACCACTTCCAGCGGATCAGCGTGAACCAGCACTTCGGCTTTCGGGTAGGCGCGATGGATCGCGTCGGCGGCCTGGTCGCTGATGCCGTGGGCCACTGACAGGGTCAATTCCCCCGGCAGTTCAAGGTGCAACTGCACGAACCAGTGGTTGCCGGAAATCCGCGTGCGCAGGTCATGGGCGCCTACGACGCCCGGCACGGCACAGGCCAGTTCCAGCATGTGCTGGCTGACGTCGGGCGGCAGTTCCTGATCCATCAGTACGGCGAAACTTTCCCGGGCGATCTGGACGGCGCTCCACAGAATGTAAATGGCGATCCCCAGGCCGAACCAGGCGTCCAGTTGATACCAGCCAAACCCGGCCAGCACCAGCGCCACCAGGATGCTGCCGTTAAGCAACAAGTCGGAGCGATAGTGCAGCGAGTCGGCACGCACGGCGTTGGAACCGGTGGCGCGGATGACCCGATGCTGCAACGCCAGCAGCGCCAGGGTCAGCCCGAGGGAAAACACGATCACGCCGACGCTCAGCCAGGGGGCATCCACCGGCACCGGGTTTTTCAGCCGCTCGAAAGCCTGCAAGGCAATCAATAAGGCACTGCCGCCGATAAACAGCGCCTGGGCCATGCCGGCCAGGGATTCGGCCTTGCCATGGCCGTAACGATGATCATCATCGGCGGGGCGCAGGGCGTAATGCACCGCCAGCAGATTGAGCAGCGAGGTGACGCCGTCCAATGCCGAGTCGGTCAGGCCGGCAAGCATGCTCACCGAGCCGCTCAGCCACCAGGCCAGCGCCTTGGCGACGACCAGGATGAGCGCCACGGCCACCGAAGCCCGGGTGGCCAGGCGCAGCAGGCGGGCGTGTTCGGTGCTGGTGGTCATGGCGCGGTCGTTCCTTCAGTAGCGCTTGTCATGCGGCGGGCTTGAGGCCGAGGGCGGCCAGTTGTTGCGCGCTGCCCTTGTGCTGGATCAGCCGAGGATCGTCCAGCGGGAAGCTGCGGCCCAGTTCGCGTTCCAGGATCGCCTGCAACACGTGGTTATTGACGGTGCCGTCGGGGTTGATGGCCGGCTTGAGTTTTTCTGGCTCGATCTGGACGCTTTTGCCCGGCTCGAAGTAAATGGCGCCGGTGGCGAAGTCCACGGCGAAGGCGATCAGGCCGGGGATGATGTAGAACAGCAGGCCGACGGCATCGAGGGCGGCAATCGCCGGGTCGATCTTGCCGTCGATCTGGCCGCGACGGTCCGGGTAGAAGATCGAGCCACAGGCGCTGATTTGAGTCAGCAGGGAGGCGACCAGCACGCCACCGATCACGCGAAAGGGAATACGCATAGCAATCTCCTGAACAGGTAAAGGCGTTGCTGGTTGGAGTCCAGACCACGCTAAACAGTTCGCCGTTATACTCGGCCCTCTGTTTTGGAGCCAGCATGATTTCTTTGCCGATTGATGAAGTTTTACCCGCCCTGCGTCAAGCCTTGGCATCGCGCCACGAAGCCGTGCTCGAAGCGCCGCCTGGTGCCGGTAAAACCACCCGTGTTCCCCTGGCCTTGCTGAACGAGCCCTGGCTGGCCGGGCAGACCATCCTGATGCTCGAACCCCGGCGCCTGGCGGCACGGGCGGCGGCCGAGCGACTGGCCAGCGAGCTTAAGGAAAAGGTCGGTGAAACCGTCGGCTACCGGATTCGCCTCGACAGCAAGGTCGGCCCCAAGACCCGCATTGAAGTGGTCACCGAAGGCATCCTCACCCGGCGCTTGCAGGACGACCCGGCGCTGGAAGGCGTGGGGTTGCTGATTTTCGATGAATTCCATGAGCGCAGTCTCGACGCCGACCTGGCCCTGGCCTTGAGCCTCAACGGGCGGGAACTGTTTCGCGAAGACCAGCCACTGAAGATCCTGCTGATGTCCGCCACCCTGGAAGGTGAGCGCCTGGCCGGGTTGCTGGACAATGCGCCAATCCTGCGCAGCGAAGGCCGCATGTTCCCGGTGACGGTGCGTTGGGGGCGGCCGTTCCAGCCCGGCGAGTTCGTCGAGCCGCGGCTGGTGCAGACCGTGCTGGAAGCACTGCACGATGAAACCGGCAGCGTCTTGGTGTTCTTGCCCGGGCAGGCGGAGATTCGCCGGGTCCATCAGCAACTGGCCGAGGCCTTGGGCGAGGGCGGCGATGTGTTGCTCTGTCCGCTGCACGGTGAACTGGACCTCGCCGCTCAGCGCGCTGCCATCGACCCCGCGCCGCCCGGCCAGCGCAAAGTGGTGCTGGCAACCAACATCGCCGAAACCAGCCTGACCATCAATGGCGTGCGGGTGGTGATCGACGCCGGACTGGCCCGGGTGCCGCGTTTCGACCCGGGCAGCGGCATGACCCGGCTCGACACCCAGCGCATTTCCCGAGCCAGCGCCACCCAGCGGGCCGGTCGGGCCGGGCGTCTGGAGCCTGGTGTCTGCTATCGATTGTGGTCCGAAGACCAGCATGAACAATTGGCCGCCTATGGCAGCGCGGAGATTCTGTCGGCGGATCTGGCCGGATTGGCCCTGCAGTTGGGGCGCTGGGGCGTGACGCCGGCGCAATTGGTCTGGCTCGACATCCCGCCCACCGCCGCCTATGCCCAGGCCCAGGATCTGCTGCAACGCCTCGGCGCGCTGGAGGGCGAGCAACTGACCCGCCACGGCCAGGCCATGGCCGAGCTGCCGGCCCATCCGCGTATCGCTCATCTGTTGTTGCGCGGTCAGGCGCTGGGGCTGGCGGACATGGCCTGCAACGTCGCCGCACTGTTGGGCGAGCGCGATATTCTGCGCGGCGCCGGCGCGGATCTGCACAGTCGCCTGGCCTTGCTGTCCGGTGAAGAGCGAGCAGCGCGCGGTGCCCTGGGCGGGGTGCAGCGGGCACGACAACTGGCCCGGCAATATCGCGGCTATTTACGAGGCAAGGCCGAAGAAGCCGTCGCCGATCCCGATCACCCGCGCTGGCTCGGTGCGTTGCTGGCGTTGGCCTATCCGGACCGCGTCGCCCAGCAGCGCCGCCCCGGCGGCGCTGAATATCGTTTGGCCAACGGCCGTGCGGCGCTGTTTGCCGAGGCTGACAGCCTGATGAAGCAAGCGTGGCTGGTGATCGCCGATCTGGGCAGCCGCCAGGGGCAGCGGGAAGAACGGATCTACTTGGCGACGGATTTCGACCCGGCACTGTTCGACTCGGTATTGGCCGAGCAGGTGCACACGGTGGATCAGTTGGATTGGGACGAGCGCGAAGGCGTGCTGCGGGCCGAGCGCCAGCGCAAGGTTGGCGAACTGGTGCTCAGCCGCGAACCGCTGACCGGCCTGGATGAGTCTGCCCGTAGCCAGGCCTTGGTGAATCTGGTGCGGCGCAAGGGCCTGGAATTATTGCCCTGGACCCCGGAACTGCGGCAATGGCAGGCGCGGGTGGCGCTGCTGCGTTGCCTGGACCTGGACGCCAAGGGCGAGAGCCAATGGCCGGATGTCAGCGATAGTGCGTTGCTGGGCAGCCTCGAACATTGGTTGATGCCGTATCTGGGCCGAGTCTCGCGCCTCAGCCATTTTGCCAACCTGGACTTGTCGAGCATCGTTCACAACCTGTTGCCCTGGCCCCTGCCGCAACGTTTGGATGAACTGGCGCCGCACCATTTGAGCGTGCCTTCGGGGTCGTCGATCCGCCTGGACTACAGCGAGCATCCGCCGATCCTGGCGGTGCGCTTGCAGGAGCTCTTCGGCCTGGCCGACACCCCACGCATCGCTGGCGGGCGGCAGGTGGTCAAGCTGCACCTGCTGTCACCGGCGCGCCGACCGGTGCAAGTCACCCAGGACCTGGCGAACTTCTGGCGCAGCACCTACGCCGAGGTGAAGAAGGACCTCAAGGGGCGCTACCCCAAGCACTACTGGCCGGATGATCCGCTGGTGGCGGAGGCGACGGCGCGGGTCAAGCCGCGTAAATAAGCTGAGGCAATTCAGGGTATGCAATACAAATTCTGTGGGAGCCGAGCTTGCTCGCGATAGCGGTGTGTCAATCAATAGCAATGCTGCTGATCCGCCGCCATCGCGAGCAAGCTCGGCTACCACAGGGGGCTTAGGTGAATCCTGCTAAGGTGCAGCCGGCAATAGGAACCGTGCAATCACCGGCAAGTGATCGGAGATGCGCAAGGTATCGTCCTGTCGCACCTGGGCTTCGACCCGCTTGATGCGCGGGCTGTAGAAGAGGTAGTCGACAGTACGGTCGGGGCCGTTGAGGCCGGGGTCGTTCGGGTAGTGGGTCAGCCAGTGTGCGCGGTCGATGCCGCTGGCCTCGTTGTTGGTGGGGATCATCGGGTATTTGTCCCACAACAGGTGCAAGGGGCTGTCGGCGGAGTAGGGCGTGCGTTGCTCGGACGGCAGGCGCCGGTACTGGCCCAGGGGCAGCAGGTTGAAGTCGCCGCCGATCAGCCAGGGTGTGCCAGCGGATTCGAATTTATCCAAGGCCTTGGCCACGGCGGTGATTTGTCTGGGCAGGGTTTCGTCCGGCTCGGTGGCCCGTTCCAGATGGGTGTTGAGCACTGCCAGTTGACCGCCGCCGCTCAGCGACAGATAGCTCACCAACAAGGCATTTTTGGGCTGGAACTGACGGCTGATGATGTTGGCGTCTGCCACCGGCAGTTGTACCCGTTCGGCATGGTCGATGCGGTAGCGACTCAGGGTCGCCAGTTGCCGGCCGACGCTGCCGAAGATGTGTGGATCGGGGGTGAAGTCGGCCTTCCAGTCGAAAGTGCTGGTGCCGCACGGATAGAGGTCAGCCAGCCGCTCCTGCAACAGCTTGAGCTGGTCCTGGTAATCGCTGGCCTTGGCGCCCTTGTCCAGTTCCTGGAGCAGCACGACGTCCGGTTGCTCATCGCGGATGACCCGTGCCACTTCGTCGAGGCTGAAGGCCATGTCTTCCAGGGTCGGGCTTTCATCGTTGCCCTGGGCCAGGTCGTGCCAGAACACGTAGCGTTTGCCGGCGAGGAACTGCACGTTCCAGGTCATCACCTTCAAGGCCTGGCCGGGCACCAGCGGTGCTGCGTTGGCGGTGCAACTGACCGGCAAGGTTTCCCGAGGCTGTGGCCGCCAGGTCAGGCCGTAGATCGACAGGGCGGCCAGGCTGAGGATCAACAGCAGGCCCAGCAAGGTGTAGCGCAGTAGACGGGTCATGGCTCGGCTTATGGGCGAAACGCGAAAGTGCTCCCGAGCATAACCGAGAGCGGTTCTCAAGCCCAAGCCCAGGGCCTTCGCAGTGTGCGATCAGCGGTTGTCAGGCTTGGCTTCGATCAACATGAACATGCGGAACAGCACCACGCTGGTGAACAGTTGCAAGAAGCTGTGAACGCTTTCGATCAGCAAACTGAGCAAAGGATTCTGGGGCGGCGGGTACACCGAGACGCTGACCCCCTTGAGCAGCCACAGCGGGCCCATCACACAGAGGATGCACAGCAGGATCCGCCAGAAGTTGCCGCGGGACATGTTCAGGCTTTCCTTCATCGCCGCCAGGGGAGGCAGTCCCCTGAGGACCAACAGGTATTCACTGAAGGCCAGGGTCACCATTAGCCATAAGCCCGGCAGGAAATACAACGACAGCCCCACCAGGATCAACAGCGTGTTGAGCGCCGTCAGCAAGGCAAAGCGTGGCCACAGGGTGAGGGCCGTTGCGAGCAGGTCACGGGTGCGTGGTGCTTCACCGCGGCTGCGGGCGTCGAGGAACAGGATCAACGCGGCGGTGTACAAGGGGTACACCAGCAGCCCGACGATCACGCTGTAGCCGGGAAAGCCGTCGGGGCCGAGGGCGCTGTCCACGCCTTGCTGCAGCAACGCCTCGAGTATGACCAGCGGCAGGCACAGTTGGGCGATTCGGCCCAGATGGCGCTTGAAGAAATACAAAGAGTCGCGCAGCACGTCAAACGGATTCATGAGTCGGTATCGCAGTTCAAAAGCGGTCCGACACTTTAACCGATCAGGCGCCCGCACAAGCAAACGTAAACATCAGGTAAAGACCATTGAAAGCTTTCCGGCGAGCCCCATTACTGATGGGCACCGGTCTTCGGGATCGGAATGGTTTCTACCCGGCAATCTAATGAGGTCGCCATGAACAGCGAAGAACAAACCCTGATCGATGGACTGTTTTCACGGCTGCAACAGGCCGAAAAGGATTCAGCCCCGCGCGACGCCCAGGCCGAGGCGCGGATCAAGGAACACCTGGCCAGCCAGCCAGCGGCGGGCTATTTCATGGCCCAGGCGATTCTGGTGCAGGAGGCCGCGATCAAGCGCCTTGATGAACAGAACAAGCAACTCACTCAGCAAACCGAGCAATTGCAGGCCGAGCTGCAACGGGCCCGTTCCCAGCCATCGGCGCCCAGCGGTGGCGGAGGCTTTCTGTCGAGCATTTTTGGTGGCAGTGCCCGGGATTCACGCCCGGCAAGCGCACCGACATCCAGTGGCGGAGGCTGGCGCGAACCGGCACAGCCGTCCTTCAATGCCCAGCCCCAACCGGGCTTCGGCGCGCCGCCCGGCAATTATGGCGCACCGCAGCAGCAGCAGGCCCCGGCAGCGGGCAGCTTCCTGGGCGGCGCCCTGAAAACCGCGGCGGGCGTGGCCGGCGGCGTGATGCTGGCCCAAGGCATCAGCAGCCTGTTTCACAGTAACCAGCAACCGCAGGAAATCGTCGAGGTCATCAAGGAAGAACCGGCGCAACCGGTCAACGATACCGCAGGCAACGGCTGGGGCGATGACCCGCGCGTGGCTGACAACGACACCTACGGCAACGACCAGGGCGGGTTCAGCGACGCGGACTACAGTGACGATTCATCTTCCTTCGGCGACGACGACTCCTTCGTCTGACCTGCCATTCGTCCGGGGCGCACAGGCGCCTCGGGCCGATTATTCGCGGAACAATCCTTCGGGCTGGCATACTGGGCGACTTTTCGGCCCTGGTGGCCTGTGTGCGTGTGCATCCAAGAGGAAACGCGGTGAAAAAAATTGCAGTGTTCGCCGATGTCCAGAACCTCTACTACACCGTGCGCCAAGCCTACGGTTGCCATTTCAACTACGCCGCGCTGTGGGCTGATGTCAGCAAGCAGGGGCAGATCGTCGAGGCCTATGCCTACGCGATCGATCGCGGTGACAGCAAGCAGCAGCAATTCCAGCAGATCCTGCGCAACCTGGGCTTTGTCGTGAAGCTCAAGCCCTATATCCAGCGCAGCGACGGCTCGGCCAAGGGGGACTGGGACGTGGGCATTACGCTGGACATCATGGACGCCGCCGACCACGTCGACGAAGTGGTGCTGGCCTCCGGCGACGGCGATTTCGACATGTTGCTCGAACGCATCATCACCAAGCACGGCGTGCAGGCCGTGGCCTATGGCGTGCCGGGTCTGACCGCCAACTCGCTGATCCGCGCCGCCAGCCGCTACGTGCCGATCGAAGGCGCGTTGCTGCTCAAGAATTGATTTTCACGGAGTTCAAAAGGTTTGGAACGCATCGCAGTCATCGACTTTGAAACCACCGGCATCACCCCGAGCAGCAGTTGCCGGGCCACTGAAATCGCGGTGGTGATGCTCGAGCAAGGCCGGATCGTCGACCGCTACCAGAGCCTGATGAATGCCGGTGTGCGCGTCCCTGCGTTTATCGAGCAACTGACCGGCATCAGCAACGCCATGCTGCGCAGCGCCCCGTCGGCGGAAAAAGTGATGAACGAGGTCAACGAATTCGTTGGCATCACGCCGCTGCTGGCCCACAACGCCGCGTTCGATCAGAAATTCTGGGACTTTGAACTGGGACGGATCAAGCGCACCCGCCTGCAGAATTTTGCCTGCTCGCTGTTGCTGGCCCGGCGCCTGATGCCGGCGGCGCCGAACCACAAGCTCGGCACGCTCAACGCTTTCGCCGGCCTGCCCCACACCGGTCAGGCTCACCGCGCCATGGCCGATGCCGAAATGGCCGCCAACCTCACCGCACACCTGGCTTCGGAATTGCGGCAAAAGCATGGGCTGCGGGAGTTGTCCCATGATCTGCTGTGCAGTCTGCAGAAAGTGCCGGCGGCGAAAATCAATGAGCACCTCAAGCGCCATCGCGGGTTCTAAACACACCACAACCAACTGTGGGAGCGGGCTTGCTCCACAGTTTGATCATTCCCATGCTCCGCGTGGGAATGCCTCAACGGACGCTCTGCGTTCGGCGCTTGATGGGACGCGGAGCGTCCTGGGCTGCATTCCCGCGCAGAGCGTGGGAATGATCTGGTCAAGGTTGACGGTTATTTCCCATTGCCTTCCAACTGCTCCAACGGCACACGCTTTTCAATGGCGCTGGACAGCACGATCGAAGTCTTGCTGAAGCCGAACTTGGCGATGCGGTTGATCAGTTCTTCCAGTTCCGGCATCGAGCCCACCGCCGCTTGCATGATCACGCACGGGTCGCCTGTCACCCGATGGCACTCGGTCAGTTGCGGGATTTTGCACAGTTCGTCGTAGGTCTTCTGGTTGCCGTGCTGGTTCATCCGCAATTCGATCACGCACTGCACCGGCAGGCCGATCTTCGCCATGTCGACTTTGGCTTGATAACCGGTGATGACGCCGCTGGCTTCCAGTTTGCTGACCCGCTCGGCCACGGCCGGGGCTGACAGGTTCACTTTACGGGCCAGTTCGGCGTAGGACGCACGACCGTTTTCCAGCAGGGCGGCGAGCAGCATGCGGTCGTATTTATCCATGTATTGGCTTCCAAGTGACGTGACTTTCGAAAGCGCGGTTTATAGCGCCAATCTCCATGTTTTGAAAAGTGTATGGGTGGGATAAACAGGTTTTGTAACTTATTTTCCGTCTGTCGCCTTTCTAGAATAGCGACTCTCATTGTCCTGACTTCGAGCTGAACATGCCTGGCCCACGCCGTTTTCCCTTGCCATTGATTGCTGCCTTTTTTGCCTTGTACGTCATCTGGGGTTCGACCTACCTGGTGATTCGCATCGGTGTGGAGCATTGGCCGCCGCTGTTGCTGGCCGGGATTCGTTTTGTGCTGGCCGGTTCGCTGATGTACGGCTTCCTGCGCTGGCGCGGGGCACCGGCGCCGACCTGGGCGCAATGGAAGGCCGGGGCTATCATCGGCGTGCTGTTGCTCAGTTTCGGTAACGGCGCGGTCAGTGTGGCCGAGCACACGGGCGTGGCGTCCGGGGTGGCGGCGTTGGCCGTGGCGACGGTGCCTTTGTTTACCTTGCTCTGCGGATATTTCTGGGGCGCGCGTAACACGCGTCTGGAATGGGCGGGCATTGTATTGGGGTTGATTGGCATCGCGATGCTCAACCTGGGCTCCAATCTGCAGTCCAGCCCGTTGGGTGCGACCTTGCTGGTATTCGCGGCGGCCTCCTGGGCCTTCGGTTCGGTGCTGAGCAAACACTTGCCGTTGCCGGCAGGGGCGATGGCCAGTGCCGTGGAAATGCTGGTAGGCGGCGTGGTGCTGTTGATCGGCAGTGTGGCCAGCGGCGAGCACCTGGACAGGATGCCGCCGCTGGAAGGTTGGTTTGCCTTGGCTTACCTGACCTGCTTCGGCTCGATCGTTGCCTTCAATGCCTACATGTACCTGCTCAAGCATGTGCGCCCGGCGGCGGCCACCAGTTATGCCTACGTCAACCCAGCCGTGGCGGTGTTGCTGGGGATCGTGTTCGCGGGTGAAACCATTGGCGCTGAAGAAAGTGTGGCGATGTTGGTGATCATCAGTGCCGTGGTGTTGATCGGTTTGCCGCAGTGGCGCAAACCCAAGCCTGCGCCGGCCGCTTCCTGATTTAGGGTAAACTGCCGCGCATTGCACACCTTGCGCTGATTTTTCCTACGGTACTTCCATGACTTTCGCCACTCTTGGCCTGATCGAACCCTTGCTGCGCGCCCTCGAGACGCTCGGTTACCAGACCCCGACCCCAGTGCAGGCCCAAGCCATGCCGGCGGTGCTGGCCGGTCGCGACTTGATGGCCGCGGCCCAGACAGGCACCGGCAAGACCGCCGGTTTCGCCGTGCCGCTGCTGCAGTTGCTGACCACCGAAGGACCGAAGGTCGCGGCCAACTCGGTGCGAGCGCTGATCCTGGTGCCGACCCGTGAGCTGGCCGAGCAGGTCCATGAAAGCGTGCGTCAGTACGCGCAAAACCTGCCGCTGAGCACCTACGCCGTGTACGGCGGTGTCAGCATCAACCCGCAGATGATGAAATTGCGCAAAGGCGTCGACCTGCTGGTCGCCACGCCAGGGCGCCTGCTCGACCTGTTCCGCCAGAATGCGCTGAAGTTCAACCAGTTGCAGACCCTGGTGCTGGACGAAGCCGACCGCATGCTCGATCTGGGCTTCTCCGAAGAACTGGCGAACATCTACAAGGCCTTGCCGAAAAAGCGCCAGACCCTGCTGTTTTCGGCGACCTTCTCCGACGCGATCCGCCTGCTGGCCGGGCAGATGCTCAACGATCCGCTGAGCATTGAAGTGAGCCCGCGCAACGTCGCCGCCAACACCGTCAAGCAATGGGTGGTGACGGTGGACAAGAAGCGCAAGCCGGAATTGTTCGTGCACTTGATGCGCAAGAACAAGTGGAAGCAGGTGCTGGTTTTTGCCAAGACCCGCAACGGCGTCGATGCGCTGGTGGAAAAACTCCAGGGCCTGGGCGTCAACGCCGACGGCATCCACGGTGACAAACCCCAGGCCACCCGCCAGCGCGCACTGGACCGCTTCAAGGCCAGCGAAGTGCAGATCCTGGTGGCGACCGACGTCGCTGCCCGTGGCTTGGATATCGAAGATTTGCCGTTGGTGGTGAACTTCGACCTGCCGATCGTGGCCGAGGACTACATCCACCGTATCGGCCGTACCGGCCGGGCGGGCGCTACAGGGCAGGCAATCTCCCTGGTCTGCGCCGATGAAGTGAATTTGCTGTCAGCCATCGAGATGTTGACCCGTCAGACGTTGCCTCGCCAGATGGAACAAGACTTCGAGCCTGAGCACCGTGTGCCCGACACCGATGCCAGCGGCCAGGTGATCAAGAAACCGAAAAAGCCGAAGAAACCGAAAACCTCCGGTGGCGGCGGCAAGCGCAACCTGGGCAAGTGGGTGGACAGCGGCGACTCCTCGCCTGTGGAACCTTCGGTCAAGCCGGTTCGCAAAGTACCGGTGTTCAATACCGGGCCGCGTAAAAAGAAACCCTGATAGTTCACTGACCGATGATCGTTCCCACGCTCTGCGTGGAAACGCCTCTACGGACGCTCCGCGTTCGGCTTTGGGACGCGGAGCGTCCCGGGCTGCATTCCCACGCGGAGCGTGGGAACGATCACTGCTTCAAGAATTCCAGCATACCCAACCCCGCCGCCCGGCCACTGGCAAAGCACGCCGTGAGCAGGTAGCCGCCGGTGGGCGCTTCCCAGTCGAGCATTTCCCCGGCGCAGAAAACGCCGGGTATCTGCTTGAGCATCAGGCGTTCGTCCAGGGCTTCGAAGGTCACGCCACCGGCGCTGCTGATGGCTTCATCCAACGGGCGGGTTTTCACCAAGGACAATGGCAAGGCCTTGATCGCCTGGGCCAGCCGCGCCGGCTCAGCAAAGCAATCAGCTGGCGTGAGTTCACGCAACAGCGCAGCCTTGACCCCGTCGATCCCCAACTGGCTGTGCAAGTGCTTGGCCACCGAGCGCGAGCCGCGAGGCTTGCTCAGGGCTTGCTGGATTTTATCCACAGGTCGGCCTGGCAGCAGATCCAGATGAATGGTCGCGCTGCCGTGTTGGTTGATGGCTTCGCGAATCGCTGCCGACAGGGCGTAGATCAGGCTGCCTTCGATGCCGGTGGCGGTGATCACGCATTCGCCGAGGCGCGGTATATCGTCGTTCAGGCCGATGGCGATGTTTTTCAGCGGGGCGCCTGCGAATTTGCTGACCATCAGATCGCTCCAGGCCTGCACTTCGAATCCGCAATTGCTCGGTTGCAAAGGCGCAAGGACTACACCGCGCTGTTCCAATGGCAACATCCAGGCGCCATCGGAGCCCAGCCGTGACCAACTGCCGCCGCCCAGCGCCAGCAACGTCGCATCAGGTTGCAGGGTTTTTTCGCCCTCTGGCGCTGCGATCCTCAGGCTGCCGTCGGGGTGCCAGCCAAGCCAGCGATGGCGCGTGTGAATCGTCACGCCGGCATCGCGCAGGCGCTTGAGCCAGGCGCGCAGCAGCGGGGCTGCTTTCATGTCGGTAGGAAATACCCGTCCGGAGCTGCCGACGAAGGTGTCGATGCCCAGCCCGTGAATCCATGTGCACAACTCATCCGCGCCGAAGGCCCGCAGCAAGGGGGCGAGGTTCGGCGCGCGTTCGGCGTAACGGGACAGAAAGGCCGGAAAAGCTTCCGAGTGGGTGATGTTCATACCGCCGACACCGGCCAGCAGAAACTTCCTGCCTACAGATGGCATCCCGTCGTACAGGTCGACCTGGATCCCGGCCTGGCTCAACACCTCGGCCGCCATCAGGCCGGCGGGGCCGCCGCCGATGATGGTGACGTTTGGGGTGGAGGGCTTGGCGGCTTGGGTCATGGCAAATTGTGGGGCTGTGGAATAAGCGGCGCATTCTATCAGCACAAACTCCTGCGGGAGCGGTGGTGATCAAAAAATAGCCAAGCGTTCGCACGCTATAAGCGACATAGCCTGTAGGCCATTTCACTCAGGTTATCCACAGGCCGCTCCACAGGCATTGTGGGTAACGCGCCCAGACTTCAATGACAACCTGATGACGCCCAGACCTTTTGTGCGCTGTGGTGCAGGATCCCGTGGCGGCGGGCCAGGGCCTGGCGGTCCTTGCTGTAGCCGCCGCCGATCACGCCGACCACCGGGATGTCGCGCCCCAGGCAATGGCGCATGACGCTTTCGTCCCGGGCGGCGAGGCCTGCATCGGTCAGCTTCAGATAACCGAGGGCGTCGTCCTTGTGCACATCGACACCGGCGTCGTACAGCACCAGGTCGGGCTGGTAGAGCGGCAGCAGGTAGTTGAGCGCATCGTCCACCACCTTCAGATAAGCGCCATCTTCCATGCCCATCGGCAGGGGAATGTCCCAATCGCTTTGGGCCTTGCGTGCAGGAAAATTCTTTTCGCAGTGCAGGGATACTGTCACGGCGTCCGGGGTGTCATGGAGTATTCGGGCGGTACCGTCGCCCTGATGCACATCGCAGTCGAAAATAAGCACTCGTGAGACCCGGCCGCTGGCCAGCAAATAGCGGCTGATCACCGCCAGGTCATTGAAAATGCAAAAACCGGCCGGGTGGTCGTAATGGGCGTGATGGGTGCCGCCGGCCAAATGACAGGCCAGCCCGTGCTCAAGGGCCTGCTCGGCCGCCAGGAGTGAGCCGCCCACGGCGCGAACCGTTCGGCGGGCCAGGGCTTCGCTCCAGGGCAGGCCGAGTCGCCGTTGGTCTTCACGAGACAACTCGCCGCCCATGTAGCGTTCGATATAAGCGCGGTCGTGGGCCAGGGCGAGGATGTCCGGGGGACATAGCGACGGGCGCAGTAGATCCGCATCGCGGGTCAGGCCGCTGTCCACCAGGTGATCGCGCAACAGGCGAAACTTGTCCATGGGGAAGCGATGGTCCGGCGGGAACTCGGGGCTGTAGTCTTCGTGATAGATCAGCGGCAGTGGCATGGTGTTTTCAGCGGTGATTGAGTGACGGATCCTACCAGCGATGTAGACTCTGGGGCATGGAAGGGGAGTGAAAATGGAGCCGATACTGGAACTGGAAAGCGCACGGCTGCTGTTGCGGCAGTGGCGCGATGATGATTTGCCGGAATTTGCCGCCATGTGCGCCGACCCGCAGGTGATGCGGTATTTCCCGGCGCGCCTGAGCCGCCTGGAAAGCGCCGCCCTGATCGGCCGCGTGCGAGGGCATTTCGCCGAGCATGGTTTTGGTTTGTGGGCCTTGGAGCGCAAGGACACTGGCGCTTTCATTGGCTTCACCGGGCTGGGTGTGGTCGGGTTCGATGCGCCTTTCACACCGGCCATCGAAATTGGCTGGCGCCTGGCCCGGGAGCACTGGGGCCTGGGGTATGCCAGCGAGGCGGCCTGGACCGCCCTGCGTTGTGCCTTCGACCAGTTGAAGCTGGACGAAGTGGTGGCGTTCACCGCCGTGGATAACTTGCCGTCGCAAAAGGTCATGCAGGCCATCGGCATGCAGCATGATCCGGCTGACGATTTCGAACACCCGACACTCGCGGTTGGTCATCCATTGCGTCACCATGTGCTCTATCGCATCAATCGTGAGCAGTGGCTACAGACCCTGCACGGTTAGCCGACACGGACGTTTACAATGCCCGCCAAAATGGCCCGGGCCACTATCGATCCGCCGCCGCAGCATAGACTGCGCGGTTTTTGCGCTGTGTGAGGAAAGTCTGAATGAGCCACGTGTTGGAAGATCTGGTCGACCTGCTGACCCTGGAACCGATCGAAGAGAACCTGTTTCGCGGGCGTAGCCAGGACCTGGGGTTTCGCCAGTTGTTCGGCGGCCAGGTCCTGGGCCAGTCGTTGTCGGCGGCCAGCCAGACCGTGGAAGAGGCGCGCCATGTGCATTCGATGCACGGTTATTTCCTGCGTCCGGGCGACGCGGCGTTGCCGGTGGTCTACCAGGTGGACCGGGTGCGTGACGGTGGCAGTTTCAGCACGCGCCGGGTGACGGCGATCCAGAAGGGCAACCCGATTTTCACTTGCAGTGCCTCGTTCCAGTACGACGAAGAGGGCTTCGAGCACCAGAGCAGCATGCCGCAAGTCGTCGGGCCGGAGAACCTGCCGTCCGAGCTGGAACTGACCCAGCAACGTGCGCACTTGCTGCCTGAGCACATGCGCGAAAAACTGCTGTGCCCCAAGCCGATCGAGGTTCGCCCTGTCACCGAAAAGGACCCTTACAACCCGCAACCGGCCGACCCGGTGAAGTACGTGTGGTTCCGTGCCGATGGCGCCCTGGCGGATTCGCCGGCCTTGCACAAATACCTGCTGGCCTACGCGTCGGACTTCGGCCTGTTGACCACTTCGCTGCTGCCCCACGGCAAATCGGTGTGGCACAAAGACATGCAGGTCGCCAGCCTCGATCATGCCTTGTGGTTCCATGCCGACCTGCGCGCCGATGACTGGTTGCTCTATGCCATGGACAGCCCGTGGGCCGGCAACTCCCGCGGGTTCTCCCGTGGCAGCGTGTTCAACCGCGCCGGACAACTGGTGGCCTCGGTCACCCAGGAAGGCCTGATTCGCCATCGCAAGGACTGGGCATGAGCCTGGCCGAGATTCGTCACTGGGTGTTCGACATGGATGGCACGCTGACGATCGCCGTGCATGACTTCGCGGCGATTCGCGTGGCCCTGGCGATTCCGGCCGAAGACGACATCCTGACCCACCTGGCCGCGTTACCGGCGGATGAGGCAGCAGCCAAGCATGCTTGGCTGCTGGAGCATGAACGGGACCTGGCGCTGGGCTCCAGGCCAGCGCCGGGCGCGGTTGAGCTGGTGCGGGAGCTGGCTGGGCGCGGTTATCGCCTGGGCATCCTCACCCGTAACGCCCGCGAGCTGGCCCACGTCACCCTCGAAGCCATCGGCCTGGCGGACTGTTTCGCCGTGGAGGATGTGCTGGGCCGCGACGAAGCACCGCCCAAGCCCCACCCCGGTGGCCTGTTGAAGTTGGCCGAGGCCTGGAGCGTGGCGCCCGAGGCGATGGTGATGGTGGGCGATTACCGCTTTGACCTGGACTGCGGGCGTGCGGCGGGGGCGCGGACGGTGTTGGTGAACTTGCCGGATAACCCGTGGCCGGAGCTGACGGATTGGCATGCGCGCGATTGTGGGGAGTTGCGGCGGATGCTGTTGGCTTGAGCGCTGGGTTGACTGAACGATCGCTATCGCGAGCTTGCTCGTGATAAGCCCCAGTCATTCGCGACAAAACTTACTGCCCAAACAACACCTTCAGCCCCTCAGGCGAAGTCAACATCCCATCCCCGTTATGCCCAACCCCCGGCACTTCGATCAGCCGCTGGTTCAACCCCTCGGGATGACGCCGGGTCAGGTAGTCAAAAAAGAAATGCCCGCGCAGTAACCGATACGGCCCCTGGGTTTGTGCTTCGCAGCCTTTATCCAGCGCTGGATGTTCCGGGTCGGTGTCTTGTTGTCCGAGCAAATAGACGATGTCGCGCTTGACGTAGTTATCTTCCAGTTGCGCGGGTGTTTGCCCCGCCGCGTAGGCTGGCAAGTTCTGCAGGCCGTACTTCCAATGATTGAAGCCAGGGCAACCGGCAGGGTCGAAAGCCATGGGCCGTTGCGCATCGAAGTAGGCATAGGACGACGGGTTGGCAATGACAAAACGTGGGCTGACCCGGTATTGGCCGTGGGCGAGCAGGGCATAGCGCTGCACGACCTGGGCGCCGCCGGAATGGCCGGCGATGACGATCTCTTTCACTTCGGGAAACTGCTGTCGGTCACTGACTCGCGCAACGATGTCGTCGAGTACCTGGAAGGAACTGATTGGATGGGGCCCTGTGGATAAGCCACCGGCCATCCAGTCGTTGCCTTGCCAGCGCAGGAGGTCATTGGGCAGTTGATGGCGCGCCACGTCCTGTTCGTTGAGAAACTGCGGGGCGATGATCAGGGTGGTACCCAGTTGCCCGGCCTGCCCGGCGGCCTTTTCCGCGCTGTGCAGGTAGGTGTCGGCATTGCGCAGCCGACCGTGGAGGATGATCAACACGCGCTGGATGGACGCTGGCGGTGGGCTTACGCCGACGGCCATGGCGCCGCCCTTGAACTGCAGTCGCCCTTGGGCGACCACGTTGACGCCGTGTTCCTCGGCCTGGGCAACGGCGCAGCACAGCACCAGCCCGACCAACGTCCCCCACTTCATCTACAGGGTTTTCGCCGCGAACGTGTCGCACTGGCTGACCTGGCCCTGGGCGAACCCGGTCTTGAACCAGCGCACTCGTTGCGCCGACGTGCCGTGGGTGAAGGAGTCCGGCACCACGCGGCCCTGGCCTTGTTGCTGCAAGCGGTCATCGCCGATGGCATTGGCGGCGTTCAAGGCTTCCTCGATGTCTCCCGGCTCAAGCCAGTTCAGGCGTTTTTGCGCATGGTTGGCCCATACACCAGCCAGGCAATCGGCCTGCAATTCCTGGCGTACCAACAAGCCACCATCGCCCTCCATCTGCCGGCCTTGCTGGCGCGCTTCCTGGATTTTCGCCGACACGCCGAGCAGCGTCTGCACATGGTGTCCGACTTCGTGGGCAATGACGTAGGCCTGGGCGAAGTCCCCGGCGGCGGCGAAGCGTTGGGACATTTCCTTGAAGAAACTCATGTCCAGGTAGACCTGGCGGTCTGCCGGGCAATAGAACGGACCGGTCGCCGACGAGGCCAGGCCGCAGGCCGAGTTGACTCGACCGCTGAACAACACCAGTTTCGGTTGTTGGTATTGGCGTCCGGCCTGCTGGAACACCTGGCCCCAGGTGTCTTCGGTATCGCCGAGGATCGAGCGCACGAACTCGGCCTGTTCATCGTTGGCCGGCGGTGCCTGGCGGGTCTGTGAAGAGGTGGGTGCGGATTGATCCATCTGCCCGGCCAGTTGCCCGAGAATCTGCATTGGGTCCTGGCCGGTGATCCAGCCGATGCCGACGATCAGGAGGACGGCCGTCAGGCTCAAGCCCTTGCCGCCGCCGAAACGCATCCCGCCACCGCCCCCACCGTCACCGCGAGCGTCCACCACGTTGTCACTGCGGCGACCTTTTTTCCATAACATGTGGGCGTTCCTCTGATTGACCGGGGTGTCACTGTACTGCCGTTGCGGTGAGTCTAGCTTTTGAGGCGTCAGGATGCGCGTGATGCCTGAGCTTTCAGGCAACCGGCGCGGGGTTTGGTTCATCAGGGCATGAATGAATGGCGCACCGGTTCCAGAATTTGCATTACACTTTGCATATTCTAGAATCGCCGAACTTACCTTTGGATCGCCCATGGCCGGCAGTCAAATCGAACGGGTTTTCAATGTGCTGGAAAGCCTCGCCAGCGACCCTCGCGGCTGGCCGCTGTTGGGCTTGGCCGAACAGTTGCAGATTCCCAAGAGTGCCACCCACCGTTTGCTCGCCGAACTGATGCGCCTGGGCTATGTGCGCCAGAATCCCGAGAACCTGCGTTATCACTTGTCGACCCGCCTGGTCGCCATGGGCTTTCGTTATCTGTCGCGAAGCGGTGCCGACATCGTCCAGCCAGTGCTCGATCGCCTGGCACAGGAAACGGGTGAACTGGTGCGCCTGGGTGTCATCGAAGGGGAGTGCCAGACCTGGATCGCCAAATCTCAGGGGGCCCGTTCCGGCTTGCGCTACGACCCGGACATGGGACGTGAGACGCCGTTGTCCTATACCGCGTCGGGCCATGCCTGGCTGGCTTGCATGAGTGACGCCGAGGCGTTGGCGCTGGTGGCGCGCCAGGCCGTGCAAGTGCCGGAGGACGCCGGGCCAAACGCGCCACGCAGCCCGGCTGGACTGCTCCAGTACCTGCACCAGGCCCGCGAACACGGCTATGCCTGTGTCGAGGAAAGCTCGGCGATCGGCACGTCGGCCATTGCCGCTGTGGTCCGTCATCCATTGGACGGCCGGGTCATCGGCGTGTTGAGTGTTGCCGGCCCCAGCGCACGGATGACGCGGGCGCGGTTGCATGAGCTGGCACCGACCTTGCTGGCGTTTGCCGAGGAGTTATCGCAAGCCAGCCAGGCCTCGGAATTGTTCAGCTGAATGCGGTCTCGTCCGCCACAGGCAAGCCTTGCACCCCACATCACGCAACGCAGGATTCCTACATGACCGTCAGCACTCCGCTTTCCGGTGTCAATCAGGCTTTCAAGGGCATCCTGCTTATTCTGGTGGCGACGTTTCTGTTCTCCAGTCATGACGCCTTGTCGAAATATCTCTCGGGTTTCTACCCGATCATCATGGTGGTCTGGGCACGTTACGTGGTGCACACGTTGTTGATGGCGGGTATTTTCCTGCCGCGCTCGGGGTTGCGGGTCCTGCGGACCAAGCGGCCTTTGTGGCAACTGGGCCGGGCGCTGTGCCTGCTGGGCACCAGTCTGTTCTTCACCACGGCGCTGTTGTATATCCCGCTGGCCGAGGCGACGGCGGTCAACTTTCTCGCACCTGTGCTGGTCACCGCGTTGTCGGTGCCATTGCTGGGCGAACACGTGACACGCGGGCAATGGATCGCAGTGATCTTCGGCTTTGTCGGGGTGTTGATCATCGTCCATCCGGGCGGGGATCTGTTCACCCCGGCGGTGATATTGCCGTTCTGTTCGGCGCTGTTCTTCTGTTTCTACCAACTGCTCACGCGAAAGCTCAGCGAGATCGACAGCCCGACCACCAGCAACTTCTTCGCCGGCCTGTGCAACACCCTGGTGATGAGCGCGTTGGTGCCGTTCTTCTGGCAAGTGCCGAGCCTGTTGCACGGAGCGATGATGCTGGCGCTGGGCGCCTGCGGGATGACGGCGCACCTGATGCTGACCCAGGCCTTCCGCTTTGCCGCCCCGGCGCTGCTCGCGCCGTTCGGGTATTGCCAGATCGTGTTTGCCGGGCTGCTGGGCTGGTTGTTGTTCAACCATACGCCGACGCTGACCACCGTGGTGGGCATCGCCCTGATCTGCTTGAGTGGGTTGGCGGCGGCGTGGCAACAGCGGCGCAAGTGACCGCCCCACAGAACCCTTTGTGGCCAGCCCAGTCCCCTGTGGCTAGCACAGTCCACTGTGGCGAGGGAGCTTGCTCCCGCTGGGCTGCGAAGCAGCCCCCGCTTTCAGGCGATTGCTGCGCAATCGAGCGGGAGCAAGCTCCCTCGCCACAGGTCTTCTCCAGCCGTATCAGTTTTCCAGGGTCGGCACCTTGCGCGGCGCCATGAAGTACAGCCAAGTCAGGGCAATGAAGTACATCGCCGGGATCAGGGTGAACAGCACGGTGTAGTTATTGTTGGTCACGGTGAGGATGTGACCCACTAGCTGGGTCATGAACATCCCGCCGATGGCCGCGCACATGCCGCCGAAGCCGAACACCGTACTCATCATGTGCTTGGGCGTGTAGTCCATGACCAGGCTCCAGATGTTGGCGGTCCAGGCCTGGTGCGCGCCGATGGCCAGGGAAATGGCGAACACTGCCATCCACAGGTTGCTTGCGCCGGCGGCCATGATCACGCCGATGATGCAGCAGGCGAACAGCAGCATGGACACCAGTCGCGCCTTGATCGGATCGAGGCCGCGACCGATCAGGAACGAAGACAGGATCCCGCCGCCCACGCTGCCGAAGTCGGCGGTGAGGTAGATGATGATCAACGGGATGCCCATCTGGGTCACGTTGATGCCCAGGTTGTACTGCTGGTTCAGGAACGGCGGCAACCAATAGAGATAGAACCAGAACACCGGCGCGGTGATCGAGTAGGCCAGGGCGAACGCCCAGGTGCCGCGCATGCGCAGGATGCGTGAGAACGGTACGCGGACCTGGTCCGGTTCGTCCTGGGCCTGGATGTAGTCCAGCTCCGATTGTTTGACGGTGGGATGGTCTTCGGGGTTGAAGTATTTCAGGCCCCAGAACACCAGCCAGATCCCGCCGAGCGCGGCCATGCACAGGAACGCGGCCTGCCAGCCCCACACGTGCAGGACCAGCGGCAACAGCATCGGGGTGAACATCGCGCCGACATTGGTCCCGGCGTTGAAGATACCGGTGGCTACGGCCCGTTCGCCCGCCGGGAACCACAGTCGTGTGGTCTTCACGCAGGCCGGGTAGTTGGCGGCTTCGGTGAGGCCGAGGATGAAGCGGCAGACCATGAAGCCCACCGCCGAGGTGGCCAGGCCGTGGGCGCCGGTCGCCAGGCTCCAGAGCAGCACGGCGCAAAAGAACACGCGCTTGACGCCGATCCGGTCGATCAGCCGCCCCTGCAACACGAAACCGACGGCATAACCGACCTGGAACCAGAAGTTGATGTTGGCGTAATCCATCGCCGTCCAGCTCATCTCCTTGGCCAGGATCGGCTGCATGACGCCCAGG
Organism: Pseudomonas sp. NFACC51; assembly: GCF_900103575.1. Classification (NCBI taxonomy): domain Bacteria; kingdom Pseudomonadati; phylum Pseudomonadota; class Gammaproteobacteria; order Pseudomonadales; family Pseudomonadaceae; genus Pseudomonas; species Pseudomonas sp. NFACC51. The sequence continues at coordinate 26,055 of NZ_FMXH01000011.1, read as the reverse complement.
GCGGCGCGGTCGATGTAGTTCAGGGTGGTGGCGAAAAACACCAGGGCGAGCATGCCCCAACGGGTCTTGCCCACGGTCATGGCGCCGCGGATCTTGTCTCCGACGCCGCCGGTGGAGGCACTCAGGCCAGTGGCCAGGCGGGAACTTTGGGAAGGAATCATAGCGGGTACCCGTTTTTGAAATTCTTATGGTCGGTCTGGGTCTGTCCATCGACGTCGGCGATCAGGGCTTGCGTCGATGTGGGGAGCGATGGTGCGCAGTGAGCAAAAAATCGTCAATTCGGCGATCGGCATTTTGTTCGATAATCGCCCAAAAAACTAACCGGATGGTACATATTGAATTGCTGAAAGAAACCGGCAGCTCAATAATCGGCTGACTCTTTAAAAAGCGGCGCACCTTTTGTAGCCGATGCCTGTCCCGGGAGCCGAAGTCATGCAGCGTTCCATTGCCACCGTGTCGTTGAGCGGTACCCTGCCGGAAAAACTCGAAGCCATTGCCGCCGCCGGTTTTGACGGGGTGGAAATCTTCGAGAACGACCTTCTCTATTACGATGGCAGCCCTCGGGAAATCAGGCAGATGTGCGCCGACCTGGGCATCGCCATCACCTTGTTCCAACCGTTTCGTGACTTCGAGGGCTGCCGCCGCGATCGCCTGTCGCGCAACCTGGAGCGGGCCGAACGCAAGTTCGACCTGATGCAGGAACTGGGCACCGACCTGGTGCTGGTGTGCAGCAATGCCTCGGCCGATAGCGTCGGCGATGAACGGATTCTCATCGATGACCTGCGCCTGCTGGCCGAACGCGCTGGCGCACGCGGCTTGCGTATCGGTTATGAAGCGCTGGCCTGGGGGCGGCACGTGAATACTTATCAACAGGTCTGGAACATCGTGCGTCAGGCCGATCACCCAAGCCTCGGGGTGTTGCTCGACAGCTTCCACACCTTGTCCCTCAAGGGCGATCCGAGCGCGATCGCCGAGATTCCCGGCGACAAGATTTTCTTCGTGCAAATGGCCGACGCGCCGATCCTGGCCATGGACGTCCTGGAGTGGAGCCGGCATTTCCGTTGTTTCCCGGGCCAGGGCGAGTTCGACTTGCCGGGTTTCCTGGCGCCGATCATCAAGAGTGGCTACACCGGACCGCTGTCGCTGGAAATCTTCAACGACGGTTTCCGCGCCGCGCCGCCACGGGCCAATGCCGCCGATGGCCTGCGCTCGCTGCTGTACCTGGAGGAGAAGACCCGCCAGCGCCTGGCTGCAGAAGCGCCCTCCATGCGCAATACCGACATCCTGTTCGCCACGCCGCCGGCCAGCGAATACGACGGCATCGAATTCCTTGAGTTTGCCGTGGACGATAGCCTCGGCGCCAAGCTGTCCCATTGGCTGGAGCGGCTAGGGTTCGTCAAGGCCGGCCAGCATCGCTCCAAGAATGTCAGCCTGCTGCGCCAGGGCGATATCAACCTGATTCTCAACAGCGAACCGTATTCGTTCGCCCACAATTTTTTCGAAGCCCACGGACCGTCGTTGTGCGCCACCGCGGTGCGGGTCAAAGACAGCGCCAGCGCCCTGGAGCGGGCCGTGGCCTACAAAGGCCAGCCCTATCGTGGGTTGGTAGGCCCCAATGAACTGGAGCTGGCGGCGGTGCGCGCACCGGATGGCAGCCTGATCTATCTGGTGGACCAGCAGGCGGATGTCTACGGCACTGATTTCAATCTGCAGCCGGGCGCGGTCATTGGGGCCGGGCTCAAGCGCATCGACCACATGGCGATGGCGCTGCCGGCCGACAGCCTCGACAGTTGGGTACTGTTCTACAAGAGCCTGCTGGATTTCGAGGCCGACGACGAAGTCGTCCTGCCCGACCCTTATGGCTTGGTAAAAAGCCGTGCGCTGCGCAGCCGCTGCAGTACGATCCGCTTGCCGCTGAACATTTCCGAGAACCGCAACACCGCGATCTCACACGCGCTGTCGAGTTATCGCGGCTCCGGCGTGCATCACATCGCCTTCGACTGCGACGACATCTTCGCTCAGGTCAGTCGTGCCAAAGAGGCGGGCGTACCGTTGCTGGACATTCCGCTCAATTACTACGACGACCTGGCGGCGCGTTTCGATTTCGATGACGAGTTCCTTAGCGAACTGGCCTATTTCAATGTGCTGTACGATCGCGACGTCCAGGGTGGCGAGCTGTTCCACGTTTACACCGAGCCGTTCGAAGGGCGGTTTTTCTTCGAGATCATCCAGCGCAAGAACGGCTACGTCGGTTATGGCGCCGCCAATGTCGCGGTGCGCCTGGCGGCCATGGCCAAGTCTCGCAGCGGTGGTTTGCGACACGCCAAGTTGTAGGGAAATCGTAAACGTGGCGGTAATGGGCCGTGTCGTGGCTTCCTTCAGTGCACGGTGCGGCCCATAATCGCCAGCCTGTGCAGTGATGGCCGTGAGCCCCGCAATGACTATGAATCCAGAGCTTTCCGCAGCCCTCGACGAACCCGTCGTCGCGCCGCGCAAGAGTCGCAAGAACAACCCGGAGAAGACCCGGGAGAACATTCTTCAGGAAGCCATCGTCGAGTTCGTCCAGCAAGGCCTGGCCGGTGCCCGGGTCGACGCCATCGCCGAGCGCATCCACACCTCAAAGCGCATGATCTACTACTACTTCGGCAGCAAGGAGCAGTTGTACGTCGAGGTGCTGGAAAAACTCTACGGTGATATCCGCACCACCGAGAGCCGCCTGCACCTGGCGGAACTGGCCCCGGTCGATGCGATTCGGCGCCTGGTGGAGTTCACCTTCGACCACCACGATCGCAATGTGGATTTCGTGCGCATCGTCTGCATCGAGAACATCCACAACGCCGAGTACGTGAAACAGTCCGGCGCGATCAAGGCGATGACCAACACCATCCTCGATTCCCTGGGCGTGATCCTGCGTCGCGGTGCCGAAGAGGGTGTGTTCCGTCCCGATCTGCAACCGCTGGATGTGCACTTGCTGATCAGTTCCTTCTGCTTTTACCGGGTGTCCAACCGCCAGACATTCGGTGAGATTTTTCAGATCGATTTGTCGGACGAAGCGATCAAGCAGCGGCATCGGCAGATGGTTTGTGAGTCGGTGTTGCGCTACCTACAGCCCTGAGCCGAACCGAATGTGGGAGCGGGCTTGCTCGCGAATGCGGTGTGTCAGTCGACAAATGTGTGACGGACAAACCGCATTCGCGAGCAAGCCCGCTCCCACAGGGATAATCCCCGGGCTTTAGTGATTCATGCTCTGGAAGTGTTCCAGCATCCGCTGTGCATCTGGCGCGACGCCGCTGAACAATTCAAACGCCTTCACCGCCTGGAACACCGCCATGTTGCCGCCATCCAGCGTGCGGCAGCCAAGGGCGCGGGCGTTGCGCAGCAGTTCGGTTTCCAAGGGAAAGTAAACGATTTCCGCCACCCACAATTGGCCGTGCAACAGCTCGACCGGCACCGGCATGCCCGGTAGTTTCGCCATGCCCATGGGCGTGGTGTTCACCAGGCCATCGGCCTCGGCCATGGCGGCGGACAGGTCATGCCCGGCCCGGGCACGACCAACGCCGAAGTGTTGGTTCAGGTTGTTGGCCAAGGCCTCGGCACGACTGACCTCGACGTCAAAAATGCTCAGCGTCTGTACGCCTTCTGCCAAAAGCGCGTGGGCAACCGCCGCGCCAGCGCCACCGGCGCCCATCTGTACCACGCGCCGACGCGCAACATCACCCAGGCCGCGGCGAAAACCCTCGGCGAACCCCAGGCAGTCGGTGTTGTGACCGATGCGCTTGCCATCCTTGAGCACCACGGTATTCACCGCGCCAATGCCCCGGGCCTCGGGCGACAGCTCATCGAGCAGCGGGATGATCGCCTGCTTGCAGGGAAAGGTGATGTTCAGGCCGGTAAAACTCATGCGCTCGGCGGCCTTGAGCAAATCGGCCAAGGCGCCGCTGTCGAGTTTCAGCGCATCGAGGTCGATCAGCCGATAGAGGTAACGCATGCCTTGGGCATCACCCTCATGCTCATGGAGTGCCGGCGTGCGAGAGGCCTGGATGCCCGCGCCGATCAGGCCGGCCAGCACAGTGATATTCGACATGCTCATCAACCCTTCAACCGTTGACTGAAATGTTCAAGGGCCAGGCGATAACCATGGCTGCCAAACCCGCACATCACGCCAATGGCGACGGATGAGACGAAGGAGTGATGACGGAAGGTTTCACGGGCGTGGACGTTGGACAGGTGGACTTCGATGACCGGTACTTCGCTGGCCACCAGGGCATCGCGGATCGCCACGGAGGTGTGGGTCCAGGCCGCCGGGTTGATGACGATACCGGCACACCGGCCACGGGCGCCGTGAATCCAGTCCAGCAGCTCGCCTTCCTGGTTGGTCTGGCGAAATTCCACCGCCAGGCCGAACTCTTCAGCGGCGCGGCCGCACAGTGCCGAGATGTCAGCCAGGGTTTCATGGCCATAAGTCGCCGGCTCGCGGGTGCCGAGCAGGTTCAGGTTCGGGCCGTTGAGCACCAGAACGATCGGAGGCATCGCAATTTCTCCACATTTTTATTGTTGGTGTCGGCCAGGTTTCAGCCGGTGGAGATAAATTGTACTAGATGGTTAATTTGGTCAAATAAAGCCGACGTCATTGGCCATTAAGTGTTCGATGATCGAACATGGACCTCACAGGTCGGTAATTTGGAGACGGAAACTGTGGCGAGGGAGCTTGCTCCCGCTCGGTTGCGCAGCAACCGCAAAAAGCTTGGGGCTGCTGCGCAGCCCAGCGGGAGCAAGCTCCCTCGCCACAGGGTAATCCTTCACCCCAAAAGGAGGGCTTACCGCCGAGTCAGCAACACCCCGGACTCCATATGATGGGTCCAAGGGAATTGATCGAACAACGCGCAACGCGTAATGCGGTGAGTGTCGTGCAGTTGCGCGATGTTGGCCGCGAGGGTTTCGGGATTGCAGGAAATGTACAGGATGTTGTCAAAACGCCGGGTCAGCTCGCAGGTGTCCGGGTCCATGCCGGCGCGAGGCGGGTCGACGAAGACGCTGCCGAATTCGTAGCTTTTGAGGTCGATGCCATGCAAACGACGGAACGGCCGGACTTCGTTCAGGGCTTCGGTCAGCTCTTCGGCGGACAGGCGCACCAGCGTGACGTTATCCACCGCGTTTTCGCTGAGGTTGCTCAGCGCGGCGTTCACCGAGGTCTTGCTGATCTCGGTGGCCAGCACTTTGCGCACACGGGTGGCCAAGGGCAGGGTGAAGTTGCCGTTGCCGCAATACAACTCCAGCAGATCGTCGCTGCGATCGCCCAGCGCCTCGTAGGCCCAGTTGAGCATCTTCTGGTTCACCGTGCCATTGGGCTGGGTGAAGGCGCCTTCGGGCTGGCGATAGCTGAAGGTACGACCGCCCACTTCGAGTTTCTCCACCACGTAGTCATGGCCGATCACTTCGCGCTTGCCCTTGGAGCGGCCAATGATGCTCACGCCCAGGTCGCTCGCCAGCTTCGAGGCGGCGGTGTGCCAATGCTCGTCCAGCGGGCGGTGATAACACAGGGTGATCATCGCATCGCCGGCCAGGGTGGTCAGGAACTCCACCTGGAACAGCTTGTGGCTCAGGGGCGCGCTGGCTTGCCAGGCGGCCTTGAGTTGCGGCATCAACTGGTTGATGCGCAGGCTGGCAATGGGGAATTGCTCGATGAGGATCGGCGTGCGCTTGTCGTCCTGGGAGAACATTGCGTAATGCCGTTCGCCGGCCTCGCGCCACAGGCGGAATTCGGCGCGCAGACGGAAGTGCTCCAGCGGCGAATCGAACACCGCAGGTTCTGGTGCATCGAACGGCGCCAACAGGTCACGCAAGCGGGTGACCTTGTCCTGGAGCTGAGCGGTGTAGGCGTGGGAATCAAAAGTCATGCGTTGAACCAACCCAACTTGATCACGAACAGGATCGACAGGATGACCAGCGCCGGGTTCAACTCACGGCCACGGCCGGACACCAGTTTGATGGCGGTCCAAGCGATGAAACCGAAGGCGATGCCGTTGGCGATGGAATAGGTGAACGGCATCGCCAGGGCGGTGATCACCACGGGGGCGGCCACGGTGATATCGTCCCAATCGATTTCCGCCAGGCCCGAAGTCATCAGCACGGCGACGAACAGCAAGGCCGGCGCGGTGGCGAAGGCCGGGACGCTGGCGGCCAGTGGCGAGAAGAACAGCGCCAGCAGGAACAGGATCGCCACGATGACGGCTGTCAGGCCGGTGCGCCCACCCGCGCTGACACCCGCTGCCGATTCGATGTAGCTGGTGGTGGTGGACGTGCCCAGCAGCGAACCGGCCATGGCGGCGGTGCTGTCGGCGATCAACGCACGGCCCATCTTCGGCATGTGCCCGTCCTTGCCCATCAGCCCGGCGCGCTTGGCGACGCCGATCAACGTGCCGGAGTTGTCGAACAGGTCGACGAACAGGAAGGCGAAGATCACACTCACCAAGCCGATGTCCAGGGCGCCCTTGATGTCCAATTGCAGGAAGGTCGGGGCCAGGGACGGTGGCATGGAGATCACGCCGCCGAACGGCGTGAATCCCATCAGGATCGACACGATGGTGACCGCCAGGATGCCGATCAGCACCGCTCCACGCACTTTCAGCGCTTCGAGGCCGACGATCAGGACGAAGCCGAGGGTCGCGAGGATCGGCGCCGGTTGCTTCAAGTCGCCGAGGCCGACCATGGTCGCCGGGTTTTTCACCACGATGCCGGCGTTGTTCAGGGCGATTAGCGCCAGGAACAGGCCGATGCCAGCGGCAATGGCCGAGCGCAGCGGCAGCGGGATGCTATTGATGATCCATTCGCGGATACGAAAGATCGACAATATGAAGAACAGTACGGCGGAGATGAACACTGCGCCCAGCGCCACTTGCCAGGTGTGGCCCATGTGCAGGACCACGGTGTAGGTAAAGAAGGCATTCAGGCCCATGCCCGGTGCGAGGGCGATCGGGTAGTTGGCGATCAGGCCCATGACCGTGGAGCCAATGGCCGCTGCCAGGCAGGTGGCGACGAACACCGCGCCCTTGTCCATGCCGGTTTCACCGAGGATGCTCGGGTTGACGAACAGAATGTAGGCCATGGCCAGGAAGGTCGTGACGCCCGCCAGGATCTCGGTCCGCACGTTGGTGTTATGTGCCTTGAGTTGAAACAGCCTTTCCAGCATGTCTGCTCCCCGTGGCGCGCCCGGCGCCGTGAATGTATCGACCTCAACAGCAAAGCACAGGTCGCCAGCGGCGCCCGGGAATTTTCTGCGGGTCGGAAAAAGCCGCGCATCATACCAGCAGCGTAGCGTTGTGGCTGCGATCGTCGTCGATGTTTTGCCAACGCGCCAAGTGGGCCATACTGCGCGCGGTTCCGGGAGGTCTCTATGTATTGCATGAATAAAAAGCTGCTGGCGGCGGTGGGTTGCATGCTGGGTTGGTGGTCGTCCGGACAGGCCGCCAATGCCGCGTCGGCGCCGCCTTTGAGCGAGGTCAAGGTGCTCAAGGTCGAATCGCCGGCCTGTGGCTTCGAAGATATCGCGCCAGGGCAGGCGCAGACCCGTTGCGATCACAGCGGGCCAAATATCAAGGTCTACGTGCTGGAGGTCGGCTACGGTCGGCAGCCCAATGTCACGCTGGACGGTTTCGAGGTCGATGGCACTCGCTCGCCGGTGTGTGCGTACAGCAATGGCAATCTCAACGATTGTTCGGCCCAGACCAGAATCGTCGGCTATTTGTACATCTTCGATCTGAAGGGCAAGCAGGAAGGCACCTTCAACTTCAGCAACATTTCGATCAATGCACCGGGCAATCGGATGTCGGCCCAGCTGTACATTAAATGACCTCTCGGCATGACAAGCTGAACGCGGCCCGGCAAACCTGACTAGGCTTCAGGAACCACCCCATCGGAGAGCGCGCCCATGATGCCTGGAACCAAGCTGCCTCGAGCCCTGATTACGGTCGCCGAAGGTGTCGATGACCTGCAGACAGTCACCCTGATCGACGTGCTGCGTCGAGCCCAGATCGAAGTGGTGGTGGCAAGCATCGAAGGGCGGCGGATGCTCACCTGTGCCCGCGGCACGCGCCTGACCGCCGATGGTATGTTGGTGGACATGCTTGTGCAGGATTTCGACCTGATCGTTCTGCCCGGCGGCATCATCGGTGCCCAACACCTGGCAAACCATCAGCCGCTGCAACAGCTGGTCAAGGACCAGGCCGCCACCGGACGGTTTTTCGCCGCCATCGCCGAAGCCCCGGCCCTGGCGCTACAGGCCTTTGGCGTCCTGCGCCAGCGGCGCATGACCTGCCTGCCGGCGGTGAGCCAGCAACTGTCTGGTTGCAGCTTTGTCGATCAACCCGTGGTGGTGGATGGCAACTGCATCACGGCCCAGGGTTCGGCCGCCGCCCTGGCATTTGCCTTGACGTTGGTGGAACAACTCAGTGGCAAGGGCGTGAGGAGCGTGGTGGCGGCGGAGTTGCTGGCCTGACGGACATCAAGCGTGTTGTGGGAAAGGTTCAATCACAGGCTGCACGCGCTGCTCGGCTTGCCACAAATCGTAATCGGTCTGGACGCCCAGCCAGACCCTGGCCTTGCCGATCCCGGCACGCTCCAGGCGCACAGCCAGGTCGGGGCTGACGGGCGCATGACCATGCAAGATCCGGGAAAGATGAGGCCGGGCGAAACCCAGGTGTCGCGCCAGTTCGGTGACGGTGATACCCAGTTCGGGCAGCACGTCCAACCGCAAGGTTTCGCCTGGGTGTGGCGGATTGTGCATGGGCATGTTCCAGCCTCCTGATCAGTGGTAGTCCAGATAATCGACCAGTTCGATATCGGACCCGATGAAGCGAAAAATGATTCGCCAGTTTCCCATGGGATCGAGTGTAAGGCGATACATTACACTTGATGCGGTATTTTTATACCGCACATGCCAGGCGAATCTGTGCATCCTGCGGTTTACAAGGCTTTGTGGAGCGTCGAAATTGCCTTGAACGCTCACCCCCACCCTGAAGTCGTACCCCTTATGACGGCGGTTTTCCAAAACGCCGCGAGTACGACCAACCGTGAGGTGTTCCATGAGCGCGACCCTGTCCGAAGCGACGCAGGCGTCCTTCGTCCGTCATCCGATCCATCTGACACTCAATGGCCAGGTGCATGAACTGCAGGTGTTGCCCTGGACTACCTTGCTGGACCTGCTGCGTGAGCAACTGGACCTGGTGGGCAGCAAGAAAGGCTGCGACCACGGCCAATGCGGCGCCTGTACGGTGTTGCGCGATGGCAAGCGGATCAATGCCTGCCTGACCTTGGCGGTGATGTGCGACGGCGCCGAGTTGACCACCATCGAAGGCCTTGCCGGTGACGACGGATTGCATCCCATGCAGCAGGCGTTCATCACCCATGACGCGTTCCAGTGCGGCTATTGCACGCCGGGGCAGATCTGCTCGGCGGTGGGCTTGGCCAACGAGGGCCGGGCGCAGACCCGTGGGCAGATCAGCGAGTTGATGAGCGGCAACCTGTGCCGCTGCGGCGCCTACACCAACATTCGCGATGCCATTGAAGAGGCTCTGCCACTTTGCCGGCAGGGAGGTGATCAATGAATCCCTTCCAATACAGCAAGCCCGACACCGTGCAGGCGGCCGTCGATCTGTCGAGCCCGGTTTCCCGCTTCATCGCCGGCGGCACCAACCTGCTGGACCTGATGAAGGAAAACATCACCCGTCCCGAGCACCTGATCGACATCACCGGGTTGCCCCTGGCGGACCTCAGTGAAACCCCTTCCGGCGGGGTGATGATCGGTGCGCTGGTGAGCAATGCCGACCTGGCCTGGCACCCGTGGATCGAGCGCCGCTATCCGCTGCTGGCCCAGGCCATCCTGGCGGGTGCCTCGCCGCAACTGCGCAACATGGCCAGCACCGGCGGCAACCTGCTGCAACGCACCCGCTGCTATTACTTCTATGACGCGAGCGTACCGTGCAACAAACGCCGGCCCGGCAGCGGTTGCCCGGCCCGGAGCGGTTTGAACCGGATCCACGCGATTTTCGGTGCCAGCGATCAATGTGTCGCCACCCACCCCTCCGACATGTGCGTGGCCTTGGCCGCTCTGGAGGCGGTGGTCCATGTCCTGGGCCGGGGCGGGGCGCGGACCATCGAGTTCGCCGACTTCCATCGCCTGCCCGGCGACGCCCCGGAACGGGACAATCAACTGGCCGACGATGAGCTGATCACCGCTATCGAATTGCCTGCCGCCGGTTTTGCCGAGCATAGCCACTACTTGAAGATCCGTGACCGCGCCTCCTACGCGTTTGCGCTGGTCTCGGTGGCGGCGGCGCTGGAACTGGATGGGCCGGTGATTCGCCAGGCGCGCCTGGCCCTGGGAGGTGTGGCGCACAAACCGTGGCGCGACCGGGCCGTGGAGAGTTGGCTGACCGGGCAGGCCGTCAGCCGCGAAACCTTTACCGCCGCTGCCGACGCGCTGCTGCAAAACGCCGAGCCGCTGGAGCACAACGGCTTCAAAGTCAGACTGGCGCGCCGGGCGATTGTCCGTGCCTTGAGTGACGCCGCATTGGGTTGCGCACCCCAGGGAGGTCACGCCTGATGAACGCTCCGAGCAAATCCATAGGGCAACCCCTCGACCGGGTCGACGGCCTGCTCAAGGTGACGGGCCAGGCCCGTTACGCCGCTGAATACCCCGAGGACGGCTTGCTGCACGGCAGCGTCGTCTCCGGTACGGTCGCCCGTGGTCGCGTAGTGCGCATCGATGCGTCCCGAGCCCTGGCACTGCCCGGCGTAGTCGCGGTCATCGACCACACCAACAGGCCGAGGATCGCCAGCTACGACGAGCCCTACCTGGATGCCGATGCGGCGGACGGCTCGCCGTTCCGGCCGTTGTACAACGACCAAGTGCTTTACAGCGGCCAGCCGCTGGCTCTGGTGGTGGCGGAAAACCTTGAGCTGGCCCGGTATGCCGGTTCGCTGGTTGAAATCGAATACGACGCCGAGGCGCATCGGACCGATCTGATCACCTTGCAATATGACGCCCATCCGGCACCGGCCGAACTGCCCAAGCCTCGTGGGAATTTTCAGGGCGAGTACGCCAGCTCCGCGCTCAGCGTGGATGTGTCCTACAGCACGCCGATTGAACACCACAACCCCATGGAGCCACATGCCTCCACCGTGCTGTATCAGCCTGACGGCACCCTGCACATCCACGACAAGACCCAAGGCTCGCAGAACTGCCAGGCCTATGTGCAAAAGGTCTTCGGTCTGGAGCAAGAACAGGTGCGGGTGTTTGCCGCGTTTGTCGGCGGCGCCTTCGGTTCCGGGCTGCGCCCGCAATATCAATTGCCGTTGGCCGTGATGGCGGCACTGGCCCTCAAGCGCTCGGTGCGGGTCAGCCTGACGCGCCAGCAGATGTTCACCTTTGGCTATCGGCCGCGAACCCTCCAGCGCGTGCAACTGGGGGCGGCGGCCAACGGTCGCTTGCTGGCTGTGGCGCACAGCGCTATCGGCCAGACCTCGCGCTTCGAGGATTTCACCGAGCATGTGGTGGAGTGGAGCGGCATGCTCTATCACTGCGACAACGTCGAGCTGACTTACAAACTGGTGCCGCTGGACGTCTACACACCCTTGGACATGCGCGCCCCCGGTGCCGCCCTCGGCTTGATTGGCCTGGAGTGCGCCATGGATGAACTGGCCTGTGCCCTGGCGATCGATCCGATCCAGCTGCGCTTGATCAACTACGCCGAACGCAACGAGAACGAAGGCAAGCCGTATTCCAGCAAGGAACTGCGTGAGTGCTATGCCCAAGGTGCCCATCGTTTCGGCTGGGACAAGCGCAACCCGGAACCGCGCAGCATGCGTGAAGGCCGGCAACTGGTGGGTTGGGGCATGGCCGGTGGTGTGTGGGAAGCCATGCAGCAGAAGGCCAGCGCCCAGGCGTCGCTGGACACCCATGGCAAGCTGACTGTCAGCAGCGCCACCACTGACATCGGCACCGGGACCTACACGGTCATGACCCAGATCGCTGCCGAGGCGTCAGGCGTTTCCCTTGAGGACGTCACGTTTGTCCTGGGGGATTCGTCGTTGCCCACCGCGCCGCTGCAGGGCGGCTCGTTCACCGTATCGTCGGTAGGCACCGCCGTACAGCAGGCCTGTGAAGCACTGAAGGAAAAACTCCTGGCCGTGGCCCGCCAGGCATGTCCGGCCTTCAGTGGCGCGACCCTTGAGCAAGTGACGTTTGTCGATGGTCAGCTGCGGCTCGGCGAAGCGAGCGTTGCGCTCGCGGAGCTGGCGCAGAAAAGCGGCGAGACGCCGTTGCAAGCCCAGGTCACTGCCGAGCCGGATGCAAAACGCCAGGCCTACGCCACGGCCACTCACTCGGCGGTGTTTGTCGAGGTGCTGGTGGACGAAGACCTGGGGGCGGTGAAGGTCAATCGTGTGGTCAGCGCCATCGCCGCCGGCCGGGTCATCAACCCGAAAACCGCCCGCAGCCAGATTCTCGGTGGCGTGGTGTGGGGCGTCGGCATGGCCTTGCACGAAGAAACCTTGACGGACCACGCCCTGGGTCGCCACATGAACCACAACCTGGCCGAGTATCACCTGCCGGTTAACGCCGACATTGGCGACATTGAGGTGATTTTCGTCGAGGAACATGACGAGATCGTCAATGCGCTCGGGTCCAAGGGCGTCGGCGAAATCGGCGTCGTCGGGGTGGCCGCGGCGGTGGCCAATGCGATTTACCACGCCACCGGCAAGCGGGTGCGGGACTTTCCCATCACCCTCGACAAGTTGCTCTAGGCTTTTGCTTCATCCACGGGTTCGTGCATCCGGTCACGGTTGGCCAGGGTCGGGAACAGCTTGATCCAGGTCCCGGTCACCAGCAGCGTACCGACGCCGCCCATGACCACCGCCGGCACCGTGCCGAACCAGTGGGCGGTGAGGCCGGATTCGAACTCGCCCAACTGGTTCGAGGCGCCGATGAACAGCCCGTTCACCGCGCTGACCCGGCCGCGCATTTCATCCGGTGTTTCCAGTTGTACGAAGGAGGCGCGGATCACCATGCTGATCATGTCCGCCGCGCCCAGCACCACCAGCACCGCCAGGGAAAACCAGAACGAGGTGGAGAGGCCGAAAGCAATGGTGGCGACGCCAAACACGCCTACAGCCGTGAACATCACCCGGCCGACTTTGCGCTCCACGGCAAACCGCGCCAGCCACAGCGACATCAGCAAGGCCCCGACCGCCGGTGCCGACCGCAACAGACCCAGGCCCCAGGGGCCGGTGAGCAGGATGTCCTTGGCAAACACCGGCAGCAACGCCGTCGCGCCGCCGAGCAACACCGCGAACAGGTCCAGGGAGATCGCCCCGAGAATGTCCGGGCGACTGCGGATGAAGCGAATCCCGGCCAACAACGAATCCAGCGTTGCCTTGCCTTTGTTCAGTGGCGTCTGCCGGGCCGGCAGGTTGAGCATCAGGCAGCAGGCGATGATGTAGAGCAGCACCGTCGGCCCATAGACCCAGACACTGCCAAAGGCATAGAGCAAGCCGCCGAGCGCCGGGGCGACGATGGTGGCCGACTGCTGGGCCGATTGCGCGGCGGCCACGGCACGGGGAAACAGCGCAGCCGGCACGATGCTCGGCAGCAGCGCCTGGGTGGTGGGCATTTCGAAGGAGCGGGCGGCGCCCAGCAGGAAGGCGAGGATGAAGATCATCTCCCGCGTGACGTTGTCAGTGGCGCTGCCGATCACCAGCGCCAAGGCAATCATCGCCTGCAATGTCTGGCAGATGGCCGCCACCTTGCGGCGGTCATAACGGTCGGCCACATGCCCGGTGTGGAGCATGAACAGCACGCGCGGGGCAAATTCCACCAACCCCACCAGGCCAAGGTCCAGGACGTTGCCGGTCAGTTGATAGAGGTTCCAGCCGATGGCCACGGTGAGCATCTGGAAGCCGCTGGCGGTGAATATCCGGGCCAGCCAGAAGGCGATGAAGGGACGATGGTGACGGAGCAGCAGCGGCGCTTGGCTGGGCATCTAGGGCGGGTCCGGTGAGGAAGGCCACGCGATTATCGCCGAGCTGTAACTGGAAATTACGTCGGGCGGAAAAAATAGTTAGCCAAACATCTACTTTCGCCTGTGGACTTTTCAGGTCAAGGGCATCACGGACACCTGTGGCGAGGGAGCTTGCTCCCGCTGGGTTGCGAAGCAGCCCCAGGATTTTTTGCGGTCGCTGCGCAACCGAGCGGGAGCAAGCTCCCTCGCCACGGGTCCTGTGTACTCTGGAACGTTATGGATCGATCTGAGACAACCTGTCACGCGACAAACGACCACGCCGTTCATCGACGAGAATGCGGCTACTCTTTGAGCATTGCTTGATCCAGATCAATGCCTTTCGGGGCCTTGGGTTGGCGGCCATCCGGCCAGCGTCCTGCGTTGTGACGGTTTTAAAAAAAGAACGATTTGAAAAGCATCGCACTCCATATCCCTGGAGGCTGGTGCAAGCCCCGCCCGCAGCCGGTTTTACCTGACAGAGGAAGACTTATGTTCGGTTTGGAGGCGCTCGATCTCGCCCGAATCCAGTTCGCGTTCACCATCTCGTTCCACATCCTGTTCCCGGCCATCACCATCGGCCTGGCGAGTTACCTGGCGGTACTCGAAGGCTTGTGGCTCAAGACCCGCGATGACACCTACCGCGACCTGTACCACTTCTGGTCGAAGATATTTGCCGTCAACTTCGGCATGGGCGTGGTGTCCGGGTTGGTCATGGCCTATCAGTTCGGCACCAACTGGAGCCGTTTCTCGGACTTCGCCGGTGCGGTGACCGGGCCGTTGCTGACCTACGAGGTGCTCACGGCGTTTTTCCTCGAGGCGGGTTTCCTGGGCGTGATGCTGTTCGGCTGGAATCGCGTCGGCCGCGGTTTGCATTTCTTTTCCACGGTCATGGTGGCGATCGGCACCTTGATCTCGACCTTCTGGATCCTGTCCTCCAATAGCTGGATGCAAACCCCCCAGGGTTACGAAATCATCGACGGCCGGGTGATCCCGGTGGACTGGCTGGCGGTGGTGTTCAACCCTTCGTTTCCTTATCGATTGCTGCACATGTCCACGGCGGCGTTCGTGGCCACAGCGTTCTTCGTTGGCTCGTCGGCGGCCTGGCATTTGCTGCGCGGTCGCGATACCCCGGCCATCCGCCGGATGCTGTCGATGGCGATGTGGATGGCCTTGCTGGTGGCGCCGATACAGGCGGTCATCGGCGACTTCCATGGCCTGAACACCCTCAAGCATCAACCGGCGAAAATCGCCGCCATCGAAGGCCACTGGGAAAACGTCGGTAATGAACCGACCCCGCTGATCCTGTTCGGCTGGCCCGACATGCAAGCGGAAAAAACCAAGTACGCCGTGGAAATTCCTTACCTGGGCAGCCTGATCCTGACCCAC
The DNA here is from genome assembly GCF_900103575.1 of Pseudomonas sp. NFACC51. Lineage (NCBI taxonomy): Bacteria > Pseudomonadati > Pseudomonadota > Gammaproteobacteria > Pseudomonadales > Pseudomonadaceae > Pseudomonas > Pseudomonas sp. NFACC51. Next base: position 10,615 of record NZ_FMXH01000011.1, on the reverse strand, counting down.
AGCCTGGACAAGCAGGTGCCGGCCCTCAAGGAATTCCCGCCTGAGGACCGACCGAACTCGACCATCGTGTTCTGGTCGTTCCGGGTCATGGTCGGCCTCGGCTTGCTGATGATTTTCACTGGGCTGTGCAGCCTGTGGCTGCGCCGCAACGATCGGATCTATCAATCCCGGCCGTTTCTCTACATGGTGCTGTGGATGGGGCCGTCCGGTCTGGTCGCGATCCTGGCCGGCTGGTTTACCACGGAGATCGGCCGCCAGCCGTGGGTGGTCTATGGCTTGATGCGCACGGCCGATGCTTCGTCCGGCCACAGCTTCGCGCAGATGAGCATCACCCTGGTGCTGTTCGTCGTGGTGTATTTCGCGCTGTTCGGCGCAGGTTTGAGCTACATGATGCGTCTGGTGCGCAAGGGGCCGGAGGCCCACGAAACCGAGCCGAGCGACGGTGGCCCGGGTCAGAAACGTACGCCGGCCCGGCCATTGTCGGCCGCCGATGACGGCGACGACATGGACCATAACCAACGCTCGAACAAGGGGAATTGAATCATGGGTATTGATCTTCCGCTGATCTGGGCCGTGGTCATCATCTTCGGCATCATGATGTACGTGATCATGGACGGCTTCGACCTGGGGATCGGCATTCTCTTCCCCTTCGTCAAGGGCGAGCGCGATCGCGACGTGATGATGAACACCGTGGCACCGGTCTGGGACGGTAACGAAACCTGGCTGGTGCTGGGCGGTGCCGGGCTGTTCGGAGCGTTTCCGCTGGCCTACTCGGTGGTGCTTTCGGCGCTGTACCTGCCGTTGATCCTGATGCTCATCGGCCTGATCTTCCGCGGCGTGGCCTTCGAATTCCGCTTCAAGGCCAAGGCTGAGAAGCGTCACCTCTGGGATAAGGCATTCATTGGTGGCTCGCTGACGGCCACCTTCTTCCAGGGTGTGGCGCTGGGGGCGTTCATCGACGGATTCGAGGTGGTCAATCGCCAGTTCGTCGGCGGCTCCCTGGGCTGGTTCACGCCATTCGCGATGTTCTGTGGCCTGGCGTTGATCGCCGCCTATGCGCTGCTCGGCTGCACTTGGTTGATCATGAAGACCGAGGGCAAATTGCAAGAACAGATGCATGACTTGGCCCGGCCGCTGGCGTTCGTGGTGCTGGCGGTGATCGGCATCGTCAGCATCTGGACGCCGCTGGCCCATGCGGACATCGCGGCCCGCTGGTTCACCCTGCCGAACCTGTTCTGGTTCCTGCCGGTGCCGATCCTGGTGCTGGTGACCCTGTACGGACTGTTCCGCGCCGTGGCGCGCAACGCCAACTACACGCCCTTCATCCTGACCCTGGTGCTGATCTTCCTCGGCTACAGCGGCTTGGGCATCAGCCTGTGGCCGAACATCGTGCCGCCGTCCATCTCGATCTGGGACGCTTCGTCACCGCCCCAGAGCCAGGGTTTCATGTTGGTAGGCACACTGTTCATCATTCCGTTGATCCTGGTGTACACCTTCTGGAGTTACTACGTGTTCCGCGGCAAGGTGACCCATGACGACGGTTACCATTGAGGGCGTCGAGCATGGGCAAACCTGACTTGAAAGACATCGAGGCCGCCGAGCGCAAGCCACTCTGGCAGCGGCTCGGTTGGCTGGCGCTGATCTGGGCCGGCAGTGTGCTGGCGCTGTTCATCGTCGCCAGCCTGATGCGGATGTTCATGAATGCCGCGGGCCTGACCACTCACTGATTGCCCTGTGGGAGCCGAGGTGCTTGCATCGCGAGCAAGCTTTGCTTGCGCAGGGGACGATTTATTTGCGGGCTTTGAGGATCACGAACTTCGGCGTGGCGGCCACTTGCTCGACACCACGGAACAATCGCGCCAGTTTGCTGTGGTAACCCAGGTGCCGGTTGCCGACGATGTACAGCGCGCCGCCCACCACCAGTGCTTCGCGAGCCTGCTGGAACATCCGCCAGGCGAGGAAATCGCCCACCACTTGCTGTTGGTGGAAGGGCGGATTGCACAGCACCACGTCCAGTGACTGCGCCTCTTGTCCGGCCAGGCCATCACCGGCCCGCAGGGTCACTTCGCGCTCGCCCAGGGCCGCCCGCCAATTCTCGGCGGCCGATTGCACGGCCATATACGACTCGTCCACCAGGGTGTAATGGGCCTCGGGGTTTTGCAGGGCACTGGCGATGGCCAGCACACCGTTGCCGCACCCCAAGTCCGCGACCCGGGCCGTCCCGAGGTTTTTCGGCAGATGTGGCAGGAACGCGCGGGTGCCGATGTCCAGGCCTTCGCGGCAGAACACATTGGCGTGGTTGAGCAGCTCGATCTTGGGCTCGTCCAGCCAGTAACGCGTGGGGTAGGGCGATACGATCGGCGCACTGCCTTGTGAAGCGCCGGGTTGTGGCGTAGCAATCAACAGCCGCGCTTTTTTTACCGCCAGGGAGGCCTGCACCGGGCCGATATACCGCTCCAATAAATCGCCAGCGGCCCGGGGCAGGTGCTTGATCATGGCCCCGGCGATCACCTGGGCACCTGGTGGCAGTTGGCCTTGCAGGCGAATCAGCTGTTCCTCCAGCAGGGCCAGGGTTTTTGGTACTTTGACCAGGACACGATCGAATGGGCCAGTCAGTGGCGCGCTGGCGGGCAACGTCGGCACCGCATCGAAGGGGCGGCCGTTGCGCACCAGGTTTTTCTCCAGTGCTTGCAACGCGAGGAAGGAATCACCGCTGCTGGTGACATCGACCTTGCCGGCCAAGCTGGCCGCCAGGGCACCGAAGCCATCATTGAGCACCAGGACCCGAGTCTGCTCGCTTGGCTGTTGTTCGGCCAGGTACGCGAGCAGGTATTCATCGGCCGCATCGAAGGCTTGCAGTGGTTCGTTCTGCTGTTCGGGTTGGCGGATCAGGTCGAGTTGGGCGAAGGGGCTGTCGAGCAGGGGCATGGCTGGGGACTCTGGAAATCAACGAATGTCCCGCTGCCTGGAGGTAGGTGTCTGTGCGGGACCGCCTGAATGAACGGCGTCGCGTGCAGGAAGCGGCATCATTCAAGTGGGACCGTAAATGGTACGTTTTTTTGTTGCACATTACTCGCGGGTTTTTCAGCCGGGTGGTGTCACTCCACTGTTCAGATCACATGGATTTGGGCTGCTTTTGCCACCGCTGAAATTTTATTGCTGACGTTCAGTTTTCGCATGCAACTGCATACATGGAAATTCACGGTTCGTTCGGAAAGACAGAGAATCCTGCCCACTTCCGACGCGGTCTTGCCTTCGGCAGACCACCTCAACACTTCGATCTCCCTGGGTGACAGGTGGCATTTGGGCTGGACTGCCAGGGCGTCAGACAGTTTTTTGCTGGCGAGTGCGTGCAGCTTTTGACTGGCGAAGATGGCGTAGCCGAGATTTGCATAGTGCTCCTCGATATCAATGGGACAATGGGACCGAGCCAGGCTGAACAGGCTGCAACGTGCCCCTTTGTCATCATGAACGGCTTGGGTCCAGCCATACTTGAGTCCCTGTCGATTAAGTTCTCTCCATAACTTGGGGGCTTGAGCAAAAACAGTCTCATCCCACAAGATGGGGAGCGGTGATTGATTGCAATGTGCTACTAATGGATCGTTCGACGCATAGCCATTTTGTTCATAAAGTCTGTCCCATCCATAAGGGTAGTTATTCAGGTTCACCTTGCTAGTGTGCTTGTCGGGGCTTCCTAGATAGGTTGCAAATGCGCAATATTCAAATCCCTGATTGTTAAAGAAATTCAGGACCAGACGATAGGCCGTCTGCAGGTCCTTCTCGTAGGATAACTTCCTCAATAACAAGTCCTTCCACTTGTCCATCGCTCTCTCCTGGGTTTGATTCGTCCATGCGGATCCAATCCATGATGCGAAATTTGAGTGTAGGACTATTCTTAATTGGTAGTGAGTTTTTTTTAGTTTGCTTACATTTTGAAATGTTTAAGAAGCTAAACTTTTTAGTTGGTTTTTTACAGTTTTGTGAGTTTTGTATAAGTTAAGTAAAAGATTTTGATGGTCAGACGCTGTTTGTGGCTAAAGTGCCATTACTCGTCATCGGTGGTGAAGACGCTCGCTTTGCGGGACACTGCAAGTCTTGTCCCATTGGAGTGGCTCATGACCGACAGCGCAGAGAAGTTCACCCGCCAAACCCTGCTCGATGTCCAGCCGTTGACGTCTCATTTGTTTACTTTGCGCACGACCCGGGATCGAGGCTTTCGCTTTCGGGCGGGTCAGTTTGCCCGGCTGGGGGTCGTCAGGGCGGACGGAACCACCGTCTGGCGGGCGTATTCCATGGTGTCTTCGCCGTTCGACGAGTTCCTCGAATTCTTTTCCATCGTGGTTCCCGATGGCGAGTTCACCAGTGAGCTCAGCCGCCTGCAGCCGGGTGACGAACTGTTGGTGGATCGCCAGGCTTTCGGCTACCTGACGCTGGATCGCTTTGTCGATGGTCGGGATTTGTGGTTGCTGTCTACTGGGACGGGTGTGGCGCCGTTTCTTTCTATCCTCCAGGATTTCGAGGCCTGGGAAAAATTCGAGCGGATCATCCTGGTGTACAGCGTGCGCGAGGCGCAGGAGCTGGCGTATCAGGCGCTGATCAAGGAACTGCCCCAGCGCGACTACCTGGCCGAGTACGCTCACAAGTTTCGTTTCATTGCGACCGTCACCCGTGAGCAGCATCCGGGGGCGCTCAATGGGCGGATCACCACGCTGATCGAAAATGGCGAGCTGGAGCGGGCGGCCGGCGCAGCGCTGGCGCCGGAGCATTCGCGAGTGATGCTGTGCGGCAATCCGCAGATGATTGATGACACGCGCAAGTTGCTCAAGGCCAGGGGGCTGCAACTGAGCCTGACCCGTCGGCCGGGCCAGGTGGCGGTGGAAAACTACTGGTAGTCTGTCAGTGACTGACTGCCTCAGGGCCGCTCGTTCTGGGCCTTGAGCAGATCGCGAATCTCACTCAGCAGCAGTTCTTCCTTGGTCGGGACAGGAGGCGCGCTGGGGGCTACGGCTTCTTCGCGCTTGAGGCGGTTGATCGCCTTGACGCCCATGAAAATGGCGAACGCCACGATGATGAAGTCGATGGTGCTCTGGATGAATTTACCGTAGGCCAGTACCACGGCGGGCGCATCACCCTGGGCGGCCTTGAGGGTGATGGCCAGGTCACTGAAATCCACTCCACCAATCAGCAGGCCGATGGGAGGCATGACCACGTCGCCAACGAATGACGAAACGATTTTGCCGAAAGCGGCACCGATGATGATCCCGACGGCCATGTCGACGACATTGCCTTTGACCGCGAAGGCCTTGAACTCGCTTAGCACGCCCATGAGCTATTCCTTGTAACAAATGAAAGATGACTGGCAGTGTAAATCAGCCCAACGAGTCCTGCTCGAAACGCCTGCCTACAAAGCTTCAATTATCGACCTGGTCCTGGGTGAAAAGTTTTCAAAGTGCCATCAATCGCGCGTGATACGCGGTTTCAGCCTGGCACCCCACAACGTTTTTTCTATCGACGCGGTACGGCATTTCTATTTAGGTTTTCCTTTTTCGGGCACTAGCCTCTGGATGGCGCACATGGATGCGCTCTATCCCATCAGAGGAACACGCCTATGAACACTTCCCTTGGCCACGGGGCTTATTCCCATCGCCGCGCTTTTTTTGTGCTGACCGCGAGCCTTTTGTCCTTGTCTGTCAACGCGGCCACCCTGACCCGGGACAACGGCGCGGCTGTCGGCGACAACCAGAACTCGCAAACGGCAGGCCCCAACGGCCCGACCTTGCTGCAAGACGTGCAGTTGATCCAGAAGCTCCAGCGCTTTGACCGTGAGCGCATTCCCGAGCGCGTGGTGCATGCCCGCGGGACCGGCGCCCACGGTACCTTCACGGTTTCCGACGATCTCAGCGATCTGACCAAGGCCAAGGTCTTTGCCGCAGGCCAGGTCACGCCAGTGTTCGTACGTTTTTCTGCCGTGGTGCACGGTAATCATTCGCCGGAAACCCTGCGCGACCCCCGTGGTTTCGCCACGAAGTTCTACACCGCCGACGGTAATTGGGACTTGGTAGGTAACAACTTTCCGACCTTCTTCATCCGCGATGCCATCAAGTTTCCGGACATGGTCCACGCCTTCAAACCCGACCCTCGGACCAATCTGGACGATGATTCACGTCGCTTCGATTTCTTCTCCCATGTTCCAGAATCGACCCGCACCCTGACCGAGTTGTATTCCAACTCCGGGACACCGGCCAGTTACCGCGAGATGGACGGTAACGGTGTACATGCCTACAAACTGGTTAACGCCAAGGGTGAAGTTCACTACGTGAAGTTTCATTGGAAAAGTTTGCAGGGCCTGAAAAATCTCGATCCGAAAGAAGTTGTGAAAGTTCAGGGTCAAGATTACAGCCATATGACAAATGATCTGGTGAATCATATTAATAAGGGCGACTTCCCGAAGTGGGACTTGTACGTCCAGGTGCTCAATCCACAGGACCTTGCCAAGTTTGACTTCGACCCACTGGACGCGACCAAGATCTGGCCGGGTGTGCCTGAGCGCAAAGTCGGGCAAATGGTCTTGAACCGCAATCCGGCGAATGTCTTCCAGGAAACCGAGCAGGTGGCGATGGCGCCAGCGAATCTGGTGCCAGGCATCGAGCCTTCCGAGGACCGCCTGCTCCAGGGACGGGTGTTTTCCTATGCCGATACGCAGATGTACCGCATAGGCGCCAATGCCCTGCAACTGCCGATCAATGCCCCCAAAGTGGCGGTGAACAACGGTAACCAGGACGGCGCGATGAACCCAGGCAGCACCAGCACCGGCGTGAATTATCAGCCGAGCCGCCTGACGCCGCGTGAAGAACCGCAATCGGCACGCTACAGCCAGGCCGCGCTGAGCGGTAGCACCCAGCAGGCGAAGATCCAGCGTGAGCAGAACTTCAAGCAGGCCGGTGATTTGTATCGTTCGTTCAGCAAGAAAGAGCGTGATGACCTGATCGACAGCTTCGGCGGCTCTTTGGCGACCACCGATGACGAGAGCAAGCACATCATCCTGTCGTTCCTCTACAAGGCTGACCCTGAGTACGGCACCGGCGTGGCTCGTGTCGCCAAAGGTGACTTGGCCCGGGTCAAGGCTCTGGCGGAAAAACTGAGCGACTGACCACCGCCGGCAGGTGCACAACCTGTGGGAGCAAAGCTTGCTCGCGAAGCAGGCGCAGGGGGCTGAAACCAGACTGCGTTGTCTGCATCGCGGGCAAGCCTTGCTCCCACAACCATGGCCCTGCAGTCATATGCCAGAGGAGACGTCACGATGGGTAAATTACTTTTATCGATGCTTGCGATCTGGTCTGTCAGTGTACTGGCCGATCAACCAATGCCCACGGAGCCGGCTGCGGTCCAGGAACAGTTGCAAAACTATTACTTCGACGCCGCTCGCCGCGGCGATGTGCCGATGCTCGAGACTTTTATCGAGGCCGGTTATTCGCTCAATACCCAGGATGAAAAGGGCTACACCGCGCTGATCTTGGCGGCTTATCACGGCCACGGCCCAGCGGTGGAGCGGCTGCTGGCCGCTGGCGCCGATGCCTGTGCCCAGGACAAACGCGGTAACACGGCGCTGATGGGGGCGATTTTCAAGGGTGAAGTGCAGATTGCGCGTCGTTTGCTGTCCACCGATTGCAGCCCGGACCAACGTAACGGTGCCGGGCAGACCGCGGCGATGTACGCCGGTCTGTTCAAGCGTGATGAATTGCTCGATGCCTTGAAGGCCAAGGGGGCGGATCTGCAGGCCCAGGACCCGTTGGGCAATACCCCGGTGGGGCTGGCGAAGGGTGAAATCAGAATGCCGGCCCCGCGCTAGCCACTGCCTGGGCTATCATCGCGGTTTTTCTCCGGGAGTTCAGATGGCCAAGGCAAAGCGCATGTACGGCTGCACCGAGTGCGGCTCGACCTTTCCCAAATGGGCCGGCCAGTGCAGCGAATGCGGGGCCTGGAATACCCTGACCGAAACCATGGTGGAAAGCGGCGGTGCGGCGGCACCCACCGGTCGCACGGGCTGGGCCGGCCAGCAGGCGCAGATCAAGACCCTGGCCGAAGTCAGCGTTGAGGAAATCCCGCGTTTCTCCACCGCGTCCGGTGAACTGGACCGCGTGCTCGGCGGCGGCCTGGTAGACGGTTCGGTGGTGCTGATCGGCGGCGATCCGGGCATCGGCAAGTCCACCATCTTGTTGCAAACCTTGTGCAACCTCGCCACCCGCATGCCGGCGCTGTACGTCACTGGCGAAGAATCCCAGCAACAGGTCGCCATGCGCGCCCGGCGCCTGTGCTTGCCCCAGGACCAGTTGCGGGTCATGACCGAGACCTGCATCGAGACCATCATCGCCACGGCGCGCCTGGAAAAACCCAAGGTGATGGTGATCGACTCGATCCAGACCATTTTTACCGAACAGCTGCAATCGGCCCCGGGCGGCGTGTCCCAGGTGCGCGAAAGCGCGGCGTTGCTGGTGCGCTACGCCAAGCAGAGCGGCACGGCGATTTTCCTGGTAGGCCACGTCACCAAGGAAGGCGCACTGGCGGGACCACGTGTGCTGGAACACATGGTCGATACCGTGTTGTATTTCGAAGGCGAATCCGACGGACGCCTGCGTTTGCTGCGAGCGGTGAAGAACCGCTTTGGCGCTGTCAACGAACTGGGTGTGTTCGGCATGACCGACAGGGGTCTTAAAGAAGTCTCCAACCCTTCGGCGATCTTTCTGACGCGTGCCCAGGAAGAAGTCCCTGGTAGCGTGGTCATGGCAACGTGGGAAGGCACCCGGCCGATGCTGGTCGAAGTGCAAGCGCTGGTGGACGACAGCCACCTGGCGAACCCGCGCCGGGTCACCTTGGGCCTGGACCAGAATCGGCTCGCGATGCTGTTGGCCGTCCTGCATCGACACGGTGGGATTCCGACTCACGACCAGGACGTTTTTCTCAACGTGGTCGGTGGGGTCAAGGTACTGGAGACCGCCTCCGACCTGGCGCTGATGGCGGCGGTCATGTCCAGCCTGCGCAACCGGCCGCTGCCCCATGATCTACTGGTTTTCGGTGAAGTGGGGTTGTCGGGGGAAGTACGGCCGGTGCCCAGTGGCCAGGAGCGGCTCAAGGAAGCGGCCAAGCACGGCTTCAAGCGCGCCATCGTGCCCAAGGGCAATGCGCCGAAGGAAGCACCACCGGGGTTGCAGATCATTGCCGTGACGCGCCTGGAACAGGCGTTGGATGCGTTGTTCGAATAACCCTAAAGGCTGTACAAAATCCTTTGTGGAGAATGGACTTATCTGTGGCGAGGGGATTTATCCCCGTTGGGCTGCGCAGCAGCCCTAAAACCTAACAACTCGGTGTGTCAGGTACCGACCGTTCCCACGCGTGGGAATGCATCCCGTGACGCTTTGCGTCACACTCCAGAATCGGAACGCGGAGCGTCCCTGGCGGCATTCCCACGCAGAGCGTGGGAACGATCAAACAAGGGATCGGCGTTGATTCAGATATGGATCAACGCCGCCAACTCCCGCTCCAACTCGTCCTGGTCGCCCACGTTCAGCGCTACCAGCCGGCGTAGGTGTGCGATGGAGTCCAGGTCAATGTGCTCGCAGGCGAAGCCCAGGTGACCATGGTCATCATGGGCCAAACGAACTTCCATTTTGATCTCAGCATCAGGGCTCAAATGAATATCGGCCATGAAGGGTCGCTCGATATCGCCAAGCCAGGGTTCGGGTTTCTTGATCAGCAACCCCTTCAGGGACAGATCCAGCAACTCTACCGGCCAGATGAACGGGCCCTGGCTCAGCTCGGTCCTGGCATTGAAGTCAACTCGTACGAAGCGGCGACGTTCGCTCATTACGCATTCCCTCTGGAGATTCACTGACTATAGACCCAACTGACGGGGCATCGTCACCGTTCGGCCGCCGACAGACGAATGTCGGGTATGGCCTTTGCCCGGGTTAGCGCTAAACTCCAATGGCTGTCTTTCTTGTCACCCTGGCTGGAATATAAAAATGAAAAACAATAATAGCCTGCTGCGCCATCTACCCTGGCTACTGCTGGCCGTCGTAGGAGCGTGCGCCCTGGGCGTCGTGGCATTGCGTCGAGGCGAGGCGATCAACGCCTTGTGGATCGTCGTCGCAGCCGTGGCCATCTACCTGGTCGCCTACCGCTACTACAGCCTCTTCATCGCCAACAACGTGATGCAACTCGATGCGCGCCGGGCCACCCCTGCCGTGCTCAACAACGATGGCCTGGACTACGTCCCGACCAACAAACACATTCTCTTCGGCCACCACTTCGCGGCCATTGCCGGCGCGGGGCCGCTGGTCGGGCCGGTGCTGGCGGCGCAGATGGGCTACCTGCCCGGTACGCTGTGGCTGATCGCCGGCGTGGTGCTGGCCGGTGCGGTGCAGGACTTCATGGTCCTGTTCCTGTCCACCCGCCGCAACGGTCGGTCCCTGGGTGACATGGTCCGGGAAGAAATGGGCCGTGTCCCTGGCACCATCGCTCTGTTCGGCTGCTTCCTGATCATGATCATCATCCTCGCGGTGTTGGCGCTGATCGTGGTCAAGGCCCTGGCCGAGAGCCCGTGGGGCATCTTCACGGT
>NZ_FMXH01000013.1:0-195492 GCF_900103575.1 Pseudomonas sp. NFACC51 | reverse complement strand
ACTTAGGGTTCCGCCCTGACGGCGGGTCACTTTCGAAAAGCGTGTACGGACCGGACACATGGTTGACACCTGTGCGGAGACATAGTGGACACATTATGCGCCGTAGTCAGGGTTATTCACGTCGAAGGTCCGTAAGAAGTGATGGCAGAAATAGACGTCAAACAAGCCATCGCTTTCAGCGTTAGGGCGTATTGCGATGTGCTGTCCTACCAGTCCTTTGGCGATGCTGAAGTAGCGTTTCTGGAAGCGAAATCGACTGTGATACACCTTGGCCAACACATCATCCGGGCCATATTCAAACTCTGACAGTTGCTGCGGATACGCCCAGGGGCTGCTCCGATAGCGGTCCATAGGCACCTTGTAGCCCAGCGCCTGATGGGGGCGCTGCAGGTTATAAACCTCACGCCATCGATCAAAAGCCGATTGAGCGTCCATTAGCGTGGAAAAATGACGCCCATCCAGCACTTCTGCTTTGAGCGAGCGGTGGAAACGTTCGATCTTTCCATTGGTTTGAGGATGGCGAGGACGGCTGAAACTGATCCGGATCCCCAGGCGAATCAGCCAGATACTCAGCTCTGTCACTTCACCCGGATTGCGTGGCGAGCCCCAGGGTGGGCCGTTATCGACGTTGATACGCGCCGGCAAGCCATAGCGTTGGAAAACCTCGATCATCCTCTCCTTCACCGTGGCTCCCCGTTCGTTGTCACAAGCCTCAATGGCTAGGCTGAACCGAGAATGATCGTCCAGCAGGGTCAGGGGATGGCACCGACCTTGTTGCAGCGCAAAATGCCCTTTGAAATCCATCTGCCAAAGATCATTAGGCGCGTCGTGTTCAAATCTCAGCGTTGCCGATTGCTCTCTCTGAGAGGGCTGGATCAGGCCGTGCCGGTGCAAGACATTGGTGACGGTGCTGGGGGCGATACGTTTTTCCAACAGGCTGCTAATCGTGCGTCCGCCCCATGCCGGATGGGCCAGCCTAAGGGCCACGACTTGCGCCTCCATGGCGACCTGCGTCAGTTTGGGGCTGGTCGCGGGTCTGCGAGATTTCTCTTGCAGACCAGGCTGACCATGCGCCTTGTAGCGATCTAGCCACTTGTAGGCTGTTTGCGGGCTGATACCGAATCTTCGACACAGCTCACGTTTATTGCTGCCGGGTTGCCGTGCTAAGGCAACGAACTCTTCTTTCAGGCTCATGGCATCTCTCGTAGTCCAGGGCATGATGGCTTTCCGGCGAAATTGGCTCGCTGGAAAGTGTCAACCATGTCCCCGCACACCCGTCAACCATGTGTCCGGTCCGTACAAAAAGCGCGAAAGTAACCAAAGCGCTCCTGCCCCACCACTCGGCACCTCGCTTAGGCTCGGTGTGCCCTCACTCCGGCATTGCTCCGCGGGCCGCCGCGAAGGGCCATCCATGGCCCAGCGCGGCTACCTCGGCATCCATGCCGAGGTGCCCACTGCGCAATGCCTGCGTTCGGCCAGCGTGGTTAATGGGGCGCCGAGATCAACGTCCACTGCGAGGCGGCCTGATAGCCGACCTGGTTCTTGATGGGGATCGCGCTCCCCCAGGTGTTTGTGTCGTGTGTAGCTGCTGTGAACACCCACAACCCCATGTGGGAGCGAGCTTGCTCGCGATAGCGATGGCCCAGCCACATAGATGCTGGATATATCCCCGCCCTTGCTTTGCTTTAGATCTTGATCTTGATCTTGATCTTGATCTAGGCGCCCCGTTAAACCACGCTGGCCGAACGCAGGTATTGCGCAGTGGGCATCCCGGCATGGATGCCGGGATAGCCGCGCTGGGCCATGGATGGCCCTTCGCGGCGGCCCACGGAGCAATGCCTGCGTTCGGGCATGCCGAGCCTAGGCGAGGCACCGAGTGGTGGGGCATGTACGGGACAACCACATGGGTTACAAAAAAGTGCATTCACATAGGTGACACTTTTATTGAAACATAGCCGTTCTTTGCGTCCCTGGCATTGACGTGACCTAGGATCACCGGACCGAAGATCACATTCCATACCCCGTCCTTGATCATCTCCATTCCAATGTTCTGATGCCTGAGCAGATTCCCCACGTATATCCGCAGACCGGCTCGATTAATAATTCCGCTACCATCTGCCAGGTAACACTCAATGTGGCTCGCATACCCCATTTCCGGTAGCTTCTCTGGATAAGCTCGAGTGGAGGGTGTGTAACAAGAGGCGGGAGTTTTCTGGCCGAGTGCCTCGTGTCCTCGTTCGTAATTGTAGTGCTGCATAAATCGATCAAAGTGTTTTTGCTGCGCCTCCCAAGCAATTGCCGGCGGTTGGGGAAAGGTACTTTTCAATGTCCGGTGCATACGTTCATGACGTCCATTTTGGTCTGGCCGACCGGGCTCAATTCGCTCAGGAATAATCCCAAGGCGTAACCACCAGATTGACAATTGCGACAGCCCCGCACGTCCTGTACTGGCAAACGGCACGCCGTTATCGGTGCGGATGCGCTCAGGCATCCCATACTCACGAAAAACGCGCTCGAAGGTTTGCTGGGTCTCCTTGAGATTGGTATTGGCCATGCTCTCGCAGGCAAGCAGGAAGCGACTGGCATGATCCATGATCGTCAGCGGATAACACCAAACGCCCGCCCCGGTAAGAAATTGCCCCTTGTAATCTGCGCTGAAAAGCTGATTAGGCGTTTCTGCCTTACGCAAAGGCTTGGGATAGACAGCGACACGCTGACGCGACGGTCTAGGCGTGATCAAGTCAGCGGCCTTAAGGATGTTGTAAATCGTCGTTTTCGACGGCGGATCCTGCCCCGGAAAACGTTTCATCAAGTCGTTCTGGATCTTTTTAGGGCCTGGAATCGTTTCGCCAACAGAACGAAGCTCAATGATGGCCTGCCTCACAACCAGCGGTACCACATAGGTTTGGTTGTGCCGTCGGCGGCTACGTTCGTCGAGCCCACTGGGTCCCTCCAGCTCATAGCGCTCGACCCACTTGTAGCCAGTCTTTCGGCTGATCTGATAGTCCTGGCACAGCCGGCTAAAGCTGTGCTTTTCGGATAGATACTCAGCGATGAACATCACTTTGAGGTCCATAGGTTTCAGCTCTCTCCAGAGCATGGTCAGATCCTCGCGAAATCGACCCTGCCAGTTAAAAACTGTTACCTATGTGCGTGAACTGATTTGTAACCCATGTGGGTGAGTCATACCGGCAAGAGCGTTTTGCTTACTTTTGCGCTTTTCAAAAGTGAGCCGCTGTAAGAGCGGAACCGCCAGTAGCCGTTACCGCAGCAACGGATATACACACCAATCCACCAATAAATGCAGCCAAAAAAAATGCCCACATCTCACGACACAGGCATTTTCCTCAGCGAACAGCGAACAGATCACCCGCTCCGCTACTTCACCACCTTAAGACTAGGCCTACCGCTAGGCCGCGGCGGCTCGTCATCCGGTGGTGGCAGGTCATCATCCGGCTCGAACTCTTCTTCACCGTCCAACGGCGCTTCCAGCTCAAACACCATACCCTGACCATTCTCCCGGGCATAAATCCCCAGAATCGCAGCAACTGGCACGTACAGGGTGTGCGGCACACCACCGAAGCGCCCTTCAAAGCTGACGGCGTCATTATCCATGTGCAGGTGACGCACAGCGGCTGGCGACACGTTCAGGACAATCTGCCCATCATTGGCAAAACCCTGCGGCACCTGCACCGACGGAAATTCGGCATTGACCAACATGTGCGGGGTGCAATCATTGTCCACAATCCACTCGTAGAGCGCGCGGACCAGATAAGGTCGACTGGAGTTCATAGCGGCTCCCTAAGCCTTAGCGCATGTCACGTTCGACACCAGACAGACTCGCCTGGAAAGCCTCACGCGCGAATTGGCGCTCCATATAATCAAGCAGCGGCTTGGCAGGCCGCGGCAGTTCGATACCCAGAATCGGCAAACGCCAGAGTATGGGCAATAGGCAGCAATCCACCAGACTTTGTTCCTCACTGAGGAAAAACGGCTTATCGACGAATAGCGGCGATACGCCAGTCAGGCTTTCACGCAATTCCTTGCGTGCCACGACCCGCGCCGGCTCCTTGGTCCGGGAATCCAGGATCAGATCCACCAACCCGCACCAGTCACGCTGGATGCGATGGATCAGCAAACGGCTATTGGCACGCGCGACAGGGTACACCGGCAGCAAAGGCGGATGCGGATAACGCTCATCCAGATATTCCATCACCACGGTCGACTCCCACAATGCCAGGTCACGATCGACCAGCGTAGGCAGGCTGCCGTAAGGGTTCACCTCGATCAGCTTCGGCGGCTGACGGCCCGCTTCGACGTAAATGATCTCGGCGCTGACACCCTTCTCTGCCAGTACGATGCGTACCCGGTGGGAATAGTGGTCGGCGGGGTCGGAGTAACAGGCCAACCGATTGGTCACGCCCATGGCGATCCTCCTCGCTTGTTGAAATTATCGAAAAACGGAAAAACGAGCGCGCCCAGAGGGCGTCTCCCGTAACACCTGGCTGGCCAGGCTCGTTACATTAGAGACGCCCTTGGGCGCGCACGATTAACAGCAACGGCTTACAGCTTTATCAATGCACGTCTTTCCAGTATTCACGCTTGAGCAGGTACGCGAATACGAAGAAGAACGCCAGGTACAGCAATACATAGGTACCGATGCGCTGATGCTCCAGCTTCACCGGATTGGCCGAGTAGGCCAGGAAGGTCACCAGGTTCTTGACCTTCTCGTCGAACTGCTCCGGCGTCAGGCTGCCGGTGTTCGGCAATACAGTCAGCTGGTCGCAGGCTTCATGAGTCAAAGCAGTGCCGGTCAGCGGGTCGAATTGCTTTTTGCCGCCCTCAACGATCTGAACCTGTTTGCAGCCTACCACCTGGCGCCCCTGGAGGCCGACCAGTACGTTAGGCATGCCGACGTTCGGGAAGACCTTGTTGTTCACGCCCCATGGACGCGCAGGATCTTCGTAGAACGAACGCAGGTAACCATAAAGCCAGTCAGTCCCACGTACACGGGCGACAAGGGTCAGGTCCGGCGGCGCGGCACCGAACCAGGTCTTGGCATCCGCAGGCTGCATGCCGATGGTCATGTGGTCGCCCAGCTTGGCACCGGTGAACACCAGTTTCTCGAGCATCAATTCATGAGGAATGCCCAGGTCATCGGCAACACGCTCGTAGCGCTGGAACTTGGCACTGTGGCAACCCATGCAGTAGTTGGCGAACGTACGTGCGCCGTCCTGCATGGCAGCTTTGTCGGAAACGTCGATGTCGACCTTTTCCAGCTCTGGACCACCGTGTTCAGCCGCGAAGGACAATACAGGCATGGCAGCAAGAATCAGTACAGCAAATAGCTTTTTCATCAGCCAGTCACCCTTTCCGGAACCGGTTTGGTCTTCTCGAGCCTTGTGTAGAACGGCATCAGAATGAAGTAGGCGAAGTACAGGAAGGTGCAGACCTGCGACAGCAGCGTCCGACCCGGCGTTGGCGCCAGCACACCCAACACACCCAGGATCACGAACGAGATGCAGAACACCACGAGCCAGATCTTGCTCAGCCAGCCTTTGTAGCGCATCGACTTGACGGGGCTGCGGTCCAGCCACGGCAGGACGAACAGCACTGCGATGGCCGCGCCCATGGCGATAACGCCCATCAGCTTGTCCGGGATCGCCCGCAAAATCGCGTAGAACGGCGTGAAGTACCAGACCGGGGCAATGTGCTCAGGGGTCTTGAACGCGTTCGCCTGCTCGAAGTTCGGCTTCTCGAGGAAGTAACCACCCATTTCCGGGAAGAAGAACACGATGGAACAGAAGATGAACAGGAAGACCACCACGCCGACGATATCTTTCACGGTGTAGTACGGGTGGAAGGCGATGCCATCCAGCGGTACGCCGTTCTCGTCCTTGTGCTTCTTGATGTCCACGCCATCGGGGTTGTTCGAGCCGACTTCGTGCAAGGCCAGGATGTGCAGAACCACCAGGCCAAGGATCACGATCGGCAGGGCGACCACGTGCAGGGCAAAGAAGCGGTTCAGGGTAATGCCCGAGATCAGGTAGTCACCGCGAATCCACTGGGTCAGGTCGTCACCGATGACCGGGATCGCACCGAACAGCGAGATGATCACCTGGGCACCCCAGTAGGACATCTGGCCCCACGGCAGCAGGTAGCCCATGAAGGCCTCGGCCATCAGCGCCAGGTAGATCAGCATGCCGAAGACCCACACCAGCTCGCGAGGCTTCTGGTACGAACCGTAGAGCAAGCCACGGAACATGTGCAGGTAGACCACGATGAAGAACGCCGAAGCGCCGGTGGAGTGCAGCAGACGCAGGATCGAGCCGTACTCGACGTCGCGCATGATGTATTCGACGGAGGCAAACGCTTCTTCCGCCGACGGGGTGTAGCTCATGGTCAGCCAGACACCGGTGACGATCTGGTTGACCAGAACGAGCAGCGCCAGGGAGCCAAAGAAGTAGAAGAAGTTGAAGTTCTTCGGAGCGTAATACTTGCTGAGATGGTCTTCCCACATTTTGGTCGCGGGAAAGCGCGCATCAACCCAATCCATGAATTTGCTCATCACGCTTTCTCCGTATCGACGCCAACGACAATGATGTCATCGGTCTCATAGGAATGCGGGGGAACTGGCAGGTTCAGAGGTGCAGGCTGCGACTTGTAGACGCGACCGGCCAGGTCGTAGTGGGAGCCGTGGCAAGGGCAGAAATAACCACCGACCCAGTCCTTGCCCAGGTCGGCAGGCGCCACTTCAGGGCGGAACGTTGGCGAGCAACCCAGGTGCGTACAGATCCCGATCAGCAGCAGGACCTCTGGCTTGATCGAACGCGTCTGCGGGTCGACATAGGTCGGTTGCGTAGAGTTCTTGGAGGACGGGTCGGACAACTGACCCTCGATCTTTTTCAGATTCCCCAGGATTTCCTCTGTACGGCGGACGATGAATACCGGCTGGCCGCGCCACTCAGCAATCATCTGCTGGCCTGGCTCGATCTTGCTGACATTCACTTTCACCGGTGCACCTGCGGCTTTCGCCTTGGCACTGGGAAACCATGACCCCACGAACGGGACCGCAGCCCCCACCGCTCCTGCAGCACCCACCACGGATGTGGCTGCTACCAGGAAGCGACGCCGGCCTGCATTCACGCCGTCATTGCTCATTCAGTCCTCTCCCATCAGCTTTGTGGCCTGTTAGATCAGGCGTCTACTAAGTAAAAATCTGAACTTATAAAAATTTTGCCGAATGGTAATGAAAAGCCCCAATTCTGACAAGGTAATTACCAAGCGGCCAAACCGCCAAGCCTTGTAGTATAGGGGCTCTACGAATGTGGCAAGTTGTCACAGAGCAATTCTTTTGCCCATAAAAAAACGCCCAGCTCCGTGAGGAACTGGGCGCCTTTTGAAAGCGGAAGCGAAATTAACGCTTCGAGTACTGCGGACGCTTACGCGCTTTACGCAGACCGACTTTCTTACGTTCAACTTCGCGAGCATCGCGAGTTACGAAGCCGGCTTTGCGCAGAGCACCACGCAGAGTCTCGTCGTAATCCATCAGGGCGCGAGTGATGCCGTGGCGGATTGCGCCAGCTTGACCACTTACACCACCACCGATAACGGTGACGTAGATGTCGAATTTTTCGACGGTCTCGGTCAGTTCCAGCGGCTGACGAACTACCATGCGGGCAGTTTCGCGGCCGAAGAAGTTATCCAGGGAGCGGTTGTTGATGGAGATATTACCAGTGCCCGGACGCAGGAAAACGCGTGCGGTTGCAGTCTTGCGACGGCCAGTGCCGTAATTTTGAGTCGCCGACATAATGAACTATTCCGTTAAAACTTCAGTTCTTGGGGCTGCTGAGCAGTATGAGGGTGAGCAGCGCCCGCATAAACCTTCAGCTTACGATACATGTCGCGACCCAGTGGGTTTTTAGGCAGCATGCCTTTAACCGCGGTCTCGATCACGCGCTCAGGGGCTTTGGCGATCAGCTTTTCAAAGTTGATCGACTTGATGCCGCCAGGAAAACCGGAGTGGGAGTAGTACATTTTGTCAGTGGTTTTAGCGCCAGTAACACGTACTTGCTCAGCGTTGATCACGACGATGTAGTCACCGGTGTCAACGTGAGGGGTGTACTCAGGCTTGTGCTTGCCACGCAGACGGCTCGCGATTTCGGTGGCCAGACGACCCAGGGTCTGACCAGCAGCGTCGACGACAAACCAGTCGCGCTTTACTGTTTCCGGTTTAGCAGTAAAAGTTTTCATTCTTTATAGCCTCAGGGGCCGCCCTGTAAATTAGACGGCGGATCTTACTGAATAGTGCGTACTTTGACAAGTCAAAGGCAGCCGGATACAGACGCTTTCGGGGGCTCGGGTCGGCGCGTCCGTTCAACGGCAAGATTCTTCGGCGGCGGCGCATCACTTCCACTGCAGAAAGAGGTGCGCAATTATGCAGATTGCGAAAAATATTTCAACCTGCTTTTATGATTGTTTTGCCCAAGGAGTTCCCGATGGACTATCGCCCGCTAGGCCGTACCGATCTGAACGTGAGTGCCCTGTGCCTCGGAACCATGACCTGGGGTGAGCAGAACAGCGAGGCCGAGGCCTTCGCCCAGATCGAACGCGCCAAGGGTGCCGGCATCAATTTCATCGACACCGCCGAGATGTACCCGGTGCCGCCCAAGGCCGAAACCTACGCCACCACCGAGCGCTACATCGGCAATTACTTCAAGAGTCGCGGCGATCGTGCCGACTGGATCCTGGCGAGCAAGATCGCCGGCCCCGGCAACACTATCGACTACATCCGCGACAAGAACCTCAAGCACAACCGCCGCCACATCGTCGAAGCCGTGGACGCCAGCCTCAAGCGCCTGCAAACCGACTACATCGATCTCTATCAGTTGCACTGGCCGGAGCGCAGCACCAACTTCTTCGGTCAACTGGGCTACCAGCACAAGGCCGACGAAACGTTCACCCCGCTGGAGGAAACCCTCGAAGCCCTGGACGAACAGGTTCGCGCCGGCAAGATCCGCCATATCGGCCTGTCCAACGAAACGCCGTGGGGCACCATGAAGTTCCTTGCCCTGGCCGAGGCCCGTGGCTGGCCGCGAGCGGTGTCGATCCAGAACCCGTACAACCTGCTCAACCGCAGCTTCGAGATCGGCCTGTCGGAAATCGCCATTCGCGAGCAATGCGGCTTGCTGGCTTATTCGCCACTGGCGTTCGGCTTCCTGTCGGGCAAGTACGAAAACGGCGCACGGCCCGCCAAGGGCCGCCTGACGCTGTACAGCCGCTTCATGCGTTACTTCAACCCGCAATCGGAAGCGGCGTGCAGCCGTTATGTGGCCCTGGCCCGCGAACATGGCCTGGACCCGGCGCAGATGGCCCTGGCGTTCGTCACCCGGCAGCCGTTCGTGACGAGCAACATCATTGGCGCCACCACGCTGGAGCAACTGGACAGCAACATTGCCAGCTTCGACCTGAAGCTGTCGGACGCAGTGCTGGCGGGGATCGAGGCGATCCACAAGGATCAGCCCAACCCGGCCCCTTGATCGATTCATGGATCGTTCCCACGCTCTGCGTGGGAATGCCGCCAGGGACGCTCCGCGTTCCGCTTCTGGAGGGTGACGCAGAGCGTCACGGGATGCATTCCCACGCAGAGCGCGGGAACGATCACGCGGCATTACAGCGACCGCGCAATGATCTCCTTCATGATCTCATTGGTCCCGGCATAGATCCGCTGCACCCGCGCATCCGCCCACGCCCGGGCAATCGGGTATTCCCACATGAAGCCGTAGCCGCCATGCAACTGCACGCACTCGTCGAGCACCTTGCATTGCAGGTCGGTGCCCCAGTACTTGGCCATCGCCGCCGTCGGCACGTCCAGCTTGCCTTGCAGGTGCAACTCCAGGCAGCGGTCGACGAAGACCCGGCCGATCTGGATTTCGGTGGCCATTTCCGCGAGCTTGAAACGGGTGTTCTGGAAGTCCGCGATGGATTTGCCGAATGCCTTGCGCTCGCGGGTGTAGTCCAGAGTCCATTGCAGCGCCGCTTCAGCCGATGCCAGGCCGCCAATGGCGACGGTCAGGCGCTCCTGGGGTAGCTCCTGCATCAAGTAGGCGAAGCCCATGCCGGCCTGCCCCAGCAGGTTCTCCTTCGGCACGCGGACATCCTGGAAGAACAATTCCGACGTGTCCTGGGCCTTCATGCCGACTTTTTCCAGGCGTTTGCCCTTTTCAAAACCCAGCGTGCCCGCCTCCACCAGGAACAGGCTGGTGCCCTTGGCGCCGGCCTTCGGATCGGTCTTGGCGACCACGATCACCAGGTCCGCCAGGAAACCATTGGTGATGAACGTCTTCGAGCCGTTGATGACGTATTCGTCGCTGTCCAGCACCGCCGTGGTCTTCACCCCTTGCAGGTCGGAACCGGCGCCCGGCTCGGTCATGGCGATGGCCGTGACCATTTCGCCAGACACCAGTTTCGGCAGGTACTTGTGTTTCAGCGCCTCACTGCCGTAATGCAGAATGTACGGCGCGACGATGTCGGAATGCAGCGAGAACCCGATCCCCGTCAGCCCCAGGCGGCCGATTTCCTCGATCACCACCGTGCTGTAGAGAAAATCGGCGTCCAGCCCCCCATAGGCTTCTGGAAGGTGCGAGCACAACATGCCCGCCTCCCCTGCCTTGTTCCAGAGCTGGCGATCGACATGTCCCTGTTTTTCCCACTGGCTGTGGTACGGCACGGCTTCTTTTTCGAGGAAGGTTCGTACGCTGTCGCGAAACAATTCGTGTTCGGGACTGAACAGTGTTCTGGGGATCATGGCGCACCTTTGGTTTTTGTTGGGCGTGGTTATCCGACAGAGCCTAAGCCTGCGGGGTACGACAGGACACTGGACACATCCGACAAAAAATAAGACGATCCAGCCGTCTGGTGACCACTTTCCCCTATAAAAATAAAGATGAATTATGTCTATGCACGCCTCCACGCCCTTGCGGCGCGTCAGCATCCTGGCAATCGACCGGGTCTTCGCCTCGACCCTCATGCAAGCCAAGGATTTTTTCCACCTGGCCAGCCTGCGTTATGGCAAACAACTGGGCCACGGCCTGACGCCGGCTTTTGAAACCCGACTGGTCAGCCCCGATGGCAAACCGGTGAACAGCTTCAGCGATGTAATCATGCCGGTGGACGGTGGCCTGGAAAACACCGATGTCATCATCCTGCCGGCCTTCTGGGATGATTTCGCCACCCTCTGCCAACGTTATCCCCAGGTCCTGCCTTGGCTGCGAGAACAACACGCGCGCGGCGCGGTACTCTGCGGCGAAGCCACCGGGGTGTTCTGGCTGGCGGAGGCCGGGTTGCTCGACGGCAAGGAAGCCACCACCTACTGGCGCTTCTTCAATGCCTTCAAGGAACGCTTCCCCCAGGTACACCTGAACCAGGACAAGCACCTGACCGACGCCGACAACCTGTTCTGCGCCGGCGGCACGACCTCAGCCTGCGACCTCTACATTTACCTCATTGAACGCTTCTGTGGCGCCAACGTCGCCCAGGCCGTGGCGCGGGACATCTTGTATGAGGTGCAACGCAGCTATTCGCCAGGACGGATCGGCTTCGGCGGGCAGAAACTGCACCAGGACGTGATCATCCTCCAGATCCAGCAATGGCTCGAAGAGCACTTCGCCGATAAATTCCGCTTCGAGGATGTTGCCCGGGAACATGGCATGAGCATCCGCAATTTCATGCGCCGCTTCCAGACCGCCACGGGCGACAAACCGCTGCATTACCTGCAACGGCTGCGGATCGAAACCGCCAAGGGCCTGCTCTCCGGCAGCCGCAAGAGCATCAAGACCATCAGCTATGAAGTTGGCTATGACGACGCGAGCTTTTTCGCCCGACTGTTCCGGCAACATACCGACCTGTCGCCGAACCAGTATCGGCAGCAGTTTCAGCAGGCGGCGTAGCCCGAGGGCTGGCAAGCTCCCTCCCACAGGGTTATGCCGTGAACGGCTGATTCCACGGGCACAAAAAAGGCCTGCAATCGCAGGCCCTTCTTTTTTCCGAATTGCCCTACGGCTTATGCGCCCGCGCCAGGAATTCGTGGGACTGCATTTCCAGCAAACGACTCAAGGTCCGCTGGAACTCGAAGGTCAAGCGGCCGCCGGTGTAGAGGTCCTTGAGTTCGACTTCGGCCGAAATGATCAGCTTCACGTTACGGTCGTAGAACTCGTCGACCATGTTGATGAAACGGCGGGCGATGTCGTCGGTGGTGACGCTCATCTGCTCGACATTGCTCAGCAGCACGGCGTGGAAGATCTTGCCCAGTTCGATGTAATCGTTCTGGCTGCGGGGCCCGTCGCACAGTTCGCGGAAGTCGAACCAGGCCACGTCATCGCACGTACGCACGGCACGGATTTCGCGATTTTCGATGACCAATACATCATTTTCCACGGCCTGGGTGCATTCCGGCGTCAGGGCGCGGAAGCTCTTGCGCAGGCTTTCTTGGGCAGCGGCATCCAACGGAAAGTGGAACAGCTCCGCTTGTTCGAGGTGACGCAGGCGGTAGTCGACGCCGCTGTCGACGTTGACGATTTCAGTGTGCTCCTTGATCAGCGCGATGGCCGGCAGGAAGCGCGCCCGCTGCAGGCCGTCCTTGTACAGGCCGTCCGGCACGATGTTCGAGGTGGCGACCAGGGTCACGCCGTTCTTGAACAGTTCTTCCATCAAGGTGCCCAGGATCATGGCGTCGGTGATGTCGGACACGAAGAACTCATCGAAGCAGATCACCCGGGTCTCGTTGGCAAAACGCTTGGCGATGATGGTCAGCGGGTTCTTCTCGCCGCCCAGGGTCTTCATTTCCTCGTGCACGCGCTTCATGAAGCGGTGAAAGTGCGTGCGTGTCTTTTCCTTGAACGGCAACGCCTCGAAGAAGGTGTCCACCAAGTAGGTCTTGCCACGGCCCACGCCGCCCCAGAAATACAGGCCCTTGACCGGTGCCTGCTCTTTTTTGCCGAACAGTTTGCCCAACAGGCCCGGCTTGTTGTTCGAGGCCGCGACCAGGTCGTCGTACAGGCGCTGCAAATGCCGCACCGCCGTTTCCTGGGCTGCGTCGTGGAAGAACTCCGGGCGTTTCAGATCTGCTTGATATCGTTCTAGGGGCGTCATATTCGTTAGCAAGGCAACAAAAACGGGCCGTCACTGTAGCGACGGCCCAGAGGAATGGCAATCGGCCCTTACTCGGGCCGATGGTCGGATGACGTGCCGGATCAGTCCTGGGCAGGCGTCAAGGCAACACGCAGCGCATCGACGGCGGCATCCCGCGCGGCGCTGTCAGCAAAAGCCGGGCTATTCGCCACGCACTCGCCGTCGAGCCAGACGCTGAAACCCAGGTCGTCGCTGCGTACATCCAAGGGCTGGCCGGACTGCAATTGCTTGGTCACCTGCCCCGCGGTCTTGCCGTCGGCAAAATGGTTCGACAGCAACAGCTGCTCGCCGTCGGCGGACAGCAGTCGGAAGCGGAAACTGCCGTCGTCTTCGCGAAAACTGACGAAGCGTGCTGTCTTGGCGGCTTTCTTCTTGGTGCTGGCGGCCACCTGGACCTGGCTGACAAACGAACGCAGGCCAACGGCCTCGCGCAGTTCGTTGAGGAACGGCGTTGCCACGGCCCGGGCTTTTTTCGCGCCCAGTTGCAGGATGTCTTCAAGGTCCGATGGACGCTCGATGAACTGGTGATAGCGCTCGCGCGCTTCACCCAGCTCGCCGTCGAGCAACTGGAACAGGCGGTTCTTGGCTTCGCCCCAACCCAGGCCCTGCAGCAGTTCGTTGCGGAACTCGGCAGACTGTTCGGCAGTGGCGAAGGCCTGGAACAGGGTGAACAGATGCGAATTGTCCGGATCCTTGGCTTCGCCCGGGGCACGCGAGTCGGTGACGATCCGCGAGATCGCGTCCTTCATGTCCTTGGCGCTGCTGAACAACGGGATGGTGTTGTCGTAGCTCTTGGACATCTTGCGGCCATCGAGGCCCGGCAGCGTGGCGACGCTTTCTTCGATCAGCGCCTCGGGCATGGTGAAGAACTCCTTGCCCTGGCCGAACAGGTGGTTGAAGCGCTGGCCGATGTCGCGGGCCATTTCCACGTGCTGGATCTGGTCGCGACCGACCGGCACCTTGTGGGCGTTGAACATCAGGATGTCGGCGGCCATCAACACCGGGTAGCTGTACAGCCCCATGGTGATGCCAGCGTCCGGGTCTTCGCCGGCCTCGACGTTCTTGTCCACCGACGCCTTGTAGGCGTGGGCACGGTTGAGCAGGCCCTTGGCGGCGACGCAGGTCAGCAGCCAGGTCAGCTCCGGGATCTCGGGAATATCGGACTGGCGATAGAACGTCACGCGGTCCACATCCAGGCCACCGGCCAGCCACGTAGCGGCGATTTCCAGGCGCGAACGCTGGATACGCAGCGGGTCATCGCACTTGATCAGGGCGTGGTAGTCAGCCAGGAAGTAGAACGAATCGGCGTTGCTGTCGCGGCTGGCGAGGATCGCCGGACGGATGGCGCCGGCATAGTTGCCCAGGTGCGGGGTGCCGGTGGTGGTGATGCCGGTCAGGATACGGGTACGCGTCGTCATGGGTTATCGCTTGTCAGACTGCTGTCAATTCGAGAGGCGCGGCAGGATCAGATCCTTGAGATCGGTCAGCTTGCCATGAAAAAAGTGTCCGCATTCTGCCACTTTCAGCAGCTCATGGGGACGTTGGAGCGTGTCGGACCATTCGTAAACCAATTGCGGATCGACCACTTCGTCGGTTTCCGGCTGGATCACGGTCAACTGGCCGCTCATCGGTAAGGGCGACTGCTCGTCCAGGCGCATCACCGCCGGGGCCACCATGAACAGGTGCTTGACCGGCTGCCCCTGGGCTTCCAGGCGCCCGCCCAGGCTGGCGGCGACGAAGCCACCGAAGGAAAAGCCGAACAGTGTCAGGGGCAATTGCGGGTATTTTTCCCGCAGCCATTGCGCGACAGCCTGGGCGTCGTCCACTTCTCCGGTGCCCATGTCATGATTGCCGGCACTGGCACCTACGCCACGATAATTGAAACGCAACGTAACCAGGCCAGTATCGCGGGCAGTGCGTTGCAGGGTCGAGACCACTTTGTTGAGCATGGTCCCACCCTGCACCGGGTTCGGGTGGCAGATCAGCGCCAGGCCACGGGGAGCCTCGCTGTCCAGGTACAAGGCTTCCAGTTGGCCCACCGGGCCATCGATGACTACAGGGGTTTCGCGCATAAGCAAGGGAAAGAACTCCGTGACCTCGAATAGGGTCGACTCGTCTAGCTAAAGTCTGTGCCTGGCATGATTGCGATGTTCTTCGCGGTATACAGCGCAGGTCCGAGCCGTTAACGTAAAGCAAAGCCGTTTATAGAGGAAGGACTCGTGGAACACTCGCTCTTAGTTTGGTTGTTGCCGACTCTTGCCCTGGTTGCCGGTGTCGCCATTGGATTCCTGCTTGCCCGACTGCTGCCCAACGCGGTGCCCAACAGCACGCAACGTCAGCTGGACGACATCCAGGAACGTTTCGACAGTTATCAGAATGAAGTGGTCACTCACTTCAACAGCACCGCGTCCCTGGTGAAAAAACTCACCCAGAGCTACCAGGAAGTCCAGGATCACTTGTCCGAGGGTGCCAATCGCCTGGCCCTGGACGAGCAGACTCGCCAACGCCTGCTGGCTGCCCTGCACGCCGATTCAGCGCAGGCTCCACGGGAACGCCTGACCCCGCCAAAGGATCAGGAACCGCCCCGGGACTACGCCCCCAAGGCCCCGAATTCGCCCGGCATGCTCGATGAGCATTACGGTTTGAAGAAGTAATCGCCAAGCAACAACCAAAAGCCCGCCCGATCACATGATCGGGCGGGCTTTTTTATGGGTTTCAGATCCGTTGTGGCGAGGGAGCTTGCTCCCGCTCGATTGCACAGCAATCGCAAAAAAGGGACCGCTTCGCGGCCCAGCGGGAGCAAGCTCCCTCGCCACGGGGTGTTTTTGCCTGAAGTATTTTTCTCAGCTTAAGCCAACACCTCTCCCGCCACTTGATCGACAGCACCTTTGGTGATGTCGACGATCAAGTCTGCATCCTCGCGGGTCAGGATCAGTGGCGGGGCGAAGCCCAGGATGTCACCGTGGGGCATGGCGCGGGCGATCATGCCGCGTTCCAGGCAAGCCGCCGAGACTTTCGGGCCGACCTTGAGTGCCGGGTCGAACGCCGTGCGCTGTTCACGGTCGGCCATGAATTCCACCGCCGCCAGCATGCCGTCACCACGCACCTCGCCCACCAGCGGATGACCTTCAAGGGTTTCACGCAGGCGACGATTCAGGTAGCCGCCAACATCCTCGGCATTGGCCGTGAGGTTTTCCCGTTCAAGAATGTCGAGGTTCGCCAGTGCCGCCGCCGCGCAAATCGGGTGCCCGGAATAGGTCCAGCCATGGCCCATGGCCCCTTCGGCCTGGGAGGCTTTTTCAATCACGCTCCAGACCTTTTCCCCGATGATCACCGCCGACAAGGGCGCATAGGCACTGGTCAGGCCTTTGGCGGTGGTGATCAGGTCCGGCTTCATGCCGTAACGCTGGCTGCCCATCTTCGAACCGAGGCGGCCGAAGGCGCAGACCACTTCATCGGCGATCAACAGCACGTCATATTTTTTCAGCACGGCCTGGATCGCATCCCAATAACCGGCCGGGGGAACGATGATGCCGCCGGTGCCCATCAGCGGTTCGCCGATGAACGCCGCCACGGTGTCCGGGCCTTCGGCGAGGATCATTTTTTCCAGCTCATCGGCGCAGTAACGCACGAACGTCGCTTCGTCCATGCCCGCCGGGGCCTTGCGATACCAGTGGGGGCACACGGTGTGCTTGACCCCTTCCACCGGCAGGTCGAAATGTTGGTGGAAGGTCGCCAGGCCGGTCAGGCTGCCGGTCATGATGCCCGAGCCATGGTAGCCACGGTCGCGGGAGATGATTTTCTTCTTCTGCGGTCGGCCCAGCACGTTGTTGTAGTAGCGCACCAGCTTGACCTGGGTTTCATTGGCATCGGAGCCGGACAAGCCGTAATAGACCTTCTTCATGCCCTCCGGCGCCCAGTCCATGATGCGGCTGGACAGCTCGATGATCGCCTCGCTCGAATGGCCGACGTAGGTGTGGTAGTAGGCCAGTTCCTTGGCCTGCTTGTAGATGGCGTCGGCCACCTCGGTGCGGCCATAGCCGATGTTCACGCAGTAGAGGCCGGCAAAGGCGTCGATGAAATCCCGGCCCTCATGGTCGCGGATGCGGATGCCTGACGCACTCTTGATGATCCGCCCCTTGAGCGCGCCGCTGGCGTGGTCGTGAGCGTGGGTCGAGGGGTGCATGAAATGCGCACGGTCTTGTTCGAACAGCGTGTTGAGTTCTTGGCTCATGCGGGCTCTCCTGGGAACTGGCCTTGATGGTGCAGGCAGAAATATTTGGTTTCGACAAAGGGCTCGAAGCCCTCGCTGCCACCCTCGCGGCCGAGGCCCGAGGCTTTCATGCCACCGAAGGGAATCGGGTGGCCGGTGAACTTGACGCCGTTGACCGCGACCATGGCATGGTCGAGACGGCGGATCAGCGGATAAATGACGTCCAGGCGGTTGGAACAAATATAGGCCGCCAGCCCGTACTCGGTGTCGTTGGCCATTTCGATGGCTTCGTCCAGGGTGTCGAACGGCATCACCCCGGCAATGGGCGCGAAGTTTTCTTCACGGTAGATGCGCATCTGTGGCGTGACATCGGCCAGCACAGTCGGTTGGTAGAACAACCCGCCCAAGGCATGGGCCTCACCGCCCACCAGGCGTTGAGCGCCAAGGGCCAGCGCATCGGCGACGCGGTCAGCGGTCGCATCGAGCGCCGCCTGGTGCATCAACGGCCCGACCTCCACGTCCTGCTCCTGTTGATCGACCATGGCCGGCCCAACGCGCAAGGCGCGCACCGCTGCGGCGAAACGACTGAGGAATGCCTGGTATACCGGGCGCTGCACCATGATCCGGTTAGCCGCACAGCAGTCCTGGCCGGAGGTCTGGAATTTCGCCTCCACGGCGACTTTCACCGCCAAGGCCAGGTCGGCATCGGCGCAGACGATAAATGGCGCGTTGCCGCCCAGTTCCAGCGCGACTTTCTTCACGTCATGGGCTGCCGCCTGCAACACCAGCTTGCCCACCCGGGTCGAGCCGGTGAAGCTCACCGAGCGTACGCGACGATCCTTGACCAGGGTTTCCATGGCCATTTGCGGCTCGCCCAATACCACGTTGAAAACCCCGGCAGGAAAGCCTGCCTCCTCGGCCAGTTGCGCCAGGGCCAGTGCCGAGTAAGGGGTTTCGTGGGCCGGCTTGATCACCACGGTGCAACCGGCGGCCAGGGCGGCGGCGGCCTTACGGGTGATCATCGCCGACGGAAAATTCCACGGTGTCAGCAGCGCACAGACGCCTACTGGCTCCTTGATCGTACCCAGGTGCGCACTCGGGATATGGCTGGGGATGTTCTGCCCGTACAGGCGCCGGGCCTCCTCGGCGAACCACGGGATGAAGCTGGCAGCGTAGGCGATTTCGCCACGGGACTCGGCCAATGGCTTGCCCTGCTCCAGGCTGAGAATGTGCGCGAGGTCTTCGCTGTGTTCGACGATCAATGCCGCCCAGCGCCGCAGCAGTGCGCCCCGGCTCTCCAGGCTCTGCTCACGCCACGCCGGGAATGCGCGATGCGCCGCGTCCACCGCCGCGACAATCTGCGGCTGATCGAGCATCGGCACATGGCCGATGACCGTGCGGGTGGCGGGGTTGTGCACAGCGATACTGTGGCCGCTGTCGCTGTGGACCCAATGGCCGTCGATGTAGCAAAGCGCCTTGAACAGTAGCGGATGTTGGTAAGTCATGACGTTCACTCCAGAGCGTGTGCGTGAAGCCATGCTAGGGCAGCGGCGCTTGGGTAATCGGCTGTTTGCCGTGGGGCAAACCCTGGTTTTTTTCTGAATCGAGGGCGGCAAAAACAGGTTTTCTGCGGTGCTCAGGACGGCTCGGCCAACTCCGCCGGCAAGGCGCCGCTGGTCTTGATGGTCTTGGTGACGATGTAGGTGAAGTAGCGTTCGATGCCGAGGTCTTCCAGCAGCAGTTGATCGACGAAACGCTGGTAATAGTCGACGTCCGGTGCCTGGATCATCGCCAGGTAATCGACCCCGCCCCCGGTGGCGTAACAGAACGCCACTTCTGGCGCGGCGATCATGCGTTGCTCGAACCGGCGCATGTCCTGGGCGGTGTGGCGGGCCAGGGTGATCTCCACCAGCACCTGTTGGCGCTTGAACACCGCGCCCCAGTCGATCTGCGCCCGGTAGCCGTTGATCAACCCGGCCACCTCCAGCTTGCGCACCCGTTCCCAGGCCGGCGTCACCGACAGGTTGATGGCTTCGGCCAGGCTCGACTTGGTGATCCGTCCATCTTCGGCGAGGATTTGCAGGATCTTGAGGTCGTAGCGATCGAGTTTGTGCATGGGCGGGGCTCTCCAGTCAGTTCAGGCATCACACCGATTACTGTGGCGAGGGAGCTTGCTCCCGCTGGGGCGCGCAGCGGCCCCGATCTCGGTTCCGTCTGCCCCAGGCCGAAAAGCGACGACTGCTTCGCAGCCGAGCGGGAGCAAGCTCCCTCGCCACAGGGGGTGTGTCAGTTGAGGTGTATCAAGCCAACACATCGGCAATCACCACCAACGTATCGCCACACTGCACCAGCCCCGGAAAATGCCGGGCCGCCAGCAGGCCGCTGCGGGCGGCGCGGTATTCGACTGGGGCGATGCCGCTGCGGGTCGTGTCGTAGATGCGCGCCACCACCTCGCCCAGGGTCACGTGGTCCCCCAGGTCGCGGCACATTTCCAGCAAGCCATCGTGCTCGCTGGCGATGAAGCAACCGGCGTCCGGCATGTCGAGCACCAGCGACGGCTGCAACTCGATCGTGCCCCGCAGGATGCCGGCGTGAATCAACAGGTTGCGCACCCCACGCTCGGCAATCGCCACGCTGCGGGCCGTCGACGAACCGCCGCCGCCCAGCTCAGTGGTGACGAACACCTTGCCCTGGGACTCGGCCGCCGTGTCGTACATCGCCCCGGCGTCCAGCTCCAGCATGCGCATGCAATACGGCGCGTTGAACGCCAGCATCCCGGCCTCGCAGCGCGCTTGCTGCTGTTTGTCCGGCAAGACGTGGCAGGCGGCAAATGGCAGGAAATCCAAGGTCCGCCCGCCGGAGTGAATGTCCAGGACAATGTCGGCCAAGGGCAGCAGCGTGCGATTGAAATAGTCGGCGATTTTCTCGGTGACGGTGCCGTCCGGCCTACCGGGAAAACTGCGGTTCAGGTTGCCCTTGTCGATGGGCGAAGTCCGGCGTCCGGCGTGGAAGGCCGGGGTGTTCATGAACGGCACGATGATCACCCGCCCACACACGTCTTCAGCCGTCAGTTGCTGCGCCAGCTTGCTCAGGGCCACCGGGCCTTCGTATTCATCGCCATGGTTGCCACCGCTGAGCAGCGCCGTCGGACCGCTGCCGCGCTGGATGACCGTGATGGGAATCATCACCGCGCCCCAGGCCGAATCGTCCCGTGAATACGGCAGCTTGAGAAAGCCGTGCTGCACGCCTTCGCGGGTGAAGTCGATCGTGGCGCTGATGGGATTATTAGGCTGATCGGGCATGGCTCAATCCTTCACGAACAATTGACGGGGCACGTTGCACAGCGTCTCGACGCCAGTCTCGGTGATCAGGATGCTTTCGGTGATTTCCAGGCCCCAATCGTCCATCCACAGCCCCGGCATGAAATGGAAGGTCATGCCCGGCTGCAACACGCTGTTGTCGCCGGGGCGCAGGCTCATGGTGCGCTCGCCCCAATCCGGCGGATAACTGATCCCGATGGGGTAGCCGCAACGACTGTCCTTGTGGATGCCGAATTTCTCCAGCACCTTGAAAAACGCCACGGCGATGTCGCCCGTGGTGTTCCCTGGCTTGGCCGCGTCCAGGCCGGCGGCGATGCCCTCGACCACGGCTTTTTCGCCGTCGATGAAATGTTGCGGCGGCTTGCCCAGGTAAATGGTGCGCGACAGCGGGCAGTGGTAACGCTTGTAGCAACCGGCGATTTCAAAGAAGGTGCCGGCGCCCTTTTCGAAGGGTGAATCGTCCCAGGTCAGGTGCGGCGCACTGGCGTCGGCCCCGGTAGGCAACAGCGGCACGATGGCCGGGTAGTCGCCGCCATGACCGTCGGCGCCGAGGATGCCGCTGCTGTAGATCTCGGCCACCAATTCGTTCTTGCGCATACCCGGTTCGATGCGTTCCAGGATCCGGCTGTGCATGTTTTCGACGATGCGTGCGGCGATGCGCATGTAGGCGATTTCCTGGGGCGACTTGACGGCCCGCTGCCAGTTCACCAGGCCCACCGCATCCACCAGTTTTGCCTGGGGCAAATGCTTTTGCAGCGACAGGTACGCGGCGGCGCTGAAGTAATAGTTGTCCATCTCCACGCCGATGCTCAGCGCGCCCCAGCCACGGGCGATGATCACCTCGCGGGACAAGTAGTCCATGGGGTGGCGCTCGCGGGACTGCACATAGATGTCCGGGTAGCCGACGATGTTATCGGCCTGCATGAACACCGTGCGTTTTGCACCGTTGGCATCCTGGCCACGACCGAACCACACAGGCTCGCCCTCCAGTGCCACCAGCACGCACTGGTGCACATAGAACGACCAACCGTCATAGCCGGTGAGCCACGCCATGTTCGACGGATCGGTGACCAACAGCAGCTCCAGGCCCTGGGCCTGCATGGCCGCGCGAACCTTCGCCAGGCGTTGGGTGTATTCCTCCCGCAGGAACGGAAGATTGACGACGATCTCTGACATCCACCTGCCCTCTGTTCAATGTCTCATGAGAAAAATGATCTAGCGGCCGAACGCAAAGCCCTTGCCCGCCGCCCGTGCCCGCTCGAACGCCAGGTTGGCGATGGCGGTGTCCTGGGCGCCGGTGCCGGTCAGGTCGCAAAGCGTCACGTGCGCCGCATCGGAACGCCCCAGCCGCTGTCCCGCCAACACCCGCCCCAGCTCTGTCAACGCCAGGTCATCGCGAACGGTGCCGGCCAACAGGGCGTGATGCAGTTCGCCGAGCACGCGGGTCTGGCTCAGGCGATCGGCGACATAACAATCGACAGCCGCCAGGGCTTGCGGGGAAATCTCGTTCTTGTGTTCCGCGTCCGAGCCCATCGCGGTGATGTGCAGGCCCGGGTGCAGGTGCCGAGCTTCGATCAGCGGCTCGCGGCTGGGGGTGCAGGTGATGGCGATGTCCACGCCTTCCAGCGCGGCGTCGACACTGGCGCATGGCGTGACCGCCAGCCCTGTGTCGCGGGCCAGTTCGGCGCTGAACGCCCGGGCCTTTTGCGCATCGCGCGCCCAGACCCGCACTTCTTCGACGGGCCGCACCAGGCGCAGCGCCTGAAGTTGCAACGCCGCCTGCTCGCCGGCACCGATCAGCGCGACGCTGCGGCTCTCCTCGCGAGACAGGCAGCGCGCCGCCACCGCACCCGCCGCCGCCGTGCGTACGGCAGTGAGATAACCGTTATCCAGCAACAGCGCCTCCAGCAGACCAGTGCGCGCCGACAGCAACATCATCATGCCGTTGAGGCTGGGCAGGCCGAGCTTGGGGTTATCGAAAAAACCCGGACTGACCTTGATGGCGAAGCGTTCCAGGCCCGGCAGGTAAGCAGTCTTCACGTCCACTTCACCGTTATGTTCGGGGATGTCCAGCCGCAGGATCGGCGGCATCGCCACAGCCGCCGTCGCCAACAGCACGAAGGCCTGTTCGATGGCGTCGATGCTGGCCAGGTCGAGGGCCACGCAGCTGCGCAGGTCGGCTTCGCTCAATAGGGTGACTTCACTCATGACAGGCTCCGTTAGGGGTTATCAGGCGTTGGCGCCAGCGATCACGCGGGCATGGTGTTCGGTGTCGACGTTGCGCCCGCTGACCACCAGGACAATGGGGCCGCGCGGCTCGACCAGGCCGTCGAGCAGCGCCGCGATGCCCACCACGGCAGCCCCTTCGAGCACCAGGCGTTCGTGGTGATAGGCGTGGCGGATGGCATTGGCGATAGAGGCTTCCGAGAGCAGGTGTACGTCATCGCTCAGTTGCCGGGTCATGGCGAAGGTGTAGCGGTTGTCCAGGCCGATGCCGCCACCGAGGGAGTCGGCCAGCGTCGGCAGTTCTTCGATGTCCACGGGCTGCCCCGCGGCGAGGCTGGCGTGCATCGCGGCGCCACGGGCCATGCTGATGCCGTGGACTTGAATCGCTGGGTTCGCACTTTTGAGGGCCAGGGCAACACCGGCGAACAAGCCGCCACCGGACAACGGCACCAGGACCTGGGCCACCTCCGGTTGCTGCTCGAGGATCTCCAGGCCGAGGGTGCCCTGCCCGGCGATGATCGCCGGATGATCGAAGGGCGGCAAAAAGGTCGCGCCCTGCTCCCGGGCGATGCGCTCGGCCTCGCGCTGGGCATCGTCCTGGGACTGGCCGACGATGCACACCTCGGCGCCCAGGTCGCGAATCGCCTGCACCTTGTTGGCCGGCACCAGGCTCGACAGGCAGACAATCGCCTTGACGCCTTGTTGCGAAGCGGCATGGGCCAGTGCCCGACCATGATTGCCGGTCGAAGCCGTGACCACGCCTTGGGCCTTTTGCTCGGTGCTGAGCTGCGCCACTGCATTGCTCGCCCCGCGCAGCTTGAAGCTGCCGGTGATTTGCAGGGCCTCAAGCTTGAGATACACCGCCACGCCCATCAACCGCGACAAACTCGGGGAATGCTCCATGGGTGTACGCCGCACCAGCGACTCGATGCGCTGGCGAGCACGGTAGATATCCTGAAGCTGCAACACTGCCATGACCGCGTCCCGAGCTGATGTGTTGCGCGCAGTCTAAGAGGGCTGGATTGTGGTGATGAATGTACTAGGGCAATTTAATTTGCATTCATTGCCACCCGAAGCGATGAACAAAATCCATCAGGCGCCCCCTACCCCTGTGGCGAGGGAGCTTGCTCCCGCTGGGCTGCGCAGCAGCCCCTTCTCAACGGTCACTCAGTTGACATGGTCCACCATGTCGCCGGTTGTAGGGCCGCTGCGCGCCCCAGCGGGAGCAAGCTCCCTCGCCACAAAAGCGCTCACACATTCGCTTGCGCAGCGGGCGATGTGGGGCATCAGAAATCATGAATCTGCGGGTACTGGTTGAAGATCTGCCGCATGCCGATCAGCGCATGGCGCATTTCTTCATCGCTGCATTCGGCACCGACGCAGACCCGCACCGCGCGGGGCCTGGGGGTGCCGCGGACGGTGAACGGATCGGGGGAAGTCACAGCGATGTGCTTGTGCCGCAGGGCCCGCACCAAGCTGTCCACTTCCCAATGGGACGGGATGCCAACCCACGCATTCAAGGCATGCGGGTGCTGGCCCAACACGTGCTCGCCCATGTACTCGGTGACCATCGCCTGGCGCCCGGACAGCAAGCGGCGCTGCAGATGCACCAACGATTCGGCGCGTCCATCGCGAATCCAGCGGGTGGCGATCTCCGAGACCATGGGCGTGGCCATCCAACTGTTGACCCGCAGGATGCTCTCGGTGCGCAACGCCAGGCGCTTGGGCACCACCAGGTAGCCGATGCGCAGCCCCGTGAGCACCGACTTGGTCATGCTCGTGCAATAGAACGACAGCTCCGGCAGGTAATGGCTGATGGGCGGCGCCCGGCGTTCGTCCAGCAGCGGGCCGTACACATCGTCTTCGATAATGTGCACACCGAAGCGCCGGGCAATCTCGGCGATTTCCCGGCGGCGGGCGTCGGGCATCAGGCTGGTGGTGGGGTTGTTCAGGTTTGGCGTGCACACCAGCGCAGTGATGCGCTCGTTGCTGCACATGTCTTCGAAATGCTCGGGGTCGATGCCATAGCGGTCCATCTCCAGGCCCTTGAGGGTGAAACCCAGCACCTGGGAGTTGCCGATCACGCCGTGGTCGGTCAAGCCTTCGCAAAGCACCACATCATCAGGGCCCGCCAGCGAAGCGAGAGCCAGGAAAATCCCGTGGGCCGCACCATTGGTGATCAGCACATCGTTACGGTCGACTTTCAGCCCTTGCCGACCGATCCATTGCGCCGCCGCCTCGCGATGGGATTCGAAACCGGCGATGGGACGAAACGCATGAATCCACGGCTGATCCTCTTCAGTACTCAGCGCCGCGCAGGTATCACGCCAGGCCTGGTCATGCTCGCGGGTGTGCAGGATGCGGGTGATGGAAAAATCCACCAGCGCTCGCTCGGGACTGTCGAGAATGTACGTCGCCACCCGGTCGCTCATGCGCCGCGAGACGAAGCTGCCACGCCCGACTTCACAGCGCACCAGGCCCTGGCGCTCCAGTTCCTTGTAGGCGTTGGTGACGGTCTGCACGCTGATGCCCATGGCGTCGGCCACCTGCCGTTGCGGCGGCAGGCGCTGGTCATTGGCCAGGGTGCCCTGTTCGATATCGTCGGCAATGGCCTGCACCAGAATCTTGTATTTGGATTCACCGCTGCGGGCGAGGTCCAAGGCTGACTTCCACTTATCCATGACAGCTGCAACCGGCGTGTTTAGGGGTGCGCACAGCATTGCGCGGCCATCGCGGCAAAGCAATTGTCCTAGTGCAATACAATCGATGCCGGGGCTTTTGTATGCTCGGTCCAAGGTCGTCATCCAGGCGGGTTCATCACCCTGACAAAAAGCCGGATCGACCTGTACCGGCGCCGCTCCCGATCCATGGCCCAGCCTGGATCAGCCGCAGTACGCTTTGCTCTTGTAACACTGCCTCCTACCACAGAGCCGTCAAACGACGGATCCACAAGAAACAGGAGATTTTATCGATGAGCAATTTTCTTCCCCGCACAGGCGCGCCCTTGCGTCGGCTTTTGCTGACCTGTGCCGTGCTTGGCCTGGCCGGCGGCGTCCAGGCGGCGACCTTGGATACCGTCAAAAGAAACAGCAGCATCCGGATCGGCTACGCCAACGAAACCCCGTTCGCCTTCACTGAAACCGACGGCACCGTGACCGGTGAATCGCCGGAAATCGCCAAGATCATCTTTGCCAAGATGGGCATCCAACAGGTCAACGGCGTGCTGACTGAATGGGGCTCGCTGATTCCCGGCTTGCGCGCCGGCCGTTTCGACGTGATTGCCGCCGGCATGTACATCACCCCGGCGCGTTGCAAGCAGGTGTTGTTCACCGACCCGCAATACCAGTTGCCCGATGCCTTGCTCGTGGCCAAGGGCAACCCGAAAAACCTCCACAGTTATGAAGACATCGCCAAGCAACCGGACGTGAAGCTGGCGATCATGGCCGGTACGGTGAACCTGGCGTACGCTCGAGACTCCGGGGTCAAGGACGAGCAGATCCTCCAGGTTCCCGACACCACCGCACAGTTGCAAGCGGTGCGCGCCGGTCGCGCGGACGCCGCCGTCGGCACGCAACTGACCATGAAAGGCCTGGCCAGCAAGGGCGGTGACAAGGTCGAGGCGATGACCGAGTTCAAGGACGATCCGTCCCACATCGGTTACGGCGCCCTCGCCTTCCGCCCCGAAGACAAAGACCTGCGCGACGCGGTCAACGCCGAGTTGAAGAAGTGGCTGGGCTCCGAAGAACACCTCAAGACGGTTGCGCCGTTCGGTTTCGACAAATCCAACGTGACCAGCAAAACCGCGGCCGAGCTCTGCGCTCAGCCATAGTCGAAACTGACGTGCCGAAACAGGCGTGACGCGCGCTGCGTGATGCCTGTTCCCCTGCTTCATCGGATATCGGGTCGAACCATGGGCGAATTACTTCCGTTATTGATTCAAGGGGCCTGGGTCACGCTGCAGGTGACCTTCTTCGGCTCGCTGCTGGCGATTGTCGCCGCGGTCTTGGCGGCCCTCGGGCGGCTGTCGCCGTGGCGCGCGCTGCGCTGGTTCAGCATCACCTACATCGAAGTCTTCCGTGGCACCTCGCTGTTGGTCCAGCTGTTCTGGCTGTTCTTCGTGTTGCCGCTGCCGCCGTTCAACGTCGAACTGAGCCCCTACGCGGTGGCGATCGTCGGCCTGGGCCTGCACATCGGCGCTTATGGGGCCGAGGTCATGCGCGGTGCCATCAGCTCGGTGGCCAAGGGGCAATACGAAGCTTGCACGGCGCTGAATTTCAGTAGTTTCACGCGCTTCAAACGGATCATCTTGCCCCAGGCCTTGTTGGCAGCGATTCCGCCGGGCACCAACCTGCTCATCGAGCTGCTGAAAAACACCTCGCTGGTGTCGCTGATCACCTTGTCCGACCTGAGCTTCCGTGCCCGGCAACTGGACCAGGCGACCTTCCAGACCCTGGAGATCTTCAGCCTGGCCCTGGTGATGTATTTCATCCTCGCCCAGGCCATCAACTTCGGCATGCGCCACGTCGAACGACGACTGAGCCGGGGCCGGATGCGTGGAGGTCTGTCATGACGCTGTTCGATTGGTCCTACGCCGCACAAATCCTGCCGGACCTACTGCGCGCCTCTCTCAACACCGTGGGTATCACCCTGGTCGGTTTCCTGATCGCGATTGTCCTGGGGCTGTTCCTGGCGATTGGCCGGCGCAGTCGCACATTCTGGTTGTCGTGGCCGGCCACTGCGGTGATCGAGTTCATCCGCAGCACACCGCTGTTGATCCAGGTGTATTTCCTCTACTACGTACTGCCCAACTACGGCTTGAGCCTGACGGCCATGCAGGTCGGCATCCTCGGCATCGGCCTGCACTACGCCTGCTACATCGCCGAGGTCTATCGCAGTGGTCTCGACGCGGTGCCACGGGCGCAGTGGGAGGCGGTGACGGCATTGAACATCGCGCCGTACGACGCCTACCGCAACATCATCCTGCCCCAGGCGCTGCGACCGATCGTGCCGCCGCTGGGCAACTACCTGGTGGCGATGCTCAAGGACACGCCGGTGCTGTCGGCGATCACCGTGGTGGAAATCATGCAGCAGGCCAAGAATATCGGTTCCGAGAATTTCCGTTACCTGGAACCGATCACCATGGTCGGCCTGTTCTTCCTCGCCCTGAGCCTTGCCTTGGCCTATCTGGTACGGCGCCTTGAAACGCGCATGGAGCTACGCTAATGACTTTACCTCTGTCCACGCCCACCGATTTGTCCCGGCGCAGCACGCTGGCGTCGCAGCAGGAGGCCCCGGCCATGCAAGATCCCACACCGTCCCGGCCGATCGTGAGTTTCCAGGACGTGACCAAAAGCTATGGCAGCTTCACCGTGCTCGACCATCTGAACCTGGATGTCTCCCCCGGTGAAAAGGTCGCGATCATCGGCCCCAGCGGCTCGGGCAAGTCCACGCTGCTGCGGGTGTTGATGACCCTGGAAGGCATCAATCAGGGCCAGATCCGCGTAGAGGATGACTCCCTGACCCACATGCCCAACCGCAACGGCGTGCTGGTGCCGGCCAACGACCGACACATCCGCCGGGTGCGCGGCAAGATCGGCATGGTGTTCCAGAGTTTCAACCTGTTCCCCCACATGACGGCGCTGCAAAACGTGATCGAGGCGCCGGTGCAGGTGCTGGGCATGAACCCGAAAGAAGCCCGGGAGCGCGCCGCCGACCTGTTGGAACTGGTGGGGCTGGGCAACAAGCTCGACCATTATCCGTCGCAGTTGTCCGGCGGCCAGCAACAGCGGGTGGCGATTGCCCGGGCGCTGGCAATGCGGCCCAAGGTGATGCTGTTCGACGAAGTGACCTCGGCGCTTGACCCGGAGTTGTGCGGCGAAGTGCTGAATGTGATCCGCAAACTGGGGGCCGAACATAACCTGACGATGCTGATGGTGACCCACCAGATGGGCTTCGCCCGGGAGTTCGCCGACCGGGTGTGCTTTTTCTATAAAGGGCAGATTCACGAACAGGGCACTCCGGCGCAGATCTTCGAACATCCGCAACAAGAACGGACGTGCGCGTTTTTGAGTGCGGTGAAAGAGGCCAATTGATCCCATCAAATGAGCTGAGTACACCTTATTGTGGCGAGGGGATTTATCCCCGTTGGGCTGCAAAGCAGCCCTGAGCTCAAACACCTCGGTGTGTCAGTCCGATTGAGCGGACAGTTTGGGGGCTGCTTCGCAGCCCAGCGGGGATAAATCCCCTCACCACAGGTTTTGGTATCAGCCTGAAGGGAAATGGCAGCCATAAAAAAACGGGGACCATGTCTGCATGGCCCCCGTTTCATTTACTGCCCAGCGATCAAGGGTACTGCTGGTAAGTCTGCCCCTGCTGCTGCGGCGCCTCCTGATATTGCTGGCCGGGAATCGCCTTGAGGTTGACCTCGACACGACGGTTCTGCGCACGGCCATTGACGTCGGCGTTGCTGGCCACCGGGTTGTCCGGGCCGGCGCCACGGGCCGACAGGTTGGCACCGCTCACGCCCTGGGACGTCAGGTAGGTCGCCACGCTCTGCGCACGACGCTGGGACAGGTCCATGTTGTGCTGGCGGCTGCCGGTGCTGTCGGTGTAGCCGACGATTTCGATCTGGTTCTGGTTGAACTCCTTGAGGGAGTTGGCCAGGTTATTCAGCGGCTGGTAGAAACTGGACGCGATGTTCGCCGAGTCGGTGGCGAAGGTGATGTTGCCCGGCATGATCAGCTTGATCTGGTCGCC
Source organism: Pseudomonas sp. NFACC51 (assembly GCF_900103575.1). NCBI lineage: Bacteria > Pseudomonadati > Pseudomonadota > Gammaproteobacteria > Pseudomonadales > Pseudomonadaceae > Pseudomonas > Pseudomonas sp. NFACC51. The sequence continues at coordinate 165,789 of NZ_FMXH01000013.1, read as the reverse complement.
CTGGCGCTGCACTTCAACGCCGGTATTGGCCATGCTGGCGCGCAGCTTCTTTTCCTGCTGGTCGGCGTAGTAGCCGTAACCGGCCGCAGAAGCCCCCACCACCGCTGCACCGATCAACGCGCCCTTGCCACGGTTATCGTGACCGATGGCCGCACCGGCCAACGCCCCCGCCAGTGCACCGAGGCCGCCATACTTGGCGGTTTTGCTCATGCCCGAAGATTCGGTAGAGGCCTGGCCCTGATTGTCATAGGGGTTAGGCGACGCACAGCCGGACAACAAGGCCACAGCAGTAGCGACAACGATCAAGCGACGCGAGGTGAACATGAAGATGCTCCTGGGTTTTCAGTCTGAATGCCAAAGTGTAGGCAATCGACTCTGGCAGGCGTTGGAACGCGGCAATCGTTAAAAATTCCGTCGCGCTGCGTTGCGCTTCGCCCGGCTGACCGATAAAAAACCGGCATCCCGGCGAACGCCCCTCACCCCTGCGCCAGACAGCGGCTCACGCCCCTGACAATCATCTCCACTTCTCGCCCATCGATCGTCAACGGCGGCAGCAGGCGGATGGTCTGGCCCCGCGTGATATTGATCAGCAGGCCGTGGTCCCGGGCGGCGCGAAGGGCCAGGTCGCGGACCGGTTGCTTGAGTTCGATGCCGATCATCAACCCCTGGCCGCGGATCGCCAATACATTCGGGGTGTCCGCCAACTCGATGCGCAACCGGCTCAGCAATAGGTCGCCCTGGTGCCTGGCGTTGTCCACCAGCGCTTGTTGCTCAATGATCTCCAGCACCGTGCAGCCGACCCGACAGGCCAGCGGATTACCGCCAAAGGTGCTGCCATGGCTGCCAGGGGTAAACAGCTCGGCCGCCTTGCCCCGCGCCAGGCAAGCACCAATGGGTACGCCATTGCCCAGGCCTTTGGCGAGGGTCATGACGTCCGGCACGATGCCCTCGTGCTGGAACGCGAACCATTGGCCAGTGCGACCGATGCCGGTCTGGATCTCGTCGAGCATCAACAACCAGGCGCGCCGGCTGCACAGTTCACGCAAGGCCTTGAGATAGCCCGGCGGTGCGAGTTGCACACCGCTTTCGCCCTGGATCGGTTCTACCAGTACTGCGACGATGCGCTCGGCATGAGCTTGCTGGATCGCTTCAAACGCCGCCAGATCGCCGAACGGCACCTTGATGAAATCCCCCGGCAACCGATTGAAACCCAGCCGCACGGAGGGGCCGTCACTGGCGCACATCGTGCCCAAGGTGCGCCCATGGAACGCATTGTCCATGACCACTACCAACGGCTGCTCAATGCCTTTATGCCAACCATAGAGGCGTGCCAGCTTCAATGCGGTTTCGTTGGCCTCGGCGCCTGAGTTGTTGAAAAACGCCCGCTCCAGCCCAGACAGCTGGGTGAGCTTTTGCGCCAGGCGTTGTTGCCAATCGATGCTGTACAGGTTCGACGTGTGCAACAGCAGGCCGGCCTGCTCGCTGATGGCGGCCACCAACCGTGGGTGGGAATGGCCGACATTGGTCACCGCCACGCCCGCCACCGCATCGAGGTACTCGCGGCCATCCTGGTCCCACAGGCGCGTACCCAAACCATGGGTGAAACTCAGCGCCAGGGGTTGGTAAGTGGTCATCAGGCAGGCAGCGGTCATGGCATCAAGCTCCATAGGGTTGGTTTTTTCCAGTATGGTTAGCCACCAAGACTGGATAAACGCTGCTTTACTTCAATCATTTAAAAGCCGAGCTTGATAATGGACTTGTTCCAAGCAATGACCGTTTACGTGAAGGTAGTAGAAACCGGAAGCCTGACGGCGGCGGCCCAGGCGTGCGAAATGTCCACCACCATGGTGGGTAATCATCTTCGTGCACTGGAGCAACGTCTCGGCGTACGCCTGATCAACCGTACGACGCGGCGCCAGCGCCTGACTGAGTTTGGCTCGACCTACTACCAACGTTGCCTGGAAGTGCTCGGGCTGGTGGCCGATTCCGAGCGCCTGGCCGAACAGACCCAAGGCGAGCCCAGCGGCACCCTGCGCATCACCGCGCCGCTGACCTTTGGTACCGAACGCCTATCGCCGGCGCTGGCCGAATTCAGCCAGCGCTTCCCCCAGGTCAAGCTCGACGTGATGCTGACCAATCAGCGGCTGGACCTGCTCGAACATGGATTCGATGTCGCCATTCGCCTCGGCCATCCCGACCCGAAACTGATTGCCCGTCCGTTGGTGGACTACACCCTGACCATCTGCGCCTCCCCTGCCTACCTGGCCCGGCGCGGCACACCGGAACAACCGGCGGACCTGCAACGACACGACTGCCTGTCGTTCGCCTACTCGGCAGCAGACGAATGGCGCTTCGCCCAGGAACACTGGCCCATCAACGGCCCGGACGGCGAGATCAAGGTCCCGGTAAACGGACCGATGCTGATCAACAGCTCCTCGGGCCTGCATCGCGCCGCCTTGGCCGGGATGGGCGTGGTGATGCTGCCCGATGCGCTGGTGGCCCAGGACCTGAAGGATGGTCACCTGGTGGCGTTGTTGCAGGACTATCAGTTGCCCCATCGCCCAATGAGCCTGATGTACGCGCAGGACCGCTACCGTTTGCCGAAACTGCGCAGTTTTGTCGAGTTCGCACTGGAGAAATGGGGCAAACCCCAACCCAATGATGCTGTGGCGAGGGAATTTATCCCCGCTGGGTTGCGCAGCAACCCCAAGACTGTCGGTTCACATCGCAGGTGATGTCGGGTTTGATGATTTTTGGGGGGCCGCTACGCGCCCCTGCGGGGATAAATCCCCTCGCCACCAAAGCAAACCCCGTCTGAACATCCGCCGCTAGTTCCCCACTCCCCCCATCAGCTACTCTTCCTCCTTGGACGAGCATTTTGATATCAAGGTTGATGAGGAAACGATGATGGGAGATGCCTCGAACATCGATATGCTGCGGTTCGACCTGTCCGATCTGGACGAAGGCGTACTGCACACCATCCTGGAACTGGTCAGCGATGGCATCTGGGACTGGAATGCCAACACCGGCTTCGTCTACCGCAACCCCGGCTGGTACACGATGCTAGGCTACCTGCCTCATTCACTGGACAACAACGTGCTGACCTGGGAGAGCGTGATCCACCTGGATGACTATCCACGGGTCATGGCGTTGTTCGACGACTACCTGGAACAACGCTCCCACGGTTACCAGGCCGAATACCGCTGCCGCAAGCGCGATGGGGCCTACATCTGGATCGAGGATCGCGGCTACGTGATCGCCCGTAATCCGGACGGCACGGTGGCGCGCATGATCGGCGCCCATCGCAGTATCGACGACAAAAAGCGTCTGTTCGAACAACTGGAACAGCGTAACCAATCCCTGGAAGTCATCATTGAAGAACGCACCCGCGAACTGTCCCGGGTCAACCATCAGTTGCAGATCCAGCTCGACGAGAATCGCCGGCTTGCCGAAACCGATGCGCTGACGCGGGTCGCCAACCGTTATCGCCTGGACCAGGCACTGCCGCTGGCCTGTGAGCGCGCACAGCGTTTCCGCGAGCCGTTGTCGCTGATCGCCATGGACGTGGATGATTTCAAGGACATCAACGACCGCTACGGCCACGCCTTTGGCGACGCAGCGCTGGTGCAAGTGGTGCAGAGCGTCAAGCGTTGCCAGCGCGACGGCGATTTGCTGGTGCGCTGGGGCGGTGACGAATTCATCATGATCTTGCCCAATACCACCCTGGCCGACGCCCGCCTGCTGGCGGAAAGCATTCGCCGGGGTCTGTCCGACCTGCTGCCGGTGGGCGACTTCCAGATCACCATGAGTTTTGGCGTGGTGCAGGGACTCGAGAATGAACAGCACGCGACGTTGCTGCACCGGGCGGATCAGGCGCTGTATCGCTCCAAGATGTCGGGCAAGAATGTGATTTGTGAATGAACCGGGCCCAGGCCCGAAGGTAAAAAAGAATGCAGATATGAGGCGCTGGCAGCGGTCATAGGCTGTATCCCTAGCAATCAGGCCTTCACCCTTGCCGATTCGATCCCCCTCCTTCCCACGCCTTTACCTGGGCTGCGCCGGCTGGTCGCTGCCCCGGGAGCACTGGCCGGCCTTTGCTGTCGACGGGACTCATTTGCAACGCTATAGCAGCCGATTCCCGGCCGTGGAAATCAACAGCTCGTTCTACCGCCCTCACCGTCCCGCCACGTATGCAAAGTGGGCAGCCAGCGTGGCCCGGGATTTTCGTTTCTCGGTCAAAGTGCCCAAGCAGATCACCCATGAACGGCGACTGATCGACTGCGAAGGGCCTGTGGATGAATTCCTCGGGCAATGCTCGCAACTGGGAGATCAGCTTGGCTGCCTCTTGATTCAGTTGCCCCCGTCGTTGGCGTTCGATGCCGCGGCGGCTGGGGCGTTCTTCAAGGCCGTGCGAGACCGTTATCAGGGTTACGCGGTGCTTGAGCCGCGACACCCGAGCTGGCTCGAGCCCCAGGCCGCAGCGATGCTGCAAGACGAATGCATCGGCCGTGTCGCCGCCGATCCGTCCCCCTTGCCCGGCGGCGATCAACCCGCTGGCTGGCCTGGCATTCGCTACTACCGCTTGCACGGTTCACCACGGATTTACTACTCAGCTTACGAAGACGTCTGGCTGGAGCGCCTCGCCCGAGCATTGAAAGCTAACCCCGACACGCCGACCTGGTGCATCTTCGACAACACCGCCAGCGCCGCCGCGACGAGCGATGCCTTGCGATTGATGGACCTGATGCACAACTGAAACCCGCTACCGACAACAAATGGTCAACTGCTACCGGTCCGACCGTGACAACACCGCCCGCGTCCAATAGATTAGGCGACCGGAAAAAAGCTCAATGCCTTTCTCGCCTCATCCCGCTAACAGAAGTAGTGAAATTTCAATGTCCGATTCCAACACCGCTGAATCCGTAGTCACCCTGTCGTCCAAAGCGGAATACGAAAACTCCATCAATCTTTCACAGCATCTGCCCCAGGCCAAAACCATCAGCGAAATGGTCCTCGATGCATTCCAGTCGAATCGCGAAAGCGACCAGATCCGCGAACTGCGCAACGCCATCCGCCAGGCTCACGATGCGTTCGACGACGACAAGGCCTACGAACTGATGGGCCAGCTCAAACAACTCAAAGACGCCGAAGCCGCCGATTTCGCGGCCCTGGAAGACCTGAGCAGCCGCTTCCCCATCAGCCGTATCCTCTCCAGCTACAAGGACGACCCGTCGTTTCAAGAACTGGTCTACGGCCTGGCCCTGAAAGTACTGAACCAGACCCATCAGGCCATCAGCAATCCGAGCGGCAGCAAGGGCAAGGCCTCACGCGCCAAGAAAGAAGCCGAAGTGTTTGTCATCAGCAAGGACGGCATCAGCGTCACCCTGCCCCTGCGCACACCACGCTCCAAGCCGAACGTCGACCGCGAGGCCTTCGAGTTCCTGGGCTTCAACTTCGTAGGCGAAGGCGACGAAGCCGAGCTGGAAAGCGAAACTTTCCTGGACAATGACGGCACCGAACAACAGGCCACCCGCAAAAGCATCGTCACCGCCCTGCAACAGCAAAAAGCATTCGACGGCTACAGCATCGCCCAGCAATAAGCCATCGCCCAACGATCGTTCCCACGCTCCGCGTGGGAATGCCTCCTCGGACGCTCCGCGTTCGGCTTCTTGGGACGCAGAGCGTCCCTGGCTGCATTTCCACGCAGAGCGTGGGAACGATCCTCCAGGCAACGCCCATGAAAAAACCCCGCGCTTCTCTCGAAGGCGGGGCTTTTCGTGCAGCTTCTGAAGCTTAAGGCGCGTACGTCAGCAGCAGCTCACTCGGCACTTTGAAGTCCAGGGACATCATGACGCTCAGGGCGGTGATGGTGAAGATCGAGAACACGAACAGCTTGCGTGCCCAGACCGTGTCATCCACCGCCTTGTAGCCGGTCCAGGCCATGTACAGCCAGTACATGCCCATGGCGGCGGCGACGGCGAGGTAGCTCATGCCGGCGTAACCGCTGAAAGTCAGCATCAAGGTCGCCACGAGGAAGGCCAGGATGTAGAGCAGGATGTGCTTCTTGGCTACCAGGATACCGCGCTTGACCGGCAACACCGGAATCGACGCTGCCAGGTAGTCATTGAAGCGGAAGATCGCAATGGCGTAGGAATGCGGCATCTGCCACAGGCTGAACATCACCAGCAGCGTCAGCGCCGCCATGTCGAAGCTGTTGCTCACCGCCACGTAGCCGATCACCGGCGGCATCGCCCCCGACAGGCTGCCCACCAGCGTGCCGTGGACCGACTTGCGCTTGAGGTACAGGCTGTAGAGGCCGACGTAGATGACAAAACCGATCACCGCGAACAGCGCCGCCAACGGATTGGCCACCCAGTACAACAGCGCCACACCGGCCACGCCCAGCACCGTGGCGAATGCCAGGGCCAGTTGCACCGGAATCAGGCCTTGGACCAGCGCCCGATTCTTGGTGCGCTCCATCTTGATGTCGATATCGCGGTCGATGCAGTTGTTGAACACGCAACCGGACGCCACCACCAGGGAAGTGCCGATCATCGCCGCCAGGAAGATGGCCAGATCGACATGCCCTTTCGAGGCCAGGAAAAAACCGCCTGCCACAGAAAGCACGTTACCGAAAATGATCCCCGGCTTGGTGATTTGGATAAAGTGCTTCAGGGACATCCGGACTTTCCTCAGTGCGCCATCATGTTGGTGTGGATGCTGAACATGATCCACAACGACAGGCCGACCAGCAGGACAATCACGATCGCGGCAAAGACAAACGCGACCACGTTGTTACGTTGGGCGGCGGAGCGGTCCAGGTGCAGGAAGTACACCAGGTGCACCAATACCTGGACCACGGCGAAGATCAGGATGATCCACAGGGTCAGGCTCTTGGGCAGCGACGGGTACATCACCAGGCCGAACGGAATGACGGTCAGGATCACCGACAGGATGAAACCGATGGCGTAGGACTTGACGCTGCCGTGGCCGGCGTCGTGGCCATCATGGGAATGTGCGTTAGCCATTTACAGGGTCCCCATCAGATAAACAACGGTGAATACGCAGATCCACACCACGTCCAGGAAGTGCCAGAACAGGCTCAGGCAGCTCAGGCGCGTCTTGTTGGTGGCGGTCAGGCCGTTTTTGTGGACCTGGTACATCATGATCGCCATCCAGATCAGGCCGCTGGTCACGTGCAGGCCGTGGGTGCCGACCAGGGTGAAGAACCCGGACAGGAAACCGCTGCGGCTAGGACCGAAGCCTTCGGAGATCAGGATGTGGAACTCGTTGATCTCCATGCCGATGAAGCCGGCACCGAACAGGAAGGTCATGGCCAGCCAACCCAGTACCTGGGTTTTCTTGCCCTTGAACAACGCCAGCATGGCGAAGCCGTAGGTGATCGAGCTGAACAGCAGCAGCGCGGTTTCGCCCAGTACGTACGGCAGTTCGAAGATGTCGTGGCCCGATGGGCCACCGGCGACGTTGTTAACCAGCACCGCGTACGCTGCGAAGATCGACGCAAACAGAATGCAGTCGGTCATCAGGTAGAGCCAGAAACCGAATACGGTCATCTCGCCCGAATCGTGGTGATGGTCATCGTGCCCATGGTCATGACCATGGGCGTGTCCAACAGTGGTCACTAAGTTCGACATGGTTTAAGCCTGTTCCAACGAGGTTTCAACACGGGTGGCGTTGGCGGGGACTTTCCCGGCCGCGACCAGACGTTTGTGCTGCTCGGCTTCGATGCGCTCGATGACATCCACCGGCACCATGTAGCCCTGATCGTCACGGGCAGCATGGATAGCGAAATACACCACGGTGCCGACCAGGCTGGCGATGGCCAGCCACCAGATGTGCCAGATCATCGCGAAACCGAACACGGTCAGCAGCGCGCCCATGACCACACCGGTAGCCGTGTTGTTGGGCATGTGGATCGGCTCGTACTTGGCCGGGACCGGGTACGCGGTACCGTTTTCCTTGGCTTCGGTGAACGGGTCGATGACGTCTGCTTTTGGCAGCACGGCGAAGTTGTAGAACGGCGGTGGCGAAGAGGTCGACCATTCCAGGGTATGGGCATTCCACGGGTCGCCGTGTTCGCACATGTTCTCTGGCTTGTTGCGATCGCGCACGCTGACATACAACTGGATCAGCTGGCAGGCGATACCAACAGCGATCATCACCGCACCAAACATGGCGACGTACAGGTACGGCACCCACTCAGGGTTGGTGGTGGTGTTCAGGCGACGGGTCATGCCCATGAAGCCCAGTACATAGAGCGGCATGAACGCGACGAAGAAGCCGGTGATCCAGAACCAGAACGCTGCCTTGCCCCAGCCCTCGTGCAGCTTGAAGCCGAAGGCTTTCGGGAAGTAGAAGGCGAAGCCGGCGATGTAGCCGAACACCGCACCGCCGATGATCACGTTGTGGAAGTGCGCGATCACGAACAGGCTGTTGTGCAACACGAAGTCAGCACCCGGGATGGCCAGCAATACGCCGGTCATGCCGCCGATGGCGAAGGTCACCATGAAGCCCAGGGTCCACATCACGTGGCTGGTGAAACGCAGACGGCCCTGGTAGATGGTGAACAGCCAGTTGAACAGCTTCACCCCCGTCGGGATCGAAATCAGCATCGTCGCCAGGCCGAAGAAGGCGTTGACGCTGGCACCCGAACCCATGGTGAAGAAGTGGTGCAGCCAGACCATGAAGCCCAGTACCGAGATCGCGCCGGAAGCGTAGATCATCGAGTGGTGGCCGAACAGTTTCTTGCCGGAGAAGGTCGAGATGACTTCGGAGAAAATCCCGAACGCTGGCAGGATCAGGATGTACACCTCAGGGTGACCCCAAGCCCAGAACAGGTTGACGTACATCATCGGATTTCCACCCAGTTCATTGGTGAAAATGTGGAAATCCATGTAGCGGTCAAGCGTCAGCAGGGCCAGGGTGGCGGTGAGGATCGGGAAGGAAGCGACGATCAGCACGTTGGCCCAGGTGCAGGTCCAGGTGAAGATCGGCATGTCCATCAGCTTCATGCCCGGGGTACGCATCTTCACCACGGTGGCGAGGAAGTTGACCCCCGTCAGCGTCGTACCCAATCCGGAAAGCTGTAGCGCCCAGATGTAGTAATCCATCCCCACGCCCGGACTGTATTGCAGGCCCGACAGCGGCGGATAGGCAACCCAGCCGGTCTTGGCGAACTCACCAACGCCCAAGGACAGGTTGATCAGCACCACGCCGGACACCAGCAACCAGAAGCTCAAGGAGTTCAGGAACGGGAAGGCCACGTCACGGGCGCCGATCTGCAGCGGCACTGCGAGGTTCATCAGGCCGGTGAAGAAGGGCATCGCCATGAAGATGATCATGATCACACCGTGGGCGGTGAAGATCTGGTCATAGTGTTCAGGCGGCAGGTAGCCAGGCGAACCCTCGGTGGCCATGGCCAGCTGGGTACGCATCATGATGGCGTCGGCAAAACCACGCAGCAGCATGACCATGGCGACAATGATGTACATCACGCCGATTTTCTTGTGGTCGACCGAGGTCAGCCACTCGGTCCACAGGTAGGTCCACTTCTTGAAATAAGTGATGCCTGCAAACAATGCCAGACCACCGAGCGCGATGATGGCGAGGGTCACCATGACAATCGGCTCGTGGAACGGGATCGCTTCCCAACTTAATTTACCAAACATCGTTTACTCCTCTGCCCCGGCAGCTGAATGCGAGCTCATGTCCATCCCTTCCATGTTGTGAGCCACTTCCTTCTCGTTCTTCTCGTGGTGCATCGGCTTGCCCGGATTCATCCCTTCATACTTGTCGATGATGGTCTGGAACAGGTTCGGCGTAACCGACGAGTAGAGTTCGACTGGGTTGTTCTGGCTCGGCTTGGAAAGGGCTTCGTATTCAGCTTTTTCAAGCTGTTTAGGTGCCTTCTTCACATCGTTGACCCAGGCGTCGAAATCTTCCTGGGTCGTGGCGATTGCTTTGAACTTCATGCCGGTAAAGCCCGCGCCGCTGTAGTTGGCGGAGATACCGTCGAGTTCGGCGTTCTGGTTGGCGATCAGGTGCAGCTTGGTCTGCATGCCCGCCATCGCGTAGATCTGGCCGCCCAGGCCCGGGATGAAGAACGAGTTCATCACGGTGTCTGAAGTGACCTTGAAATTGATCGGCGTGTGGGCCGGGAACACGATCTTGTTGACCGTGGCGATGCCTTGTTCCGGGTAGATGAACAGCCACTTCCAGTCCATGGAGACCACTTCAATGGTGATCGGCTTGACGTCCGAATCCAGCGGACGATAGGGGTCCAGGGCGTGGGTCGACTTGTAGGTGATGTAACCCAGGGCAATGATGATCAGCACCGGAATGGTCCACACCGCCACTTCGATCTTGGTCGAGTGCGACCACTTCGGCGTGTAGGTGGCATTGGTATTGGTTGCGCGGTACTTCCAGGCGAACAGGAAGGTCATGACGATGACCGGCACAACGACCAGCAACATCAGCAGCGTAGCGGTGATGATCAGGTTTCGTTCATCCAGGCCGACCTGGCCCTTGGGATCGAGCAAGGTCATGTTGCAGCCTCCCAGCAGCAACGTGCCGAGCAGCGGCAACAAGCCTAGTAATCGGGGGTACCTGTTTTTACTCATCTCACGACCTCTAAAGCAGCTTGCGCAATGCAGTTGGGTTTTGATCGCCAACACTTCACCCTGCCAAGGGTTGGCATTTTCTTGGATTGAATAAGGGCTGCCCGTCGAACGTCAGCGGCAGTTCGACACATCCTGGGCCAGCAGTGAGTTCTTATTCGTTGGTCAAAGGCCTAGTTCAAGCCCAATTCCATTTGGTGCGGGTAGTTGGAGGCACCGACACCTGGGGTCGCATGGGGCGCTGGCGCCCTTCGACCACTCTCGTGCTCAAGCTTGAGCCGGGTCGGAAAATCGGTGCGGGCGATTGTAGTGAGCTGACGCGCTGTAGACCATGTCTCATCTCGAAATAATTTTTATCCGATCCGGCAACAATCTCTTGCCGATATTGCAACGAGCCAGCATGTTATCGAAATTCATTCTCAACAAGAACCCCAAAAAACGTAGGCCTACTACGCCCGATTTAGACAGCTCGAGAGGATCATCAAGAGGTTTTTTGCCCGGCAAGCGCCCAGTTTTCGGGGCCTGCGGCGCCTGACGCGGCGCTGTTAAAAATGCCTGCTGCAGGCGATACCCTGATTGCGAAACCAGACATTTTTTTGTTACAGGAAAGCGTGCTTTATCTCCCTCGCAAGGGCTGAGCGCCGCAAGATATGTGACAACGTGTCGCACATTGCCGCAGGTCATTCTTGCCTCGGATCAAGGACGCTCCGGCTTGAGCGTGAAACGTAAAACGCCCCGGCTCTCCAGAAGAGAACCGGGGCGTTTCATCGAGGCGTTTCAGCGAAGCGGTTTGCGGTTACGTGACACCAGCAACGGCACCAGCACCACTGTCAACACAAAGGCCACCAGTGCCCACTGTGCCAGGGACAGCCCCAGGATCGGTGGGTAGGGGGTGGAGCAAAAGCCGTCGACCTGGAATCCCAACGGAAAGATCTTCGCCAGCGGCAGGTCATCGACAATCGGTTGCAACACGTCGATGCCGCAACTGACTGCCGGGAAGAACTGGGTGTACACGTGATGCCCTGCCACACCGGCACCGGCCAGGGCGCTGAGCACCACGAGGCCTTCGAAGATCGTCAGGCTGCGGCGGGTGCGCATGGCGGCACCGATGAAGGCGAAGATTGCGATCAGCAACAGCGCATAGCGTTGCAAGATACACAGCGGGCACGGCGCCTCACCGAGGGCCACCTGCATATACAGCGCACCGCCAATCAGCGCCAGGCAGATCAGCCCCAGCAGCACCAGATAGCGCCGCTCACGCCCTAACCGCATCATTTCCTCACTCATTGCGTTTCCCTTTGTCTGCATGGATCGACGCGCGGCACGGCAACATTCGGGCGCGCGGTCGGATGCCCGAAGTCTACACGCAGACCATGACAGTGAACGAGCAGCGGGCGTCGACATTGAAGGGGAATAGACCGCAAGAAGGTTAAGTGCGGATTAATTCTGGCAGCTGGACAAGGATGGACCTGCCGTCGCCATCGCGAGCAGGCTTGCTCGCGAAAGCGATGGGTCAGCTTGCATCAATGCTGGATGTGCCGCCGTCTTCACGAGCAAGCCCGCTCACACAAGGGATCTGTGGCGGGCGTGGAGACCTTATTCCAGCGCTGCCGCCGGGCCGAAGAATTCGTAACGGCTCTGCTGCTCCGGCACGCCCAAGGCCTTGAGGTGACGCTTGACGGCACCCATGAAGCCCTTCGGGCCGAGGAAATAGGCGTCCACGTCACGTTGCTGCGGCAGCCATTGCGCCAGTTGTTCCTGGCTCAGCAGCCCAACCTTGTCGGCCACCGGGCTCAAGCCGTCGTCTTCGTCGTAGCAATAGAAGCGCTTGAGCTGCGGATGCCGCTTGGCCAGGTCGTCGATCCAGTCGCGGAAAGCATGGGCACGGCCGTTGCGCGCGCAATGAATGAAATGCACCGGCCGCTCGGTTTGCAGCGCCGCCTGCAACATGGCCAGGGTCGGGGTGATGCCGACGCCGCCACTGATCAGCACCAGCGGTTTGTCGCTGGCAGTCAGGTAGAAATCCCCGGACGGCGGGAACAACTGGATGCGGCTGCCGACGTCGAAATGATGATGCAGGTGGTTGGACACCCGCCCGCCCGGCTCGCGCTTGACGCTGATACGGTATTGACCGTTGTCCGCCAGGGCTGACAATGAGTAGTTGCGGCGTACTTCCTCGCCATCGAGCATGAGCTTCATGCCGATGTACTGGCCCGGCTCGGCCAACAGGATCGGGCCCTTGTCCGCCGGTTCGAAGTAGAACGAGGTGATCTCCGAGCTTTCCTGGACCTTGGCCGCCAGGATGAACTCACGCTCGCCACGCCAGCCGCCCGGCGCCTCGGCCTTCTTGTCGTACATGCCAGCTTCGGCGCCGATCAAGATATCGGCCAACTGGTTGTAGGCTGCGCCCCACGCCGCAATCACTTCGGGTGTGGCGATCTCCGCGCCCAGCACTTCGGCGATTGCTCGCAGCAGGCACGAACCGACAATCGGGTAATGTTCCGGCAGGATCTGCAGGGCAACGTGCTTGTTGACGATCTTCGCCACCAGGTCGCCCAATTGATCGAGTTGGTCAATGTGCCGCGCATACATCAACACACCGTTGGCCAAAGCCCGCGGCTGATCGCCACTGGCCTGGTGAGCCTGGTTGAACAACGGGCGTACCTGCGGGTATTCGGACAGCATCATGCGATAGAAGTGAGTGATCAGCGCCTCACCACCACTTTCAAGCAACGGAACGGTGGAACGAATGATGGCGCGTTCTTCTCGACTGAGCATAAGGTGACTCCTGGCGTATGACCGATAACAGTTAGGTAAGTCTTATCAGTTTCCATGCCATTAATTTTTTTATTGAATATCAGTCAGTTACATACAGTGTAGTCATATCGACACGGTTCATCTTATAGTCGTTAAGACTACATGGAGTCATTATGACCGCAACCGCCCTGCTGACCTCCCTGCTGCCACTGGTGGCCGATCTGTCCCGCGAACTGCCTGAAGGCGAACGTTATCGGCGCCTGCTCGGCACCTTGCGAACCCTGCTGCCCTGCGATGCGGCGGCGTTGTTGCGCCTGGACGGCGACTGCCTGGTGCCGCTCGCCGTGGATGGCCTGAGCACCGATACACTGGGCCGGCGATTCCGGGTCAGCGAACACCCGCGCTTCGAAGCGCTGCTGGCCAACCCACAGCCCACCCGCTTCGCCGCCGACAGCGGCCTGCCCGATCCCTACGACGGACTGGTTGAAGGGCTCGCCGAGCATCTGGAGGTTCACGACTGCATGGGCTGCCCGCTGTTCGTCGACGAGCGGCCCTGGGGCCTGCTGACCCTGGATTCGCTGGATCCGGAGCGCTTCGAGCCCATCGACCTGAGTGCCCTGCAAGCCTTCGCCAGCCTCGCCGCCGCCACGGTCAGCGCCGCCGAGCGCATCGAGCGCCTGGCCCTGAAGGCCGAGGACGAGCACCGCCGCGCCGAGGTCTATCGCCAGGCCAGCGGCCAGCAACCTCGCGACATGGTCGGCCAGAGCAAGGCCCACAAACGCCTGGTGGAAGAGATCACGCTGGTGGGCAGCAGCGACCTGACGGTATTGATCACCGGCGAAACCGGCGTAGGCAAGGAACTGGTCGCCCAGGCCATCCATGCCGCGTCGAAACGTGCCGAGCAGCCACTCATCAGTCTCAATTGCGCCGCCCTGCCCGATACCCTGGTGGAAAGTGAACTCTTCGGCCATGTACGAGGCGCCTTCACCGGGGCCACGAACGACCGGCGCGGCAAGTTCGAACTGGCCGACGGCGGCACCTTGTTTCTCGACGAAGTGGGCGAGTTGTCCCTGGCCGTCCAGGCCAAGTTGTTGCGGGTACTGCAAAGCGGCCAACTGCAACGCCTGGGCTCGGACAGGGAACACCGGGTCGATGTGCGCCTGATCGCGGCCACCAATCGCGACTTGGCCGAGGAAGTGCGCAACGGCCGTTATCGGGCCGACTTCTACCATCGCTTGAGTGTGTACCCGCTGCAGGTGCCGGCGCTGCGCGATCGTGGACGTGATGTGCTGCTGCTCAGCGGTTTTTTCCTGGAGCACAACCGTTCGCGCATGGGCCTGGGCAGCCTGCGCCTGACCGGCGACGCCCAGGCCGCGCTGCTGGCCTACGACTGGCCAGGCAATGTGCGCGAACTGGAACACCTGATCGGCCGCAGCGCCTTGAAGGCCTTGGGCCGGTGCGCGACGCGCCCGAAAATCCTCAGCCTCAGCGCCCAGGACCTGGATTTGCCCCAGGCGCCTGTGGACAACCCCACTCCTTCGTCCATCAGCCCGGCGTCGACCGCGCAGGGCGTAACGGGGGACTTGCGCGAAGCGGTGGACGAGTTCCAGCGCACGCTGATCGCTGCCTGCCTGGAGCGTCACCAACACAACTGGGCCAGCGCCGCCCGGGAGCTCGGGCTGGACCGGGCGAACCTGGGGCGGATGGCCCGGCGGTTGGGGCTGAAGTGATCGGCTCTGTGGCGAGGGAGCTTGCTCCCGCTGGAGTGCGAAGCACTCCCATCAGACGCGGTGGGAGGTCGAATTTGGCGACCGCTGCGCGCTCGAGCGGGAGCAAGCTCCCTCGCCACAAAAACGCCTCACCACCGGGATCTTGTTACAACGCCCCCTGTTATCGACAGCTTTCGCCCTAAAGCCTGCCCCCGACAAGTCGATAACCCAATATCAAAAGCTGTTTTGGCGAGCGGCATGCTCGCCCCACCTTTTTCCACAGAAGGTTTTTATGTCTTCCAACAAAGCCCGCGCAGATTCACTTTCGCTTCTGCTGTTTACCTTGCGCAGCGGCAAGCTGATGGCAATCAACCTGCTCAAGGTCAGCGAAATCATTCCCTGCCCACCATTGACCAAGCTGCCGGAGTCGCATCCGCACGTCAAAGGCATCGCCACCCTGCGCGGGACATCGTTGTCGGTGATCGACCTGAGCCGCGCCATTGGCGAGCGACCGCTGGAAGACCCGGATGGTGGCTGCCTGATCGTCACTGACGTCAGCCGCTCCAAACAGGGTTTGCATGTGCAGGCCGTGAGCAAGATCGTGCATTGCCTGACCACCGACATCAAACCACCGCCCTACGGCTCCGGCGGTGTGCGTTCGTTCATCACCGGCGTGACCTCGGTGGACGGCACGCTGGTGCAGGTGCTGGACATCGAAAAGGTCATCCACGGCATCGCGCCAGCGCAGATCGAAACCGCGCCGACCGAACTGAGCATGGAAGACGCCGAAGTGCTGGGCAACGCACGGATCCTGGTGGTCGATGACAGCCAGGTCGCGCTGCAGCAATCGGTACACACCCTGCGCAACCTGGGCCTGCAATGCCACACCGCCCGCAGCGCCAAGGAAGCCATCGAATGCCTGCTGGACCTGCAAGGCACGGCCGAACAGATCAACCTGATCGTCTCCGATATCGAGATGTCCGAGATGGACGGCTATGCCCTCACCCGGACCCTGCGCGAAACGCCTGACTTCGCCCACCTCTACGTGTTGCTGCACACCTCGCTGGACAGTGCCATGAACAGCGAAAAAGCCCGGCTGTCGGGTGCCAACGGCGTGCTCACCAAGTTCTCTTCACCGGAACTGACCAAGTGCCTGATCACGGCGGCCAAGGCCGTTGCCGAGCAAGGTCACTGAGTCATCTCGGTTGCTCGCTTCTGCGTTCCAGCGCGGGAGCGATCACCGTCCGACAACCTCAGGCATACTCTTGTCCTGGCTTCCCGGAACAAGGCTCCCTGATGAAAATCCGTCTGTTGATTCTCCTTGGTCTCACCGTCCTGGCCTCCCAGGCTCATGCCTCCAGCCCGGACGCCTGGGCCACCCACGATAAAGCCGTGCTGGCCAGTTGCATCAAGGCCAGCAGCTTGAAGAGCGCTGAGCCGGTAGGTAGCGCCGCTCAATTCGACGACCGGGTCGGCTACACCGCGCTATTGCTGCAAGGCCAATATCCGCAGGAACACATGAAAGGGGCGATCGGCACCGAGTTGTGCCTCTACCGCAAAAAAACCAAAACCGCCTACGTGACCGAGTGGGACTCGATCCACCCTGCCGCTACCGACCGGTGAGTGGCGCATAACTTGCTTCGCACGGTCCATCACGGCGTTTTTCTGTCGCCGTCCCCAGCTTTCTGCGACCGGGCGCTCAATGAACACAACGTTTTCCTGTGTAGGGTGCGGCAAATGCTGCACCGATCACCACGTCCCCCTGACCCTCGACGAGGCCCGGATGTGGGCGGACGACGGCGGCCAGGTGATTGTCCTGGTGGAAGCCTTCCTGCCCAATGGCCTCGGCCTGCCGGCAGGGCAACGCGAGCATGCCGAACGCCGCTCGGCGGTGGTCCGTAGCGGCACAAGCGACGCGCTGGTGGCGATCACGCTCGCCGCTTATAACGTGGGTCGTTGCCATAATCTGGACGACGAAAACCTGTGCCGCATCTATGAGCGCAGACCCTTGGTGTGCCGCATCTATCCCATGGAAATCAACCCACACATCCCGCTCAATCCCGCCGCCAAGGATTGCCCACCGGAGTCGTGGGGAACGGGGCCGCAGTTGATACTTGGCGGTGAATTGGTGGACCAGGAACTGGCCCGGTTGATCGAGCGTTCACGCCAGGCCGATCGTGAGGAAATCGCGATCAAGGAGCGCATCTGCATGTCCCTGGGTATCCACACGACGGCGTTGAAGGGCGACGGATTCACGGCCTACCTGCCGAACATGGCTGCGTTTGCCGCCGCCATCGATCAAGCCCGCTCTCGGCCGTTGGACCAAGCGGCTGGCGAATGGCAGTTCCACCTGTCCGGCGAGGATGTGGCCAACCAGGTCTCGGCCAGCGGCGCGCGGGTGGTCACTGAAGCACCGGTCACCTACGCGTTCATTTCCCTGCGAGCCGCCTGAGTCTGTAAAGATCCCCCAGAGGACTGGCGGCGCTGCGATTACACCCTCCCCTCTCGCCTAACCCGCGCCAGGAATGTTAGCGTGCTTGGTATTCCCTGCAGATGAGCCTTGCACGATGAAAAAAACCGTACTTGCCTTCAGCCGTATCACGCCCCCCATGATCGAACGCCTGCGCCAGGACTTCGACGTGATCGTCCCCAACCCGTCGAACGGCGACATCAACGCGCAGTTCAACGAAGCCTTGCCTCACGTCCACGGGCTGATCGGTGTCGGTCGCAAGCTCGGCCGCGAGCAACTGCAGAGCGCCACGAACCTACAAGTGGTCTCCAGCGTGTCGGTGGGCTACGACAACTATGACCTGGCCTACTTCAATGAACGCGGGATCATGCTCACCAACACCCCCGACGTGCTCACCGAAAGTACCGCCGACCTGGCCTTCGCCCTGCTGATGAGCAGCGCCCGGCGCGTGGCCGAACTGGACGCCTGGACCAAGGCTGGCCAATGGCAGGCGACAGTCGGTCCGCAACTGTTCGGCAGCGATGTACATGGCAAGACCCTGGGTATCGTCGGCATGGGCAATATCGGCGCGGCCATTGCCCGGCGTGGCCGACTTGGATTCAACATGCCAATCCTCTACAGCGGCAACAGTCGCAAGACTGAACTGGAAAACCAACTGGGCGCACAGTTTCGCGAATTGGATCAGTTGCTGGCCGAAGCGGACTTCGTCTGCCTCGTCGTACCGTTGAGCGAAAAGACCCGCCACCTTATCGGTCAGCGTGAACTGGGCCTGATGAAGCCGAGTGCCATCCTGGTCAACATTTCCCGGGGCCCTGTGGTGGATGAACCGGCGCTGATCGAAGCCCTGCAGAACAATCGCATCCGCGGTGCCGGGCTGGATGTCTACGAGAAAGAACCGCTGGCCGAATCACCGCTGTTCCAGTTGAGAAACGCCGTCACCCTGCCCCACATCGGCTCGGCCACCCACGAAACCCGTGCCGCCATGGCCGATCTTGCTGTGGATAACCTGCGCAGTGCATTGCTGGGCGAGCGACCGCAGAACCTGGTCAACCCGCAGGTCTGGAAATAAACTTTCCGCAAAAGCCCCCCTGGGGGAAACACCGTGGCGAGGGGATTTATCCCCGTTGGGCTGCGGAGCAGCCCTGATCCGGCTGATGTGGTCGACCTGACTCACCGAGCTGTCAGGGTTTGGGGCTGCTCCGCAGCCCAGCGGGGATAAATCCCCTCGCCACAGCAAGCTCCCTCGCCACGGGGTTATCGCCAGGCGTTCTGTCTCAGCGGGCACCCAGCGCGACATTCGTCGCCACCGGCCGCGGCTTGCGGAACACCAGCACGTTCCCCAGCATCACCAGGACCAACCCGACCAGCGCCGGCGCGGTCCACTGATACCCTTCGGCAAACGCCGAGACATTCAACGCCACCACCGGGAACAACACGGTGCAATACGCCGCCCGCTCCGGGCCCATGCGTCCCACCAGCGTCAGATAGGCCGTAAAGCCGATCACCGAACCTGGGATCACCAAGTACAACAGCGAGCCGATGTAGCGTGTGCTCCATTCCATGTCGAACGGGATGCCTTTGAACGCACACCACACCGCCAGCATCGCCGCGCCATAGGCCATGCCCCAGGCGTTGGTGGTCAACGGCTTGAGGCCCGCCTTCTGCTGTAGGCTCGACAGCATGTTGCCTGCCGAGAAACACAAGGTGCCCAGCAACGCCAGCGCCAAGCCAAGCAAGGTTTGCGGGCTTGCGCTATGGCCGGCCAGTTCCGGCCAGAAGAGCAGCGCCAGCCCCAGCAGCCCCAGGGCGCCCCCCAATAGCACGTTACGGGCAATCCGCTGACCGAAGAACACGCGGGCATTGAGGGCGTTCCAGAGCGTGGCGGTGGAAAACACCACAGCGACCAACCCGCTGGGAATCCACTGGCTGGCGGTCAGGAAGCACATGAAATTAATGCAGAACAGACACAGGCCCTGGGCAACGCAAATCAAATGACCGCGCCGATTCATCACCTGCAAGCGCCGGCTGAGCAAGAGCATCGCAAACAGGATCAGGGCCGCAAGGCCGAAGCGATAGACAATCGACACGGGAATGGCGACGACGCCCAACTGCAATTTCAGGGCAATCCAGGTGGTGCCCCAGATGAGCACGGTAAGCAGGTACAACGAGAGGTTCATGGTGACGGCTCCTGACAATGACGCTCAGTGTCCCGCTGCCATTGACCCGGCGCTTGCGTAAACTTGCGGTTTTGTCGGCTGACAGGCTGGCACGGATCGACCGACAGAGTAGGATGCAAGCGTTGGAGAACCGATCATGTCCACACTGCAAACCCTACAAGTCTTTCAAGCCCTCAACAGCTCGCCCAATGCTCGCCTGGAGCACAGCGCCGAGCTCGGGGACGGCATGGCGGCCGCTTTGTGGAGCAACCACCACGACGCCCGGGACTACGAGGCGCCAACGCACCATACGCTGTCGTGCTACATCGCTGGCGGCACCGGTACGTTTCGCCGCGAGCGGCCCGACACCACGGGGGCACCGGACAAACTCTGCATCCTGCCGGCCGGGCATGAATCGGCCTGGGTCATCAACGGCGACATTCGCCTCGCCCACCTGTATTTCAGTGCTGAACAATTTGCCCTTGGTTGCGTCACACTGCTGGACCGCGAACCCCGGCAGGTGCAACTGCACGAAGAGACCTTCCTCGACGACCCGCGACAGGCACAGCGTTTTCGCCAGTTGATCGCGCTGAACTGGGACGAACCCGGTGAACGCCTGCTGACCACCAGCCTGGCCCATGACTTGCTCAATCACCTGCTGCTCAGCCAGGTGGGCCAACGCCAGGGACTTCGCCTCAAAGGCGGCCTGGCCGCTCATCAGCGGCGGTTGCTGGTGGATTACGTCGACAGCCACTTGGCCGATACCATCAGCCTCGGCCAATTGGCGGCGTTGTGTGCGTTGTCCGAATACCACTTCGCGCGGATGTTCCGCGAGAGCTTCGGGCTGCCTCCTCATCAATATGTGCTGGCCAGACGCTTGACCTGCGCGCGGCATTTACTGCGCACCACCTCACAACCGCTGGGCGACGTGGCGCTGGCCTGCGGATTTGCCAGCGCCAGCCACTTCACCAATCGTTTTCGCCAGACCTTGGGGGCAAGCCCCGGGGAATATCGACAGGCATTCTTGCGCTAGGCACCACCGCGCTCCGGTCAAATGAAACAACCAGGCACTGATCCCGATTGCCGTAGCCACTGCCGCGCCCCTACAATGCGAACAATTCTTGTTCTCTAGCACAGCTCAGCGCTGTCGGGATGTTCCTCGTTGCCGCCTGCACACACCGTCGAAGTGCTCTACAACGCCCATCACAGTTGGCTCAACAGCTGGTTGCGAAGAAAACTCGGCTGCCCCGACAGTGCCGCCGACCTGACGCAGGACACGTTCATGCGCGTACTGACGACGCGCGATCCGCAGCCTGTCCTGGAACCCCGCGCGTTCCTTACGACTATTGCCAAGCGCGTACTGTTCAACCATTACCGCCGCCAGGACCTGGAGCGCGCCTACCTCGACACCCTCGCCCAACTGCCGGAGCAGGTGGCGCCGTCGGAGGAAGAACGGGCAATCATCCTGCAAACCCTGACGGAACTGGACCAACTGCTCGATGGGTTGCCGCGAGCGGTCAAGCAGGCGTTTCTGCTGGCCCAGGTCGATGGCCTGACCTACAACGAAATCGCCCGTGAACTGGGGATTTCCCTGGCAACGGTCAAGCGCCATCTGAACAAGGCAGCGATGCGCTGCTACTTTGCTTTATGACCCCGTCGATCAATGGCGCACCTGACGTCAGCGCCCAAGTCGCCGAGCAGGCCGTGCACTGGCTCCTGGAAATACAGCAAGGTCCACTCGACACCCGCCAGCAGCAAGCCTGGGAGCAATGGCTCGATGCCCATAGCGAACATCGCCGCGCCTGGGAACATATCCAACGGGTCAATCAACGGCTGCGTAGCGTATCCCCTGCGTTAGCCCATGCGGCCCTCAATGCACCGAAGTCCGCCATGCGGCGGCGGGCACTCAAGACGTTGCTGGTACTGGGGGCCGGCTCAACGTTGGCCTGGGGCCTGCGTGAGCGCCAATGGCTGCCACCCTTGATGGCCGATTTCCGCAGCCCGGTGGGCGAACGGCGTCGCCTGATGCTGGATGACGGCAGCCAGTTGCAGCTCAACAGCGGCAGCGCGGTCGACGTTCGCTTCGACGCTCAACGTCGCTTGATCCGCCTGCTGGAGGGTGAACTGTTGTTGACTGCGGCCCGGGACCCCAGGCCCCTGTACGTACTGACCGCCCATGGCCGGCTGGAAAGCCGCAACGCCCGGTTCAACGTACGTGAATATCCGGAACACACCCAAGTGGCGGTGTTTGACGGCGAGGTGGACATTCGCAGCCGAAACGGCCCGTCGTCGTTGCTGGGCACATCACGGCAACTGAGCCTTGGCATCAACGGCGCCGGGCCCGCCACGGCGCTGGATGCCAACAGCGGTGCCTGGACGGAAGGCATGCTGATAGCCGCGCACATGCGCCTGGCGGACTTTCTCGACGAACTCGGCCGGTATCGCCGCGGCCAATTGCGCTGCGACGAGGCGGTCGCCAACCTGTTGATCTCCGGAACTTATCCGCTGGACAACAGCGAACGAATCCTCGATCTGCTGGAGGTCAGCCTGCCGGTAAACGTACGCCGCTTTACTCGCTATTGGGTCTCGGTCGAGGCTCGCGCTTGAACCATGATCGTCTTGCCAGAAAAAAACACGCAACCGTGAGCCGTTTTCCCGGACTCGGGTGACAGAGAAGGAAAGCCACTTCGATACAACCTTCTCGGGATCCTCATCCATGCCGCAGCAACCTACCCGCCTCACCCCGCTCGCCCGTACCGTGCGTCAATGGCTCCTGGGGGCCAGCTTGAGTTTCGTCGCACTGCCTTGTGTACAGGCTGCAGATGCCAAGGCCTATCACATCGCGCCGTCGTCACTGGAAAATGCCCTCAATCAGTTCGGGCGGGAGGCCGGGGTGTTGATTTCCTTCGGCTCGCAGACGACCGCTGGTCTGCAGAGTCGTGGCCTGGAAGGCAGCTACAGCCCAGAGCAAGGGCTCAGTGCGCTGCTCGAAGGCACAGGCCTGCAAGCCCGGCCCGAGGGAGATAATGCCTTCAGCCTGCAGCCGGACTCCACCACCGCGCTGGACATCGGCACCACCACCGTGGTCGGAGACTGGCTCGGCGACGCCGCGCAGGCCAATGTCTTCGAACACCCCGGCGCCCGTGACGTTATCCGCCGTGAAACGTTCGAACGCCAGGGTGCGACGCAGGCGCGGGATGTGCTCAATCGCATTCCCGGCGTCAATGCACCGGAAAACAATGGCACCGGCAGCCATGACATGGCGCTGAACTTCGGTATTCGCGGGCTCAACCCTCGCCTGGCTTCACGCTCCACGGTGCTGATGGACGGCATCCCGGTGCCTTTCGCACCTTACGGCCAACCGCAGCTATCGTTCGCGCCGGTCAGCATGGGTAACATGGACGCGGTAGATGTCGTGCGCGGCGGCGGCGCGGTGCGCTACGGCCCACAGAACGTCGGCGGCGTGGTCAACTTCGTGACGCGGGCGATTCCCGATGCACCCACGATAAAAGGGGGCTTGCAGACCGAGACGAGCCCGTCCTCCAGCCATGACGGCTTCAAGACCTCCTCCAATCTGCTGGCCGGCGGCACCGCCGACAACGGCTTGGGCGGTGCCCTGCTGTATTCCGGCACCCGCGGCGGCGACTGGCGCGAACATAGCGACACACAAATCGATGACCTGATCCTCAAGGGCAACTACCAGTTGGACGAGGCCAACAGTTTCAATGCCATGGCCCAGTATTACGAAGGCGAGGCCGACATGCCCGGCGGCCTGAATGTGGCCGACTACGATGCCGACCCGTATCAATCCACGCGTCCGAACGACCGTTTCTGGGGCCGTCGCACCCTGGTCAATGTCGGCTACCGCTACCAACAGGACCGCCGGGAATTCACCGCCAGCACGTTCTTCACCAAGACCTTGCGCAGCGGCTACCTGGACCAAGGCACCTTCCTGTCCCTGTCACCCCGTGAATATTGGGTACGCGGCCTGGAAACCCGTTTCGCCCAGGGTTTCGACCTCGGCCCGACCAGCCACGAGGTTGGCATCGGCTATCGCTACATCAACGAGGCCGGCCACGAACTGCGATACCGCACGCCGATCGCCAGCAACGAATTGCCGACAACCTCCAGCCGCAACGACCGTGATACGCGCGGGGGCACCGAGGCCAATGCATTTTTCATCGATGACCGGATCGACATCGGAAAATGGACCATCACGCCGGGTGTTCGCTACGAAATGATCGAATCCCAGCAGACCAACAACCTGACGAATGTGAAGTACAAGGGCGACTACAACACGGCCTTGCCGGCATTGAACGTGCTGTATCACCTGACCGATGAGTGGAATCTGTATGCCAACACCGAAGGCTCGTTCGGCAGTGTGCAGTACAGCCAGATGCCCAACCGTGTCAGCAGCGGCGAAGTGAAACCGGAAAAGGCCCGCACCTGGGAGCTTGGCACCCGCTATGACGATGGCAACCTGCGGGCGGAGATCGGCGCGTTCCTGATCAACTTCGACAACCAGTATGAAAGCAATCAGACCAACGATTCGGTGATCGCCCGAGGCGAGACTCGCCACCAAGGCATCGAAACCAGCATCAACTACGCCCTTGATGGCCTGAGCCCTGCACTGGCCGGTTTCGACGTGTATGCCACGTATGCCTTCGTCGATGCCACCATTCGTGAAGACGGACCGAACAAAGGCAACCGCGTGCCATTCTCTTCGAAGCACAAAGGCACACTGGGCGTGGGTTATACGGACGGGCCGTGGAAGCTGAACCTGGACAGCACCTATCAGAGCGCGCAGTTTGCCGACAACGCCAACACCCGGGCTGAAAGCGCCGACGGCAGTACCGGCAATATCCCCGGCTACATGCTGTTCAGCAGCCGCGCTGCCTATGATTTCGGCCCGCAACTGTCGGACCTGAACGTGGCGGTGGGCGTGAAGAACATCTTCAATACCCAATACTTCACCCGCTCGTTCGACGACAACAACCGAGGCAAGTACGTGGGGGAACCGCGCACGGTGTATGTGCAGACGTCCGTGGCGTTTTGATTCGGGGCTACGGTGAACCGCTGAAACAAGACGGGCCTGCGATTGCAGGCCCGTTCGGTGAGTGACTTCAAGCGATCGGGCTCAGCCGTTGAGGGCGGCCCGTTCGTTCTCCAGGAATTCTTCTTCCAATAGCGCATCGGCCAAGGCAACGGATTCGGTCGGTGTCGCAACGGCGGCGCGCTTGCCGCGCAGTTTGCCGAACAAATGCTCCAGGGCATTTTCAAGTTTGGCGGCCGCGCCTTCGATCGCCAGTTCCAGCGATTCGGCCTTGTGCGTCACGGAAATTGGCTGATGACCCTTCGGCCGTGCTTCAAGCTGGCAACGCAGGTCATGGGGACCCGGCTTGTCGCCGTTCTCGTCTCGCAAATGAACCTCAACCCGTGTCAGGTCCTCTTCATAACGTTCGAGCGTGCTTTCGATGGTAGTACGTACCCACTCCTCCAGTCGGATGCTGCTTTGAATATGGTTATCGCTATTGACTTGGATTTGCATAGTTCATCCCTTATTTCAGCTAGCTCGCCGGGGGCCGTCGACGTTGATGCAACGGCCCCTTGAATACAGAGTCGGGCTGGCGGAAGAACAATTCAACCCCTAAAAAAAGATAAATATTCATACGCAAATAAAGCCAGACAACAGGCAAAAGCGCTGTTAATGTCGGGAGTTGCCCCTGCCCTGCCTACCCACCGTAAATCGCCTCCCCACCTGCACCGTCAGCGAACATCCGCGCGTTATTGCCCCGAAACGGGCAGCGACCACAGCCGCATTCCAGAGCGTTCGGCGCCCAGGCTCCGTGATCATTGTCCGACAGTTTTTCCGGCATGCCACTTGCTAACTCCCTGTAGGAGCTGTCGCAGGCTGCGATCTTTTGATCCTGAGGCCTGCCTGGCCCCTGGAATCTTGAGCTGAACACGATCATGGAATGGCCGGTGGTCCGGCGTTGCGAACTAATCCCGATCATGGCCGGTCAACAACTGCACGTTCAATCAGGCGGTGACGCATCATGGACAACCCTTTTCAGATCATTACCGACGCCTTTGCGCCGCATTATCAAATCAACCTGAGCATTCAGGGCCTGGACGGCAGCATCATGCTGACCCTGTCCAAGAGCGGGCGCATCGTCGCCAAACGCATGATCAGCGCCCTGCAGCGCAACGACCCGGAGCGTCTCAAGCGCCTGGTGCAAAGCATTCAGTTCGGCATCGCCATTGAGCAGGGCCACAGCGCCGTGGCCATCCTCGAAGCCATGACCGGCGGTGACAGCATCAAGCTGCCACCACCGCACGCACAGGGGCCGGCGCCCTCTGCCGCCGGGATCTAGATTTCTCCTTTCTCCACCTCGGCATGTTCGCTGGAACCCGCGCCGACCTTGCGGTGCGGGTGCTCGATCTTCACCGAGGGGAACTGCGACGAAGCGTAGCGCACCACCAGGATCGCAAACGCCAGCAGCAGGATGCCACCGCACAAGTAGATGATCCCCAGGTCTGGCGGGCTGTGATGGGAAACGTTGGAAATCAGCAGCCGCGTCAGCGCCGTGATCGCCACGTAGATCAAAAACCGCACCGGCATGTGGTTGGTCTTGAAGTAGATCCCGACCATCGCCCCCAATTCCAGATAGATGAACAGCAGCAGGATGTCATCGATCTTGATGTGTCCTGCTTCGATCATCTGCAAGAATTCCATCACCGCCGCCCACGCGGTCACCGCACCAATGGCGAACAGGGCCAGGTAATGGAAGGTCTCGACGAACAGGTTCCCCAGGGACTCGGCCAGTTGATGGACGTTCTGGCGCAGGGTCTCGGCCCAGTTGATTTTCACGATGTAGTTTCCTTAGGTCGACTCGACCGGATGATGCGGGTTGGACGTGACGGTTGTTCTGCATGCAGAAAAAAGGCCAGCGACTGAAGGTGAGATGGCGATAGGCTGGTATCCGGCACTTTTGGGAGCTTCATTCGCCGTATCGCGAGCAAGCTCCCACACCAGCTTTGCTCCCACAAGCTTTGCCCTCACATGCCGAAACCGGTCTACATTAAAAAGCCACTATCCAAAGCAACAGGATTCGCTTATTCTTTTGCCTGTATATAAATACAGTAGTCACAAAGACAACCAATGTGAAGGCATGTGAGGTGGTGAATGGCCGTCGAAGTGGTATACCGCAGCAGCCGAGATCTGGAGCGCTTGTTCATGGATAAAGCCGAAGCTGACCGTCATGACAAAATGCTGGAACTCGCCGAATTGCTGGCAGAAGTGTTGCAAAAAGCCGTTCCATCGCTGAGCGAGCAACAGGTCGAGGAAGCCGGGATCTACATGGCGAAGAATCGTGATGTGTTCGCCAAGGCGTTCAAGAGCCAGCCGGACGCCTTGTCCGAACTGCTCAATCCGTCGAACGAATAACTAAAAAGATCGCAGCCTTCGGCAGCTCACACAGGGAATACACCGTGCGGGAGCTGCCGAAGGCTGCGATCTTTTCAGTAATAACGGCGCGGATCCGAATCGATCAGGCTCGCCAGCTTGGTCAGGGCGAAACGCAGTTCGTCCTGGCTGGTGGGGGACATCAACACCAGCCGTACACAGCGAGTGGTGCCTGAGCGCTCAGCCTGGAACTGGGTGCCGCTGAGCACCAATACGCCGTTGGCCCGGGCGAGCATGGTGAACTCATCGCTGGTCCATGGCTCCGGCAGCGTCAACCAGACGTGATAGGAATATGGCTGGGTCTTGAGCTCGAAATTGGCAAAGATTTCCCGGGCGATCGCTTGTCGCCCCGCCGCCTCGTTGCGCTGGATGCGAATCAGTTTCTTGTCCAGGCCTTCGGTAATCACATTGCTGGCCAACTGCGCGGTCAATGGCGACGGCATCCAGACGCTGCTGCGCACCATCGAGGTCAGGCGCGACAGCAGTTTTGGCGGGCTGTAGATATAACCGACGCGAAGCGCCGGCATGACCGATTTCGACAGGCTGGTCAGGTACACCGAACGGTCCGGCGCAAAGGCCGACAGCGGCTTGATCGACGGATCGGTGGCCAGGAAGCCATAGATATCATCGTCCAGGATGATGAAGTCGAATTCCTCGGCAAGCGCGGCGATCTGGGCCCGGCGCTTCTGCGACATGATCGCCGCCGTCGGATTCTGGCAAGTCGCCACGCAGACCAGCATCGCCGGCTTCTCTCGCAGGCACAGCTCGCGCAACGCTTCGGGAATGATGCCTTCGTCATCCATTGGCACGCCACGCAGGCGACGCTCAAGACCGTGGGCCAGGGAAATGATGCCCGGGTAGCAAAGCGCTTCGCAGAGCACCAGGTCACCGGCGTTGGTCAGGGCGCTCATCGCCACCATCAAGCCATGCTGGGCCCCTGCCGTAATCACCACTTGCTGCCATTGCGCGTCGGGCAATGAATGACGCAACCATTGCGCCCCCGCCTCGCGATGCGCCGGGTGACCGCCATCCGGTGCGTAATCCAGTGCGCGAGCGAAATCGGTGCTCTTGGCCATGCCCACCAGGGCGCCACGCAACCAGTACTCCAGGGTTTCGCTGTAGGGCTTGATGATCGAAAGATCGAGCAGTTCGGATTGCCCCAGGTTCAGTGGCGCGGCGGCACTGTTGCTGGCCGGCAGCTCCAGCTGCTTCTGGTTGAGCACGTAAGTGCCACGCCCCACCTCCCCCTGCACCAACCGACGCCGATGGGCCTCGCTATAGGCCCGACTGATGGTGCCCGGCGTGACATTCAAGGTGGTGGCCAACTCCCGCAAGGTCGGCAGGCGATCGCCCTCGTTCAGCACGCCGTTGTTGATATCGCGCGCCAACGCATCGGCAATCGACAAATACATCGGTTGGCTGAACTCGCTTAGCTGGGGAACCCACATGAATGATCACTGCCCATCGTAGAAATGATGAATATCCGAGCATATCACATGGAGGTTAGGCAACTAATAATTCGACACAATCGACACATTGAATCGATTGATACGATTATTGAATCGTTTTTCAATGCGACATGAAGAAAAATTTATTAGAAATAATATTATTTAAAATCAAATAGTTAATTAATAAAAATCGCAAAAATAGCCTGTCATGGCAGAAAAATATCTCGTAACAATCCCGCCCCCTATTGAATCAACTCAATTCATTCAAATACACTGATCCAGAATCGAAGCAATCGACTCAATCATTCACTGCGCGCTCCTGTCGCGCCAAGTCGAGACATCATGGACACATTCAGAAAGGATCTATCTCTGTCGGCGATGATCGCGGGCTTCATCGCCGTGATCATTTCCTACGCAGGCCCACTCATCATCGTGTTCCAGGCAGCCAAGGAAGCGCACCTGCCCAATGACGTGGTGTCTTCATGGATCTGGGCCATTTCCATTGGCAGCGGGATTACCGGCCTGTTCCTGAGCTGGCGCCTGCGTGTTCCGGTCATCACCGCGTGGTCGACACCGGGTGCAGCGTTACTGGTGTCGATGCTGCCCACCGTGACCCTGCCCCAGGCCATCGGTGCCTATGTGGTGGCGTCGATGATCATCGCGTTGGTCGGCCTGTCCGGTGCGTTCGACAAACTGATGAGCCGCCTGCCCAAGGCCATTGCCGCCGCCATGCTCGCCGGGATCCTGTTCCGCTTCGGCGCCGAGCTGTTCACGTCGATCAAACTGCAGCCGGCGCTGGTGTTGGCGATGATCGCGGCGTACCTGATCTTCAAGCGCTTTTCGCCACGCTACGCGATCCTGTCGGTGCTGATCGTCGGTTGCGCGGTGGCCGCCTCGTTCGGTGAACTCAACAGCACCTCGATCACCATCGCCGTGGCCCAACCGGTCTTCATCGCCCCTGAATGGAACTGGCATGCAATCATCAACATCGGCCTGCCCCTGGCGCTGGTGACCTTGACCGGCCAGTACGTGCCAGGCATGGCGGTATTGCGCACCTCTGGCTACAACACGCCAGCACGCTCGATCATTTCGGTCACCGCGATTGGCTCGATCCTGATGGCCCCGTTCGGTTCCCACGGTTTGAACCTGGCGGCCATTACCGCAGCGATCTGCACCGGCCGCGAAGCCCACGAAGACCGCGACAAACGCTACATGGCCGGGATCGCCTGCGGGGTGTTCTACATTCTGATGGGGACCTTTGGCGCCACCCTGGCCTCGGTGTTCTCCGCACTGCCGAAAGAATTGATCGCTTCCCTCGCCGGTCTCGCCTTGTTCGGCGCGATCAGTGCCGGGCTGACCGGCGCCATGGCTGACGAGAAACAACGCGAAGCGGCACTGATCACCTTCCTGGTAACGGCTTCGGGCATGAGTTTCCTCGGCCTGGCCGCCGCGTTCTGGGGCTTGATCTTCGGCCTCGTGGCGCACTTCGTGCTGACCTACACCCGCGAACGCAAAGCCGCCGTTATTGCCGAGGGCAGCCGACCATGACCACTCGTTACGACTTCATTGTGGTGGGTGGCGGCATCGCCGGCGTGTCTGCCGCTTATGAATTGGCAGCCCATGGCAGCGTCTGCCTGCTCGAACAGGAACAGCAACTGGCCTATCACACCACGGGGCGTTCAGCCGCGATCTCGATGGAAAGCTACGGCAACCAACAGATCCGCTCACTGACCTGCGCATCCCGGCGCTTTTTCGAGAACCCGCCCGAGGGCCTGGCCGAGCATCCGCTATGGTCGCCCCGGGGCGCGCTGATCGTGGCCCAGGCGGCACGGGTGGACAAACTCAAAGCGCGTTTCAGCGCCGTCCTGGGGCAAGTGCCCACGGCCGAGCTGCTCGACGACAAGCAAGTGCAGGAGCTGGTCCCCTACCTCGCCGAAGGCGCCTGGAGCGCCGGGATCTACGAGCCCAGCGCCTTCGATCTGGATGTGCATGGCATCCACGGCGCCTACCTCGGTGGGCTGCGGGCCCGTGGTGGCGTGATCAAGCGCGAGACCGAAGTGCTGCGTGGCGAACATCGCGACGGGCACTGGCGCTTGCACACCCAGGACGGACAGCAATTGCAAGCAGCCATCGTGGTCAACGCCGCTGGTGCCTGGGCCGACGAATTCGCCGAGCGCTGCGGCGTGCCCAAGGTCGGTGTCCGACCATTGCGGCGCACCGTACTGGCGGTCGATCCACAGTGCGACGTGCACCACACGCCCTACCTGGGCACGGTCGACGAGGACATTTTCATCAAGCCTGAAGCCGGGCGGCTGATCGTCTCCCCCTGCGATGAAAGCCCTTCGTTGCCCTGCGACGCACTGCCGGAAGAGCTTGACCTGGCCATCACCATGGATCGTCTGCAAAACACCACGCGCCTGCGTCCGCGCTCGATCATCAACAAATGGGCGGGCCTGCGAACCTTCGTCGCCGACCGCTCGCCGGTGCTCGGCCAGGACCCACAGCAAGAGCATTTTATCTGGCTCGCCGCCCTCGGTGGCTACGGCATCCAGGCTGCGCCCGCCATTGCACGCCTGTGCAGCCATGCGGCGCTGGGCATCGCCATGCCGGACGACCTGGCGGCGCTGCAGCTCAACTATCAGCATTTTTCCCCGGCCCGTTGCCGCGATGAGGAATTTTCCAGCCAGGCCGTCAAGCAGGTTGCCGATTTGCACTAACCCCCATCCCACTTAACAAGGAACGTCACTATGCAAACCACCGCTCAAATCCAGCCCGCCGCCAAACCTTTCCTGGGCGAAGAGAACGTCATTTTCACCGACAAGGCGCCATTGCCGCTGGGTACCTATTCCCAGGGCATCAAGGTCAGCCACGGGCAGACCATCTACCTGTCGGCACAGACCCCGGTCTCGGCGCTGAACAACGAAGTGCTGGCCAAGGATTTCGAAGGCCAACTGCGCCAGACCCTCGACAACCTGGTGCAAATGGCCGAAGCGGCAGGTGGCACCCTGGCGAACGTGGTCAAGGTCACGGCGTTCATCACTGACTTGAGTGAGTTCCCGACCCTCAACCGCGTCATGGAAGAGTACTTCACCAAGCCCTACCCGGCCCGCACCACCGCGGGCGCCAGTGCACTGGCACGCAACACCCTGGTTGCCATCGACGCCATCATGGTGATCTGAAACACCTTCTGTCAGCGGAGTGCCCGTCGGTCTGGTGAGCTGGACCGACGTTGGCAAGGAAAGCACCAGCACAGCGTACTTTCGGAGGGTGACATGAAAAATTCGTACAGAGAGTATGTATTGCAGTGCCTGGTTTGCGATCGAAGCTACCAGCCCCATGAGGTCAGCTATTACTGCCCTCATTGCAAAGTCGATGGTGCCCTGGACGCGCTTTACGATTACCCGGCACTCAAGCGCGAATGGTCCCGGGACAGCCTGGCCCATGACCACGCCCGTGGCATGTGGCGCTATGACCGCTTGATGCCGTTGAGCTCGACGCAGTTCATTCCACCGTTACTGGTGGGTAACACGCCGCTGTACTCGCGCCCGGAATTGCTCGGCAAGGGCGCCCGGATCAAAGTCTTCGTAAAAGACGAATCGCGGCAACCGACCGGGTCGTTGAAGGATCGCGCCAGCGCCCTGGCGGTGGCCCACGCCCTGCAATCCGGTGCACGCACCGTGGCAGTGGCCAGCACCGGCAATGCCGCTTCGGCATTGGCCGGGATGAGCGCCAGCCTGGGCTTGCACAACGTCATTTACCTGCCCAAGAGCGCGCCCCGCGAAAAGCTCGCGCAGATGCAGGGCTACGGCGCCGAGATCGTGCTGGTCGACGGGCAATATGACGAAGCCTTCGAACAATGTCTCAACGCCTGCCAAGAGCACGGCTGGTACAACCGCACCACCGGGATCAACTCGTACATGAGCGAAGGCAAGAAGACCGTCGCCTTCGAGATGTGCGAACAACTCCACTGGCAAGTGCCGGACCTGGTGTTCGTGCCCGTCGGCAACGGCTGCATCCTGGGCTCGGTCTACAAAGGCTTTTTCGACTTGCTGCAATTGGGCTGGATCGAACGCATCCCTCGCCTGATCGGCGTGCAGGCCGAGCACAGCAACTTCATGTACCGCGCCTGGCGCAACGACCGCTCGATGCAGAAAACCGAGCGCCGCCCCCCCACCAGCCTGGCCAGCAGCATCAATGTGGCGCTGCCGCGTGATCGCCTCAAGGCCATGCGTGCGGTCACCGCCAGCGGCGGTGAGTTCATCTGTGTCAGCGATCCGAGCATTGTCACCGCCGCCTCGAGATTGGCCGCCAGCACCGGCGTGTTTCCAGAAGCCGGCGCCGCCAGTGCCTTCGCCGGTCTGCTCAAGTACGCCGAAACACACCCCGACACACCGCAAACCGCCGTGATCCTGATCACCGGCAGCGGTTTGAAAGACACCTCCATTTTTCTATCCGACTCGACCAAAAGCCAGCCACGGGTGTTGCCGCATCACGTGACTGCGCCGCTGGCCGAGGCGCTTATCTAGGGAATCGCACCATGAGCCTGCAAAATTTCGACCCCACCCTTGCCCGCCTGATCGACCGCGAGCGCAACCGCCAGGAAACCCACCTGGAGCTGATCGCTTCGGAAAACTATGTCAGCGAGGAAGTGCTCCAGGCCCAGGGTTCCGTGCTCACCAACAAATACGCCGAAGGCTATCCGGGCAAGCGTTACTACGGCGGCTGCAAGGTCGTCGATGAAATCGAGAACCTGGCCATCGAACGCGCTCGCAAGCTGTTCAACTGCGAATACGTCAACGTGCAGCCGCACTCCGGCTCCCAAGCCAACCAGGCGGTTTTCCTGGCGGTACTTGAACCCGGCGATACCATCCTGGGCATGTCCCTGGCCCATGGCGGCCACCTGACCCACGGCGCCTCGGTGAATTTTTCCGGCAAGATCTACCGGGCATTTTCCTATGGCCTGGACACGGAAACCGAAACCCTCGACTACGAAGAAATGGAAGCCCTGGCCAGGGAACACCGGCCGAAGATGATCATCGCCGGGGCCTCGGCCTATTCCCGGACCATCGACTTCCAGCGCTTTCGCAAGATCTGCGATGAAATCGGTGCCTACCTGATGGTGGACATGGCGCACTACGCCGGCTTGATCGCCGCGGGCGTCTATCCGTCGCCGGTTGGCATCGCCGACTTCATCACCTCCACCACCCACAAGACCTTGCGCGGCCCGCGCGGCGGCCTGATTCTGGCCAAGGCGCAATATGGTGCCCTGCTCGACAAGACGATTTTCCCGGTGTACCAGGGCGGCCCGCTGATGCACGTCATCGCCGCCAAGGCCGTGGCGTTCAACGAAGCCTTGGGCGACGGGTTCAAGCATTACCAGCAGCGGGTGATCGACAACGCCCGCGTCATGGCCGACGTCCTGACCCGACGCGGCTTGCGGGTGGTGTCCGGCGGTACCGATTGCCACATGTTCCTGCTCGATCTGCGCTCGATGAACATCACCGGCAAAGACGCCGAAGCGTTGCTGGAAAGCGCCCATATCACCTTGAATAAAAACGCGATCCCCAACGATCCGCAGAAACCGGCCATCACCAGCGGCATTCGCATCGGCACGCCGGCGCTGACCACCCGTGGCTTTGGTGAAGCGGAATGTGCCGAAGTCGCGAACTTGATCGCCGACCTGCTGGAACAGCCGGACAACGCAGCACGCCTGGACAACACCCGGCGTCGAGTGATGCATTTGTGCGAATGCTTTCCGGTGTATCTGTTGAGGTAAGCCAACACCCGTCGCTTAAGCGCAATGCAATAGAGGCGAGCACAAACCGTGGCGAGGGAGCTTGCTCCCGCTGGGCTGCGAAGCGGCCCCATTGGATCACTGCGACCGTTCAGGCAGACCGCGCCAGCCGGTTTTACGACGGCTGCGCCGCCGAGCGGGAGCAAGCTCCCTCGCCACAGGGTTGGTGTTTTGTTGGCGGGAATAGTCAGTCTGGGAGCACCAGAAAAAACCTGTGGGAGCGAGCTTGCTCGCTCCCACAATTGGCTTTTCAGCGGTACAACAAACGCTCCGCCAGCTCATCGGCCACCCGGGCCGGTGAGCGCTTCTCCGCCTGGGCATGGGCAAAGACTTCCGTGAGCCGGGCACCGATCTTCGACAAGTGCGCGGTGATCGTCGACAGCTCTTCGCCGCGATGTTTCAGGGCGACGTAGATCAGGCCACCAGAGTTGATCACATAGTCCGGCGCATAGAGGATTCCACGTCTTTCCAACTGGTCGGCCACTTGCAGGTTACTCAACTGATTATGGGCCGAGCCGGCAACGGCCGAGCAGCGCAGTTGTGCCACGCTTTGGCTGTTGAGCACCCCACCCAGCCCGCAAGGAGCAAGGATGTCGCAGGGCGTGCTGAGCAGCGCGTCGTTGGCGATCGGATGGGCGCCGAGTTGCTCCATCGCCAATTGCACCTTGCCTGGGTCAATGTCGCTAACCAGCAGCTCGGCACCTGCGGCGTGCAGTTGTTCGGCCAGGGCATAACCGACGTTGCCCAGGCCCTGGATCGCCACCCGCAGGCTTTCGAGGTTATCGCTGCCCAGGCGGGCCATGGCGGTGGCACGAATACCGGCAAAAACCCCCATTGCCGCGTGGGGCGCGGGGTCTCCCGAGGCGGTGGTGCTGGTGACATGGCGAGTCTGCTGGGCGATGCAATCCATGTCGGCCACCGACGTGCCGCTGTCGATGGCCGTGATATAGCGACCGTCCAACTGCTCGATACAACGACCAAAGGCTTCGAACAACGCTGCCCGACTCTCGACATGGGCGGGGCGCATGATTACCGCCACCCCGCCGCCCACGGGCAAGCCGGCCAGCGCCGCCTTGTAACTCATGCCTTGGGCCAGGCGTACGGCATCGGCCACGGCACTTTCGTCGTCGGGGTAGGCAAGATAACGACACCCCCCCAGGGCGGGCCCCGGACGACTGCAATGAATGGCAATCACCGCCTTCAACCCGGTTGCCGGGTCTACGCTTAGGTGCAGCGATTCAAGGCGGGAGCTTTGCATGAGAGCAAACATCGAAAGGCTCCCGAATCACTTTTGTTTGTTTCGCCAGTATAGGCGCGCAGTCGAAATTTGCTGGAGCACGCAGGAATAAGTCGCCACGGTGCTCAGTCTTTTTCGGTATAACCTGTCATAGCCTCTGTCCGAGACTGGACGAAAATCCACGGCAGGGCTAAAACGGGAGCGTAGCCCGGAGAGTTCGATGAAACCGCGCCAAGCCTTTTTTGATTGTCTGCACCGCTCCCCACCGGCGCTGTTCGAAGCGGCGCTGTGGATCGCCGCCGAACATGATCGCGAGGTCGACG
Source organism: Pseudomonas sp. NFACC51 (assembly GCF_900103575.1). Lineage (NCBI taxonomy): Bacteria > Pseudomonadati > Pseudomonadota > Gammaproteobacteria > Pseudomonadales > Pseudomonadaceae > Pseudomonas > Pseudomonas sp. NFACC51. Next base: position 129,793 of record NZ_FMXH01000013.1, on the reverse strand, counting down.
TACCGGCCTTGCTGAAGGATTTCAAGGAGCTGCAACAGCGGGTCAGCCATGGCCTGCCGATGCTGCCTGTCAGCGAACTGGGCCAGCCCTTGCTGCGACGGCTCAATGACTTGGGCTTCGCCCAGGACGACTTCACGCCTCTGCGACCACGAGCGGCGTTGCTGGACAAAGTCCTGGCACGCAAACGCGGGCAGCCCCTGGCTCTCGGGCTGATTGCCCTGGAACTGGCCCGAGGCCTGGAAATTCCGATGGTCGGTGTCAATTTCCCCGGGCATTTCCTGTTGAAGGTACCCGGCGCCGATCACCTGCTCGATCCGTGCGGCGGCCGTCGGTTGTACCCCAATGACTGTCGGGAACTGCTACAGCGCCAATACGGCGCGAACATGCAGCTCAAGGCTGAACACCTGGTCAATGCCGAGCCGATGCAGATGCTGCAGCGCCTGTCGCGCAACCTGCGTCAACTGCATCTGGCGAACGACGATTACATCGCCGCCTTGATCGACGCCGAACGGGTACTGGAACTGGGCAACGCCAGCGCCGCCGACTACCTGGCCCGCGCCAGCCTGTACCAGCGACTCGATTGCCCCAACGCCGAGCGCTTCGACCTGGAACATGCCCTGATGCTCAGCGACGATCCGATCCAGCGAATCCGACTGACGGAGCGGCTGGGGCATTTGCCGCCGAATTCGGTTGTGCACTGAGCCGGGGACTTTGTTCAGGAGCGATGACGGCCCTGTGGCGAGGGAGCTTGCTCCCGCTCGGTTGCGCAGCAACCGCCGAAAAGCTTGGGGACGCTTCGCGTCCCAGCGGGAGCAAGCTCCCTCGCCACAGGGGATCACCTGGTTTTCAGAACCGTGTGAAGCCCTCAGGGGGTATCCGGCTGATTCGCCGGGTGCGCCTGTTGGAATGCTGGATGCCCAGCCGCCAATGCCGCGACCCGACGAATCCGTGGATACGCCTGCAAAGACACATTGAACCGCTCAGCCGCGTACAACTGCGGGATCAGGTACACATCCGCCAGCCCCGGCGCTGCACCGAAGCAATAGCCGTCGTCACCCATCAACTGCTCCACGGCCGCCAATCCCTGGCTGATCCAGTACCCGATCCACTCCGTCACCTGCGTTTCATCGTGGCCCCACTGCCGCAATTTGTTGAGCACGCTGACGTTGTGCAGGGGGTGAATATCGCAACCGATCAGCGCGGCGACGCCACGCTCATGGGCGCGCACCGTCAGGTCGGCGCTGAGCAGCGGCACCTGTGGATAACGTTCCTCCAGGTATTCGATGATGGCGGGCGATTGCACCAGCAGCGCGCCCTCATCGGTACGCAACGCCGGTACCCGGCCCTGGGGGTTGATCGCCAGATAGGCCGGCTGGCGATGCTCGCCCCCAGGCGCAGCGATCAAGTTGACGGGCAAGGCCTGGTAATCCAGCCCCTTGAGCGCCAACGCAATGCGCACCCGATAGGACGAGGTGGAGCGGTAGTAGGTGTAGAGTTCCATGCCCTGCCCCTCAACGCGCCGGCAGGATCTTGCCCCGGCACTCGCCGAAGCCGATGGAGGCGAAACCCTCGCGGCGGCAACGGGCCCGCAAGATGATTTCGTCACCGTCCTCGAGGAATCGGCGCACTTCGCCAGACGCCAGTTCGATCGGTTTTTTACCGCCTTCGGTGATTTCCAGCAGACTGCCGAATTGATGGTTTTCAGGGCCCGACAAGGTGCCCGAGCCAAACAGATCGCCGGCCTGCAACTGGCAACCGTTGACGCTGTGATGCGCGACCATTTGCGCCACGGTCCAGTACATGTACTGGGTGTTGCTCAGGGTCAGGCGCTGGGCCGGCAGGTTTTGCTCGCCCATGGCCTCGGTCAGCAACAGGACTTCCAATTCGATGTCGAAGGCACCACCGGCCTGGTCACGCTTGTCCAGCAGATACGGCAGCGGTTGCGGATCGCCTTGCGGGCGTGCCGGTTGCGGACGACGGAACGGTTCCAGGGCTTCAGCCGTTACCACCCATGGCGAAATACTGGTCAGGAAACTCTTCGACAGAAACGGTCCCAAAGGCTGGTATTCCCACGCCTGGATATCCCGGGCCGACCAGTCGTTGAGCAGGCAGAACCCGCCAATGTGCTCGGCGGCATCGCCGATAGGGATCGGTTCGCCCAGGGCATTGCCCTTGCCGATCCAGATGCCCAGCTCCAGCTCATAGTCCAGCCGCGCACACGGGCCGAACGTCGGCTCGGTCTGGCCGGCCGGCAGGGTCTGGCCCTTGGGGCGGCGCACGTCGGTGCCGGACGGGCGAATGGTCGAGGCGCGACCGTGGTAACCGATGGGGACGTATTTGTAGTTGGGCAGCAACGGATTGTCGGGGCGGAACAGCTTGCCGACATTCTGCGCGTGCTCGATACCGACGTAGAAGTCGGTGTAGTCGTTGATCCTGGCCGGCAGGTGCATCTGGCAGTCGGCAGCGAGGAGCAGCAGTTTCGCGCCCAGGGCTTCGACCTTGCCCCGCAGGGGGCTGTCCTCGCGCAGCAGTTCCAGCAGTCGCTCACGCAGGGCAACCCGGGCGCCTCGGCCAAGGTCGAAAAACCCATTCAACTGGCCGTCGGCCATGGCTTCGACAGCTTGGCGTGCCGCGCCGTCAAACAAGCCCGCGTGCAGCGCCGCCTGCAAATCGAAAATCCGCTCGCCAATCGCCACGCCGCTGCGCAGGGCACCGCCATCGACACTGAAGATACCCAATGGCAGGTTCTGCAACGGGAAGTCCGCATGGCCGTTGGCACAGGCGACCCAGCTACGGGCAGGGGAAAGTTGAGTCATGGGTTATCTCCGGGTCGGGTCGAACGTGACAGGCAGCGAGGCCCAACATGCATCGTAGTCGGTTTGCAGTTGCGGGCAGTCCAGGGCGAAACGGCTTGGACGCAGCACCTGGCTGGTCTCGAACATGAACGCCATGGTGTTGTCGATTTTCACCGGCTGCAGTTCAGCATTGATCGCCTTGGTACAGGTCTCGCCGTCCGGGCCATGGGCACTCATGCAGCTGTGCAAGGACGCGCCGCCCGGCAGGAAACCTTCGGCCTTGGCATCGTAGGCACCCTGGATCAGGCCCATGAATTCGTTCATCAGGTTGCGGTGGAACCACGGTGGACGGAAGGTGTTCTCTGCCACCATCCAGCGTGGCGGGAAAATCACGAAATCGAGGTTGGCCAGGCCGTGGACGCTGGTGGGCGAGGTCAACACGGTGAAAATCGACGGGTCCGGGTGATCGAAGCTGACCGTGCCGATGGTGTTGAAGCGGCGCAGATCATATTTATACGGCACGTTGTTGCCGTGCCAGGCCACCACGTCGAGGGGCGAATGATCCAGCTCGCAACCCCATAACTCACCGAGGAATTTCTGCACCAGCGAGGTGGGTTGCGCGAGGTTCTCATAATGGGCGACCGGTGTCAGGAAGTCCCGTGGGTTCGCCAGGCCATTGCTGCCGATGGGCCCGAGATCCGGCAGGCGCAGCGGCGCTCCGTGGTTTTCGGCGAGGTAACCACGGGCCTGCGGGTCGAGCAGTTCAATGCGAAATTTCAGGCCCCGGGGCAGCACGACGATTTCCAGCGGTGCCAGTTCCAGCACGCCCAACTCGGTGGCGATCCGCAGCCGTCCCAGTTGCGGCACGATCAACCATTCACCGTCGGCATTGAAAAATACCCGCTCCATGGAACGGTTGGCGCGGTACTGATAAAGGCTGATGCCGGCCGGTTTGTCCGCACCGGCATTAGCCGCCATGCACACCAGCCCGTCGATGAAATCGGTAGGCTCGGCGGGGATTTCCAGCGGGTTCCAACGCAGGCGATTGGGCGTGACCTCGCCCAATGGGCCACCCGCCAGTTGCCGTTCGAGCTTGGTGAAGGCCGGGTGATTGGCCGACGGTCGGATGCGATACATCCAGGTACGCCGCGCTTCGCTGCGAGCCATGGTGAACGCCGTACCGGAGAACAACTCGGCATAGAGACCGTATGGGACTTTCTGCGGCGAGTTCTGGCCGACGGGCAAGGCGCCGGGCAAGGCTTCGCTGGCAAATTCATTGCCGAAGCCTGATTGGTAAGCCAGGTCCGACGCTGGGGAAACGAGGTTCATGGAGCCTCCAGGAATGCGGCCCGTCACTCAACGGAGTGGTTGAGGCGTACCGGGTTGTTTTTATCGTAATTCAATTACGCATAACGTAATTTGCTCGACAGCGACCGTCAAGCTATAAAGACGCCCATTCGCCTCAGGACCCAGCGCCTCCATGGAAACCCCGCTCAGCAACGGTAAACAGAAAGTCCGCTCGGCCGAAGTCGGCACCGACATCCTCAAGGCCCTGGCCGAACTGTCGCCCTCCACGTCGCTGTCGCGGCTGGCCGAACACGTGCAAATGCCGGCGAGCAAGGTTCATCGGTATCTGCAAGCCTTGATCGCCAGCGGGTTTGCCGAGCAGAACGCAGCCACCAACCACTACGGCCTGGGCCGCGAGGCCCTGCGCGTAGGCCTGGCAGCGCTCAACGGCATGGACGTGCTGCAAGTGGCCGCCCTGCCCCTGGCCGAATTGCGCGACGACTTGAACGAAACCTGCTTCCTGGCGGTGTGGGGCAACCATGGCGCGACCGTGGTGCGCATCGAACCCGCCGTGCGGGCCGTAACCGTGGTAACGCAACTGGGCTCGGTATTGCCACTGCTCAGTTCGTCCACGGGGCTGGTATTCAGCGCTTATCTGCCGGAGCGCGAGACCATCGGCTTGCGCGAACAGGAAGTACAAGGCACCGAGCACCACGCCCTCGCCGACGACCGCGCTTATGCCGTGTTGTGCGAGCAGATTCGCAGTCGCGGCCTGCACCATGTGCATGGTTTGCTGATGCCGGGGGTGGATGCCTTGTCCGCCCCGGTATTCAATGCCGTCGGCCAAGTGACGGCGGTCATGACCATCGTTGGCCCGACCTCGCTGTTCCATGCCGACGAGCACGGCCCGGCGGCGCAACGCCTGCTGGCAGCGACCCAGGCCGTGAGTTGGCGAATGGGCTATGAAGCGAGTTCGGAATCAGCCCAGGAAATCCGGGACAATCTTGATCATTAGATCATTGAGGTGAGCGGGGGCAAGTCGCGGATGGAGATGACGGTCATCCCCACTGAAGGGCACCATGTAAATAGCTTGGTGATCGCCTTTGGAGTGGTAGGGAATCTCATTATTGTCGAAATGGCCCAGTAGATAGTCGACCAGCGGTTCAGAAGAAGACACCACGCGCTCACCAGCGCCATGGGTAACAAAACCGGTGACGTAGACTTTATCCAGATCGACCCCGGGCAAGTGCAGTTTCAATGCACCATGAACATCCTCAACGGACAAAGGCTTGATGGAACGCCAGGATAAATCCATTGCAGGTTTTTCAGTCAGTTGGGTGACGATATCCGAAACGATTTTTTCGAACGCGATCAAATCCAGCGCCCTGACACGGTCTTCAACGGCAAAAGAATAACGCTTGTTGAACACGTTACTGACGCCTTGTTTGTAGTTGGGCACCCGCTGCTTTTCAACCCAGGTCAATGCTTCATCGAACAGGGTTTCGGACGAGCCAACTTCGGGATTCGGAAAGTCTGCCAATGTATTCAGATAACTGCTGAACGGATTGACACCCAGCGCTTCCAAATAGCGCCCCAACAACACCTGCACGGCAAAATCCACACGGGTATTCTTCAGTGCGAGCAGTTTTTCAGAGTAAGAAGAAAACAACTTGGTATTCATAAGACATCCTTGTCATGTCATAGACCGAACTTCCTGTTCGATCCGCAGGCTTAGTTATACATCAGACAAACCCCATACTGTAAAAAGACAAATGTAAGCGTGCGTAAAGACCTTCGGGAGTTGTTTTCAACCTACCCCATCACCCCCATGACTTTAGCCTTCGCAACTGCTTGAGTACGCCGCTGCACCCCCAACTTGCTATGTATGCGACGCGCATGGGTTTTTACCGTGTGCAACGATATGAACAGTTGCTCGGCAATTTGTTGATTGGAATGACCTTGTGCAATCAATTGCAGAACTTCAAGCTCTCGGTGACTGAGTAACGTATCTTCGGCGCCAGCCGTTGATGGTTCGATGGGCTCTGGCGATTGCGTCCAGTGGCCCAGCTCGGGCTGGCGCAAACGCAGCTCGCACAAGGCTTGCTGGGCCCGCCAGCACGTGACTCGCTTGAGCCCTTCTTGCAGGAGTGTCCGGGCCTGGGAGCGATCGCCGGACAACCAGACAACCTCCGTCAACACCAGATGCAGTTCGGTCTCCAGGCTATGCATTTCACTCTGCTGTGCCCGGGTGATCATGGCTTGCAGGCACGCCTGCGGCTCCTGTGCCCGTTGCAGGTAGACCTCGGCCAGCACCAGCAGGTATTCAAGTCGCGCAATCAATTCCAGCGTCGCGGGAGGCGCGTGCTTGGCCTGCGGCCCACGAAAGTGGCGCAAGACGCGGGTCAAGGCTTCATGGGCCAATTCCGCCCGCCCCTGTTGCAACCAGAACTGACAGCTGGTTTGCAATAACACGCCACGGTAAACGGTGTCGGGGATGTGCCGCTGCTGCATGATCCGCTCGGCATCGCGCAGTTGCATGAAGGCCTCGCCATAATCGCCCTGGTTGGCAGCCAGGCTGGCCTTGCCGAGAAATCCGTAGAGCACCTGTTTGTCCAGGCTGTGCAGCCCTGTTTCCAGACCCGCTTGAAACTGCTCGGCGGCGCGCTCTTCAAACCCCATGCGCAACGCCAGGCGCCCGCGCCGCAGGGCAATACGTCCCAACAACGGGGAAAAGTCCTGGCCTGGTTTATCCAGCAGCGCCTGGACAGCGGCCAGCAGATGATCGGCCCGATGAGGCGCGCCACGTTGTTCCAGGACTTGGGCGTGATCCAGTTCCAGCAATCCTTCGAACACCAGCGAACCCTGTGCGCGCGCCAGGCACAGCGCCTGGCGGTTGATCCGATGCGCGGAAGTCAGTTCGCCTTCAAGCAGCGCCTGCTGCGTCAGCCCACCCAGGCACAGCAACCGTTGGGCCCAGGCCTCGGGGTCCAGGCTGGCCTGGGCCTGGAGAAAGTGCTCGCGCGCCTGTTCGCCATCGCCCGAGAGGTGCAGCAACCAGCCTTGCAAGACCTGCCACCTGGCCAGCAGCTGTCGCTGCCGGCAGGCCGAAGGCTGCGGCATGAACCTGGCCAACTGCTCAATGCATGTCGACGCCTGGTTGAAGCGTCCGGCGAACAACAGCGCAGCGGTGACCAACCCCACCGATTGTGGCGTACAGAGGGTCAGCGCTTCACCTTGTTGATCGTGCAGGCCCAGCAACAGCACCACGTTGCGACGCTGCAAGACGTGCTCGAAGCTCAGATGCTGCAAGAAACTCACGGCAGTCTCGAACTCCTCGGCCAACATGGCTTGCTCGAACGCCATTTGCCAGTCCTGCTCGGCAGCAAACCACTGGCAGGCCCGTCGATGCCAGGAACGCCCCTGCGGCCAGGGCTCTTCACGTACCAGCCGGGCCAGCGCCGGAAAAATCTGCAACCAGTCCGACGTCTGCTCCCATGGTTCGATGAAACATCCCAGGTCCAGTAACAAGGGCAGGCATTGCACGCCCACGGTGTCGCCGAACAGATGCTCGCATAGCCGGGCATTGAAGCGCGGTAGATGCGCCAGCACATGCCAGGCCTGCGCCAGGTCTGGAGTCAGCGCGCTGAACAGTTCGTACTCCAGATAGTCGACCAAGGTCCCCGGCCGTCCGGGCGTTGCATGTTTGCGCGCCCAATCGCAACGTTCCAGCAGCGTGATGCGCACCCCGGCACACCAGCCGCCACTACGTTGAATCACCTCGCGGGCAGTGCGGGCAGCCTGGGGGCCGGGCAGATGACGCAGCAATGGCAGGACATCGTCCGGGGTAAAGAACAACGCCTGCGCATCGAACTCGTGCAGTTCGTCATCGAGCAACAGCCGCGGCCAGTTGCATTGGGGACGGCGGCGGCTATTGAGCCACAGGTGCAACGCTGGACTGCTGGTGTTCAACAGACGGTCGAGCAACTGGTCCAGTTCGGGATTCGGCACCCGGCAGTAGTCATCCAGGAACAACCACGTGGGTGTCTGCAAACGCGCCAGGTGGGCCAGCAGTCCCGCTTCATCAAGCATCGGCAACCCGAGGGCCTGGGCCAGGCGCTCGCACATTTGCACCGCGCTCAACGCCGCGCCCCCCAATGGCAACCAATGCAACCGACACCCGGCGGGAGCCTGCAGGAAACACTCGGCGAACAATGCACTCTTGCCACTGCCCGCTGGCGCGCAAAGCAGTTTTACCCGCGCTTCGGACGTCAGCAAAGACTCACTCAGGGACCGCCGCGGCACGTGCGTCGAGGACAGGCGAGGCAACAATCCTGGACGGTCCGGACACGGGGTCATGGCGGTCATGTGGGTGATCCTGTTTATTGTTATTTCACCACCCTAGTCCTGTGTCGCCGAGCTTTGGAGAAGTATTCAGCGCGCTGATTGGCGCTCATAAAGAAACGACCGGCAGGAGCGCTGCCGGTCGTCATGTCGGGTTCAAATCAGACTCGGTCCCGGGGCGAGGGAGCTTGCTCCCGCTGGGTTGCGCAGCAGCCCCAAAACGGTCCACTCAATGCACCTGATACATCGAGCCGTCTGGTTTCAGGGCCGCTGCGCGCCCCAGCGGGAGCAAGCGCCCTCGCCACAGATGCGGTGTCCGTCCGAAGGGTTAGCGAACCCCGGTCGAACGCAGCGCTGCCGGTGTGTAGTCGGCGGCCCGGGCTTCGAAGCCGTACTCATAGCTGTGTTTCTCTTCGTTCTTCATGCCCAGCGCGATGTAGCGGCCAGCAATGATGTCGTAGAGCGCCTCGAGGGTGTAGCCCGGGTTCTGATGGTCGTAGTAGAACTGGGCATGACCTTCGGCCACCCGCCACAACTGGCCGCGACCGTCGTAGTGATCCACCAGCGCCGCCTGCCAGCTGTCCTCGTCGATGTACATGTGGCGCTTGGCATAGATGTGCCGCTCGCTGGGCTTGACCGTGCCGACCACTTCCCAGACCCGGTGCAATTCATAGCGAGTCAGGTCCTGATTGATATGACCCGCCTTGATTACATCGTCGTACTTGAGGCTTGGCGAGTCGAGCTTGTAGCTGTTGTACGGGATGTACATTTCCTTTTTGCCGACCAGCTTCCAGTCGTAGCGATCCGGCGCACCGGAAAACAGGTCGAAGTTGTCGGAGGTGCGCAACCCGTCGGCGGCGGTGCCCGGGCCGTCGTAAGCCACTTGCGGGGCACGACGCACCCGGCGCTGGCCGGCGTTGTAGATCCAGGCCAGGCGTGGCTCCTTCACTTGGTCGAGGGTTTCATGCACCAGCAGTACGTTACCGGCCAGACGTGCCGGGGCAGTGACCTCCTGCTTGAAATAGGTCAGCACGTTGCTGGCCTTTTCCGGGTCGGCGTCCTTGATCAGGAACGGCACGGCGATTTCTTCTTCGAAGCGGATCGGCGTGAAGCTGCCATTGGTCTGCGGCGTCACCTGGGTGATGACCCGGCGCAGGTTGCCGCCGTGATAACGGGTGACGTGGTTCCACAGCACTTCCACGCCGCTCTTGGGAATCGGGAAGGCGTAGTAGCGGTTGCCGGTGAAATTGGCCAGGCCATTGCCGTCGTTGATGGCGTTCACGTTGAGGGCGCTGCGCTTGGCCGACTCGTAGATTTCCGGCGGCAGGCCCACGCTGCGGTGGGTCGGATAGACCGGGATCTTGTAGGTTTCCGGGTAGCGCTTGAACATCGCGACCTGGCCTTCGGACAGCTTGTCCTTGTACTTGTCCACGGTCGCGGCGGTGATGGTGAACAGCGGTTTTTCATTGGCGAACGGGTCGGCCAGAAAGCCCTTGCTGTCCACGGCACCGGCGTTTTTCGGAATGCCGCCGGTCCAGGCCGGAATCGAGCCATCGGCATTGCCGGCTTTTTCCGCGCCCAACGGCGTAAGGCTGGTACCCAGTTTATTCGCTTCATCCGGCGAGACCGCCGCCATCACGTTCGCGGCCAGCAGGCTCAGGGCCAGGGCACCGCATTGCAGGATCATCTTGCGCATTGGGTTTTCCTTGTCAGCCAGATCAGAAGTTCACGCCGAAGCTCAACGCGAGGAAGTCGCGGTCTTCGAGAACGTTGTAATCGCCGCCAAAAAAGTCGGTGTAGCTCAGGCTGGCGGTGTAGGTGTTGCGGTAGTCGGCATCGACACCAACGCTGATGGCCTTGGCGCCTTCGTTGAACAGACCGTTGGGGCCATAGCCGGCCACGTCGTGGGACCAGGACACGTTGGGCTTGAAGTTCACCCCGCCGATCACGTTGGAGTAATCGAGGATGGCCCGGGCGCGATAGCCCCATGATGTCGAGGTGACGAAACCATCGGTGTCGCCCTGGAAGCCGTATTGGCCGTAGACCGAGTCACGGCCATAACGCAGCTTGTCCTTGGACTCCAGGCCACCGACATGCACGACCGCCGCTTCGCCAACCAGCGTCAGGCGATCAGCCCCCAGCACCTGATCGAAGAAGTGCGTCAGGGTGCTCTGGACCTGGGTCACTTCCTTGCGCCGGTAGCCGGTGTTATCCGCCCCGGCCGAGGTCGCGATGGGCGAGGCCGCGCCACCGACAATCGGGTTGAGCAGCGCCAGGGTCAGGTCGTTGGTATTGACCTGCACCGGCGCGTTGGGACGGTAGCTGACTTCCCCGGTCCAGGCGGTGCCGGTGGGTAACGTCGTGGAGAAACTGGCACCGTACAGGCGGATGTCTTCCGGGTATTCAAGGTAATACTGACCGCGTCCCAGCATGACGCTTTGCGCCAGGCCGCTGCCGCTGCCTGGGGCCAGAATGTTGGCAATCGAGATCATTCCCGGCAAGGCCGCCAGCGTAGAGGAACCTGCGGTGATGGTGCCAACAGTAGGCGTGCGGCTGTGGTAATTCATGAAGTACAGGCCGTACTCGGTATCATCGCCGAGCCAGCGCAACGCGGTACCCCACTGGCCGGAGTCACGGGCATCGCGGTCGCCACTACGGGGAATGATCACCCCTTCGCTGGACACCTGGATGCCCTGGCCGAATGCCTCGGTCAATGGCACGAACGGCGCAATCGCCGGGCTGCCCACCGTGTAGCCACTGGTGCAACCATCGGCCACCACATCGTTGCCGAAGAACGTGCCGCAGTTATCCACCACGGTCTGGTCCCACTCCAACTGATAGAAGCCTTCGATGGTGAGCTTGTCGGTCAGGCCCTGGGAGGCGAACAGCATGTTCACGGGGATCAGGCCTTCCTTGATCTCCGCACCAGGGCGACGGAACGCGGACACGTCCACCGGGTTGATGCTGTTGATCGAGTTGCCGATGAAGGTACTTTCCCCCCAACTGACCACCTGCTTGCCGGCGCGCACGGTGCCCGGCAAATCGGCGATGGAATAGTTGTGATAGACGAATGCATCGAGAATCTGCGCCCCCGAGGACTTGGCGCCTTCCTTGCGATTGCTGTCGCTGATGTCCTTGAACTCGCGGCCTTCATCCTTGAGTTCGAAGTCATACCAGTACTTGCCACGCACGAACACGCCGGTATCGCCGTACTTGAGTTCAAGGTCGTGCAGGCCTTTGAAGATTTTGGAAAAGGTCTCGCCCTTCTTGAAATTCAGCCGCCCATCATCACCGGTGGACGATTGGCCCCGACCGCCGTTGACCGTGCCAACCAAGTCGTTGTCGGCATCGCGCATGCCCCAGCTTGCGCCCACGGACAACGACGAATCGAACTGACCCTCGATCTCGCCAATGTTGAATGAAACGGCCTGCGCCTGGGCACAGCAACCCAAGGCCACCGCGACGGCCAGCGCCTGCGGCTTGAAGATGGCGCGCATTGTTATTGTTGTCATGCGTCTTCCCCGGTGAGTGACAGAGGCTTCACCCTACTGCCGCACGCCAGGGGCGATAAGCGCACCAAGGAGGTATTCGCGCTGTACCTAAAAAGGATTACAGCCCATGCGGCGCAGGCCTTTGCGCCGTGCATGGATGGACTGGATGATGGGTCATCAGCGCCGCGCATACCCATGCCCAGCCTTCGACTGTTACGCGCCCTGCAACGGTGCATGTCTGAATCCGGGCTGTTTCCCGCGGGGCTCGATGCCTATGCTGGCCGGGCTTTCAGGGCAACGGGCCTGCAAGCACAAGCCTCATGGCATCCCTCATGCCTGGCACACCGTCTTCGGATGGATTGGCGTATCGGTCCATCATCCCGTGTTTACCGACGTTGGTTTGTAGCTCCTTTGCAACGTCACGCTTAGGCCGCTGCTTTTTGCAGCGGCCTTTTTTATGTGCGCCTATTTCCGAGTTAAAACTTCTTGTTTCCTACGTTGTTGTCGGAAAGGCTCACCTGCCTGTTTTAAGAGAACGAACTTATAGTTTCCTTGGTCGCCCAGGATGGGTGACTACGCAAATAGCCATGAACGACTGCACGTATTGAATCACGGCATGGCTATTCAGATTCGATTCGAAAGGAACTCGATATGCAGCAAGAAAAAAATCTACTTGTAAATAGAGGTATACCTCGCACGCCTTCGTCACCTGACGGGTTTGGGTTTAACGCAAGGCGCGTGTCAGGCCCAGACCACTCTGATCGTGCATACGATGCCGTTGATTATGCTCTTGATTGGCTAGATGAAAGCAACACTTCTACCGAAGAGCTCTTCAAAGAAAATGTCAGGAATATCACTCATATAACCAACGCCGAACTCGCCAAAACAAGAGCAGCCGTTGCTGCGGTGGTCCCTCGTGGAACCGATGCAGCCGAAATTGAATTACGAACACTCAAGCTACAACTGTTCAAAGCGAGAAAAGATCATCAAGAACACATAGCGATAGCCAATCTTTATTATGGTCATGATCCACTGACTCACAAAACTCAAGACGCTCGTTATAAGGGGTTCGAGCTCATTGGCCGTCGTGGAGGTGAAAGGGCTTACTACAACGCAATTTCCAAGTGGAATGTTTCTTATGCTGCGGCGTACGAGGCAAAATTCCTGGCTGAGCAGATCAAGCTATTGGATGCTCGCTTAACCGCACACAACAAAGCCATTGCCCAGGCAAACGCAAAAGCAGCCGCGGAGGCTCGGGCAAAGGCTCAAGCTGAAGCCAAACGCGTGGCTCAGGAACAGGCGCGCAAGGCCGCCGAAGCCGAGGCTAAACGCGCGGCTGAAGAACAAGCACGGATTGCACGGATTGCCGCAACAGTAGCTGCTAAACAAGCCCACGATGCCGCCATGGCCTTATGGGAGGCCGAAAGGTGGGCCGCTGCTGAAGAACTGGAGGCGGAGGAAGCGAGGCGTCAGGCAGAAGTCAAAAAGGCACGTCAACCAGCCCGGGCTACCCGTACATTTCCAGTATCGGGCTCCGCCGCAGCCGCCGGCCCAGTATTTACAATCGCAGGTGGGACCTTCGCCCCCAACCGGGTGACCGCCTCGGGCATCACGGATGAGTTACGCACCGCGGTTTCGGCGATCCTAAAAACAGTTACCGCAACGGCATTACCCACTGTTGCATGGTTTGCGTCACTGATTGACCCGTCGGAGCTGGGCAACGAAGAACGCTACGCCCTGAGTGTTCCGCTGTCAGAACTAGCTCCAGCCAACACCGATGATTTGCTGGCAGTCGCAACATCGAAGGGAGAGGTCAATCTCCCGGTGGTGCTGGGTTCCATGACCACCGACGACGAGATGATGTTCGTCGTCGCGAGTGCCGACGGAACATCGGTGCCCTCCAGCGTGCCGGTCAGGCTTGCAACACTCGACCCTCACAGCAACGTCTACAAATCCTACAGTCCAGATGGCTCATCCACCTTGATGACCTGGACGCCTATCGTAAAAGAGACGGATGCATCCACGACACTGCCATCGATCGTGCCGAAGATCGACCTCTATGAGGGCGGAACCCCCTGGGCCATAACCAGAGGGGTCGATAAGGATCCGGAGCTGGAGGATTACGATTTTGGTAGTGGGTTCGTCACGGTGTTCCCGGTTGAGTCGGGTATTCCGCCCATCTATACCGTCTTTAACAACTCTTCTGAATGGGCTTCCACGGAAGAGGCACGCAAGGCAGCCGAAGCCGAGATCCTAGGCGTAGCCCAGGCACAAGCACTGGAACAAGTCCTGGCGGGCCGCGCCTATCCTATACCGGGCGCGGCGGCCGCAGCCGGTCCGGTGTTCACGCTTGTCGGCAGTAGCCTGGCCATAAGTTCGGAAGCGACCTTGGCCATCCAGGCCGCGCTACGAGCCGCAGTCGCCATGGCTGTCGAATCGCTTACCGCAGTGGCAGCGCCGACCTTGGCGGGTTTTGCGGCGCTGCTCTATTCACCCAAGCTGGCAAACGGTGAATTACCCGAGCGATATGCGTTCAGCACGCCACTCTCGGAGCTCGCACCGACACATCACCACGACTTGCATGCAATCGCGGCGGCCGACGGATTCGTTGACTTGCCGGTACGCCTCACTTCTCAAGCAACCGTGGATGGTCAATCCGAAATCCTCGTGATCAACACCGACGGTGTAACCCACCCGTCAAAAACCAGAGTGGTGCCGGTTACCTATAACGCACAACAGAACCTCTACATCGCTACAACTGAACAAACCCCACCCAGAACCTTGACGTGGACGCCGGTCGTTCAACCCGGAAACAGCTCCACGGCCCTTCCCGCCGAGCCGCCCGCCCCGCCTGTTTATACAGGCGCATCGGTAACGCCCATAGAGGGAAGGATCGATCCGTTTCCCGAAATAACCGCAAACAGCTTCGATGATTATGTTTTCGTTTTCCCAATCGACTCAGGCCTGCCGCCTCTGTACGTCATGTTCAGGGATCGACGGGAAGACCCTGGGGTTGCGCTGGGAATGGGGGCTCCGGTTTCAGGCGTGTGGACGGATGCAGCATCGAAAGGTGAAGGGGCACCCATTCCGTCGCAGATTGCGGATCAGTTGAGGGGAAAGGAGTTTAGGCGTTTCAGGAAGTTTCGGGAGGCTTTTTGGAAAGCCGTCGCTGGCGATCCTATACTTTCGCAACAATTTAATTCACGTAATCTAGTAGAAATGAAAAAAGGTCGTTCTGCCTATACCAAGGAGACTGAACAGATTGGCGCACGAACCAAATATGAGCTTCACCATAAACAATACATTTCTTTAAATGGTGGAGTTTACGACATTGACAATATCACTCTCGCCACCCCTAAAAGACATATTGAAATTCATAGAGAGCACAAACAATGAAGAAATCGATAACCGAAATAACTGAAAAAGAATTTCTCGCCTTCATAATAAAAATTTCAGAAGGAAATTTTCCTTCTGAAAAAGCACATAACAACGCAGTCTTGGATTTCAAGCGTATCTCAGAGCACCCCGCAGGATCAGATCTTCTATTTTATCCAGAGCCTGGCAAGGAAAGCTCTGAGGCGATAGTCGACGAGATAAAAAACTGGCGTGCAGCCAACGGTAAACCAGGCTTCAAGCAACCCTGACGCTCCAGATATTTGAACGCCCCTTGCTGCTGAATAATCGGCAGCAGGGGTCTCTCGACTCCGGCGTCATGATGTACCGAACCCAGCAGCATTTTGACCATCCACTCCTCATCGGTAAGAAGCAATGCACCTCCTCTATCCTAGCGACCCATTTTATAAAAAACGTCCTGACGAGCAGTACGCTGAAGAGTACGAAGCGGTAATGACTGCGGGACTGAGGACTGTGCTGTTCTCTTTTGAAGATTTCGAAGCGGGCCTTTTCAAGACTTCTGCGTCCCTCACGCCCGGAGACTCGATTTTGTACCGCGGGTGGATGCTGACACCCGACGCTTATGCTGCTTTGGTTAACCAACTGCGTGAAAAAGGCGTCATTGAAGTCACCAACGCCACGCAATACCGACACTGTCATCACCTGCCACAGTGGTATCCGTTGTTGACTGCCTATACGAGCGAAACGGTGGTGCTGGACAGCGATGCAAACTTCGTTCAAGCGCTCGAAGACCTGCAATGGCCAGGCTACTTCATCAAGGACTACGTAAAGTCACTTAACACCGGTGGTGGCAGTCTAGTGGACACTCCCGAAGGCATAGCACCGCTTGTTGAAGAGATGCGCCAATACCGGGGGCAGATTGAGGGCGGTATCTGCGTCAGACGACGAGAGGAATACCTTGAAGAAACCGAGCGTCGTTATTTTGTACTCCAAGGGCAGGCCTACGGCGTCACCGATGAGATTCCTGAGTTGGTGACCGAGTGCGCACGGCTGATCGACAGTCCTTTTTTTTCGGTCGACGTAGTACTCAGGTCAGACGGTGTGCTGCGGGTGGTCGAGCTCGGCGACGGGCAGGTATCAGACCGCAAGGAATGGCCCGCTGAGCGCTTTGCCTGGATGTTGAGCCGTGCGGGATAGGTCTGGGCCCTATCGAGACCGCCGCGAACCTGGCGGCCCTGGTGCAAAAATATTTTCCATGAGCACGGTTACCGCAGCGGGCGACAACCGGCCCAGGTAATGAGACTTAAATGGCGTGGTGTTGCAAGTTCGCCATCATTTCTTTCAAGGCTTCCAGATTGTCATTCGGGTGCACCGCATGCTCGAAGTCGCAGATCTGCTGCCAATGGGCGGCGACGTCTTCGGGCGAAAACCCTTTGCGCGGATCAAAGCCCGCCCCCAGGCTGCGTTCCCAGCGCACCTTGCCCATCCAGCCGCCGCCCACTTCGAACAGGCCGGAGGTTTCCTGGCAGGTTTCACTGGCCAGGTACACCACCAGCGGGCTGACGAGTTCAGGTTTGAGTTGCTCGAATACCTGCGGCGGGATCAGGCCTTCGGTCATGCGCGTGCCGCCTGTGGGGGCGATGGCGTTGACCAGGATATTGTTCTTGCGCCCCTCGATGGCCAGGGTGCGGGTCAGGCCATACAGGCCAAGCTTGGCCATGCCGTAGTTGGATTGGCCGAAGTTGCCGTAGATGCCGGACGTGGACGCGGTGAAGATCACCCGTCCATAATTCTGTTCACGCAGGTGCGGCCATGCGGCGCGGGTGACTTTGTAGGCGCCTTCGACATGGACGCGGTAGACCAGGTCCCAATCGGCGTCGTCCATTTTGTGAAAGGTCTTGTCCCGCAGGATCCCGGCGTTGTTGACCACCACATCAACCCGGCCGAACGCGTCGAGGGCATTTTGTACCAGCTTGTCGCCATCGGTCACCGAGTCGTGGTTGGCCTCGGCGATGCCGCCCGCCTCGCGGATTTCGGCGACCACCCGGTCTGCTGCCGAGGCATTGGCCCCTTCCCCTTGAGCCGAGCCGCCAAGGTCGTTGACCAGCACTTTTGCGCCTTGTTTGGCGAACAGCAGCGCATGGGCGCGGCCCAGGCCCCCGCCGGCTCCCGTGACGATCACGACTTTATCTTCGAAGCGCACAGACTCACTCATGGCAGAACTCCAGCAGGCGGACAGGACAATGGGCACGAGTGTCCGGCACAAGTCGACCGGTCACAATCAACACGGTTGCAAGTGAATGGTGGGCGATAAGGTGAGGGGATGATGCGGGCCCAAGCCACAGCGGCCTATTCGATTTTCCTGCTGGCAGAGGCACCGCTATCGCGAGCAGGCTCGCGATAGCGGTTTTTCAATCAGAATAGATGCTGGATGTGCTGACGCGTTCGCGAGCAAGCTCGCTCCCACAAGGTATCGTCATGAACAGGCCATTTGTCTGTGCGGTGCGGCGATGGCTTCGCGAAACGCCAGGTAATGCTTGAGCACCTGCACCGGCGCCTCGGTGTGCGGGTAATGACCAATGTCGGGCAACAACACTGTGTCCGGGCTCGGGATCAGGGCCTCGTAGCGCGCCACCATGTGTTCTCCGGAAATCGGGTCGACCGCGCCGTCAATCACCCGCAACGGCACGTCGCCGCGCTGCATCGCCTGCACCCAGCGATCCCGCTGCACACGGCGTTCGGGAATATAGGCAATGAGCTTGTGCATGATCCGCGGACCACGATGGGCTTCTACCAGACTCCAGAAATCATCCAGCTCGCTTTCAGTGGGGGTGGTCCGGGGGCCGAAAATCTGCCGAAAGCTGCTGACCAGGCTTTCCCGGGAGAACGCCCGCCCCAGCAGCCACCCCAGGGGGCTGAGCAAAAGTTTCTGGGCCCAGACTGGGCGGTGAGTTTCCGGGAACAGGCCGCCATTGAGAAAGACGCAACTGGCGAGATGGATGCGCGCTTCGTAATGCCGCGCCAGCAGTTCCTGGGCCACGCTATCACCGTAATCGTGGGCCAACACATGCAGCGCGCCCCTCACATTCAGGTGCGCGAGCAGGGCCTGTTGCAGATCGGCTTGCTCCAGCAGGCTGTAGACGTGATCCGTCGGTTTGGCGGAGTCGCCGAAACCGAGCATGTCACACGCGATCACCCGGTAACGTTGCGCCAACGGTTGCCACAGGTAGTGCCAATCCCAACTGGCTGTGGGGAACCCGTGGATCAGCAGCAACGGCTCGCCCTGCCCGGCCACCCAGTAACGGATGGCATGACCTCGGAACATGAAGATCTGGCTGCGCTGGCGCCAGATACGCAGGGGAATCTGGGCCAGGGGCATCAGCTTCGATACCCAGCGTCTTGTTGATCGAGCTTGCGTAACAACGCCGGCCAGGCCAACGCGCCGCCCATGCCCTGGGCGCTTTTGGTCACCCCGGCGATCATCGCCCGGGCGCCAGCCAGGATCTGCGGCTCGATGGCAATCAGCTCGGCCCCGCCGCTCTGCGCCAGGACCTGGATGTCACAGGCCCGCTGAAAGGTGAACATCATCAGGAAGGTATCGGCGATGGTACCGCCGCAGGTCAGCAAGCCATGGTTGTGCAGCATCAGGAAGTTGCTCTCGCCCAGGTCCGCCTGCAGGCGAGCCTTTTCTTCGTGATTCAAGGCCACACCTTCGTAGGCGTGATAGGCCAGGCTCGACAGCACGAACAGCGATTGCTGGCTGATCGGCAGCACCCCCTGTTTCTGGGCCGATACCGCCACGCCAGCAGCGGTGTGGGTGTGCAGCACACAGGCCACATCATGGCGTACCTCATGCACCGCGCTGTGGATGGTGTAGCCGGCCGGGTTGATCTCGTAGGGGCTGTCCATCAACTTGTTGCCGGCCTGATCGACCTTGACCAGGCTCGAGGCAGTGATTTCATGGAACATCATCCCGAACGGGTTGATCAGGAAATCCTCGGTACCGGGAACCTTTGCGGAAATATGGGTGAAGATCAGGTCATCCCAACCGTGCAGCGCAACAAGCCGATAACAGGCGGCAAGGTCCACCCGGGTTTGCCATTCGGCCGCACTGACCTGATCTTTGATGCTGAGTGTCGTTTGGACGGGCGCTACGCTCACGGCTCTGACCTCTGGTTTCTTGTTATATGTTTCGATCGAAACGTCGTACGCAAGAAAATCAGTCTAGTCAGCTCTTTCAGAGGCGGTAGTTGCGTTCGCAGCCAGCTTACTGGCCGAACGAGTCAGCGCATCCGCTTCAAGGGCGCAACGTGTCAATCAACTCAGCAAGCCATGGCTCGGCGTCGGTTTCCGGCGTGACGCTCTCGCTGGCATCCAGACGCAGCATCGGCAGCACCTCACGTACGCCCAATTCGACGAACAGCTCGCACATCTGCTCGCCACCGGCGCAGAAGGTATCCCCATAGCTGGCGTCGCCCAGGCCGATCACCGCGCCAGGCAAACCGCGAAAGAACCCGGGCAACTGGTCGCGGATGACCGAATACAACGGCATCAAATTGTCCGGCAACTCACCCATGCCGGTCGTGGAAGTCACTGCCAGCACGGCCTGCGGTGCGAATGCCTGCACATCCGCCAGGGTCGCACGAGGGTCGTGCCAGGATTCAAAGCCTGCCTCGCGAAGCAGTTTGGCGGCGTGCCGGGCGACTTCTTCGGCGGTGCCATACACTGAGCCGGAAAGAATGGCGACTTTCATCGATCTGATCCTGAACCTGAAAAAAGAGCCAGGATAGTAACAGTTGCACCTGTCAGGCTGCGAATGGCTCTCAACGGCCCTAATGGCCAGTGGACAGCCTATCGATTTCTTTTAGAATGCTGCTTCTACAAGGATGTTCAAAGGGTTCTCCCCATGATCAACGCTCAACTGATGCAACTGGTCATCAATGCTTCGAACGATGGGATTGTCATCGCCGAAAAAGAAGGTGAAGACAATATCCTGATCTACGTGAACCCGGCCTTCGAACGATTGACCGGTTATCACCGCGACGAAATCCTCTATCAGGATTGCCGGTTCCTGCAATCGGGTGATCGGGACCAGCCCTCGCTGGAGCCCATTCGCAAAGCCTTGAAAGAGGGCGGTACCTGTCGTGAGGTGCTGCGCAACTACCGCAAGGACGGCACGCCGTTCTGGAATGAGTTGTCACTGTCCACGGTAAAAAACCAGGCTGACGGGCATACCTATTTCGTGGGTGTGCAAAAAGACGTCACGACCCAGGTCAAGGCTCAACAACGCGTCGCCCAGCTGGAAAAGGAACTGGCCGAAGCGCGGCAGACAATTGCCCGACTCGAAGCGACGGACGGTTCAAACAAAACCACGAATTAATGGTCAGTCACTACAATCACCAGTGAACACGTAAATTATCATTTCGAGCAGATCATGCAGCGCGATGCCCTCCTGACGCAGGATGAACTGGATTTCATCCGGACCATGCAACACAACCCGCAGTTGAACGAGCGGGATGTCACGTCGAGCTTGCTGGTAAACGGTGGGTCGCAGATCCGTGACTTGCTGACACGTCTGGCGGCAAATGAGCAGGTTACGTTGCAAGCCAATTTCGAAAACCAACAAATGACCTTTCCGCTGCATCTGGTGGAAGACGAATTCCATGCGATGCACCTGCGCTTGGGTGTGCCAAGCATCTACGAGGACGGACCGAAAATACGCCCATGGCGCCTGGCGCTCGAAGAGCCGGTGGCGCTGGAAAACATCAAGGGGCAGCCGGGACCGCTGTGGGTCCACGAAGTATCCTGCAAGGGCGTACTGCTGGAAAACCGCAGTCGGACCAAACCGCCGAAGCAGTTTGCCTTGTGGTTCAGCCCATCAGGCTACGAGAGAATTTCGCTGCGAGGCAGCTTCGAACGGGAAACCGATCGCGGCCTGTTTGCCTACCACCTGAGCCAGAATGACCAGGACGAGACCGAGCGCCTGCGCCAGTACATCCTGCAGCAACATCGCCTGACCCATCCGACCATGCACCTCTAGTATCCTGTTTCGCAAACACGTTTCTTTTTGACGAGTGGCTGGTGTCGTCAGGCAAGACGCCGCGACGAGTCATAGCCCGCTATGGCGAGGAGCGGCAACGCAGCATGACGGCAACAGACGCCGTCAAAAAGGAACAGTACTTGCGATACAGGACACACCATTCAGGTATCCAGGTTGCCTGCCAGAAATTGACGCAGGCGCTGGCGCATCACTGTCCCCTCATTCCCCAGGCAACCGACCGGCGATCCAACCAGGCTCTCCTGTGCCAGATCGGATGCATCACCGGCCAGCATCAAAGGACAATCCAGGCTCATTGCCAATTTGCCCAGGCGCTTTGGCAAGTCTGGAGCCGGCGCATGATTGGAAACCAGCACCAATGCCACCGGCTGGATCTTCTGGCACACCAGGGTCAGTTCCTCGAACGGCAGGCCGATCGACAACAGCCTGACGCCCACTTCCGCCTTGGACAGGAAAAGCCCCGTGACCAGCAACTCCAGTTCATGGCAATGATCGGCAATCGCGCAGGCCAGGACACGCGGCGACGTACCTTCGCGCTTGAACAAGAGCCGCTGGATGATGCGCGAACGCAGGAAACCATCAAGAAACACCCATTCGCTGGTTTTCCCAAACGTCTGCTGGCGTTGCAATAGTTGTCGCCAAAGCGGCATCAGGATGTCCTGGAAGACGATCGGCACGGTATAGGTGGAAAAGACCTGCCCGTAGACACGGTCAAGCTCCACATCGTCAAAGTTGCTAACCGCGTCCGCCACCTGTTGTTGCCAGTGGGCATGATCGGCCCTGACCTGATCGGATGAAATCAGCGTGGAGACCGGTTGCACCGACTCGGTCTTCGCCAGGATACTTCCCACTTTGCTGACGGCCACCCCGCGCTCGATCCAAGCCAGGATGCTGCGCACTTTTTCAATATCGCCCAACGAGTACAGGCGATGCCCACTTTCGGTGCGTGTAGGTTGGATCAAACCGTAGCGCCGCTCCCAGGCACGCAGGGTCACGGGGTTAACGCCGGTCATGCGCGCGACTTCGCGAATGGGAAACAGGTCTTCCCGTCTGAAGGCGCCTGATGCCTGGAAAACGAAGCCATCCTCTGTGATTACACTCATTTTGGCAGACAATTCCGGCTGGGAAATTGGATCCTAGTTTACCCCTCCCCGGACATGTCATGACAAGGACAAACGTACTCGATGTGCGTTTTTGTTGTTTTACGCACAATCAGGAATAATCCTTGCCTGTTTTTTGGCGACCAGACGCTGCCCACCACCCCGGGGGCGTCCCCCGCGAACCTCCTACCCGGAGTGCCGCGCCTGTCTTACGGAGATGCATAATGTCTACCTCACCCGTCACCCTGATGGTTGCCCGCCGCGTCGCCCATGGACGCTATCAGGATCTGATCGCCTGGTTGCGCGAAGGCGAACAATTGGCAACCGATTTTCCCGGCTACCTGGGCTCAGGCGTGCTCGCGCCACCGCCCCAGGACGATGAATTCCAGATTATCTTCCGTTTTGCCGACGAGCAGACGCTGCACGCCTGGGAACACTCTGCCTCCCGCACGGCCTGGCTGGGACGGGGCAGCGATCTGTTTGCCCATCCCTCCGAACACCGCGTGCGCGGCATCGATGGCTGGTTCGGCGCGGCCGGTCAGCGTCCGCCACGCTGGAAACAGGCCGTGGCCATCTGGCTGGCGTTTTTTCCCGTCTCGCTGTTGTTCAATTTCCTGTTGGGGCCGCTGCTGGGCGAACTGGGCCTGTTGAGCCGCGTGTTTATCAGTACGCTGATCCTGACGCCACTGATGGTCTACCTGTTTATTCCGATGTCGACCCATCTGCTGGCGAACTGGCTCAACGGCGCGCCACAGCGGACGTTGCCGGCCAAGCCTTTCACACAGAATCAGTGATTTAACCGGGATGCCGCCTTCGCGAGCAAGCCCGCTCCCACAGTAGATTTGTGTCGTTCACATCATTTGTGTTCGACGATAATCCTCTGTGGAAACGGGCTTGCTCGCGAAAGCGGTTTATCCGTTAACGCTGATGTCGGCTGGCGCACCCTCTTCGCGAGCACGTCGGATCGACGCTGTCACAGATTCGCCTGTCGCAATCTTGCGTCGCTGTTATAGTTTTGCTCTAGCCGTGAACCGAGCCGTCCTATGTCCAGCGCCACCGCTCCGATCCTGATCACTGGCGCAGCCCAGCGCGTCGGCCTGCATTGTGCCCGGCGATTGCTGGAAGACGGGCAACCGGTGATCGCGACCTACCGGACCGAACGTCCAGGCGTGCAAACGTTGCGGGACCTGGGCGCGGTCATGCTGTTTGCCGACTTCTCCAGCGAAGCGGGGATCCTGGCCTTTATCGAGCAACTCAAACAGCACACCGACCGGCTGCGGGCCATCGTGCACAACGCCTCGGCCTGGCTGGCCGAGGGCCCGGGCTGCGAAGCCGCGGCCTTCAACGCCATGTTCGGCGTGCACATGCTGGCGCCTTACCTGATCAACCTGCACGGCGCCGAGCTACTGCGGCGTTCAACCCCGGCGGATATCGTGCACATCAGCGATGATGTGACCCGCAAGGGCAGCGCCCGGCATATCGCCTATTGCGCCACCAAGGCCGGCCTGGAAAGCTTGACCCTGTCGTTCGCGGCCAAGTTCGCCCCGGCGATCAAGGTCAACGGCATCGCCCCGGCCCTGCTACTGTTCAACCCCGAAGACGACGCGGCTTACCGCGCCAAGGCCCTGGCCAAGTCCGCACTGGGCATCGAACCCGGCAGCGAAGTGATCTACCAGAGCCTGCGTTATCTGCTGGACAACCCTTATGTCACCGGCACGACCCTGACCGTCAACGGCGGGCGGCACGTCAAATAGCCTTGTTTCGAGGATGCACCATGACGCTATCCCTGCCCCAGAACTATCGCGAGATCCTCATCGGCCTGGGGGAAAACCCCGAACGCGAGGGTCTGCTCGATACCCCGGTCCGTGCCGCCAAGGCCATGCAGTACCTCTGCCATGGTTATGAACAAAGCGTCGAGCAGATCGTCAACGGCGCGCTGTTCGCCTCTGACAGCGATGAAATGGTGATCGTCGCCGACATCGAACTCTATTCACTCTGCGAACATCACCTGTTGCCCTTCATCGGCAAGGCCCATGTGGCTTATATTCCTACGGGCAAGGTCCTGGGGCTGTCGAAGATCGCCCGATTGGTGGACATGTTCGCCCGCCGCCTGCAAATCCAGGAGAACCTGACCCGGCAAATCGCCGACGCGGTGCAGCAGGTCACCCAGGCCGCCGGCGTGGCGGTGGTGATCGAGGCCCAGCACATGTGCATGATGATGCGCGGTGTCGAAAAACAGAACTCGACCATGAACACCTCGGTGATGCTCGGCGTCTTTCGCGATTCCAGCACCACGCGCCAGGAGTTCCTGCAATTGATTCGACGGAGCAAGTAAATGCCACAACTTCAGCCAGCCATGGCACGCATCAAGGTCAAGGACCTGCGCCTGCGCACCTTCATCGGCATCAACGAAGATGAAATCCTCAACAAGCAGGATGTGTTGATCAACCTGACCATCCTCTACGCCGCCCAGGAAGCAGTACGCGACAACGACATCGACCACGCGCTGAACTACCGCACCATCACCAAGGCGATCATCGCCCACGTGGAGGGCAACCGCTTCGCCCTGCTCGAACGCCTGACCCAGGAATTGCTCGACCTGGTCATGACTAACGAGTCGGTGCAATACGCCGAAGTCGAAGTCGACAAACCCCACGCCTTGCGATTCGCAGAATCAGTGTCGATTACGCTCGCAGCAAGTCGGGCGACTTCGTAGCAGCTGCAAGCCTCAAGCGGTAAGCTTCAAGCCTGCCCACCGCAAATCCAAACTTGCAGCTTGAAGCTCGCCCCTTGAAGCTGCCTCGCAGAGATCCCCATGAACGACCAACAACGCCTCGAACTCGAAGCCGCCGCTTTCCGTCGGCTGGTTGCCCACCTGGACAGCCGCAAGGATGTGCAGAACATCGACCTGATGAACCTCGCCGGCTTCTGCCGCAACTGCCTGTCCAAGTGGTACAAGGCCGCCGCCGATGAACGCCAGATCGAGGTCAGCCTCGATGACGCCCGCGAAGTGGTCTACGGCATGCCGTACGCCGAGTGGAAAGCCCAATACCAGAAAGAAGCCAGCGCCGAACAACAAGCGGCGTTCGCCAAAGGAAAACCCGATGCCTGATCTCAATACCCTGCGTACCCGTCTCAAAAGCGGCGAACATGCCTTCGCCGACACCCTGGCCTTTATCGCCGCCGGTTACGACTACCAGCCCCAGGCCTTCAACAATGGCGGCGTGCAAAACGCCGCCGGGCAGAACGAAGGATCCTGCAAGACGCTGGGCCTGGCGCTGCTTGAGGGCTTGAGCGATGAAGAAGCGCTGCTGGCGTTTGGCGAACACTACCGTTCGGTGCTGGCCACACCCGAAGGCAGTGATCACGGCAATATCCGTGCGCTGATGGTGCATGGGTTGGCCGGGGTGAAGTTCGAGGCGCCACCGCTACAACGGCGCTGATCGCCCCTTCCATTACGACGAGGTCCGCTGTTGTGGCGAGGGAGCTTGCTCCCGCTGGGCTGCGCAGCAGACCCAAACAGTCAAACTCAATTTGCCTGACACACCGCGTTGCCAGGTTTGGGGGGCCGCTTCGCGCCCCAGCGGGAGCAAGCTCCCTCGCCACAGGCTGAGTCCAAGTGAGCGGCGCCTCACCACATCCCGACTTTTAAGATTGACCCGGCAACTTTATTTCGTTTGCCGGGCCCCTCTGCTCGCGGCTTAGATAACGGAAATTTCTCCATCGTCCGGGCCGTCTTCCATGAGCAGCGAAACCATCAGCCAATCGATCTCCATCGTGCATCCCGTCAGCCTCAGCCACGGCAAGAATGCCGAGGTCTGGGACACCGACGGTAAACGCTACATCGATTTCGTCGGCGGCATCGGTGTGTTGAACCTCGGCCATTGCCATCCGCGCATCGTCGAGGCGATCCGTGAACAGGCCACCCGGTTGACCCATTACGCATTCAATGCCGCCCCCCATACACCGTACATTGAATTGATGGAACGGCTGGCGGCGTTTGTCCCGGTGGATTATCCGGTCAGCGGCATGCTCACCAACAGCGGCGCCGAGGCAGCAGAAAACGCCTTGAAGATCGTACGCGGC
This sequence comes from Pseudomonas sp. NFACC51, assembly GCF_900103575.1. Classification (NCBI taxonomy): domain Bacteria; kingdom Pseudomonadati; phylum Pseudomonadota; class Gammaproteobacteria; order Pseudomonadales; family Pseudomonadaceae; genus Pseudomonas; species Pseudomonas sp. NFACC51. Next base: position 103,281 of record NZ_FMXH01000013.1, on the reverse strand, counting down.
GCCACGGGCCGTACCGCCGTGATTGCGTTTGATGGCGCCTTTCACGGCCGCACCCTGGCGACCCTCAACCTCAACGGCAAGGTCGCGCCTTACAAGCAGAAAGTCGGCGTATTGCCCGGGCCGGTGTATCACCTGCCGTACCCCAGCAAGGACAACGGTGTCACCCGCGAAGAAGCCTTGAAGGCCATGGAGCGGCTGTTCAGCGTCGAAATCGACGTGAATGACGTGGCCTGTTTCATTGTCGAACCGGTGCAGGGCGAAGCCGGCTTCCTGGCGATGGATGTGCCCTTCGCCCAGGCCCTGCGGCAGTTCTGCGACGACAAGGGCATTGTGCTGATCGTCGATGAGATCCAGTCCGGCTTCGGTCGCACCGGCCAGCGCTTTGCCTTCTCACGGCTCGGCATCGAGCCTGACTTGGTCCTGCTCGGTAAAAGCATTGCCGGCGGCGTGCCCTTGGGCGCGGTGGTGGGACGCAAGGCGCTGCTGGACAACCTGCCCAAGGGCGGCCTGGGCGGCACCTACTCGGGCAACCCCATCGCCTGCGCCGCCGCCCTGGCGACCCTGGATGAAATGACCGACGCCAAGCTGCATGCCTGGGGCTCGCAACAGGAGGAGGCAATCGTCAGCCGCTACCAATCCTGGCGCAACCGTGGGCTGACGCCCTACCTGGGCCGCCTGACCGGCGTCGGCGCGATGCGCGGCATCGAGCTGACCCACGCCGACGGCACCCCGGCTTCGGCACAATTGACGCAACTGCTGGCCCTGGCGCGGGAATCGGGCTTGTTGCTGATGCCCAGTGGCAAGTCGCGACACATCGTGCGGCTGCTGGCGCCATTGACGACCGAGCCGAACGTGTTGGAGGAAGGCTTGGATATTCTGGAGGCGTGCCTGGCGAAGCTGGTCTAGACATCCCCACTCACCCTGTGGGAGCCGAGCTTGCTCGCGATGACGGCGGCACATTCAAAAATGACTGCACATGACCCACCGCGATCGCGAGCAAGCTCAGCTCCCACAGGAGACCACTGATAAACATCCCCCCATTAAAAAACCGGCCGAAGCCGGTTTTTTAATGCCTGATGGATCAGAACGAAGCGTTCTGCAAGCCATCCAGGTAGCGCTCGGTGTCCAGGGCTGCCATGCAACCGGCACCGGCCGAGGTGATCGCCTGGCGGTAGACGTGGTCGGCCACGTCGCCGGCCGCGAAGATACCTTCGACGCTGGTGGCGGTGGCATTGCCGTCGCGGCCGCCCTTGACCACCAGGTAGCCGTCCTTGAGTTCCAGCTGGCCTTCGAACAGCGAGGTGTTCGGGGTATGGCCGATGGCGATGAAGACGCCGTCAACCTTGATCTCGTCGAAGCTGCCGTCGTTGTTCTTCAGGCGGGCACCGGTCACGCCCATGTTGTCACCCAGCACTTCGTCCAGGGTCGCGTTGAGCTTGAGGATGATCTTGCCTTCGGCGACGCGGGCGTTGAGCTTGTCGATCAGGATCTTCTCGGCGCGGAAGGTTTCGCGACGGTGGATCAGAGTGACCGTGCTGGCGATGTTGGCCAGGTACAGCGCTTCCTCGACCGCGGTGTTGCCGCCACCGACCACCGCCACAGGCTTGTTGCGGTAGAAGAAACCGTCGCAAGTGGCGCAGGCGGAAACGCCTTTGCCCATGAAGGTTTCTTCCGACGGCAGGCCCAGGTAACGAGCGCTGGCACCGGTGGCAATGATCAAGGCATCGCAGGTGTAGGTCGCGCTGTCGCCAGTCAGGGTGTATGGCTTGGCGGCGAAGTCCACGGCATTGATGTGGTCGAAAACGATCTCGGTCTCGAAGCGCTCGGCGTGTTCCTTCATGCGCTCCATCAAGGCCGGGCCGGTCAGGCCATGGACATCGCCCGGCCAGTTATCGACTTCGGTGGTGGTGGTCAATTGACCGCCGGCCTGCATGCCGGTGATCAGCAGTGGCTTGAGGTTGGCACGGGCCGCATAAACCGCAGCGCTGTAACCGGCAGGGCCGGAACCGAGAATAATCACTCGCGAATGACGCACTTCAGACATGACCTGCTCCTGTTGACCGGACCTTGCGGGCCGGAACGCCGGGTGAGCGGCGTGAATAAAAAGGACCGTTGACGCACTTGGGGAAGGCTTGGGTTCGACAGTCCTGGAAAAGAATGGGTGCAGCGTATCGAGGGAGCGAAGATTAAGGAAATACGGATTAACAATCCAGCTCATAGGTGAGCTCTATCCCCAGCGGCCCTTTCAATAGGCGCCTTCGCCTCAAGAAACGTTGTTACACGCCATGTCGCCGCTTTCCCGGGCGGGGCAAAGCCGGTAAGGTCGGCGCGTTCACCTTCGCTCGGAGCCACCTATGCCCGCCCCCGTCCTGTCCGGCCCGCAATATTTGCGAGAGGGCCTCAAGCTGGTCTTGAGCCCGGGCCTGCGCTTGTTTGTACTCTTGCCCCTGGCGATAAACCTGGTGCTGTTCGTCGGATTGATTTACCTGGCCGGCCACCAGTTCAGCCTGTGGGTCGATACGCTGATGCCGTCGCTGCCGGACTGGCTCAGTTTCCTCAGCTATGTCCTCTGGCCCCTGTTCGTGGTGCTCGTCGTGCTGATGGTGTTTTTCACCTTCACCATGCTCGCCAACGTCATCGCCGCCCCGTTCAACGGCTTTCTCGCGGAAAAAGTCGAAGTGGTCATCCGTGGCACCGACGACTTCCCTGCCTTCAGTTGGGCCGAGTTGATTGCCATGATCCCGCGGACCCTCGGGCGGGAAGCGCGCAAGCTTGGCTATTTCCTGCCCCGCGCCCTGGGGTTGTTCGTGCTGTCGTTCATCCCCGTGGTCAACCTGGTGGCGGCACCGCTGTGGCTGCTGTTCGGCGTGTGGATGATGGCGATCCAGTACATCGACTACCCGGCGGACAACCACAAGCTGGGCTGGAACGAAATGCTCGCCTGGCTGCGGGAAAAGCGCTGGCAGAGCCTGGGCTTTGGCGGCAGCGTGTACCTGGTGTTGCTGATCCCGGTGGTGAACATCCTGATGATGCCGGCAGCGGTGGCCGGGGCGACCTTGTTCTGGGTGCGCGAGCAAGGCGCCGAGACCGCATTGGCGCGGCGAGGCTGACAGGTCATGACTGGTTAGAAGAACTCGGTTGCTACTCGCCTGAACTGCCCTTTCCCAGCCAACTGGTACACAAGGCTGGTACATATGGCACTGATAGCACAACCATTCCGGCATTCCGACTCTGGTATCTATTACCTACGACGCAGGGTGCCGGATGACATCCGACAAGTGATTGGTAAAACTGAAATTCGCCGGTCGCTGAACACACGAAACCCTCAACGGGCGAAGGCTGCATTTTTAATCGCGTATGCAGAGTCCGAGCGCTTTTTTCAACAGGCGCGCAGTGGTCATTCGAGCCCGATTTCCGCACCACGTTTTAATCCGTCTTCAATCCCGATCTGTACGCAAGCGACCACCGCGAGTGGAAGAGAAAGCCCCCCCATCCAGAAAGCCCCTAAGGCTCTCAGAAGCGTTTCTTGGTTACGTTGAATCATTAGCTCTGGGAAACAAACCTGCCCATGTGGTCCGTCGGCATACAGTCGACTACAAGCGATCCGTTGATCGATTCATAACTCTGATGGGCGACCGTGACGTGGCGGAAATTGGACAACCGCAAATCCAGGATTTCGCCGGGAAGCTAACTAGGTCCGTGGTCAAGCACAGCAATACGCCACTGGCGACATCTTCGATTCGGCTGATTATCGCCCGTCTATCATCCGTATTTTCTTATGCTGTGGATGCGGGCTTGATTGAATTGAATCCGGTGAGTGCATCACGTATTCACAAACGCTTGGGGCCGACGAAACCGAAACGCCACGTTGGCGGGCTGCCGGGGGTTTAAATTCAATACCTCCCTGTTTTTGGCCTAAACAGCATTCTGGCCCCATAGGGATATTAAGTTGCGTTAACGACGCATTTTGCCCCTCTAAAAGTGCGAGTAAGAAACTGAACTTGGAAGCTAGATTTACTCTAAAAAACTACGCCCATTACCTGCCCGGTCCGCTCGATGTGTATAGATGGTCACTTTTTGAGATAGAAATTCACCTCAAATGACCCTACTAATCAGCAGGGTCAACATTTTTGAAAATCATACCGCCTCGGCAACGGCATCTGCCGCTCCCGCATCAATAGCATCTTTTGCCAAACTATCATAGTATCGCTTAGTAAGCTCAGACTGAAGAAAGTCATCATTCAATAGCTTCAAAAACAATCCCTGAGATTTTTTAGTGCGCAAACTAAACCGCTCTCCATCAGCTGTGAACTTGAATCGCCCACGCAATGCCGGATGCGTACTCGCAAAGCTGATAACGTCTGCATTAGGTATCAAATTAAGAACCGGAGAAGAGCTAGCCGCCTTTACTAGTTTTCTCGAAAATGAAATATCATCCAGCCTATCAGAAAACACTTGTACGCTTTCAACCAAATCCGCTTGCCTGATATTTTCAATGCCTTGAGTGGCTATATTCTTGATGGCATCATGAAACCCAAAGAAACGCTCCAACGCTTTCAAGTCAAGAATATAATACTGCCCACCTATCTTGAAAAACTCAAACTTCGCATTAATTTTCAGCACATCTTCATCGAGCTTTTTGAATCTATTACTACCCCGAGCACGCATCAAATTGAAGCCTGTATCTTTACGCAGCAAAGCAACAGGGTACTGATACTTATACAACGCCATCTGATGCTCTGCATTACCGAGCAAAATCAATATACCCTCAAGATTATTAAGCCTATCTTCAGCGAAAGAAAACTCGTCAAAATTATCAGCCGCAATGATGCTTCTCAAGTGTTGTAATTCAGAAGGGATATCAGGAAGATCATAATGATAAACCGTTTCTCTACGATCATCGGCGCTCGAAAGCTCAATCAAGGAAAGATCATCATTCAGTAGAATTTTGTTCGTTATCGCATCAACGAACATACTAGCCAACTCAGATTGTGGAACCTCATCAATATCAGCTTTTTTTACCTGCATGCCATCGTCGGACTCTAAAAGAAAATAGATTTCAGCCCCACATCCATCGGCAATAACCGCTGATATCTGCGCTTTCAACTCATCTATAGTCATTACGCTTTCCTTACGAAAAAGACTTTATCATCCAGGCTCAAGCGACTTATCTGGTCCCCCACAGCCAAGCGTTCTTTTGAAATAACCACTGCACCTTCCACCAACCCCACGCGCGTCTGCAAGTTTACTTTGTACACCCTAAAACCAAGTACCGCCAAAGTCGGATTAGCATAAAATTTATCAGTCTTAACGTATATCACGCCGATGATAAACAGCAAAACTCCCAGGGCAAGCAGATATCTTACACTCGTCAAATTAAAACAAATCAACGGAATAATATAGGTAGTTAAGAATGTAAGATGCTCATAATTCACATCTTCTATTTTAATCACTCTCGCCGCGATACTTTTAGCTCCCGCAATACGATAATCAAACCGAAAATAATACATCGTGCCGAAAAGTAAAAAAGCGAAGGCAATGACAGAAACGAAATTCCGCGTAAGCAATGATGAAAATCCGATAAATTTACATTTATCACCATAACAAAACGGAATATCAACTGTAATCACTATAATCAGCAGGAATAAAAACCATAGAGAAAGTATATATAACTCAAACTTCTCTCTACTTTCATGTATTCGCATTGAGTCATGATCCCTTCGCTCAAGCCACTTATGAATAAGCAGCTTTCTGCACCGTATTCCATTACGCCATAGATGTCTATAGGCCATCACAAGACAACCCACCATGATTACATGGCGAGTTGCACGGGTCTTAAAATTAGGCGGTTAAGCGATTGGGCGCGATGGCAAGATACTAGCTGCCTGGAGAGCAGCTATTCGCCTTCCGCTTTAATGAATTGAGTAGAGAGGCTTGGGGCTCGCTCACGAAGATAAGTAGCAGCGTCGTCTGCAATGTCCTTCGCTTTCTCATGCCGCTCAGCAAGGTTCATTGCCCATGATCGCCCTGGATGTAACACGTCCCAGCGCGGACGCATCCCCGCATGGCGCCCCTTCCCAGGGTTGTGGTTGCCGAAGCCATCAATTAGCGAATTCCACACGGGGGTAAATCTCGCGATAATTAGCGATTCACCCAATGGAATCCAAATGTCGTCCACGACCAAAAAACGGCAGTGGAAATCATCGAGATTCAGGTTCTCAGCCGCTCGAATACTGTCAGCGTGTTCTTTCAATCGCTTATGTAGAACCTTTCCAGGTGACGATCCTAAATCGCCGCCCATTCGGGCACCGGCAGGAACAGCCTTGCCTACGTAAATCGGCAGCATGAACTGCCCATTTTGGTTCAATAACGCTAACCGCGCATATGCCGGAAAGTCACCAGTGTAGTAAATCGCATACACCCCCGCCCCATCGAACGCAGGTAATGCACCTAGTGGGTGAACCTCCTTGGATAGCAACGCTTCGGCAACGCTGGCGCCTAGGTTTTTCTTGTCCAACGGATTGAATGGAATAACCTTGCCCGTCATGCGACGTTTACCACCTTCTTGACGGTTTTTTGGATACGGATGATCTCAGCAATTGCTAGCTTTTCCGCAACACTCGAAGCCACGTGCTGCGCTAGTAATACCGGTACCGCATTACCAAGCTGTCGCATCGTTTCGGACCAGCTTCCATGGAACCGGAAGCCGTCTGGGAAGGTTTGAATACGAGCGCTTTCACGCACAGTGAAATAACGCACATCGCCATTTGGCTTGACCAACATATTTTCGCCACCCGGTACGCCATGGTCGCCAGCTTTCAGAGTTTTGGCTGGTAAATCCAACGGGCTACCGGTGTGCCCTGGGTATGAGCGAGCACCGCCCTGGAAAGTATGGTTAGGCACTTTCAATGCAGCCTTGGTTTCAGGATCGGGAAGATCGGCAATCGCATCACGAACGGTCCTCCACGGTGCCTTATCCATGGGAAGCAGATCGTTCCTCAGCTTCCGGACACGTGACAAAAGCTTGGTAGGTACTTCTGGCATTTTGAGACCATGCCTAACCCAGTATTCCCCGGTGACCCACTGTGAATGCAACAACGCATCATAGCTGTGAGTTTCTTCAGGAAAGGACCATTCAACTCCGAGATCGTCCCTAAAACCAACGATGAAAACCCGCTCCCGTTTCTGTGGAACACCATAATCAGCGGCATTCACAAGTGTCGGCACAACGTTGTAGGTGTGGCCCTTACCCTTGCGCTTACCCGAGGTTCGCTCAGCTTGCAGGCGCATCAAATGATCATGCCAACCCTCGTCTTTTCGACGTGGCAATTCTGGGAACTCAAGCTGGAGCAAAATGTACTGGTAGTAATTAGCGAAAGCAGCTCGCGTTAGCCCTTTCACATTTTCGACGATGAACGCCTTCGGCTTTAATTTTCGGATGATTTCAACAGTTGCGGGAAACATGTCGCGGCTATCATCGTACGCGCCATGTTTCCCGCCGATGGAGAACGGTTGACAAGGAGGACCACCCGCAAGCAGCTCAATACCTTCAGGAATGCTGCTCCAGTCAAAACCGCGCACATCACCTTCATGTAGCTTCCAGTGGTGCACCAGGGGATAGCCACGCTTTTGGTTTTCACGAACAGTATCGCAAGCCCACCTGTCCCACTCGACGACGGCCAGATGTGAAAATCCAGCTATTTCACATCCCATGGCAAGGCCACCCGCCCCCGCGAATAGCTCAACGGATTTCATCGCCTGTACCCCCACCAAGAAAGCCATTCAGCTTTTTCTCTAATAAATTCAAATCTTTAAGCTCGCATTCCCAAATCACAAGAACATCCCATCCCAGTGACCTCAGCTGATGCAATGTGCGGATATCGCGTTCTCGGTTGCCTTCCAATTTCGGAATCCAGAAGTCCAATCGAGACTTGGGTAATCTTGCGAGTGGACAGCCATCGTGTCGGTGCCAAAAACATCCATGGACGAAAATGACTTTCTTCTTGCCCTTGAAAATGATGTCCGGGCGGCCTGGAAGGCTACGATCGTGAAGTCGATAGCGAAATCCCATCGAATAAAGTAACCGACGCACAACCATTTCAGGCTTTGTGCCCTTCGACTTTACCTTCGCCATGCGAAGGCTTCGGTCAGATGGGGACAGCGTGTCCACGAATCTTACCAGTCACAGGGGATTCCTTCATTACCAAAAACTACGAATAGTGATGCCTGCAAGCACCTGAAAAATACCGTCAAGGCAGGTAAGGGATCGTCGCGGATCCCATACCTGATGATCATTGCTGGACTCGGTACCCGACAAACGGATTCACCTTTGGGTTGCCCACGTAGGAACCAAGCTCGGTTCGATTGCCATGTAGCTCAACCCAAGCCCAGCGGCCATAACGAAAAACCATAGCTTCCCCGAGAAAAAAATCGTGGAGCCAGTCAAGAACATCCAAAAACCTTGCAGCGGGCCATAGCTACGCTGGTTCATCAATGCCAGATAGTGAAGCAGCGCGACACCAGTGAAAACCATGACAAGGAAAATCAATGCCACGCCGATCACCTGAAAAATCATCAGTGATTGCCCGTACGCCGATAGGCTATGCGCGTAAAAATCCAAAAACGTACGCTGAGATGCCAGTTGCGTTAGCTCAGGATCGAAGGAAGCCTTCGCCAGCAGCAAAAGACGGCCACAAGCAGCAAGAATAGCTATCGGTGCAGCGATGTAAACGCTCCAACTGCTTGAGGTGAATTGCCCTTTAACCAGCGACACCAGGGCAATAGTCAAGTTGAAAGACAGCAAGGTAGCCAAAAGCGCCCAAAGACATTCATGAACAAGGTCAATGTGGATCGCATATTTCCAGACCAAGAAGACCAAACCTAAACCAGCCGCGATCAAAACAGCGATCACACCGCTAGCGTCGTCGCCAGAACCTGATCGTTGTTGATTCACAACGATTTTGGTGATGTAAGTTTTTCTCGTCTGGGACACGGTGATGGGTGCATTCACAGTTGGCGAATTGGTCACCCCCGCGAACAATGCACCAAAGACCACCCCCATCAGAGGTCCCCAAATCCACGCCTGCATCGTCGCGTTATCGATCAAATCCAAGATTGTTTGCATCAAGTGCTCTCTGAGAAATTTAGCCAGAACACTGTTTAAAAAAACAGTGATGGCCAATAGAACCATGCGCTTGAAAACAATGCAATTTTGACGTCAAAAAAATTTCTTCCTGTTGGCATCCGTTAACCTTTTCCCATCAACTCAAGACGCCTTCCAAAAAAACTAGGCCGATTCGTACCTTTCGGTAGGTCCATATCACTGGTACATTTTCTACTCACCCCTTTGGGAAGGGCAGTGAACGGCGTGGCTTTCGGTCAATGTATGCTCACTTTCCAATACATCGACTACCCGGCGGACAACCACAAGCTGGGCTGGAACGAAATGCTCGCCTGGCTGCGGGAAAAGCGCTGGCAGAGCCTGGGCTTTGGCGGCAGCGTGTACCTGGTGTTGCTGATCCCGGTGGTGAACATCCTGATGATGCCGGCAGCGGTGGCCGGCGCGACGTTGTTCTGGGTCCGTGAGCAAGGTGCCGAGACCGCGTTGGCCCGCCAGGGCTGAGCCAGTCACAAATCCATCATCCTGGCGTCACAATGACGAAATGGCCCCGGTCGACACTGGGGTCATGACCACACCTCTGCACATTACCCTGATCACCGAAACCTTCCCGCCGGAAATCAATGGCGTGGCCAATACCCTGGGCCGCCTGTACGACGGCTTGCTCGCCCGCGGGCATCAAGTCGAGCTGATACGACCGCGCCAGGTCGACGACCAACGCCAGGCCAGTGACGAGCAGTTGCTGCTGTGCCGGGGCTGGCCGCTGCCGGGCTATCCGGGTTTGCAGTGGGGCCAGGCGTCGATGCACAAACTGCTCAGACGCTGGAAACGCCATCGTCCGGACGTGCTGTACATCGCCACGGAAGGACCGCTGGGTCTGTCGGCCCTGCGCGCAGCCCGACGCCTGGGTATCTCGGTGGTCAGCGGCTTCCACACCAACTTCCAGCAATACACCCAGCAGTACGGCCTTGGGCTGTTGAGTCGCGTACTCACCCATTACCTGCGCTGGTTCCACAACCGCTCCAGCCTGACCCTGGTGCCCAGCCTCAGCCAGCGCCTGGAACTGGAGCGACGACATTTCGAGCGCGTGGCGTTGTTGTCCCGCGGCGTGGACAGTCAACTGTTTCACCCGGTCAAGCGCTCGTCGAGCCTGCGCCAAGCGTGGGGCCTGGGCGACGACGACATCGCCGTGCTCCATGTCGGACGCTTGGCACCGGAAAAAAACCTGGGGCTGCTCAAGCGCAGTTTCGACACGCTGTGCAGCGCTTTCCCGGGGCGACGGATGAAGCTGGTGGTGGTCGGCGACGGCCCGCAGCGGTCCGAGCTGGAACAGGAATTGCCCGAGGCGATCTTTTGCGGCTCGCAACGCGGCGAGGCGCTGGCCAGCCACTATGCGTCCGGGGATGTGTTTGTCTTTCCGAGCCTGACCGAAACCTTCGGCAACGTGGTGCTGGAGGCGCTGGCGTCCGGGCTGGGCGTGGTGGCCTACGACCAGGCCGCCGCCGCGCAGCACATTCGCCATGGGTACAACGGTGTGCTGGCAATGCCGGGGGATGAAGAAGCGTTCTGTGAGGGGGCCCGTTGGCTGTTGGAAGAGCGCGAGGCCTTGCGTTGCGTGAGGCTCAATGCGCGCCAACATGCCAGTCGCCAAGGTTGGGCGGCGGTGATCGAACAATTCGAGGCGCAGTTGCGTGGGGTTTGTGTCGGCGAATCAGTGATACCCGCTGCGCCGACAGTGCGCTGAGTCTTCGGCAATATTGAAATCGCCATCGCGAGCAAGCTCGCTCCCACAGGGGATCTTTGTCGAACACCAGACTCATGTTCGCTGAAGATCAAAATGTGGGAGCGAGCTTGCTCGCGATAGCGTCAGATCAGGCGCCGCTTAAACCAGGCTCATCAACGCCTCGCGACTGAACGGCAAGATCTCCTGCTCACGCCCTTCACGGACTTTTTGTGCCCAGTCCGGATCCACCAGCAGCGCACGCCCCACCGCCACCAGGTCGAACTCCTCGTTATTCAGGCGCTCCAGCAGTTTCTCCAGGCTGGCCGGTTGCGCGACTTTGTCGGTGTTGACCATGAACTGCAGGAACTCGCCGTCCAGGCCGACGCTGCCGACGGTGATGGTGGGCTTGCCGGTGAGCTTGCGGGTCCAGCCGGCCAGGTTCAGCTCGGAGCCTTCGAACTCCGGCTCCCAGAAGCGCCGTGTCGAGCAGTGGAAAATGTCCACGCCCGCCTCGGACAATGGCTTGAGGAATTCGCCCAAGGCTTCAGGGGTTTGCACCAGACGCGCGGTGTAGTCCTGCTGTTTCCATTGGGAGAAGCGGAAAATGATCGGGAAACCCTCGCCCACCGCCGCGCGCACGGCACGAATCAATTCGATCGCAAAGCGCGAACGGTTGGCCAGGCTGCCGCCGTAACCGTCGGTGCGCTGGTTGCTGCCTTCCCAGAAGAACTGGTCCACCAGGTAGCCGTGGGCGCCGTGGATTTCCACCCCGTCCATGCCGATGCGTTGAGCGTCTTTTGCCGCCTGGGCGAACGCAGCGATAACCTCGTCAATGTCCGCCTGGGTCATGCCGTGGACCACCACCTGGCCGTCCTTGAGCTTTTCGCTCGGGCCATAGCCCGGCACGCTGGCGTCCGGCTCGGTGCCGATGCGTCGCACACTGCCCACATGCCACAGCTGTGGAACGATCTTGCCGCCTTCGGCGTGTACCGCATCAACCACTTTTTTCCAGCCGGCCAACGCGGCGTCACCATAGAAATGCGGCACGTTCGGGTAGCCGTTGGAAGCCTTGTGCCCCACCGTCGTGCCCTCGGTGATGATCAGGCCAACCCCGGCCGCCGCACGACGACGGTAATACTCGATCACCTTGCTGTTCGGCACGCCGCCCGGCGAAAAGGAACGGGTCATCGGCGCCATCACCACGCGGGTCGGCAGCTCGAGCGTGCCGAGGTGGAAGGGTTTGAACAGGGCTTTTACAGGCATGGGGGCACTCCACGGGACAAGGTCGCAGGTCGATATGACGGCGATAATATGTGCCGTGCCGAGTGCTGGGTAGCACTATTGATTGGAATGATTAAGGATTAAAAGGAATCGCAGCGGTGTTTGCTCAACCATGAAACCCTGTGGCGAGGGAGCTTGCTCCCGCTGGGCTGCGTAGCAGCCCTTTTCTTTGCGGTTGCTGCGCAACCGAGCGGGAGCAAGCTCCCTCGCCACAGGGGGCAGCGCCGGGCTTTCAAGCCAGCGCTTTTTCGATCGCCTGGATCACCGTGGGGTCATCCGGCGCCGTGCGCGGCGAGAAACGCGCCAGCACCCGGCCGTCCTTGCCGAGCAGGAATTTTTCGAAGTTCCAGGTAATGTCCCCGGGAAACTCGGCCCCCTCGCCCGCCAGCAGGCGGTACAACTGGTGACGATCATGGCCGTTCACGTCCAGTTTGCTGGACAGCGGGAACGTCACGCCGTAGTTGAGGCTGCAAAAGTCCTGGATTTCCTGCTCGGTTCCCGGTTCCTGCCCGGCGAACTGATTGCAGGGCAGGCCCAGCACGCTGAAGCCCTTGGCCTTGTATTGCTGATAGAGATTTTCCAGCGCCGCGTATTGAGGCGTCAGGCCACATTTGGAGGCGACGTTGACCACCAGCACGACTTGCCCCTTGAACGGCGCCAGAGCAAGCTCCTGACCATCCAGGGCTTTGAGTTTAAGGTCGTGGAAAGCACTCATGACGAACTCCAGGTTTGCGGATCTTTTCGAAACAGCCATGGTTGATGCTAACAGCAACCGACTAAAAAGGCGCCGTATGGCGCCTTTCCAGTTCACTGGTCATTTGAGCGTAGCGCACAAATCAGTGGTGATGGCCGCCTTCGCCATGGACGTGACCATGGGCAATTTCTTCTTGGCTGGCGTCACGGATGTCGACGATCTTGACTTTGAAGTTCAAACGCTGGCCGGCCAACGGGTGGTTGCCGTCAACGGTGACGTCGTCGCCTTCCAGGTCGCGAATGGTGACGATCTGCATCTGGCCATCGGGGGCGGAAGCGTGGAACTGCATGCCCACTTCCAGCTCATCAACGCCTTCGAACATGCTGCGGCTCAGGGTGCTGACCAGTTCGGCGGAGTACTCGCCATAGGCGTCTTCCGGCTCGACGGTAACGTTCAGGTCGTCACCGACCGTTTTGCCTTCCAGGGCTTTTTCCAGGCCCTGGATGATGTTGCCTGCGCCATGCAGGTAGACCAGCGGAGCGCCGCCGGCAGAGCTGTCGATGACCTCACCAGCGTCGTTGGTCAGGGTATAGTCGATGGAGACAGCCTTATTGGCGGCGATCAGCATGGGGCGAGACCTTTTGCATAAGAATGAAGAACGGACAAGTCTAAACAAGGATTTGCCCGAAAGCGAACGGAACCCGGACAAACGGACTTGCCCGAACAGACCGACGGTCACCGGCTTCCATCAGGACGAGGACGGGCACTGGGTGGCCGAGCTTTCCTGTGGCCATACCCAACACCTGCGCCACCAGCCACCCTGGCAGTCCCGGGCCTGGGTACTGGACCCTGCGCAGCGCATTGAAAAAATAGGCCAGCCCTTTGACTGCGGCTGGTGCGCACAGGCCCCGGTTAGCGATAACCTTGGCGACTGGAATTGATGGTAGATGACCAGTCATAGGTCACACCCTTGCCATGCTCCCTTAGAGAATCCGCATGCAAACTTTTTTTATCGCGCCCACCGATTTTGGTGTGGGCCTGACCTCCATCAGCCTCGGGCTGGTGCGTACCCTTGAACGAGCCGGGCTGAAAGTCGGCTTTTTCAAACCCATTGCCCAACCTCACCCCGGCGACACCGGGCCGGAACGCTCCACCGAGCTGGTGGCCCGCACCCATGGCCTCAAGCCGCCGCAGCCCCTGGGCCTGGCGCACGTCGAGCGCATGCTCGGCGACGGCCAACTCGATGAGCTGCTGGAGGAAATCATTACCCTTTATCAGCAGGCGGCCATCGGCAAGGACGTGCTGGTCGTCGAAGGCATGGTCCCGACCCGCAACGCCAGCTACGCCGCCCGGGTCAACCTGCACCTGGCCAAGAGCCTGGACGCCGAGGTCATCCTGGTGTCGGCACCGGAAAACGAAGTGCTGACCGAGCTGTCTGGCCGGGTAGAGTTGCAGGCGCAGTTGTTTGGCGGGCCGAAGGACCCGAAAGTTCTCGGGGTGATCCTGAACAAGGTCCGCACCGACGAAAGCATGGAGGCGTTTTCCGCACGGCTCAAAGAGCACTCGCCCTTGCTGCGCAGCGGCGATTTCCGCCTGCTCGGTTGCATCCCGTTTCGCCCCGAACTCAATGCCCCGCGCACCCGCGACGTGGCCGACCTGATGGGCGCGCAGGTGCTCAATGCCGGCGACTACGAAACCCGGCGCATGAGCAACATCATCATTTGCGCCCGCACCATGCGCAACACCGTGGAACTGCTCAAGCCCGGCGTGCTGGTGGTGACCCCCGGCGATCGCGACGACATCATCCTGGCCGTGAGCCTGGCAGCGATCAACGGCGTGCCGCTGGCCGGGCTGCTGCTGACCAGCGACACCCTGCCCGACCCGCGCATCATGGACTTGTGCCGCGGCGCCTTGCAGGCGGGGTTGCCGGTTCTGTCGGTAAGCACCGGCTCCTATGACACCGCTAACCTGCTCAACGGCCTGAACAAGGAAATCCCCATTGATGACCGTGAACGTGCAGAGATCATCACCGATTTTGTCGCCAGCCACCTGGACGCCAAGTGGCTGCACCAGCGCTGCGGCACGCCACGGGAAATGCGCCTGTCGCCAGCGGTGTTCCGCTATCAGTTGATCCAGCGCGCCCAGGCCGCCAACAAACGTATCGTGCTGCCCGAGGGCAGCGAACCTTTGACCGTCCAGGCTGCCGCCATTTGCCAGGCCCGGGGCATTGCCCGCTGCGTGTTGCTGGCAAAACCGGCCGACGTCGAAGCGGTGGCCCGCGCCCAAGGCATCGAACTGCCGCCGGGGCTGGAGATTCTCGACCCGGATTCGATTCGCGAACGCTACGTCGAACCCATGGTGAGGTTGCGCAAGAGCAAGAGCCTGAACGCGCCGATGGCCGAGCAGCAATTGGAAGACACCGTGGTCATCGGTACCATGATGCTGGCCCTGGATGAAGTGGACGGCCTGGTATCCGGCGTCATCCACTCCACCGCCAACACCATCCGCCCGGCGTTGCAACTGATCAAGACCGCACCAGGCTGCTCCCTGGTGTCCTCGGTGTTTTTCATGCTGTTTCCCGAAGAAGTGCTGGTCTACGGCGACTGCGTGATGAACCCGCACCCCAGCGCTGCGGAGCTGGCGGAAATCGCCCTGCAAAGTGCCGACTCGGCCGCCGCGTTCGGCATCATGCCGCGGGTGGCGATGCTCAGCTACTCCAGCGGTGAGTCGGCCAGTGGCGAA
Organism: Pseudomonas sp. NFACC51; assembly: GCF_900103575.1. Classification (NCBI taxonomy): domain Bacteria; kingdom Pseudomonadati; phylum Pseudomonadota; class Gammaproteobacteria; order Pseudomonadales; family Pseudomonadaceae; genus Pseudomonas; species Pseudomonas sp. NFACC51. The sequence goes on along the minus strand of NZ_FMXH01000013.1, from coordinate 87,723 downwards.
GAAGTGGAAAAAGTTCGCGAAGCCACCCTGCTCGCCCACGAGGCCCAGCACGGCCTGTTGATCGATGGTCCGCTGCAATACGACGCCGCCGCCAACGAAACCGTGGCACGGCAATTGGCGCCCAACAGCCAGGTGGCCGGTCGGGCGACGGTGTTCATCTTCCCGGACCTCAACACCGGCAACACCACCCACAAGGCCGTGCAGCGCAGCGCCGATTGCGTCAGCCTCGGGCCGATGCTGCAAGGCTTGCGCAAACCGGTGAATGACTTGCCGCGCGGCGCCCAGGTCGACGACATCGTGTACACCATCGCCCTGACCGCGATCCAAGCCGCCAACCGACCTTTGGACATTTAAATGCTGGACTTTCTGCCTGCCCCCTTGCGCGGCGTCATTGCCTCGCTGCTGTTGGCGCTGAACACCATCGCCTGCTGCACACCGCTGTTCATCGTGGCGATCTTCAAGCTGTTGCTGCCCTTCCCCGCTGCCCAGCGCTTCACTGACTGGTTGATGGGCCACATCCACGAAGCCTGGATCAGCAACAACAAGGCCTGGATGAACCTGCTGCGTCGTACCCGTTGGCACCTCAGCGGCCTGGAGGGCCTGGACTACCAGCATTCGTACCTGATCACCAGCAACCATCAGAGCTGGGTCGATATCATGGTGTTGCAGTACGTGCTGAACCGACGCATCCGGCCGTTGAAGTTCTTTCTCAAGCAGGAACTGATCTGGGTACCGGTGATCGGCCTGGCCTGGTGGGCGCTGGGCTTCCCGTTCATGAAACGCTACTCCAAGGCTTACCTGGAAAAGCATCCGGAAAAGAAAGGCAAGGACCTGGAAACCACCCGCAAGACCTGCGCGAAGTTTCGCGACAATCCGGTGGGTATTTTCAATTTCGTCGAAGGCACGCGTTTCACCGAAGGCAAGCATGCCCAGCAGCAGTCACCGTTTCGCTACCTGCTCAAACCCAAGGCCGGCGGCATCGCGTTTGTGCTCGACGCCATGGGTGAACAACTGGAGTCGATCATCAACGTGACGATCCATTATCCGGGCGGGCGTCCGGGGTATTGGGATCTGCTGTGCGGCAAGATGGACGAGGTGGTGGTGCATTTCCAGGAACTGAAGATCCCACCGCAGTTCATTGGCAAGAACTACGATCAGGACGGCGTGTATCGCCTGGAGTTCCAGGGCTGGATCAACCAGTTGTGGCAGGACAAGGATGCGTTGCTTGCGCAGATGCACCGCGAGTATCCCTCTAAGTCTTGAGGTGTCTGTACTGGCCTCATCGCGAGCAAGCCCGCGATAGCGTCCCTCCAGACAACAAAAAGCCCGCCGATGATCACTCACCTGCGGGCTTTTACTTGCCGCTTGCAGCTAAAAACTTACAGCTGCACCTCTTTATATCGCCCCACGCTTGCGCAGCAGGTCCAGGACCTGCTTGACGCTTTCTTCCAGCGTCAGCGACTGGGTGTCGATCACCAGGTCGGCATCCAGCGGCACGTCATACGGGAAGGATTCGCCTGGGATGTTGTCGCCAGCGGCGGCATACAACCCTTGCGGATCACGCTGGGCGCACACCGCTGGCGAGGCCTGGACGTAGACCGTCAACAGACGCTCCTTGCCGATCAGGTCCTTGGCCTGCTCACGCCCTTCGGCATTTGGCGCAACGAACGCGGCGAGGGTCAGCAGGCCGGCTTCGTTGAACTGACGCGCGACGTGAGCCGCACGGCGCCAGTTCTCGGTACGTCCGGCACGATCCTGCGGCAGCCCCTTGTTCAGGTCATGGCGCAGGTTCTGGCCATCGAGGACGAAGACCGCACGCCCCATGTCGAACAACTTGCGTTCCACCGCATAGGCCAGGGTGCTTTTACCCGCGCCCGACAGGCCGCTGAACAACACCGTGGCCGGCTGCTGGCCGAAGCGCTGGGCACGCTCTTCCACCGACACGTGGGCCTGTTTGCCGTGGTGCGTGCTGCTGCCGTGAGCCAGCGGCTGGGCGACGATCATGCCGGCACCGACTGTGCCGTTGGTCAGGCGATCGATGACGATGAACGCACCGGTGGTGCGGTTGCTCTCGTAACCGTCCAGGGCAATCGGCGCATCCAGGGCGATCTTCACCTTGCCGATTTCGTTGAGCTGCAACGCGCTGGCCGGACCTTCTTCAAGGGTGTTCACATCCACCTTGTTGACGATGCTGGCAATCGAGCCCGGCACGTAACTGGTGGCGCGCTTGATGTCGTATTTCTTGCCCGGCAACATCGGCTCTTCGGCCATCCACACCAGCATCGCTTCGAAGCTGTCGGTGACCGGCGGCACGTTGTCGGCATGCACCAGCAGGTCGCCACGGGAGATGTCGATCTCGTCTTCCATGGTCAGCGTGACTGCCTGGCCAGGGCCGGCGTGTTCCAGCTCGCCTTCGAAAGTGACGATGGATTTCACGCGGCTGCTCTTGCCCGACGGCAGCACCACCACTTCGTCGCCCTTGTGCACGATGCCGCTGGCGAGGGTGCCGGCGAAACCGCGGAAGTTCAGGTTCGGACGGTTGACGTACTGCACCGGGAAACGCAGGTCGGTGAAGTTACGGTCGCCCGCCACTTCCACCGTCTCGAGGATTTCCATCAGCGACTGGCCGGTGTACCACGGCGAGCGCTCGGATTTGTTCACCACGTTGTCGCCCTTGAGGGCCGACATCGGCACGAAGTGCATGCTGGTGGGCTTCATCTTCAAGCCTTCGGCGAACTTCAGGTAGTCGGCCTTGATCGACTCGAACACACCTTGGTCGAAGTCCTTGAGGTCCATCTTGTTGATGGCGACGACGATGTGCTTGATGCCCAGCAACGAGGCGATGAAGCTGTGACGTCGGGTCTGGGTCTGCACGCCATAGCGGGCGTCCACCAGGATGATCGCCAGGTCACAGGTGGACGCACCGGTGGCCATATTGCGGGTGTACTGCTCATGGCCCGGGGTATCGGCAATGATGAACTTGCGCTTGGCGGTGGAGAAATAGCGGTACGCGACATCGATGGTGATGCCTTGTTCGCGCTCGGCCTGCAGGCCGTCGACCAGCAACGCCAGGTCGATGTCGTCACCGGTGGTGCCGACTTTCTTCGAATCGCGGGTGATGGCTTCCAGGTGATCTTCGTAGATCATCTTGGAGTCGTGCAGCAGGCGCCCGATCAGGGTGCTCTTGCCGTCGTCGACGTTACCGCAGGTCAAAAAGCGCAGCAGCTCTTTACGCTCGTGCTGGCCCAGGTAGGCGAGGATGTCCTCGCTGATCAAATCAGATTGGTGCGACATGACAACCCCTTAGAAATAACCCTGACGTTTTTTATCTTCCATCGAGCCTGCGCCATCGTGGTCGATGACCCGGCCCTGGCGCTCGGAAGTTCGCGTCAGGAGCATTTCCTGGATGATGTCCGTCAGGCTCTCGGCCTCGGACTCCACCGCGCCCGTCAACGGGTAGCAGCCAAGGGTACGGAAACGCACTTTCTTCTTGACGATACGGGCTTTGTCTTCATCCGACAGGTGCTCGAGGATGCGCTCGTCGTCAATCATGATCAGCGTGCCGTTCTTCTCGATCACTTCCCGCTCGGCGGCAAAGTACAGCGGCACGATCGGGATGCCTTCGAGGTAGATGTACTGCCAGATGTCCAGCTCGGTCCAGTTCGACAGCGGGAATACGCGGATCGACTCGCCTTTGTTGACCTTGCCGTTGTAGACGTTCCACAGCTCCGGGCGCTGGTTCTTCGGGTCCCAGCGGTGCTTGCTGTCGCGGAACGAGTACACGCGCTCCTTGGCGCGGGATTTCTCTTCATCGCGACGGGCACCGCCGAACGCGGCGTCGAAACCATATTTGTCCAGGGCCTGCTTGAGGCCTTCGGTCTTCATGATGTCGGTGTGCTTGGCACTGCCGTGGGTGAACGGGTTGATGCCCTGCGCCACGCCGTCCGGGTTCACGTGGGTGATCAGGTCCAGGCCCAGTTCCTCGACCATGCGATCGCGAAACTTGTACATTTCCTGGAATTTCCAGCGGGTGTCGACGTGCATCACCGGAAACGGCAGCTTGCCGGGGAAGAACGCCTTGCGTGCCAGGTGCAGCATCACGGCGGAGTCTTTACCGATGGAGTACAGCATCACCGGGTTATCGAACTCGGCGGCCACCTCGCGGATGATGTGGATGCTTTCCGCCTCCAGCTGTTTCAGATGCGTCAGTTTGTCGACCATGGCTACTCACGAAAACTTTCTTATGAACGGCCAGCGGGCCGTGTTCGAGCGGGGAATCCTAGCACAGCGACCTCTTCTAATCAGGGCGCCAACTAGATCGAAACAGCATATGGATATGCCTGGTGGTTCGGGTATTGCAGTGAACGCTGTGGGAGCAAAGCTTGCTCGCGATAGCGGCGTCGCCTGTGCCGACGTCATCGCGAGCAAGCTTTGCTCCCACAAGGGATCTGAGTGAGTCAAATGGGATTCGGGCAATCGATGAAGATGTGCTCCAGGGCAAAGCGTCGCGCCAGGTAATCGCCCAATGCCTGGACACCGTAGCGCTCGGTCGCATGATGCCCGGCGGCAATGAAGCTGATGCCGTTTTCCCGCGCACTGTGGAACGTCTGCTCCGACGCCTCGCCGCTGAGATACAGGTCGACGCCGGCCAATACCGCCTGATCGATATAGCCCTGGCCGCCACCGGTGCACCAGCCAACCCGGCGGATCATCTGCTCGCCTTCGATCAACAACGGCTCACGCCCCATGACTTCCTGGACCTTGCGCGCGAAATCCCGGGCCGTCATCGGTTCGGACAGGGAGCCGACCAGGCCGACAATCTTGGGATTGTCCGGATCCAGCGGTCCCTCGACAGTGATGTCCAACTGGCGGGCCAGTTGCACGTTATTGCCCACCTCCGGATGCAGGTCCAACGGCAAGTGATAGGCCAACAGGCTGATATCATGCTTGAGCAAGGTCCTGAGACGACGCTGTTTCATGCCGGTGATGCAAGGGTTTTCGCCCTTCCAGAAATAACCGTGATGCACCAGCACCAGGTCGGCCTCGGCCTCGACGGCAGCGTCAAGCAAGGCCTGGCTGGCGGTGACACCACTGACAATGCGCATCACCTGGGGTGCACCTTCGACCTGCAGGCCGTTGGGGCAGTAATCGGCAATCCGGCTGCTGGCCAGGTAACGGTCCGCTTCTTCGACCAGGGTGTTCAGGGCTACCGCCATGAAAAGACTCCTAAATATCCCGTTCAGAGGCACGCGCGGCCTCGTATAATGCGCGACATTATGGGCGGTCTCATACCGCCTGCAACCTTTGTAGGACGTGCTTAATGCTCAAGGCGCTGCGTTTTTCCGGCTGGCCGCTGTTGGCCGGCGTGCTTGTCGCTCTACTGATTATCCAGCGCTACCCGGAATGGGTCGGCCTGCCAAGCCTTGATGTCAACCTGCAGCAGGCGCCGCAAACCAAGGCTGTGCAACAGGGGCCGGTGTCCTACGCCGACGCCGTGACCACCGCCGCGCCAGCCGTGGTGAACCTGTACACCACCAAGGTCATCAACAAGCCCAGCCATCCGCTGTTCGAAGACCCGCAATTCCGGCGGTTCTTCGGCGACAACTCGCCCAAGCAGAAGCGCATGGAGTCGAGCCTGGGATCGGGCGTGATCATGAGCCCGGAAGGTTATATCTTGACCAACAACCACGTCACCAGCGGCGCCGACCAGATCGTGGTAGCCCTCAAGGATGGCCGTGAAACCCTGGCCCGGGTCATCGGTAGCGACCCGGAAACCGACCTCGCGGTGTTGAAGATCGACCTGAAGAACCTGCCGGCCATCACCATCGGCCGCTCCGACAGCATCCGTATCGGCGATGTCACCCTGGCCATCGGCAACCCGTTCGGTGTCGGCCAGACCGTGACCATGGGCATCATCAGCGCCACCGGACGCAACCAGTTGGGCCTGAACAACTACGAAGACTTCATCCAGACCGACGCCGCGATCAACCCGGGCAACTCCGGCGGCGCGCTGGTGGATGCCAACGGCAACCTCACTGGGATCAACACGGCGATCTTCTCCAAGTCCGGCGGCAGCCAGGGCATCGGCTTCGCCATTCCGGTGAAGCTGGCGATGGAGGTGATGAAGTCCATCATCGAGCACGGCCAGGTGATCCGTGGCTGGCTGGGTATTGAAGTCCAGCCGCTGACCCAGGAACTGGCGGAGTCCTTCGGCTTGTCCGGGAGGCCCGGTATCGTGGTGGCGGGAATTTTCCGCGACGGCCCGGCGCAGAAGGCCGGCCTGCAACTGGGCGATGTGATCCTGAGCATCGATGGCGAGCCGGCCGGCGATGGCCGCCGCTCGATGAACCAGGTGGCGCGGATCAAGCCCACCGACAAGGTAACGATCCAGGTCATGCGCAATGGCAAGGAACTCAAGCTCACCGCTGAAATCGGCCTGCGCCCACCGCCGGCACCGGTGGTGCTCAAGGAAGAGCAGTAGCCGCGGGCAACTTCCCGGGTGGCCAGTCCTCCTGAATGCAGTTCATTTCAGAAAAATGATGGACCTGTGGCGAGGGAGCTTGCTCCCGCTCGGCCGCGAAGCGGTCGTAAACCGGCGGGTGCGGTGTGTCTGATGCTCCGCATTGGCAGGTTTTGGGGCCGCTTCGCGGCCCAGCGGGAGCAAGCTCCCTCGCCACAAAAAATCCTATCCGCTCCGCCAAAGTGATCCCCCTGGCAAACCCATCCAGATTTCACTTGAAATTACAGATAGCATAAATTCTCATTAGCAGTGTTATATTGTTTCAACTATAAGATTTGGAACAACATAACATGTCATCTCTAACACGGATGTCTTTCGCCAGCCTGGCCTTCGGCCTTTTGGGCGATCCGGCCTACGCCGAGGAAATCCAACCGCTGGAACTGGACGCCATCAGCGTGACGTCCGACTACGAATCCCCCTCCGGCCCCGTCACAGGCTATCGCGCCACCCGCTCCGCCAGTGCCACCAAAACCGACACCGCCCTGCGCGACATCCCGCAATCGATCAGCGTGATTCCCGCCAGCGTGCTCAAGGACCTGGGCAGCACCAACGTCGAACGGGCATTGGAATACGCCGGCGGTGTATCGAAGCAGAACAACTTCGGTGGCCTGACGCTCTACGAATACAGCGTGCGCGGCTTCACCACATCGGAATTCTACAAGGACGGCTTCAGCGCCAACCGCGGTTATCCAAGCACCCCGGACGCCGCGAACATCGAACGCATCGAAGTACTCAAGGGCCCAGCCGCCAGCCTGTATGGACGGGGCGATCCCGGCGGTACGGTGAACATAGTCACCAAGAAACCCCAGCCCGAAGCCTTCACCACCTTGCAAACCAGCGCTGGCAGTTGGGATCGCTACCGCACTGCGCTGGACGTCAACACGCCACTGGACACCGAAGGCAACCTGCTGTCGCGGGTCAACCTGGCGGTCGAGGACAACAATAGCTTTCGCGACCATGTCGGCAGCAAACGTGTTTTCGTTGCGCCCTCCATCAGTTGGCAACTGAACCCCGATACGCGGTTGCTGGTGGAAAGCGAAATCGTGCGCCACAGCTCGACGTTCGACCGCGGCATCGTCGCTCCGAACAATCGCTGGAGCGGCGTTTCCCGCTCGACGTTCCTGGGCGAGCCCAACGACGGCGACATCGACAATCACAACAACATGCTCCAGGCCGCCCTCGAGCATCAGCTCAACGACGCCTGGCAGTTACGCTTGGCCAGCCATTACAAGCAGGGTGAACTCTGGGGATTCGCTTCCGAAGCACGCCCGTTGAATGCCGACGGCCACACGGTGAACCGCCGCTACCGCGAGCGCGACAACAATTGGCACGACAGCATCACCCAACTTGAATTGCGTGGAATGTTCGACCTCGGCCCCTGGCAGCACGAACTGTTGATCGGCACGGAATATGAGGACTATCGCAAGAACGAGCGCGTGACCACCATCAACGGCAGCGCTTATCCCATCGACATTTATCAACCGATTTACGGCCAGCCAAAACCTGATGGCAAACGCACCGGCCCTGATTTTTTCGAACATGTACAAAGCCGCGCACTGAACCTGCAGGACCAGATCGTCTTCACCGACAAGCTGCGGGGCATGCTCGGCGTGCGCTATGAGCATTTCGAGCAAAGCATCGACGACCACAACACCCACCTCACCAGCCGCCAACGCCACGACGCCCTGACGCAACGGGCCGGCCTGCTGTATCAGTTGACGCCCGAGGTCGGCCTGTTTGCCAACGCCTCCACCTCGTTCAAACCCAACAACGGCCTGGATGCCGGCGGCAAGACTTTCGATCCCGAGGAAGGGGTCGGCTATGAAGTGGGGATCAAGAGCGAGTTGTTCGACGATCGCCTGAGCACCACCCTGGCGGCGTTCCATATCGAGAAGGAAAACGTCCTGAGCCCGGTCGCCGGCACCGACTTCAGCCGCGCCATTGGCAAGGCCCGCAGCCAGGGCATCGACTTGCAGTTGACCGGGCAGGTGACCGACGCCGTGCGGATGATCGGCGCCTATGCCTACATCGACGCCGAAGTGACCAAGGGTGACCCGGGAAACCCCACAGGCAGCCGGATCCTCGGCGTCGCTAAACACAGCGGCAGCCTGCTGGGGGTCTACGAATTCCAGGATGGGCACCTGCGCGGCTCGGATGTTGGCGCGGCGTTCACTTACGTCGGCGATCGCTCGGGCGAAGCCGGCAAGGATTTCGAACTGCCGGCCTACCACACCGTGGACCTGCTGGCCCATTACAAGGCCAGCGATGACGTCACCGTGGGCCTGAACCTGAATAACGTCTTCGACGAAAAATACTACGAACGCTCCTACAGCAATTACTGGGTCACTCCCGGCGATCCGCGCAACTTCACTGTCAGCCTCACCCTCGATCTATAAGGAAGTCAGCATGAAATACCCCAAGACCTTCGCCCTGCTTGGCCTGCTCCTGGCCACACAGGCCTCGGCCCATGGCCTGTGGACCGAACAGCGTCGCGGCAACGTCGAAGTGATCTACGGCCACGGCGCCGAAGACAATGCCTTCAAGGCGCAGAAAATCAGCGGTGCCTGGGCCTATGACCTGGGCGGCAAGATGATCCCCGTCACCGTAGAGCGCCTGCCGGACCACGCCCGCCTGCAACCGCTCAAGCCGCCAGCGGTGCTGGCCGTGGCGCTGGACAACGGCATGTGGTCCCAGACGGTCGACAAGAAGTGGATCAACGAAGGCCGCAGCAAAGTACCCGGGGCGATCGAATCGACCCATACGTTCAAATACAGCCTGGCGATCTATGAGCCGGGGGCGAAACTGCCGGCGCTTGCACCGATCAAGTTCGTGATCCTGCCGGAAGTCGACCCGCTGACCGTTGGCCCGGGCCAGTCATTGCCGGTACGGGTGCTGCTGGACGGCAAACCCGCGGCTGGTGTGAAACTGGTGGGCGACTACCGCAGCATGCCGAACACCGTATCGACTGAAACCGACGCAGAAGGCCGGGCCAAGGTGCTGGTGCGCAACGAAGGCTTGAATGTGATCGCGGCGCAGATGGAAATTGCGCTCAAGGACAACAAGGACGTGGCCACCCGTGGCGTGTTCACCTCATTGACCTTCCTGGGGGAGCCGCATCACGAGTAACGCCCAGAACCTAATGTGGGAGCGAGCTTGCTCCGGGCGGCGATCCGACGATGAGGCCGGCACAATCACCGCAACGCTCAAGCCGGAGTCAAGCACTCCGGCCCATTGAGTTTCGGATCATTGACCATATTGGCCAATACCCGCTCGCGCAATGGCGCCGGCTCGCTTGCCAGCAGCCCTTGCAAAGCATGCAGCGGTGTCTCGGGGTCGAGCCACAGGCGCTGGCCTTCTTCGTCCAGAATCAACGGCCGGCGCTGGCCCGCCGCCGGTTGAGTGATGACCGCCGTGCTCAGCCACACCTGTTCCTGCACCGGATACGCTTCCCAGATCGCGGCGAAAAACAGCGACGAACCCTCCCCCGGCGTCAACCAGTACGGACGCTTGCGCGTACCGCCGCGCCATTCATAGAAACCATTGGCCGGCAGCAGGCAACGGCGCAGGCGCAAGGCCTCGCGGAACATCGGCTGCTCGGCCACGGTTTCGGCCCGGGCATGGGCCGGCGTGCGGGACAGGTCGGTCAACCAAGGCGGCGTCAGGCCCCAGCGCGCCCGGGCCAGTTCGCGCTGGCCCTCGGCGTCGGCCCGCAGGATCAGCACCGAATCGTTGGGCGAAATGTTCCATTGAGCCTTCTGATCGGCGGGAAAACCGGGCAGGGCCGCGAAGGTGGGGTTCCAGCGAAACAGGGCATAACGTCCACACATGGGGCAACACGACTCTTGATCGAACAAACGGCCGCCAGCCTAACAGACCAGCGTACCGGGATAGCTGTCCGGTTCATCGCCGGGCAACGGCAGTGCGGCATTGTACGCGGCGATCAACTCCCGGGCGTATTGCGCCTGGTCATCTTCCACCGCCAGTCCCAGCAAGCCCTGCATGGGCAACTCCCCCGCACCGCCCAGCAAATCGCGCCCCACCAGATGCGCCGTGATGCCTTCACTGGCAAGCATGCCTTGCAACAACTCGCCTTCCATCAGGTTTTCCAGCTCGTAGATTCGCTGCATCGGTGTCGCCCCGTCAGTCGTTTTCGCTGAAGACCTCGAGATGCCATTCCTCACCATGGACCTGCAACACAAAGGTGATTGGCCGGCAACAGACCTGACAATCCTCGATGTAGTCCTGATCGCCGCCGGACAAGTCCAGGGATGTCTCTACGTCCTCCCCACAATACGGACATTCATAATGAGCGCTTTCCAGCATCGCGGTCTCCCAGGTGACTTGTGCGTATAATCGCCGGTCTATTTGCAGGGCTATTTTTGTCTGGCTTATCTTCCAGACCGTGCCCTGTCGTTTTTTCGTTAGAACCTTTACTTACCCTAGCCGTTTCCAACAAGAGAGCATGATGGGCGAATTCGATGCCATCCGACCTTACGACGACAGCGAAGTCCCAGCGGTGCTGGCACGACTGCTCGGCGACAAGGCGTTTCTAGATATCCTCACCCACTTCCGCTTCCCACGCCTGGCCGGCGCCTTCGGCTGGATGCTCAAACCCCTTATAGCGCAAAGATTGCGCCGTGAGTTCGCCGGAGTGACGTCGGTCGCCACGTTGCAGGACAAAGTGGAGTTCTATGTCGACCACACCATCGAGCGCGCCACCGACGGCGTGACCTATACCGGGGTGGAGCAATTCAAGTCCGGCAGTGCGTATCTGTTCATCGCCAACCACCGCGATATCGTGATGGACCCGGCCTTCGTCAACTACGCCGTATACCACGCCGGCCTGCCGACCCCGCGCATCGCCATTGGCGACAACCTGCTGCAAAAGCCCTTTGTCAGCGACCTGATGCGCCTGAACAAGAGCTTCATCGTGCACCGCTCCATCACCGGGCGGCGGGAAAAAATGGCGGCGTACCAGTTGTTGTCGGCGTACATCAACCATTCGATCCGCAACGATTGCGCCTCGATCTGGATCGCCCAGGCCGAAGGACGGGCCAAGGACGGTGACGACCGGACCGAATCGGCGATCCTCAAGATGTTCCACATGAGCCGCAAGGACGAGCCGTTCGGCGAAGTGATTCAGTCACTGAACCTCACCCCGGTGTCGATCAGCTACGAATACGATCCGTGCGACCAGGCCAAGGCCCGCGAGTTGTACATCCGCGCAACCACCGGCACCTACACCAAGGCTCCGGGCGAGGACGACGTGAGCATCGCCAAGGGCATCACCGGCTACAAGGGCCGGGTCCACGTGAACTTCGCCGCGCCCATCACCGAGCTGTTCGAGGACACCAAGCAACTGGCCCAGGAGATGGATCGGCAGATTCTCGGCGGCTACCGCCTGTTCCCGGTGCATTACCTGGCTTATGCCCAATGGGCCGACGCCGACCCGCAGTTGCAAGTGCCCAAGGCGGCCGAGGTGTTCGGTGCCGAGGAGCTGGTCAAGGCCCAGGAAGAATGGCAACGCCGGCTGGACGCTTGCCCGCCGGAACACCGGCCGTTCCTGGTGCTGCAATATGCAACGCCGGTGCGAAATCAGTATCGGGTCAAGGCGGGGTTGGCGCTTTAAGCGACAGGTCTGAGGACACGGGTTCCCTGTGGCGAGGGAGCTTGCTCCCGCTCGATTGCGCAGCAATCGCAAAACGGGCTTGCGATTAGTCAGAGCCTTGGGGTTGACCGTTCGAGGGGGGCTGCTGCGCAGCCCAGCGGGAGCAAGCTCCCTCGCCACAAAAGCATCTCTGCCTGACAAACCTCACTTACCCTGCCACGGCTACGCAGTCAGAACTGCGTACTGATCCACGACATCAGCAACGCCAGCGCCAGGCAGCCAAAGCCAAACCGGTAGAAAAACCGGTTCATCCGCTGAGTGGCCAGATCCAGCAGCGCTTCGAAGCGTTCGTTGCCATCGCGATTGCGCGCTTCAAGGCAAGCCCGCGCCCGTTGTTCACGGCGGCGCGTCGCATGCAGCACCCAACCGCCCGGGCAGGCAAACAGCAACGCAAGCAAGTTGATCAGTTTGGCGGGGTGGGCGGCGAACAACGAAAGCAGATGCAGCGACATCACGAACCTCAAGCGAAAAACGGACAGGACACGTCCGTGGCCTACGAACAGGGCGCGGATTCTACCGAAAGCCTGCCGCCCTGCACCGTTTTTTCCGACCAGTAACGATCGGCTGGGATAATGGCCTGGTGACTTCGTGGCGAGGGAGCTTGCTCCCGCTGGACTGCGCAGCAGTCCCAAAAAAAGCTTGCACGATTAACCTGACACACCGAGACGCTAGTCGGGGGCTGCTGCGCAGCCCAGCGGGAGCAAGCTCCCTCGCCACAGGTCCGTAATCAATCCTCGGGTTAATTTCCCCCGTCACGGTTTCGTCATCTGATTAGGCCACTCTGTCGCCCTTCAAACCTGCCCGGAACCCCTCATGTTGCACGCCGAAAACCAGGATCGCCTCTATCTCATCAGCCCAAGCGACGAACAACAGAACCTCGTCGACAGCCTGTCCTTCAACGTGCAGGACCGACATTGGCTGGTGTATTGCGCCCTCGGCGGTCATCAACATGCCGACCTTCCAGAGACCGACCTGCTGACCGGGATCAGTGTGCTGGAGTTCTATTCCCAGGCCGCCTGAGAACATCGCCCATAAAAAACCCCTGTGGGGCAAGCTCCCACAGGGGTTGTGAGGTTTGTTACTTATTCAGCCAGCACTTGCCCAATGGTCGGATCCTTGAACAGCCGGGTCAGGGCATCGCTCAAGACGTCGCTGACCAGCTTGGTGTTGGTGTCCTGGTTAGGCGCCATGCCGAAACGCTGGTCCAGGGAAGCACCGTAACGACCGCTGTAGCGGCGGTTGGCGTTCTGCACGTCGGAGCGGAAGGTCGCGCCGATGGTGGCTTCGGTCACATACATGCCTTCCTTGGGTGACTGATACTTGAGCTCGGCCAGGGTTACGGTCAGTTGCGGTGCATTCAAGGCATTGGCGGTCGGCGTGAAGCCCAGCAAACGCACGGCAGCTTCAGCCTGGGCCTGCAGCTTGGGCAGGATCTGCGCGCCCTGCACCGTGATCACACTGGTTTCCGGATACAGCCCGCCACGGGTACCGAGCGTCGGCGACGGACGACCGTCCACCACTCGCACCACCACCGGCTGGCCACGACCCACAGGCGCCAGTTGGGCATTGAGCTTGGGCTCCGGGTTAAGTTGTTGCGGGCTGTGGGCGCAGCCGACGAGGGTCAGACTGGTCACAGCGATCAAACCGAACAACAGGCGTTGCAACATGCTCTTCTCTCCAGAATCGGGCACAAACAGGCCGGCAGTATAGCGGTGCGCCATCGCCGTGAACTAGCGTCGCACGATGAATACTGAAATGTCTGACACGGGCCGTGGTTGCCGGTTCCTGTCACCCCATTGTCACGGTCCTTACACCGGCATGTCATAGCCCGCTGTCAGGCTTGCCCCAAGCTCCCTGACCCGGTATCCGCTCATGCGCTTCCTTATTTCCCTGTTCACCCCTCGCCCTCATCACCGCAGCTTCGCCTTGCTCGATCGCAACGGCCATTGCCAGGCGTTCAAACAGTGCAGCCTGCAACCCATGGGCGAAGGCTGGGTGGAAATCGAAGAGATCCGTCTCAACTGGCTGCACCAGCCATTGCCCGCCAGCGCCCGCGTGCAACCGCTTCCTGCCCGCGCACGTAACCGGCAGCTGTTGACCATCTGACCGGACGGCTAATAAAAGTCATTAAACACGACCATTTCCCTGCGTTTCTTCGATACAATCTCCCCCCGATTATAAGGACGTCTCCTGATCGGGCCTCGCAACACCGCTGATGCGCTGGTATTGGCACCCCGCAACGCCCACAGAGAGCCGCCCACACAGATCGAGTGAAGCTGGCGCGCTTGCTGTTCCTCCAGGCAAATCACCACTTTTCGCGAATCTGCAGAGCTGTCATTACGCTCGGTCACTGAGCTGTCTGCCCGTTTTGCCTGTCATGTACTACATGGGGGCAACCAAACCGGGCGCAGTGCCAGGCTGGGACAGCCCTTTTTTGAGGTTCACGTCTTCAAAAGAGCGTGAAAAAACGGGTTTTCACAACTTCACGAGAGTGTGGCGAGCAAATGAAGAGTTTTGCGTCTGAACAAGCACCATTAGCGTCTGAAACAGCCCAACGACACAGGACCGGATATCGCTCAAGAACCGGCGCCTGAAGCCTGTCCGCTACGGATTTGGTTGCACGAACGGATGTCTCGGCCATAAGTCGAATTGCCTGCCCGGCGCTTAAATGAGTTCATGTGACTCTTGAGGCCAGGCTGCATGCATCCGCAGTAGGTGCGAAAAATTGCGAAGATTCGGACATGGCGATCCTGGCCATGGATAACTGGGGCGCAACTGACCTGCCCCGCCACTCCTGGCCGCTATGCCGACAATTTGGTGCTGCAGATTTTGGAGACGCGTTAAATGGCGCATAACGAAGCAGTCGATGTAGTTCTGGTAGGGGCCGGCATCATGAGTGCCACCCTGGCCGTACTGCTCAAGGAGCTCGACCCCGCGATCTCGCTGGAAGTCGTCGAGCTGATGGATTCCGGTGCCGCGGAGAGTTCCAACCCGTGGAACAACGCCGGCACCGGTCACGCCGGGCTGTGTGAGCTCAATTACACGCCCCAGGCAGCCGACGGCAATGTCGACATCAAGAAAGCCGTGCACATCAACACCCAGTTCGAGGTGTCGAAGCAGTTCTGGACGTACCTGACCAAAAAAGGCACGTTCGGCTCCTCCAAGTCCTTCATCGCCCCGGTGCCACACCTGAGCTTCGTGCAAGGCGAGAAAGGCGTGTCGTTCCTGAAGAAGCGCTTCGAGCTGATGCGCCAGCATCACGCCTTCGCCGACATGGAATACACCGAGGACAAGGCCCGGATGGCCGAGTGGATGCCGCTGATGATGCCTGGCCGGCCGGCCGATGAGGTCATCGCCGCCACTCGCGTCATGAACGGCACCGACGTCAACTTCGGCGCCCTGACCAACCAGTTGCTCAAGCACCTGACCAGCGCCCCGGACACTCAGGTCAAATACTGCAAGCGCGTCACCGGTCTCAAGCGCAACGGCAGTGGCTGGACCGTGAGCATCAAGGACGTCAATTCCGGCAGCAGCCGCGATGTCGACGCCAAGTTCGTGTTCCTCGGTGCCGGCGGTGCGGCGTTGCCGCTGCTGCAAGCCTCGGGCATCGAGGAGAGCAAGGGCTTCGGCGGCTTCCCGGTCAGTGGCCAGTGGCTGCGTTGCGACAACCCGGAAGTGGTCAAGCACCACCAGGCCAAGGTCTACAGCCAGGCCGCCGTGGGCTCGCCGCCGATGTCGGTGCCGCACCTGGACACCCGTGTAGTCGATGGCAAAAAATCCCTGCTGTTCGGGCCATACGCCGGTTTCACCACCAAGTTCCTCAAGCACGGTTCGATCATGGACCTGCCGCTGTCGGTACGTGCCGGCAACATCGGCCCGATGCTGGCCGTGGCCCGGGACAACATGGACCTGACCAAGTACCTGATCAGCGAAGTGATGCAGTCCATGGAACAGCGCCTGGAATCCCTGCGTCGTTTCTACCCCGAGGCGAAAGCCGAGGACTGGCGCCTGGAAGTGGCCGGCCAGCGGGTGCAGATCATCAAGAAAGACCCGAAGAAAGGTGGCGTCCTGCAGTTCGGCACCGAACTGGTGGCGGCCAAGGACGGCAGCCTCGCCGCCCTGCTCGGCGCATCGCCGGGTGCTTCGGTGACCGTGTCGATCATGCTGGAACTGATCGAGCGCTGCTTCCCGGACAAAGCCAAGGGCGAGTGGGCTGCCAAGCTCGCAGAGATCTTCCCGGCCCGGGAAAAAGTGTTGGAAACCGACGCGGCGCTGTATCGAAAAATCAACGCGCAGAACAACATTGCGTTGGAGTTGGTTGAAGACAGCAAGGCTCAAAGTTACGCCTGATACTGTGTACTGATAAAAAGCCTTCCGTGCAAACAGGAGGCTTTTTATTACCCGTATTATGACTTCATACTGAACTTGACGCGTGTTCCGCCATGACGAACATAATCATCGTCATCTTCAACCTCTAGTAACTCCGCAACACAGGCACCTGCCGGTTTCGCTTCAACCCAGCGACGATAAGGCATTGTCTGTCCGTCACTCACCGGCACGCCAGGAATATGCCCGAAACTGAAATGGCAGGTGCGGTTTCCTTGGGTGTAGGTAAATGACTCCCGCTCGGCACGCGCCTGGGGCAGATAATAGGTTAGCTCCTGGCGTTCCCCAGGACTTATCGAAAAGCTGTGGCCCGCATTTTCCGGGGCCAGAGACCACGTGAAATCGCTACCCGGCACAATGACCGCTGACGTTGCGTTGAATATTTCCACATTGACGATCTCATCGAACGCATTGGAAACCGAACTTGCCAGACAGCCGATCAGGGCCAATAAACACCCGGCGATACATTTACCTTTATCTTCCATGATAAATAAAACTCCATTTAGCGATTGAAATGAAACCCCTTGGTTTCAACCCAAAAGTAATGGAAATCCAGATAAAACAAAACAGCCCGAATGGTGACATAACCTTTCGGGCTTAGTTGAGTACGTCATGAAATACTGATGCAGACATTCAAACGCCGCGGCGGCCCGCGGACATGACATTAACGCGATCAGCCACGCGCCTTATTGATCAGTTCAATGTATTCCTCGGCGTTACGCTGGTCCTGGATCAACGCCACGAAATCCTTGCCTTGCTCATCCTTGCCATTAAGGTCGTAACCGGCCTCGACGAAAAACGTCAGGAACCGCTCGAAGTCATCGACCCGCAGCCCACGGTAGGCCTTGATCAGTTTGTGCAGCGACGGCGACGTGGCATCGACCGGTTCGAAATTGAGGAACAGCTTGACCTGTTCATCGCCAATCTCGTCGCCAATCACTTGTTTCTTGTCTTTACGCATTGCCGGCTCCAGCTCGCACAGTTCACGGGGCGGGCAGTTTACCCCCGGCAGGCCTCGCGGCTCAACGCGGGCGTTCGGCACCGGTGTGCAGGTCGGCCCAGATATGACCGTTGGCGTAGGTGAGAAACTGCACATAGACCGTGTTGTTGCGCAGCAGATCGATGACCACCCGGTACTGAGCCTGAGGATAAGACAGCGTCAGGGTCTTGCTCGCCTCGTCGAAAACCGGTTTCTTCAGGCTTTTGCTTTCGCCGTCGAAGTTAAGGATCACCTGGCTGAGGGTCGCGCCCTTGTTCATCGGCTTGCCCTTGAGACGGACCAGCAAGGGCGAAGTGACCGGAATCGGTTGCTGGTTGGACTGACGCTGGTTACCCAGCACCACCGAATACTCGGTCACTTGCAGCAACTGCTGCTGTTCAGGCTGCTCCTGGCGCACCACCAGGTCATCAGGCGGCAGGAACTGGCTGTGCATCGGTGCGGCCACGGCCGCCAAGGGCAGGCTGGAGATCAACAGCAAAGTAGCGCTACGGCGGATCGATACACGCATGACAAGCTCCGGGGTCTTGGCCGAGCACTCTAGCATGAGCCTGGATGGTAAAAATAACGATCCAGATCAATACATCCGCGCAACGAGCACGGCATACTCAAAGAGCCATCAGCCCCGGCCTACCGGCGCATGCCTTTGTGGCGAGGGAGCTTGCTCCCGCTGGGTGGCGCAGCCGCCCCATAATATTGCGAGCGCTACGCACTCGAGCGGGAGCAAGCTCCCTCGCCACAGGGCCAGTGCCAGTGTCCCCCTTGCGAGGAGTATTCATGTCTTTCTCCGCCCCACCGTTGTTTGCCGCCTGGCGCCAGGCCTGGCGCGCCGGTTACACCCTGGAGCGCCTGCGTGGCGACCTGGTGGCCGGGCTGACCGTCGGCATCATCGCCATCCCACTGGCCATGGCCCTGGCGATTGCCGTTGGCGTGCCACCGCAACATGGCTTGTACACGGTGTTGGTGGCCGCGCCCTTGATCGCCCTCACCGGCGGCTCGCGCTTTAACGTCAGCGGGCCGACGGCGGCATTCGTGGTAATCCTGCTGCCCATCACGCAACAGCACGGCCTGGGCGGCCTGTTGTTGTGCACCATGCTCGCTGGTCTGATCTTGATCACCCTGGGCCTGATGCGCGCCGGACGGCTGATCCAATACATCCCCTACCCGGTGATCCTCGGCTTTACCGCCGGGATCGGCGTGGTCATCGCCACCTTGCAACTGAAGGATCTGCTGGGGTTGACCACCGTCGGGCAAGCCAAGCACTACATCGAACAGTTGGGCGAACTGATCGTGGCGCTGCCCAGTGCCCGGCTCGGCGATGGCATCATCGGCGTCACGTGCCTGGCGGTGCTGTTTGCCTGGCCACGCTGGGTACCGCGGGTTCCCGGGCATTTGGTTGCCTTGCTGGTCGGGGCGCTATTGGGACTGGCGCTGGAGCGCGGCGGTTTGCCGGTGGCGACATTGGGTGAGCGTTTCAGCTACATGGTCGATGGCATCAGCCACCCCGGTATCCCGCCGTTTTTACCGAGCCTCGAGTGGCCATGGAACCTGCCAGATGGCCAGGGGCATCCCTTGACGCTTTCCTATGATCTGATCCGCCAATTGCTGGGCCCGGCCTTCGCCATTGCCATGCTTGGCGCCATCGAATCGCTGCTGTGCGCCGTGGTGGCGGATGGCATGACCGGCAGCAAGCATGACCCCAACGCCGAGCTGATCGGCCAAGGCCTGGGCAACCTTGTGGCGCCGCTGTTCGGCGGTATCACCGCCACGGCGGCCATTGCCCGCAGCGCGACCAATGTGCGCAGCGGCGCCTCTTCACCGCTGGCCGCGATCATTCACAGCCTTGTGGTGCTGCTGGCGATGGTGTTGCTGGCGCCCCTGTTCAGCTACCTGCCCATGGCAGCCCTGGCGGCGCTACTGGTGATAGTGGCCTGGAACATGAGCGAAGCCGGACACGTGTTGCATACCTTGCGCATCGCCCCGCGCAGCGACGTACTGGTGCTGCTGACCTGCCTTAGCCTGACCGTGCTGTTCGACATGGTCATGGCCGTCGCCGTCGGCCTGCTGCTGGCCGCCGGGCTGTTCATCAAGCGCATGAGCGAACTGACCGACAGCACCGAACTGCCTCGCCACTTTCACCAGGCCCTGCTGGGCATGCCCGAGCATGTGCGCTGCTACGCAATTCGTGGGCCGCTGTTCTTCGGTGCGGCAGAAAAAGCCCTGGACGTGCTGCGCAAGTTCGATCCGGGGGTGCGCGTGGTGGTGGTGGAAATGAGCGCCGTGCCCATGCTGGACATGACCGCGCTGGCTGCGTTTGAAAACATCCTGAAGGATTACCGCAAGCAGGGCATCGGCCTGATCCTGGTCGCGACGGCGCCCAGGGTGCGCCTGAAGCTGCGCCGCGCCGGTATTCATCGCGAGCAGCGGCAATTGGCGTATGTGCAGACCCTGGAGCAGGCGCGGGTCAAGAGCGAGCAGTGGTTGGCCAGCGGCGCGGCTCATCCAAGACTTGCTTGAACTGTGGCGAGGGAGCTTGCTCCCGCTGGGCTGCGCAGCAGCCCCAATTGCAGGTGGGTGCTACGCACCCAAGCGGGAGCAAGCTCCCTCGCCACAAAAGCTCCGTGCCGACGACTGATTCGGTACTCAGTCGAACTGGGCACGCATCCAGGCCCGGTACTCGGCGACGCCTGGCTCGCCTTCACGGGGCGCCCAGTGGGCCAGTTCGCCCTCGCCCACGGGGCGGTAGGGGCCGGCTTTGCATTCGAACATCAGGCTGTCGGCTTCCAGCACCACCAATCCGTGATACACGCCGGCCGGCAGGTCGACGCCGAGGCAATCGCCACCGGCCTGCAGGATGCGCTTGTCCACCACCGCGCCGGCTTCGTCGAATATCAATACCCCCAGCCGGCCCTTGAGCACCAGCAAGGTTTCGGCCTTGTCGGCGCTCAGATGGCGGTGCGGCGGGATGTAGGTCGAAGGCTGCAAGCCCACCGCCATGCGGTGGCACGGCTCATCCATTTCGTGGAAGTTATGGTGCTGCCGTCCGCGAGGGCTGGCCGCGGCTTTTTCGGCCAATCCATCGAACAGTGCATGATCCAGAAAGCTTGGCCGGGTCATCGACTACATTCCCTTGACGGCGAAAATGCCATTGGCGTTGCGCCAGTAACCTTTGTAGTCCATGCCGTAGCCGAAGATGTAGCGGTCGATGCACGGCAAGCCGACGAAATCGGCTTTCAAGTCCGGACGGGCCTTGCGGTCGTGGTCCTTGTCGATCAGCACGGCGGTGTGCACGGCGCGGGCACCGGCGTGTTTGCAGAAGTCGATGATGGCGCCCAGGGTGTGACCTTCGTCGAGGATGTCGTCGATGATCAGCACGTCGCGGTCGATGAACGAGACTTCCGGCTTGGCCTTCCAGAACAAGTCACCGCCGCTGGTTTCGTTGCGATAACGGGTGGCATGCAGGTAGGACGCTTCCAATGGGAAGTTCAGATAGGTCAGCAGCTTGCCGGAGAAAATCAGCCCGCCGTTCATGACGCAGAACACCACCGGATTGGCATCGGCCAGCTGTTCATTGATTTGCGCACCGACACGGGCGATGGCCGCTTCGACTTCGGCTTCGGTGTACAGGCAGTCAGCCTCTCGCATGATTTGACGGATATGCTCGAGATCAGCGGACATGGCGCTCTCCAGGGGTGGCAGGGTTCGGAAAAGCCGGCAAAGGTACGCATCCCGCCCGGCCAGATCAAGCGTTTGTGGACTAACGTTCTGTATTGTCTATAGGACAACACCCTCGGATAGATTAATCTAGGCCGGTTTTTTTGCCCGCCGCCGGAGCCTTCCCCATGCCCATCCTCGAGATCCGCCATCCGCTGATCAGACACAAACTCGGCCTGATGCGCCGCGCCGATATCAGCACGAAGAACTTCCGTGAACTGGCCCAGGAAGTCGGTGCCCTGCTCACCTACGAGGCCACCAAGGACCTGCCGCTGGAGTCCTATGAAATCGACGGCTGGGCCGGTACGGTCCAGGTCGAGAAGATCGCCGGCAAGAAGATCACCGTGGTGCCGATCCTGCGCGCCGGCATCGGCATGCTCGAGGGCGTACTGAGCCTGATTCCAGGGGCCAAAGTCAGCGCCGTGGGTGTGGCTCGCAACGAGCAGACCCTGCAGGCGCACACCTATCTGGAAAAACTGGTGCCGGAAATCGACGAGCGCCTGGCGATGATCATCGACCCGATGCTCGCCACCGGCAGCTCCATGGTCGCCACCATCGACCTGTTGAAAAAAGCCGGTTGCCGGGACATCCGCGCCATGGTGCTGGTCGCCGCGCCCGAAGGCATCAAGGCCGTGCAGGACGCCCACCCGGACGTGACCATCTACACCGCGTCCATTGACCAGAAACTCAACGAGCACGGCTACATCATCCCGGGCTTGGGCGATGCCGGCGACAAGATCTTCGGCACCAAGCAGAAGGACGCTTGAGCATGCAGGATGAGTTCAACGATCCGCTCTGGCGCCAGGTGCTGTCCGGCGCGCAGATGCTGTTCGTCGCCTTCGGCGCGCTGGTACTGATGCCGCTGATCACCGGGTTGGACCCTAACGTGGCGCTGTTCACGGCCGGCCTGGGAACGATCCTGTTCCAAATCGTCACCGGGCGCCAGGTGCCAGTGTTCCTGGCTTCGAGCTTTGCCTTCATCACGCCGATCATCCTCGCCAAGGGCCAGTTCGGCCTGGCCGCGACCATGGGCGGCGTGATGGCGGCAGGTTTCGTCTACACCTTCCTGGGCCTGGCGGTGAAGATCAAGGGCACCGGGTTCATCGACCGGCTGCTGCCGCCGGTAGTGATTGGCCCGGTGATCATCTCCATCGGCCTGGCCATGGCGCCGATTGCCGCCAACATGGCGATGGGCAAGGCCGGCGACGGCACCGAGCTGATTCATTATCAGACCGCGATGATGATCTCGATGCCGGCGCTGCTCACCACCCTGATCGTGGCGGTGTTCGGCAAAGGCATTTTCCGCCTGGTGCCGATCATTTCCGGCGTGCTGGTGGGCTTTGCCATGGCGTTTTTCTTCGGCGTCGTGGACACCGCGAAAATCGCCGCCGCGCCGTGGTTCGCCCTGCCGGCCTTCACCGCACCGGAGTTCAATTGGCAGGCGATCCTGTTCATCGTCCCGGTGGCGCTGGCGCCGGCCATCGAGCACATCGGCGGCGTGATTGCCGTGGGCAGCGTGACCGGTCGCGACTACCTGAAAAAACCCGGCCTGCACCGCACACTGCTCGGTGACGGCATTGCCACCACCGCCGCCGGCCTGTTCGGCGGCCCGCCCAACACCACCTATGCCGAGGTGACTGGCGCGGTGATGCTAACCAAAAACTATAACCCGAAGATCATGACCTGGGCGGCGATCTTTGCCATCAGCCTGGCATTCATCGGCAAGTTCGGTGCGCTGCTGCAAAGCATTCCGGTGCCGGTGATGGGCGGGATTCTGTGCCTGTTGTTCGGTTCGATTGCGGCAGTGGGCATGAACACCTTGATCCGCCACAAGATCGACCTGGGCGAGGCGCGCAACCTGGTGATCGTTTCGGTCACGCTGGTGTTCGGCATCGGTGGTGTGCTGGTGGGCACCGGCACTGGGCCGGACGATTTCGGCCTCAAAGGCATCGCGTTGTGCGCGGTGGTGGCGATCGCGCTGAACCTGCTGCTGCCGGGCAATGACAGTTGGAAGCACAAGAAGGCGGATGAGCCGCTGCTATAAATCAGCCTGCTCTTCTATTGTGGCGAGGGAGCTTGCTCCCGCTGGACTGCGAAGCAGTCCCGCTGTTGTGGGCGCTTCGCACCCAAGCGGGAGCAAGCTCCCTCGCCACAGGTTTTGTATTACAGCGCGATCGGCGCCCGCTCACACAGCGTGCTCAACGCCTTGGCCCACTGCGGCTCATCATTGAGGCAAGGCACCAGCACCAACTCCTCCCCTCCGGCCTCACGGAACTGCTCGCGCCCGCGATCACCGATTTCTTCCAGGGTCTCGATGCAGTCGGCAACGAACGCCGGGCACATCACCAGCACCTTCTTCACGCCACTTTTAGCCAACTCTTCCAGGCGTGCTTCAGTGTAAGGCTCGATCCACTTGGCACGGCCCAGTCGCGATTGGAACGATACCGACCAACTACCATCCGCCAGCCCCATCTGCTCGGCAAACAGTTGCGCGGTGCGAATGCACTGGGCGCGGTAACAGGTCGCCATGACCTCCGGCGGCGCGTTCTTGCAGCAGTCGGCGTCTTTGAAGCAATGAAAGCCCGTTGGGTCGAGCTTGGTCAGGTGCCGCTCCGGCAAACCGTGGAAACTCAACAACAGGTGATCGTGTTCCTGCATCATGTACGGCTTGGCGCTGGCCACAAGGGCGTCAACGTATTCGGGCTGATCGTAGAAGGGCTGGAGAATCGAGAACTGCACATCGAGTCTCTTTTCCCGCACGACCCGCTTGGCCTCTTCGATCACCGTGGTCACGGTGCTGTCGGCGAACTGCGGATACAACGGCGCCAACGTGATCTTCTTGTGACCCTGGCTCGCCAGCCGCACCAACGCCGACTCAATGGACGGCTCGCCATAACGCATTGCCAGTTCTACCGGTCCCTGGGTCCACTGCGCGGTCATGGCCTGTTGCAGCCGGCGGCTGAGCACCACCAACGGCGAACCCTCCTCCCACCAGATCGAGGCATAGGCATGGGCCGACTGCTCGGGACGCTTGATCAGGATCAGCGACACCAGCAAGCGCCGCACGGGCCATGGCAAGTCGATGACATAAGGATCCATCAGGAATTGATTGAGGTAGCGGCGCACATCGGCCACCGAAGTGGAGGCAGGCGAACCCAGATTCACCAGAAGCAACGCGTGATCGGTCATGCAACGTCCTATTTCAAAGGCGGCTGGACAAGTCTTCCAAGGCCGCGGGCAAATCAGTGAACCGGAATGTGAAACCCGCCGCCTGCAATCGGGCCGGCGTGGCGCGCTGGCCGCCGAGCAACAGCAAGGACAGCTCCCCCAGCGCGACTTTCAACGCAAGCTCCGGCATCGGCACCACGGCTGGCCGATGCAATGCATGCCCCAGGGCCTTGGCAAAATCGCGGTTGCGCACCGGGTTCGGAGCGCACGCATTATAAGGACCGCTGGCATCAAAGCGGTGCAGAAGAAAATCAATCAGGGCGATTTGATCGTCAATATGAATCCACGGCATCCACTGCCGACCATTGCCGATACGCCCGCCCAGCGCCAGTTTGAACGGCAGCCGCAGCCGCGACAAAAAGCCGCCCTCGGCAGACAGGACCAGGCCGGTACGAACCAGCACCACGCGTATGCCCAACGCCTCGGCCCGTTGCGCGGTTTCTTCCCAGGCGATACACAACTGACTGGCGAAATCTTCACTCACCGGCCCCGACTCCTCAGTCAACTCACGCTCGCCACCGTCGCCATACCAGCCCACCGCGGAACCGGAAATCAACACCTGCGGTTTCTGCTCGCAACGCTCCAGCCACGCTAGCAAAACTTCCGTCAGCGTGATGCGACTGCTCCACAACAACATCTTGCGCTTGTGACTCCAGGGCCGGTCGGCAATCGGCGCTCCCGCGAGGTTGACCACTGCGTCCACCGGCTCGACAACTTCATCGAGCCTGGCAACGCCTCGTACATCTGCCCCACAGATTTTCGCCACCTCTTCGGGCCGGCGACTCCATACCGTCAAGCGATGTCCCTGCCCCAACCAGAGGCGGCAGAGCTGACGTCCGATCAAACCAGTACCGCCGGTCAGCAATATGTGCATGAGATGTTCCTCGCAACGCGTTTTACCCGGCCCATTAGTCTATTTTTATAAGCAGGGATTTTTCGTATCGGACAGGGTCTGTGTTTAACAATAGGACAAGCTGTCCAAACGCGAACGGTAAAACTTATACCAGAAACCCGAATTGTACAGGTTTAAACGACGGCGTAGTCTGTACAGAAAGGTAAACGAGGCCCTCATGACTGTACCTATCGCAATCATCGGCACCGGCATCGCCGGACTTTCAGCCGCCCAGGCCCTGACGGAGGCCGGGCATATCGTTCAACTCTTCGATAAAAGCCACGGCAGCGGCGGACGCATGTCGAGCAAACGCAGCGACGTCGGCGCATTGGACATGGGCGCGCAATACTTCACCGCCCGTGATCGCCGCTTTGTCACGGAGGTCCAGCGCTGGCAAACCAACGGCTGGGCGGCGGAATGGAACCCGCAACTCTACAACTTCCAGAACGGACAACTGAGCCCATCGCCGGACGAGCAGACCCGTTGGGTCGGCACGCCGCGCATGAGCGCCATCAGCCGCGCCTTGCTCGACAAGTTGCAGGTGCAGTTTTCCTGCCGGATCACCGAGGTGTACCGCGGCCAGGAACACTGGCATTTGCAGGACGCCGAAGGTTTCACCCACGGCCCCTTCGGCCAGGTGGTGATCGCCACGCCCGCGCCCCAGGCCACCGCGTTGCTGGCGGCCGTACCGAAGCTGGCCGCAGTGGCCGCCGGCGTGAAGATGGACCCGACCTGGGCCGTGGCGCTGGCCTTCGAAACACCGCTGGATACGCCCATGGAAGGCTGCTTCGTACAGGACAGCCCCCTGGATTGGCTGGCGCGCAACCGCAGCAAGCCGGGACGCGACAACACGCTCGACACCTGGGTACTGCACGCCACCAGCGACTGGAGCCGGCAGCACATCGACCTGTCCAAGGAAGCGGTGATCGAACATCTGCACGGCGCCTTCGCCGAACTGCTGCACAGCGCGATGCCCGCACCGAGCTTCAGCGTGGCCCATCGCTGGCTCTACGCCCGCCCCGCCGGCAACCACGAATGGGGCGCCTTGGCCGATGCCGACCTGGGCCTGTATGTGTGCGGCGACTGGTGCCTGTCCGGCCGGGTCGAAGGCGCATGGCTCAGCGGCCAGGAGGCCGCACGCCGCCTGCACGCAAGCCTGCAGTAAGCGCATCACCCATCGATATTCGCTGCTGTCGAAAGAGACAGCAGCCTGCCTGCGACACAGATTGACGTCGCCTCGCCACACAATCCGGTTGACTTGTGCACGTTCGGACCTATGATGAAAATATTGTACAGAAATACAAATCTGTACAAGATTTAGCAATCAGAGGTCGCCTATGTCCAGCACAGCCATCGCCAAACCCAGAATCGCCATCAGCGCCTGCCTGATGGGGGCTGAAGTTCGCTTTAACGGCGGGCACAAGCAATCGCAGTTGTGCAGCCGCACCCTCGTCGACTATTTCGATTTCGTGCCGGTGTGCCCCGAAGTCGCCATCGGCCTGGGTATCCCCCGGGAGCCGATTCGCCTGGTGGGCGACCCCAAACATCCCGAGGCGCTCGGCACGGTGAATCGCGAGCTCAACGCGACCCGGCCACTGGCCGACTACGCAAAGCAAATGGCTGGGGAACTGGATGACATCTGCGGCTATATCTTCATGCAGAAATCGCCGTCCTGCGGACTGGAGCGGGTCAAGGTTTATGACCACAACGGCGTGACCCAGGACGGCGGCGGCCGCGGGATCTATGCCCAGGCCTTCTGCGAACGCCACCCCGACCTGCCGGTGGAGGAAGACGGTCGCCTCAACGACCCGGTGCTGCGCGAGAACTTCCTGACCCGGGTGTTCGCCTATGCCGCCTGGCAACCTTTGCGTCGCGACGGACTGAGCCGTCGCGACCTGATCGAATTCCACTCGCGCTACAAATACCTGCTGATGGCCCACAACCCACTGCAATACAAGGCCCTGGGCAATTTGCTGGGCAACATGGGCAAGGCCGACCCCAATGAGTTGGGCCCACGCTATTTCAGCGCATTGATGGCCGCCTTGAAGAAATGCGCCACCCGTCGCACCCACACCAACGTGCTGCAACACCTGAGCGGTTACCTCAAGCGCGTCATCGACGCCGATGACAAACAGGAAGTACAGCATCTGATCGGGCAATATCGCCTCGGCATCGTGCCCTTGGTGGTGCCACTGACATTGCTCAAGCATCACTTGCGCCAGCACCCCGATCCTTACCTGACGCAGCAGGTCTACCTGCAACCACACCCGGAAAACCTCAGCTTGCGAAACGCTATTTGATGAAGAACGAACCCGACTCCAGCGCCAGCGAAGACCTGGGGGCCGACTTTGCCAAGGCCTTGGCGCAAGGCTGGCTGCCCATACGCGAGGTCGCCCGGCAAACCGGTGTCAACGCCGTCACGCTGCGAGCCTGGGAACGCCGTTATGGCCTGATCGTGCCGCACCGTACCCCCAAGGGCCACCGACTGTTCAATGCCGACCATGTGCAACGGATCCTGAGCATTCTCACCTGGATCGACCGTGGCGTTGCGGTGAGCAAGATCAAGCCTTTGCTGGACACACCGCAGCCACCGACCGAACCCACACAGGTGCCGGAGAATGACTGGCAGCGACAGCGCCACGCCTTGGTGCTGGCGGTGACGCAACTGGCCGAGCGCCAGATCGATGACCTGGTCAACCAGGCGATGGCGCTGTACCCACCCTGGACTGTGTGCGAGCAGTTGCTCTTGCCGTTGCTGGCCGAGTTGCACTTGCGCTGGCAAGGCCAGTTCGGTGCGCAGCTGGAACGGGTCTTCCTGTACTCGTGGCTGCGCAGCAAGTTCGGCAGCCGGATCTACCACAACAACCGTCAGTTGCGCGGCGCGCCACTGTTGCTGGTCAATCATTCGGACTCGCCCCAGGAGCCGCACTTATGGCTCACCGCCTGGCTGGCCAGCAGCGCCGACTGCCCGGTGGAAGTGTTCGACGGCCCTCTACTGGCCGGCGAACTGGCCCTGGCGGTCGAGCGCCTCAAGGCCCGCGGCGTCCTGCTGTATTCCAGTCACGCACTCAACCTGTCCCAACTGCCCAGGCTGCTGGGCGGAATCGATTGCCCGATCGTCATTGCCGGCCCGGCTGCGTCGATCCACCAAGCCAGGTTATCCACAGGCGTGTCGATGATTGACGTGTCCTGGGCCGAAGACCCGTTATCGGCTCACCGCGAACTGAGTCGTCGAGAACTCCTTTAGATGGAAGACAGCATGCAACTGATCTGGCTGCGCAGCGACTTGCGCCTACACGACAACACCGCCCTCACGGCGGCCGCAGCCCAAGGCCCCTGCGTGGCGGTGTACCTGACCAGCCCCGAACAATGGCGCGCCCATGACGACGCACCGTGCAAGATCGATTTCTGGTTGCGCAACCTCAGCGCGTTGAGTGCGGCCCTGGCCGAATTGAACATCCCATTGCTGATCCGCGCCGCTGCGCATTGGCACCAGGCACCGCAGGTACTGCTCAAGCTGTGTCGCGAACTGAACGTCGACGCCGTGCATGTCAACGAAGAGTACGGCCTGAATGAAACACGACGCGACGCCGAAGTCGCCCGCACGCTGAATGACCAGGGCGTTGAATTTCACAGCCACCTCGATCAATTACTGTTCAAGCCCGGCAGCGTGCTGACCAAGACCGGCAATTATTTCCAAGTGTTCAGTCAGTTCCGCAAAGTCTGCTACAGCCGTCTGCACCTCTCATTGCCGAGCCTGGTCGCCACGCCGGCCCGGCAGGCCTCCACCGGCATTGCCCGCGACCCGGTGCCGACACAAGTCGATGGCTTCGCCCCGCCCAGCGAAGCGCTACGAGCCCTCTGGCCCGCCGGGGAAACCGAAGCCCGTCGGCGCCTGGACACCTTCGTCGACCAGCACATCGACGATTACCAAGGTGAACGGGATTACCCCGCCAGGCCCGGCACCAGCCAGCTCTCGGCCTATCTGGTGGCCGGCGTGGTGTCGCCGCGCCAGTGCCTGCACGCCGCGCTGCAAGCCAACCAAGGTGAATTCGAGAGCGGAAATGCCGGCGCTGTGACCTGGATCAATGAATTGCTCTGGCGCGAGTTTTATAAACACATTCTAGTGGGCTATCCACGCGTGTCGCGCCATCGTGCGTTTCGCCCCGAAACCGAGGCGTTGGCATGGCGCAAGGCCCCCGCAGAATTGGAAGCCTGGAAGCAAGCACGCACCGGCCTACCGATTATCGATGCAGCCATGCGTCAAATGCTGGAGACCGGTTGGATGCACAACCGCTTGCGGATGGTCGTAGCCATGTTCCTGACCAAGAACCTGTTGATCGATTGGCGCGAAGGCGAGCGCTTTTTCATGCAGCACCTGATCGACGGCGACCTCGCCGCCAACAATGGCGGCTGGCAATGGAGCGCCTCCACCGGCACCGACTCGGCGCCCTGGTTCCGCATCTTCAATCCGTTGAGCCAGTCGGAAAAATTTGACCGCGAGGGCTTGTTCATCAAGCACTGGTTACCTGAACTGAACGATCTGGACAGGCAACAGGTCCATAGCCCAAATACCCAGGGCGGCTTGTTTGGCGCCGTGGATTATCCGGCACCGATTGTCGACTTGAGCCAATCCAGGGCGCGTGCGCTGGCAGCGTTCAGAAACCTGCCAGCGCGACAGGATGCAGCCGTTGAAGGGATGGGCGATTAGCGAACACGAAATTGCCGGTCTAGGGGATGCATCATTTACCCGATAACATATAGTCTTACTAATCGTACGGACTCTACTGAAAAGCCACGGATCAGTATGCTGTCCAATCGAAAGGAGAAGGGAATGGGTCTCAGACTGCCACGGCGCTATTGGCTCACCGGGGCTGGCAACGGAATCGGCGCTTCGTTGGCTGAAGCGATACTGGAGACAGGTGCATACCTGGCCGTCAGTTCGCGCTCGACCCGATCATGCGAAACCCTTTCGGTACGTTATCCAGGACAAGTGCTGGCCGTGCCCGGCAATTTGACCGACAGCCGGGCCGTGCGCGAAATCGGCGAACAGATCACCCGGCAATGGGGCGCCCTGGATCAGGTGATCGTCAATGCCGGGACGGCTGAGTACGTTGACGGGCAGCCGGCTGATCACACATTGATCGAGCATATTGTGCGCAGCAATCTGCTGGCTGCCAGTTTCTGCATCGAAGTGGCCATGCCCTTGTTGCGCGCCGGAACCGAGCCTCATCTGGTGGGTATTGCCAGCCCGGCGACTTACCTGCCGCCTTCGCAAACCGAAGCCGGTGGCAGCGGGATGCGTCATCTGTTCGAATCGGCTCGGGCAGACCTGACGCGCGCGGGTGTTGATGCGACATTGGTACACCCTGGCTACGACGGCCCATTGCAGGGGGCCGAAGACAGCTTCCCAACCCCGGCTCACTGGTCGGCGGACGAAGCAGCGCGACATGTGCTGAATCTGTTGGTCGAGCGCCCGCGGGAAGCCGCGCTCCCCATTGCGTCCATGACCGCACTCTGGCCTTTGCCTTCGTCGACCGAAACCGTGCCGCCCGACATTGACTCATGCCAGGCGAAAAACGGCTATCCGATCAAGGGACAACCCTGAGCCGCCGATTGCCTTACACTGCGCGCCATGAAAACCATCCCTGTCCATGAAATCCCGGCACCGGCAGTCACGTGCTCGACGTGCGCGGCGTGCTGCTGCCAGTTGGAAGTGATGCTGATCACCGACACCGGGGTTCCGGAGCGTTTTATCGACACGGACGACTGGGGTGGGGAAGTGATGCTGAGGCTTGATGACGGTTGGTGCGCGGCCCTGGATCGCGACAGCATGATGTGCACCATCTACGAAAAGCGCCCGCTGATCTGCCGGGAGTTCGAGATGGGCGCACCGGAGTGCCTGGAAGAACGCCAAGGGATTGCGACGGCGTATCGGTAGGAAATAGACCCGATTTTTGTGGGAGCGGGCATGCTCGCGAAGCGTCGGATCAGCCAGCACTGAAGCGATTGACACTACGCTTTCGCGAGCAAGCCCGCTCCCACAGTATTTAAGTGTTACAGCGGCATCGTGTAGTGCAGCGAGTAGCTTTCTACACCATCGTTGGTCGACTTGATGCCGGCGTTGGAGTAATGAGTAGCGCGAATGCCCACTTCATGTCCACCGTTGAAGCGCAGGCCGAAGCCGATACGATCTTCAAATTGGAAAGCCGTACCGAGCTTGTTGTCTTCCACTTCGGTATTGGCGAACAACGCCACACCGACACCCGCCTCGATGTAAGGCTTCACGTTCTGGCCGGAAAATTCATACACAAACACAGGCGAAAACGACAGGCTGTGATTGCTGGATGTCTCGTCCCCTTCCCAGTAGGTATAGGCACCGCTCCAGTAGCCGGTCAGGCGACCGACATCACTTTGCAGCCAACTCTTGTCCCAGTCGAACTGCATGCCCAGGCGATAGGTCATGGTCGAATCGCTGGTCTGGCCAACCCCAAATTCCACACCCGCTGCTTGTGCAGTGTAAGTGTGCCCCAACAATGCAGCCGCAAACGCGGCGAAGCAGAATAAGCGCTTCATTAGAAACATCCTTTTCCGAACAGACTTAGTTGATTTTGTTACAAACAGACAAAGCTATAGAAATCTGCCCCCAAACAGAAGTTCAGCCCGTTTCACACAGTTTTCACATTTTTCTTACAGATCGAAGCTTCGCACAACGCCGGACGAATGCCATAGCGTAGGTAGGATTTTTCTTAAATGTATCGGGTCTGCACTCGTCCAGAAATACGTTTCGCCGGCTGGTCCCTCAGCCAGCAGCTCTCGCTCAGCCAAAAGACGCTGAAGTTGCCGGGCCACGGCGGCACCGGTGTCGATCAGGCTGATGTGCTCCGGAATCATCCGCGCGAGCAATGGCTTGAGGAACGGATAGTGCGTGCACCCCAGGATCAGCGTATCGCAGCCAGCTGCCAGCAAGGGGTCGACGTAATGTTGCAGCAATTGATACAAGGCCGGACTGTGTAAATCACCCGTCTCGATCAGTTCAACCAGGCCCGGACACGGTTGCGTGATGACTCGCACATCGGTGGCGAAACGGTCGAGCAAAGCGGCGAACTTGGCGCTCTGCAAGGTGCCGGTGGTGGCCAGCACACCGACGATACCGCTGCGGGTCGCGGCAGCCGCCGGCTTGACCGCCGGCTCCATCCCGACGATGGGCCAATGAGGGAAATCACGGCGTAGATCGGCAACGGCAGCAACCGTTGCGGTGTTGCAGGCGACAACCAGCGCCTTGGCGCCCTGGCCCAGGAGAAAGTCGGCAATGATCGCGCAGCGTTGCCGGATGTATTCCGGGGTCTTCTCGCCGTAGGGAATATGCCCACAGTCCGCCACATACAACAGCGACTCATTGGGCAGCAACTGGCGAATTTCCCCCAGCACCGACAACCCGCCGACACCCGAGTCAAGCACACCAATCGGCGCTTCACTCATGTTGGCCACCGCAGACGCTGCAACCTGGGTCGCGCTTGACCCGCAGTTCACGGAAACGCGTGCCCAGGGCATCGATCAACAGCAAGCGCCCCACCAGCGGCTCACCGAAACCGGCCAGCAACTTCAAGGCTTCAAGGGCTTGCAGGCTGCCCACCAATCCCACCAGCGGTCCGATCACACCGGCCTCGCTACAGGTCAGCTCGGCTTCGCTGCCGTGACCATAAAGGCAGTGGTAGCAAGGGCTTTCGAGGCGGCGTGGGTCGAACACCGACAACTGCCCTTCCAGACGAATCGCCGCGCCACTGACCAGCGGCTTACCCGCCGCGACACAGGCCGCGTTCACCGCTTCGCGGGTCGAGAAATTGTCGGAGCAGTCGAGCACCAAATCCACTGTCGTGACCACCGCGGCCAGACTGTCTTCGTCCAGGGCCACCCGGTGAGGCATCAGCCGAACCTCAGGGTTGATCGCCCCCAGGCGTCGCATCGCTGAATCGACCTTGCTCAGACCGACGCTGTCCGTGTCGTGAATGATCTGGCGTTGCAGGTTGGTCAGGTCGACGGTGTCGAAATCCGCCAGGTGCATCTCCCCCACCCCAGCGGCGGCCAGGTACAACGCTACCGGGGCGCCGAGACCACCAAGGCCGATGATCAGCACGCGGCTTTGCTTGAGACGCAATTGGCCGTCGATGTCGACGTGCTGCAACAGAATCTGCCGGCTGTAGCGCAACAACTCCTGATCGTTCAGCACGGCAGGCACCCCAGGCTGATGCGCTCATGACCACCCAGGTCCTTGCGGCTGTGGATTTCGACAAAGCCTTGGGTGCGCAGCAAATCGCGCACTGCTTCGGCCTGGTCGTAGCCGTGCTCGAGCATCACCCAGCCACCCGGCTCAAGGTGAGCCGGGGCCTGGGCAACGATCTGGCGCAAATCATCGAGCCCGTCCGGCCCGGCAACCAGGGCGCTGGATGGCTCGAAACGCACGTCACCCTCGGCCAGATGCGGATCGCTGGCTGCAATGTACGGCGGGTTGCTGATGATCAACTCGAAACGCGTGTCTTCCAGCGCACTGAACCAGTGGCTGCTCAGCACCGTGACGTTGTGCAGATCCAGGCGCTGGCGATTGCGTTCGGCCAGGGCTACGGCCTCCAGCACCCGGTCGACCGCGATGACTTTCCAGGCAGGGCGCTCGCTGGCCAATGCCAGGGCAATCGCACCGCTGCCGGTGCCCAGGTCCAGGACCCGGGCCGGTGTGGCCGGCAACAACGCCAGCGCGGTTTCCACCAGCAGCTCGGTGTCGGGACGCGGGATCAAGGTATGAGGCGCGACTTCCAGGTCGAGTTTCCAGAAGCCCTGTTGCCCGAGGATATACGCCACCGGCTCGCCGGAGCGACGCCGCCGCAGGTATTCGGAGAACAGCAACGCTGCCTCACTGGGTACGATCCGCTCGGGCCAGGTGTGCAGGAAGCTGCGGGACTTGCCCAAGGCTGCGGCAAGCAACAACTCGGCGTCCAGCCGTGCCGTGGGCGAATCCGGCAACTCGGCGGCGCGTAACAGACTGGCGATGATGGTCATTTATTCACCTGTGCTTACTCGCCAATCGCCGCCAACTGGTCAGCCTGGTATTCGGCCAGCAACGGCTCGATCACCGCATCGACCCCACCGGCAAGGATCTCGTCCAGGGAATACAGGGTCAGGTTGACGCGATGGTCGGTGACCCGGCCCTGGGCGAAGTTGTAGGTACGGATCCGCTCGGAACGATCCCCCGAGCCCACCAGCAATTTGCGCTCACTGGCGATGGCATTGGCAGCGGCGCTGGTCTGCTGGTCGTTGAGCTTGGCCGACAACCAGGCCATGGCCCGCGCGCGGTTCTTGTGCTGGGAACGTTCTTCCTGGCACTCGACCACGATGCCCGAGGGCAAGTGCGTGATGCGGATCGCCGAGTCAGTCTTGTTGACGTGCTGGCCGCCCGCGCCGGAGGAACGGTACGTGTCGACCCGCAGGTCCGCCGGGTTGATCTCGATGGCTTCCTGCTCGTCCGGCTCGGGCAATACCGCCACGGTGCAAGCCGAGGTGTGGATACGCCCTTGGGATTCGGTGGCCGGCACACGCTGCACACGGTGGGCACCCGATTCGAATTTCAGCTTGCCGTAGACATTATCGCCTTCGACCCGGGCGATGACTTCTTTATAGCCGCCGTGTTCGCCTTCGTTCTCCGACAGGATCTCCACCCGCCAACCGCGACGCTCGGCGTAGCGCGAATACATGCGGAACAGGTCGCCGGAAAAAATCGCCGCCTCGTCGCCGCCGGTGCCGGCACGGATCTCGAGGAACACGTTGCGCCCGTCATTCGGGTCCTTGGGCAGCAGCATGCGTTGCAGGTTGCTTTCCAGTTCGAGCAACTGCTCCTTGGCTTCGCGCACTTCTTCCACGGCCATTTCACGCATGTCCGGGTCGCTGTCCTTGAGCAGAGCCTGGGCGCCTTCGAGGTCGTCCTGCACTTTAAGCAACTGTTTATAGGTGGCGACAATCGGCTCGACTTCCGCGTATTCCTTGGAATAGGTGCGGAACTTGTTCTGGTCGGCAATGACTTCGCCATCGCCCAGCAAGGCGGTCAATTCTTCGAAACGGTCCTGGAGGATATCCAGCTTGTTGAGCAGTGACGCTTTCATTGCGGTTTTTTATCCGAAAAGCTATCCGGTGAGCCCTCACCGAGGGCGAAGAGTTCCTGGGCCATGGCCAGCGCATCGAGGCGGCCTTCGGCGGTCAGCTTCTTGAGCTGGACACTGGGGGCGTGGAGCAATTTGTTGGTCAGGCCGCGAGCCAGTTGCACCAGCACCTCTTCGGCACTGCCGCCGTTGGCCAGCAGGCGCTGGGCCTTTTGCAGCTCCTCGTCGCGCAGGCGTTCGCTCTGTTGACGATAGGCCTTGAGCACATCCACCGCCGCCAGTTCGCGCAGGCGGACCATGAAGTCGTCGGCGCCGATGGTGATCATCTCTTCCGCCGCCTGGGCCGCGCCTTGTCGGCTCTTGAGATTCTCGGCGACCACCTCGTGCAGATCGTCGACGCTGTAGAGATACACGTCGTCCAGCTCGCCGACTTCCGGCTCGATGTCCCGGGGGACAGCAATATCCACCATGAAAATCGGCTTGTGCTTGCGCAATTTCAGGGCACTTTCCACCGCGCCCTTGCCAAGGATCGGCAACTGGCTGGCGGTGGAACTGATGACGATGTCGCTGTGCACCAGCTCCGCGGGAATGTCCGACAACAGCACCGCATGGGCGCCGAACTGCTCGGCCAGGGTACTGGCCCGCTCCAGGGTCCGGTTGGCGACGACTATACGCTTGACCCCCAGGTCGTGGAGATGGCGGGCGACCAGGGTGATGGTCTCACCGGCGCCGATCAGCAGCGCCTGGCTGCGTTGCAAATCGCTGAAGATCTGTTTCGCCAGGCTGACAGCGGCAAACGCCACGGACACCGGGTTTTCGCCGATGGCGGTGTCGGTGCGCACTTGCTTGGCGGCATTGAAGGTGGCCTGGAACAGACGGCCCAACAGCGGACCGACGGTGCCGGCCTCGCGGGCCACAGCGTAGGCCGACTTCATCTGGCCGAGAATCTGCGGCTCGCCCAACACCAGCGAATCGAGGCCCGAGGCGACGCGCATCATGTGACGAACGGCCGCATCGTCTTCATGCACATAGGCACTGGCGCGCAGTTCTTCGAGGCTCAGGTCGTGATAGTCGGCCAGCCAGCGCAGAATCGAATCCGCCGAAATGTGATCCTGTTCTATATAAAGCTCGCTGCGATTGCAGGTGGAGAGGATCGCAGCTTCGCGGCTGTCGGTGAGTCGGCAGAGCTGCTGCAGGGCCTCAACCAGTTGCTCAGGCGTAAAGGCCACGCGCTCGCGGACGTCTACTGAAGCAGTCTTGTGGTTAATACCGAGTGCAAGGAAGGCCATTCAAGGTCGCTGATAGTGACGTGAAGCCGGCAATTGTCCTACTTCGTCAGATTCAGAACAACCACTCGATCTCTATCGCCCTGCCCTGGCTTGTAAATCGACGGGGCGGTTATGTTTGACCCAAGGCTTGTGTCATGATGATCCGACCGCAGGTTAGTCGTCCTCTTCCTATATGAATAGATCTTCCGCGTTGCTCCTCGCCCTTGCCTTGCTCAGCGGCTGCCAGTCCATGGCCCCCGTTTCGACGGACGGTACGCCGCCGGTCGAAGACAGCGTGCAGGCACCTGAAAAACCCAAGGTCTACGGCTCGTTCAGCGAAGAAACCATCTTCAGCCTGTTGAGCGCCGAACTGGCAGGCCAGCGCAATCGCTTCGACATTGCGCTGGACAACTACGTGACCCAGGCCATCAATACCCAGGACCCGGGAATCTCCGAGCGGGCATTTCGCATTGCCGAATACCTGGGCGCCGACCAGCCCGCGCTGGATACCGCGCTGATCTGGGCCAGGAATGCCCCCGATGACCTGGAAGCGCAGCGCGCCGCCGCCGTGCAACTGGCCCGGGCCGGGCGCTACGACGACTCCATGGTCTATATGGAGAAAGTCCTGCTGGGCAAGGGCGACACCCATTTCGACTTCCTGGCCCTGTCCGCCGCCGATACCGACCAGGAAACCCGCAACGGCCTGATGAAAAGCTTCGATCGCCTGTTGCAGCGCCACCCGAATAACGGCCAGCTGATTTTCGGCAAGGCCCTGCTGCTGCAACAGGATGGCGACACCCAGGGCGCCCTCACGCTGCTGGAAGACAACCCGCCGGAAGCCGGCGAAGTGGCGCCGATCCTGCTGCGTGCCCGCCTGCTGCAAGGCTTGGACCGCGGCGACGAAGCCTTGCCGCTGCTGGAAAAAAGCATCAAGAAATACCCGGACGACAAACGCCTGCGCCTCACCTACGCCCGCATGCTGGTGGAAAACAACCGCATGGACGACGCCAAGGTGGAGTTCTCCAGCCTGGTCCAGCAATACCCGGAAGACGACGAGTTGCGCTATTCCCTGGCGCTGGTCTGCCTGGAAGCCAAGGCCTGGGAAGAGGCCAAGGGTTACCTGGAGGACCTGATCGCCCGGGAAAGCCACGTCGACTCGGCCCATCTGAACCTGGGGCGCATCGCCGAGGAACGCAATGACCCTGAGAGCGCACTGATCGAGTACGCCCAGGTTGGCCCGGGCAACGACTATCTGCCGGCGCAGTTGCGCCAGGCCGATATCCTGATCGGCAATGGCAAGACCACCGAAGCCCAGAGCCGCCTCGCGGTGCAACGCGACTCCCAACCGGACTACGGCATCCAGCTGTACCTGATCGAAGCCGAGACCTTGTCGGCCAACAACCAGGGCGACAAGGCCTGGAACGTGTTGCAACAAGCCTTGAAGCAGTACCCGGACGACCTGAACCTGCTGTATACCCGCGCCATGCTGGCGGAGAAACGCAATGACCTGGCCCAGATGGAGAAAGACCTGCGCCTGATCATCCAGCGCGACCCGGACAACGCCATGGCCCTCAACGCCCTGGGCTACACCTTGTCGGATCGCACCACCCGCTATGACGAGGCCAAGGTGCTGATCGAACAGGCCCACCAGATCAATCCGGAAGACCCGGCGGTGCTCGACAGCCTTGGCTGGGTGAATTTCCGCCTGGGCAATCTCGACGAAGCCGAACGCCTGTTGCGCCAGGCCCTGGAGCGCTTCCCCGACCAGGAAGTCGCCGCTCACCTGGGCGAGGTCCTGTGGGCCAACGGCAAACAACGCGAAGCCCGGCAGATCTGGAGCAAGTTCCTCAAGGACCAGCCCGACAGTCCCATTTTGCGCAGCACCATCAAACGCCTGACCGGATCCGAGACTCTTTAAGATTATGTTTTTGCGCCATCTCATCGTTTTCAGCTTCATTGCCCTGCTCGCCGGCTGCGCGGGCTTCGGCGCCCGTGAATCCGTCCAGGGCCAGGGCAACCAGGCCCAATGGCGCGAGCACAAGCAACAACTGAGCGGCCTCGACGGCTGGCAGATCGACGGCAAGATCGGCATTCGCGCCCCGAAAGACTCCGGCAGTGGCACGCTGTTCTGGCTGCAACGCCAAGACTACTACGACATCCGCCTGTCGGGCCCACTGGGTCGCGGTGCGGCCCGCCTGACCGGTCGGCCGGGCCAGGTATCGCTGGAAGTCGCCAACCAGGGACGCTACGAGGCACCCACGCCCGAAGCGTTGCTGGAAGAACAACTGGGCTGGAAGCTGCCGGTTTCCCACCTGACCTGGTGGGTTCGCGGGCTGCCGGCACCGGACAGCAAAAGCCGTCTGACCCTCGATGCCGACAGCCGCCTGTCCAACCTGGAACAGGATGACTGGCAGATCGAGTACTTAGGCTATGCCCAGCAGAACGGCTATTGGCTGCCCGAACGCATCAAGCTGCACGGCAGCAACCTCGACGTCACGCTGGTGATCAAGCAATGGCAGCCGCGCAAGCTGGGGCAATGACATGAGCGCCGCACGCCTGACCCTGCCCTCCCCGGCCAAGCTCAACCTGATGCTGCACATCCTCGGTCGTCGTCCGGACGGCTACCACGAGTTGCAGACGATTTTTCAGTTCCTGGACTACGGCGACGAAATCACCTTTGCCGTACGCGACGACGGCGTGATTCGCCTGCACACCGAATTCGAAGGTGTTCCCCACGACGACAATCTGATCGTCAAGGCCGCGAAAAAACTCCAGGCGCAATCCGGTTGTACGCAGGGCATCGATATCTGGATCGACAAGATCCTGCCCATGGGTGGTGGCATCGGTGGCGGCAGCTCGAATGCGGCTACCACGCTGCTCGGTCTCAACCACTTGTGGCAGCTGGGTTGGGACGCGGATCGCCTGGCCGCCCTGGGCTTGACACTGGGCGCCGACGTGCCGGTTTTCGTGCGTGGCCACGCCGCTTTCGCTGAGGGCGTAGGGGAAAAACTCACCCCGGTGGACCCTGAAGAACCCTGGTACTTGGTACTGGTGCCGCAAGTCTCTGTAAGTACAGCAGAAATTTTTTCAGATCCACTGTTGACACGTAACTCTCCTCCCATTAAAGTGCGCCCCGTTCCCAAGGGAAACAGTCGAAATGACTGCTTACCGGTGGTAGCAAGGCGTTATCCAGATGTTCGTAACGCTTTGAATTTGTTAGGTAAATTTACCGAAGCAAAACTCACCGGAACTGGAAGTTGTGTGTTTGGGGGCTTCCCAAGCAAAGCTGAAGCTGATAAAGTCTCGGCCCTTCTGACAGAGACCCTTACAGGGTTTGTAGCAAAAGGAAGCAACGTTTCGATGTTGCATCGCAAGCTGCAAGACCTGCTCTAAAAGGAATCGAGTGCTGGGCACTCGCAGCAACAGATACAGGGGCGTCGCCAAGCGGTAAGGCAGCAGGTTTTGATCCTGCCATGCGTTGGTTCGAATCCAGCCGCCCCTGCCATTTTCCTATACTCATCCAGGTATACCCTCAGCCTTCAGGTACTGCGCGTGTCCAAGATGATGGTCTTTACGGGGAACGCTAACCCCGATCTGGCTCGGCGTGTTGTACGTCAGCTGCATATCCCTCTCGGTGACATTTCTGTCGGTAAGTTTTCCGACGGCGAAATCACTGCCGAGATCAATGAAAACGTTCGCGGTAAAGACGTCTTCATTATTCAGCCGACTTGCGCCCCGACCAACGATAACCTGATGGAACTCGTCGTGATGGCTGATGCCTTCCGTCGCTCCTCGGCTACTCGTATCACTGCTGTTATTCCTTACTTTGGTTATGCCCGTCAGGATCGCCGCCCGCGTTCCGCACGTGTGGCAATCAGCGCAAAAGTCGTGGCTGATATGCTGACCGTAGTCGGCATCGACCGTGTCCTCACGGTTGATTTGCATGCTGACCAGATTCAGGGTTTCTTCGATATTCCCGTGGATAACATCTACGGCTCCCCGGTCCTGGTGGATGATATTGAAGATCAGCGCTTCGAAAACCTGATGATCGTGTCCCCGGACATTGGCGGCGTCGTGCGTGCACGAGCAGTTGCCAAATCCCTGGGCGTGGATCTGGGTATCATCGACAAACGCCGTGAGAAAGCCAATCACTCCGAAGTGATGCATATCATCGGCGACGTCGAAGGGCGCACCTGTATTCTGGTCGATGACATGGTCGATACCGCCGGCACCCTGTGCCATGCGGCCAAGGCCCTGAAAGAGCATGGCGCTGCCAAGGTCTTTGCCTACTGCACACACCCTGTGCTGTCGGGTCGAGCGATCGAGAACATTGAAAATTCCGTGCTGGACGAGCTGGTGGTCACCAACACCATCCCGCTGTCCGCTGCAGCACAAGCCTGTGTGCGTATCCGCCAACTGGATATCGCACCGGTTGTTGCCGAGGCGGTTCGCCGCATCAGCAACGAAGAATCGATCAGTGCGATGTTCCGCTAAGGGCCCTGCCCTTTCCAGGACATCTCGTTGACGAAAAGCGCCCCGCCCCGGCATTACCTGTCGGGGCGGGGCTTTTTTGCCCATATCGCCTTAAGCGCTGGTCGCAAGCGCTGGGGTGAATGTGGTTACTTTGGAGATACAACATGAACGATTTTACTCTGAATGCTGAAGTGCGTTCCGACCTGGGGAAAGGTGCGAGCCGCCGCCTGCGTCGTCTCGCAAGCCTGGTTCCAGCTGTAGTCTACGGTGGCGAGAAAGCCCCTGAGTCCATCAGCATGCTGGCCAAAGAAGTTGCCAAACTGCTCGAAAACGAAGCGGCCTACAGCCACATCATCGAGCTGAACATCGGCGGCACCAAGCAGAACGTCGTGATCAAGGCCCTGCAGCGTCACCCGGCCAAAGGCCACGTGATGCACGCTGACTTCGTACGCGTAGTCGCCGGCCAGAAACTGACCGCTATCGTGCCTGTGCACTTCGTTGGTGAAGCTGCTCCGATCAAGAAAGGCGGCGAAATTTCGCACGTTGTTTCGGAAATCGAAGTGACCTGCCTGCCGAAAGACCTGCCTGAATTCATCGAAGTCGACCTGGCTAACGCCGAAGTCGGCACGATCATTCACCTGTCCGACCTCAAGGCTCCTAAAGGCGTTGAGTTTGTTGCTCTGGCACACGGCGATGACAAGGCTGTTGCCAACGTCCACGCTCCACGTGTTGCTCCAGAAGCTACTGAAGAAGGCGCTGCAGAGTAATTTCACTCTGTCGCCGGAGTGGCCGGAAACATCGCGGACTGGAACGTAGCGAGACAGCGGGCGAGAACGCGAAGTTTACTTAACGGTAAATCCGCCATTTTCGTCCACTGCCGCAACACCGCCTGATTGCGACATCGTTATCCACACTCCAGGAAGGGCCCCTATCGTGACTGCCATTAAACTGATCGTTGGCTTGGGAAATCCAGGCGCTGAATACGAACAGACCCGGCATAACGCAGGGGCCCTTTTTGTTGAGCGCATCGCGCAAGCACAAGGCGTCAGCCTGGCAGCCGATCGCAAGTATTTCGGCCTGACCGGTCGCTTCTCGCACCAGGGTCAGGATGTTCGCCTGTTGATTCCCACCACCTACATGAACCGCAGCGGCCAGGCCGTAGCGGCATTGGCCGGTTTCTTTCGCATCAAGCCTGAAGAAATCCTGGTGGCCCACGACGAACTCGACCTGCCTCCGGGCGTTGCCAAGCTCAAGCAAGGCGGCGGCCATGGCGGTCACAACGGATTGCGCGACATCATCGCGCAACTGGGTAATCAGAATACCTTTCACCGCCTGCGGCTCGGCATCGGCCACCCAGGCGTTGCCAGTATGGTTTCAAACTTTGTCCTGGGTCGTGCGCCTCGCGCCGAACAGGAAAAACTCGATGCCAGCATCGACTTCGCCCTCGGCGTGCTGCCGGATATCCTCGCCGGTGAATGGAACCGCGCGATGAAAAACCTGCACAGCCAGAAGGCCTGACACTTATCCGAGGGGAAACACCATGGGATTCAATTGCGGCATCGTCGGCCTGCCTAACGTCGGCAAGTCCACCCTGTTCAACGCCCTGACCAAATCCGGTATCGCGGCCGAGAACTTCCCCTTCTGCACCATCGAGCCGAACAGCGGCATCGTGCCGATGCCCGACCCACGCCTGGACGCCCTGGCGGCCATCGTGATCCCGGAGCGCGTGCTGCCGACCACCATGGAATTCGTCGACATCGCCGGCCTGGTGGCTGGCGCCTCGAAGGGTGAAGGCCTGGGCAACAAGTTCCTGGCCAACATCCGTGAAACCGATGCCATCGCCCACGTGGTCCGCTGCTTCGAAGACGAGAACGTGATTCACGTTTCCAACAGCGTCGACCCGAAACGCGATATCGAGATCATCGATCTGGAACTGATCTTCGCCGACCTCGACAGCTGCGAAAAACAGCTGCAGAAAGTCGCTCGCAATGCCAAGGGGGGCGACAAGGACGCCGTCGCCCAGAAAGCCCTGCTCGAGCAACTGATCGCTCACTTCACCCTGGGCAAGCCGGCACGCAGCCTGATCAAGAACATGGGCGCCGATGAGAAACAGATCATCCGCGGCTTCCACCTGCTGACCACCAAACCGG
This sequence comes from Pseudomonas sp. NFACC51, assembly GCF_900103575.1. Lineage (NCBI taxonomy): Bacteria > Pseudomonadati > Pseudomonadota > Gammaproteobacteria > Pseudomonadales > Pseudomonadaceae > Pseudomonas > Pseudomonas sp. NFACC51. The sequence goes on along the minus strand of NZ_FMXH01000013.1, from coordinate 44,279 downwards.
TCATGTATATCGCCAACGTTGCCGAAGACGGCTTCGAGAACAACCCGCTGCTGGACGTGGTGAAAGCCATCGCCGAAGAAGAAGGCGCGATGGTCGTACCGGTCTGCAACAAGATCGAAGCGGAAATCGCCGAGCTTGAAGATGGCGAAGAAAAGGACATGTTCCTGGAGGCCCTGGGTCTTGAAGAACCCGGCCTGAACCGCGTGATTCGCGCCGGCTATGAAATGCTCAACCTGCAGACCTACTTCACCGCTGGCGTAAAAGAAGTCCGCGCCTGGACCGTTCGCGTCGGAGCCACCGCGCCACAAGCCGCGGCCGTGATCCATACCGACTTCGAAAAAGGCTTCATCCGCGCCGAAGTCATCGCCTATGACGATTTCATCCAGTACAAGGGCGAAGCGGGTGCCAAGGAGGCTGGTAAATGGCGTCTGGAAGGCAAGGAGTACATCGTCAAGGACGGTGATGTGATGCACTTCCGCTTTAACGTCTGACGGTTTTCCGTGGCTCTCCACGGTACTTGATGGACCTCAGCCCCCCCGTCATCGTTAAGCGATACGGGGGGTTCGCGTCTAAGCCCCACCATCCCCATCCATTGAGATCCGAGCGTTGCCAGTAGAGATTCACATAACCGACATTCAGCCCGTACAGTTGTGCTTTCGACCTAACTGCTCCTCCAAACCGAATCCAGTACGAATGTCGCTGCTGATAAGCTCGCCCAGTGCTTTATCGACGGCTGCCAATGCGCCCTCCATGTAGCCGCCTTGATCGCCACCTACCTCGCTGCCGATCAAATGAAATATATCGCTCCATGGTGAATCGAGCGACAGCGTGAACTCATGCCGTCCGTGCCACCCCAGCGAAACCTGATCCTCGTCTGTCGCAGTAAATGGATCGGTTGCCCAGTCGTGCATGAAGTCCTCAATTGGATTGAGCGCTTCATCGCCAAAGAGACGCTTCAGTTGTTCCCGGCATAACGCCTTCAAATCCGACATATTCATGCTTTGGCGTCGAGCCGCATTCATACTTAGAAAACCGAAGAGTGCTGCCCCGCTTTCATTACAGGCGTCGTGAACTTCACCTAGTGGGCCAACACCGCTGAACGCATCGCCCGAGAGATCGTGCTCACGCCAGAATGGCCTGGCATATCGTGCAACGTATTTAGCGTGTGACGCCATCCATGTCGGCATGCTGTTCATCTGCTGCAATTTTTGCCGAGAGAGGGGCGGCGTAAAATGAATTTTCCCTGTTAGCCGAGGAGGTATAGCCAGCCAAATCTGTGAGTAAATCGAAGAGTGAACTCGGCCTTCAGAGAGCGTTAAGCGTATAGCCTGATCGTCGATTTGGATGTCCGTCAGCGCTGCATCGACGTGGACAGATGCTTGCGGCAATGAAGCCGCGAGCGCTTTAACCAAGCGGCCTGTTCCCCCTTCTATACGCATCGAAACGTTGCCCGAGCGATACCCCTCTCTACGAACCAGATCAGTGGCCCAGCGCTCTACCAGCGCATCCCCTTCTTCGTGTTGCTGAAACGTAGGTAAGCCCAACTCCTCGACCAGACTTTGCATGCGAGGCTGGCAGTCTGGCCAGAACCACGTCGGCCCGAGATCAAAGCCACCCACCTCCGTTGAAAGAATTCTTCCACCAAGTCGACCTTGTGCTTCGAACAGATCGAAGTCTATGCCAAGACCACGAAGGCGATAGGCTGCATAAACACCAGCCAGACCTCCTCCAATGATGGCAATTTTCTGTGTAGTCATGGGTGCCCTCCGGGACGAAAAAAGGGCGCCATCCGGCGCCCAGTTATATCAGTGTTTCTCGAAGGCAGACACGGCATCGAATACCCGCGCGGTGTAAGTCAGTGCCGCCCCAGCATTGAGCGAGATGGCTACGCCCAGCGCTTCAGCGATTTCTTCGCGGGTTGCACCATGCTTGAGCGCAGCCTGGACGTGGGAGGCAATACAGCCGTCACAACGTGTGGTGATTGCCACGGACAAGGCGATCAGCTCATGGATCTTCGGCTCCAGGTGCTTAGCCGGGGCGCTGCCGATGGTGTGGAGGCCACGCATGGTTTCCGGGGCCAGTTTGGCGAACTCACTGACGTTACCCATCAGGCCCGCAAAATACTCATTCCAGTTCATCATGTTGCATCTCTCCTGATTAGTTACGACCGGCAGTCACGCCGCCATCGACTGGCAATACAGTGCCGGTGATCCACGAGGCTTCATCCGAGGCGAGGAACAACATCGCTTGGGCCACATCTGCTGGCTGACCGTTGCGGCCAAGCGGGTGGAAAGCGTTGAAGGTCGGTAAGACTTCCTTGACCTGATCAGCGTCCATGAAGGTCCCGTAGACCGGAGTTTCAACCACTGCGGGCGCCACCGTGTTAATGCGGATGTTGGAGCCGGCCAGCTCAAGCGCCAAGTTGCGAGTCAGGGCGTGGACGCCCGCATTCGCGGCGGAATAGGCAGCCGAGGGCGTCGCGCCGATGGCCTGGATCGCCCACAAAGAACCGGTCTGGACGATTGCGCCGCCGCCGCGCTTCAGCATGGCTTTGGCCGCAGCCTGGGCCATGAAAAACTTGCCTTTGAGGATAATGTCCAGAAACGCGTCATATTCCTCCGGGCTCACCTCAAGAAATGGCTTAGGGTTGAAGATGCCGGCATTGTTGATGAGGATGTCTACGCCGCCGAAGCTGCTCGCTGCGAGGTCAACCAGTGCTTGCGCGGTGGCAGGCTTGGCGATATCCCCCGCATGAAAGCGGACCTTTTGACCCGAGGCATCAATTTCCTGGGCAACCTGGGCCAGTTTCACAGCATCTCGACCACCGATGACAACACTGGCGCCCGCTTCAACGAGCCGTTTGGTTACTTCCTTACCAATGCCTGAACCACCGCCGGTAACAATCGCAACCTTGTTAGAAAAACTATTCATGCTTTGATCTCCTCAGTGACACTGAGCGCAAGGGGTGAGAAACAACTACGCCTTGGAATTGACCCTGTTTCTGCTATCTTCTGGGTACTAATCCGTTGGCTTGGTGTGCATTCTTCACGGCTGCGCTCACAGCGACAACGCAGAAGATTTTGTTTTAAGAGATAGAAAAACTATCAATGACCACTCCCGCTTATCTAAACGCCCTGCGTGCATTCGAAGCCGCCGCGCGGCACCAAAGCTTCTCCGCAGCCGCCGCCGAACTGAACGTCACGCCAGCCGCCGTGGGGCAACAGGTCCGTAACTTGGAGTCGTGGCTGGGTATTTCCCTGTTCACGCGCGCGAGTAGCGGTACTGCGCGCCTGATGCTCACGGACGTCGCCCGAGTGGCCTTGCCGGATATCAGAGAGGGGTTTGATCGGCTGTCGATTGGTCTCGCCCGGCTAAAGGATGCCAGCGTACATGCCGGGCTTACGGTCACGGTGAGCCCGGCCTTCGCATCCAAGTGGCTACTGCCACGAATCGAGCGCTTTCAGCAGGACCACCCGGATCTGGATGTACTGCTGGACACGAACGCTCGATCCGTGGATTTTCAGGTCGAGCGCATCGATGTCGGAGTGCGATACGGTGCAGGAAAGTGGCCAGGTCTCATCGCCGTGCACTTGATGGATGAGGTGATGTTCCCCGTCTGCGCGCCCGACTTCCCTCTGCTCAAGGACGGCAAGCTGATAGCCGAGGCTTTGGCCGATTGCACGCTGATCCATGATCTATCCATGGCCAACGATCGTGACTATCCCACGTGGCGAATGTGGCTGGACGCCTCTGGTTTTACGCACATCAAGTCTGACCACGGATTGCGGATCAACAACTCGGCCTCAGTCCTGCAAGCCGCGATAGACGGCCAAGGCTTGGCGCTCGCCCGCAGCGTGATGGTGCGCGATGATTTGTCGACGGGCCGCCTGATACGGCCGTTTGCGGACAAAGGGCTGGACTGCCCGTTGACCCAGGCCTATTACGTCGTCTACCGCGCTGAGTGCAGTGAACTACCGAAAATCCAAGCCTTCCGGGACTGGTTGATTGCCGAGGCAGAGCAAGCCGGATCACACGCCTAGATCTGGCGAAGCATCCTTGATCCAGACGCGAGCACCTTGCGTGCCCGCTTTCACCACAAAGTGTTCGCCCTGCGGTAAACGCAACCAACTGAGTGGTTGCAGCAGGAAACCTTCGCCTATCAATTCGCCCTCCAGCACCAGCAACTCCAGTCCTCTGTGATTAGCTCGAGTCTGCTGGGTTCCAGCCGGTATAGCCTCCACCCAGACGCGCTCATGCTCACTCTCGTACAGAAGCTGATTGTTTTGAGTTCCAATACGCAAGACTACCGGATGCCGGTCTGCGGGATGGAACTGGCGCAAGCGAACAAAGATTGTGCAGCCGCAGCTCGCTCCTGGAGCGTGCCGGCTGCCAGGAGGATTACGTACATAAGTACCTGCGGGATATCGGCCGTGTTCATCTTCAAAGACACCCTCCAACACCAGGAACTCCTCTCCGCCCGAGTGAACATGCGCGCTGAACGCACTGCCGGGAGCGTACCGCACCATTGAAGTTGCCCGCGCCTGTTCGCCACCGACCCGATACAAAGGGCGCCGATCCACTCCTGCGATCGGGCTATGAATCCATGGCAGCGTAGAGCTATGCACAATTGCCCTTTTTTGGCGGTCGTCGTTAACAAGCTCCTTCATCACAACTCTGCCCTGCCACCATCGACGACTACTTCAGCACCCAGCATGTAGCTTGAAGCATCACTGGCTAAAAAGAGCACCGCCGCCGCAACTTCCTCAGCGCGCCCCATACGGCCGATGGGCGCTTGCGCCCCCACTCGCTCGGCATAAGCACGGTACTCCTCTTCACTTTGGTTTGGCTGATGGTGAATCGGGGTTTCGATAGCACCGGGGCTGACCGCGTTGACTCGAATGCGGCGCTCCAACAACTCTGCCGAGAGGGTACGCGCGAAACAGCGGACAGCAGCCTTGGAAGCCGATAACAGCGTCCGGCCCGGAGCACCAACCTGATTGAGCCAGGATGTGGAAAGGATGATAGAGCCGCCCGGGCGCATGATCGGTTCAATGGCTTGTACCGAGAAGAAAACGCCCTTCACGTTGATATCCATAAGCCTGTCGTACTGCTCTTCGGTCGTGCTGGACAGCGGCGTTCCAAACGCGACTCCAGCATTGGCGAAGAAGATGTCCAAGCCGCCGAACTCCTGCTCGACAACCTTCGCCATTTGCCGGAGTTGCTCGCTTGAACTTACATCAGCGACCAACGTGATAACACCTGGGCCAAGCTCTCTGCGCGCCGCCGCCAATTTATCCGCATCGCGGCCGGTGATCGCAACGCGCGCACCGTGAGCCAGAAACACCTTCGCCGTGGCCAGGCCGATGCCTGAGTTACCGCCAGTGATCAACGCCGTTTTACCGGTGAGCATATAAGACTCCTGTTGCGAGCTGGGCTATGTAGGGGGGGTGCATTCAGCTCGAATGAAGTCATGGTGTGAAAACAAACGCCGCATCGCGACTGATTAAATCTACGCATCCGACATAGAAAATCTTCGTTGTGGAGAACCCTACTGATCTCCAAAGATTCCATTAGCTCTGAATTGTTGAACTCAATTTCGGCAACTACAGAGCAAGTCAGTAAAGTTTTTCTATTGGTTGGAGCGTTTGCCTGATGACTGCGATAACTGACCCAGACCGCAATGAAACCAGCCGTTCGATCTGGGCATTGCAGGCGATTCTGTGCCTGGTTGCCTTCGCAGCAAATTCGATTTTTTGCCGCCAGGCACTGATGAACGGTCAAATTGACCCCGATTCATTCACGGCGATTCGGTTGCTCAGTGGCGGGGTATTTCTGCTGCTCTTGATCAGGCGTCGTAATCCTCGTCCAAGCATCGGCGGTAGCTGGAGGGGTGGCCTTTCTCTTTTTCTTTACGCCTACCTTTTCTCCATTGCCTATGTTCAGCTAGGTGCAGGCGTGGGCGCCCTGATCCTGTTTGGGGCGGTGCAAATCACGATGTTCATCCTTTCCTGGCAAGAAGGAGAGCAGATTCAGAAAAAAGTGCTGATAGGCATGATAACGGCGTTCTGCGGTCTGCTTGCAATGTTGCTGCCGGGCGCTGATGCGCCGCCTATTGGCAGCGCATTGCTCATGGCGATGTCGGGAGTGGCGTGGGGCATTTACTCGGTGCTCGGCAAAAGGTCCGCCAACCCGCTCGCCGACACCACGGGCAATTTTGCAAGAAGCCTTCCGTTGCTGTTTTTGCTTGGCCCCGGCATGGCTTTCGAAAGTGGTGCTCACATGAGTTCGCCTGGCGTGCTGTACGCGCTGGCTTCAGGTGTATTGGCGTCAGGTTGCGGCTATGCGCTCTGGTACGGCACGGTTAAGCAAATCAGCTCGCAGCAAGCGGCAACCCTTCAATTAAGCGTACCCATCATTGCTGCGCTGGGGGGCGTCTGGCTCTTGAGCGAGCCTATGTCGATCCGCTTGTTGATGGTCTCAGCCGTGGTACTGGGGGGCGTCGCGCTGGCTTTGCCGGCGAACCGTCACCACGGCAATTGATCCATACGAACCATCACGCATGGGCAGCCTGCATGAGGCTGTTTATTAGATTCTTCTTGCCAGTATCGGCCGCCAGTAGCCCTTACCGCAGAAACGGATACACACACCCTCCCAAACCGTCTCTATCGCACCCAGAGATCATCGGCTCTTTGAAATCACGCCATCCATATACTGATTCAAATCGCGAAAATCCTTAACACTCCAAGAATGCGGCGGTAGCTTCACACCATTCTCTCGCAAAGTCCTCGGAATCAAATCCCCATTGGGTCGCAGTATTATCGACGACACAATGACACCCGGATAATCACTCAGTCGTTTCTTGAAAGCGGACGTTGTAAGGTCAGGCGCAGGAGGATTGCTTTTATGCGCCAACGGCCCTGTCCCCTTGATATCCGCCCCATGACACATGGCACATCTCTGTAGATAGAGATTTTTCCCATTGGCATTATCCGCAAAGGCCAGTGATGTTTGAATGAGCGATAAAAGCCCTAGCGAAGCGATGACTGATATTTTCATTATGCTTTCGGCACATACCAATTTTTATGGGCGCAACTCCCTGCGGGAGCAAACTCATTCCCACAGGTTTTAGATGCCGGGATTGTTGTCCGCTCGCACAATCCGACTAGAACAGATAGCCCATGTAGATCGCCGCGCCACCACCGGCCTGCAGGCCAGCATTCACCCCGGCCATGACCACCGCGCCCTTGGCCGAGCGCGCCAGTTGCCGGTTGACCGTGGTCGAAGCGATGAGCGAGGTTGCCGGGTTGGAGCTCAGGGCCACCGACAACGCCAGCAACTTGGGATCGAGCCCGAACAGCAGGGCCGTGGCCGAACCGCCGATCCCCAAGCCCACGCCCACTTCGGTATACATGCAAGGGCCGGTGATATCGTCACTGGTCAGGTCGCGGTCGACCAGGGCGTCGCTGACAAACACCTTGCCAGTGCTGGGAAACGCCTCTGCCGCACCGGCCGCAGCCACACCCTTGCCCTTGATCTGGATATTGATCTTGCCGAAACGCGGCAGCCTGGCGCCAAACCCGACACCCACGCCGACCCCGCCATAGCGGTAGCTGACGTCTTCGCCCTGGGGCGAGCGCAGGATAATCGAGCCACCACTGCCCGCCACCATGACCACGGTCAGGCCACCACCGCTAGCGGTCTGGTACTGCCAGCGACTTTCATTAACCGGGAGTGGGATGTTGTAGCTCATACGTTCAAAGTCCTTTATGTGAATGAACCGCATCGCGACCGCGTTGGCGGGTAGCTTTCAGCAGGCCGACAAGGGTGAACACCAGGCCGATAAAACCCAGTACACCGGAAGTGCCCCACAGTGCCGCCGGGGCATCGACGATGGCGCTGGCCGTCGGCTGCTCGGGCAGGTAATGCACCCGCACCGGCTGGTCCTTCTGATAGCCGAAGATAAAGCCGCCCTGGGGGTAGGAAATTTTTTCACCACTGACGGTGGTGAAGGCGATCTCGGGATGCGAACCACCGGCATTCAAGTGGCTGACGATGCCATCGACGGTCTGTGCCCGGGCGAGGAAGTCGCGACGGTCGAGGGTGAGATTGACGGCAATGCCCAGCAAGCCAATGCCGATCAGCGCAAAAAGCAGGCCCAGCAGTATCGTCCCGGTGCGTGACGGGGGGGTGTTAGCCATAGCTTGTCCCGGTATTCGTCCATGAAAGAAGGCGGGGAGGATAACAAAAAGCCTGCTATGTCGTAATGCGGTTCATTCGAGGTTTGTGATCGCCGTGGCGAGGGAATTTCCGCCCTCGCCACGGATGCCCATTAGCCTCTTTTGACCTTGAAGCGTCCCAACACCCGCTGCATCAGGGAAGCTCGCTCTGAAAGGTCCTTGGCCGCCACTGCACACTCTTGCGAATTCGACTGGTTTTTCTGCGTCACTTCGTCGATCTGCTCAAGCCCGATACTGGCCTGCTGCAAGCCGGAAGCCTGCTCGCTGGAGGCCTGGTAGATCAGCGAAACCAGGTTGGAAACCGCGCTGGTTCCACTGACGATGTTCTTCAGTGATTCGGCGGTCCGGCCGGCGATGATCATGCCACGCTGAGTCTTGCTCGATGAATCGGCGATCAGCGCGGCAGTCTGCTGGGCGGCCTCGGCACTGCGGGCGGCCAGGCTACGCACTTCATCGGCGACCACGGCAAAACCGCGCCCAAGCTCACCAGCCCGGGCAGCCTCGATCGCCGCGTTCAAGGCCAGCAGGTTGGTTTGTGCGGCGATGTTGTCGATGGTGGTGATGATCGCAGTGATGTCCTTGCCCGAGTTGTCGATTTCGGCCATGGCGGCTATCAGTTCGCTCATCAATTTGTCGCTTTCCCCGGCATCGGCCCGCGAGGCCTGGGATTGCTCATCGGCCTTCTTGGCGTTGGCGGCATTGTCCCGGGTCTGGGCGGCCATCTGCGTCATCACCGCGCTGATTTCGGTGATGGACGAGGCGGAATTGGAAGCTCCGTCCGAGAGTGACTGACTCAAGTCGGTAACCTGCGCCGAGCTGCCGGTGATCTGGGTGGCGCTGATTTGAACCTCGGAAATCAGCTGGTTCAGGTTGCTGACCATTTTCTCCAATGACTTGCCAAGGGTGTCATGGGGCGAAGACAAGCGGACCTCCAGATCCAGGTCACCTTCGGAAATACGCTCGGCCACCCGCACCTGCCGTTGCAGGCTTTCAGACATGTCGTTGAGGGCCACAGACAACTGCCCGACTTCATCTTCGGATTTCTGCACCAGGCGACGAGAGAAATCCCCCAGGCTGATGGTGGCGGCCAAGGCGGCGGCTTCGCGAATCGGCCCAACGATTTTTGCCGCGGCATACCACAGGGCAGCCAGGGCCAACAACGAAATGACCAACCCTACCGATACCTGCCAGATGCTGTTGTTGAGGCTGCGCGCTTGCAGTTCCTGCTCCAGGGCGATGGCCTGGCTCATGACCACAGCCTTGGGCAGGCGAATCAACACCGCCCAGGGCTTGCCCGTGCGACCGAGCGCAATGGGCATCAGCACTTCGATGTTCTGTGTTTGCGCATTGAGCAGGCCATCACCCCGACCGCCCTGGATATCGCGGAGCACCTTTTCCCATGAGTCCGGCAACAACGCCTTGATCGGCTGGCCAATCAGGTCGGTCCGCTGGCTGTCCGCGACCACCAAGCCCTGGTTACTCAAGATCGAAACCGTGCCTTTGCCGCCGTAGAGATCGGCAGACATCTGCTCGCTGAGTTTCTGGATAAACGCGATATCGAAGTCAGCCCCGACCACACCGTAGAACTTGCCGTTGGATACGATGGGCACCGACAAGGTGGTCAGCCAGACGTTTTTCCCCTGGACCACATAAGGAATGGGGTCGAGCACGCTTTCCTTGAGGGTGTCGCGCGGGCCGCTGTACCAGCCGCCCTTGGGCACACCGTTGGGATGACGGTCCGGGGAGTCATACTCGACCAATGGTTGCACCGCGACGTGGCCATCGGCGCTGCGCGTCCAGTAAGGCGTGAAGCGCCCGGTCAGCGGGTTATTGCCATCCTCTGCATTGCGGAACGCCGGATCCTGCCCGTCCAACGCATTCGGTTCCCAGCAGGAATAGGTGCCGTTGAAGTCCGGGTTATCCTTGAGGACGCTGAGCAGTACGCTGTTGATCTGTTCACGGCCCAATGCCAGGGGGCTTTGCGAGGCCTTGCTGGCGGCAAAGGCATTGGCCATGGTGCGGGCTGCATCCAGCGCATTCTGCAACTTGGCCTGGATGGCGTTGGCCCGGGACTCGGCCAGGTTCTGGATTTCCCGGATCGCTGATTTTTCAACCAGTGCGCTGACCTCGGTCGAAACATATTGCTCGTTGGCCCGGGCGCTGAAGAGCCCGTAGACAATCAGGCTGATGGATGAAACAAACAGGCATACGCCTGCCGTGACACAAATGCGTGCCTGCAATGACTTGAACTTCATATCATTCCCCGCCTGATTCTATTTATGGCCAACGTCAAAAGACGGCAGCATCTAACGTATGCACGACACGGCATGACAATCGATTACGGCTGCTACGCCGTCCCCGAGGTAAACACCTTGGAAGAACTTGGCGATACAGCTCTTTATAAGAATTTCAATATGGCAGGTGGGGGGCGCAACCCCTGTCCGCCCGCAGCGCAGAAGAGGTCATCAAACCAAGAATCGAAGGCCTTATGTCCGGGACAATAAGGGCGATAGCTGGAAAGAATGTGAAAACCTGCTTTTTCAGTCACCACAGGGGTCACCCTTGAATAATGCTGCAGATTCCCTTCTAACCATTAACCACAACAGCAAATTAACACGACCAACCTTTATACAAATACCCACTTAAGGCTTATACAAACCAGTACTTTAGTCGCAACAGCAACGTACTCATCAAGTACAAGATTCACAGCGTTTCAAGTTTGGACTCACTCCTTGCACGGCACTGGCCACCACCGGGCAAAAGGGAGGGCTCAGGCAAGATATGGGTGCCGGGCTACACTCCATGCGCGTCCAGCAAGGCACAACGCTCGAACGCCTTCTTCCGCATAGATAGGGAGATTCTCATGCACCGTCTCGCAAACCACGGATATACGAAGAGACCCGCCCCCGCCATTTGTGCAGTGCTGCCAGCCACTGGCGACATTGAACGGCACCTCCCTGGCTGAGCATTCCCTCGGCTACCTCAAGTCCGGGAACGATGATTCGCTCCGGGACTTCGCAACCCGACACTTGAAAAGACTTCCCGATCAATGCATCGGCGTAGCAGGCACCGGCGCGCCGGACTCTTGGGAGCGCAGCCGTACCCATGCACTGCGCTCACTCACCTCCGAAAACAACCGCAAGGCGTCCACCCAATGTCGTGAAAAGGAGATCCACATGAACAACCTGAGCGATATAACGCTGGCAACATCCACCAACCCCAGCGCCTTCCTCACGGTCCCGCTCGGCGATCCGGTCCAGGCTGACAACGGCAACATTCCACCCAACACGCGGATGCTGCCCGGCCAGTGGGCGGCAGCGGCCAACAACAGTTACGTGTTGCTGCTGCAGCCTGACGGCAACCTGGTGCTGTACCAGGTCGTCACAGGCCCCGTGGCGGCCAACAGCTCGTTCACCGGTAGCGCGATCTGGGCCACAGGCACCAACAATGGCGCCTACTTCGATGTCCAGACCGATGGCAACCTGGTCCTGGGTACCAGCGACGGCAACGTGGCATGGTCACCCTACACCAACGGCATCGACCCACAGGAACTGCTCGTCCAGACCGACGGCAACCTCGTGCTGTACAACACCCTCAACCAAGCCTGCTGGGCCTCAAGCAGCAATCACTATCAGGTTTGGCCGCCGACTCGCTGGGTCAATGTACAAAGCCACCTCGTTGCACCCGAGAAAGGCGTGCCCTTTGTACTCACCGCCAGTTCAGACGGCGTGACGCTGAGCTCTTTCGTGGCCGGTTCGCCCAACCAGATCTGGCAAGTCACCGCCGATGGACGGCTGCTCAGTGGCCTGCTCGCCGGGTTGGTGCTGGGTCAGGATACCGACAGCAGTACGCCAATCAACACCAGACAGAGCGTACCCGTCCCGGTCGAGCAAACCTGGCTGTGGAGAACGGGACTCGGCCCCACGGCCATCCAGAACAGCGCTTCGAATCAGTATCTGAGTGTCGATATCACGGGGGGCTCGGTTCAGATGCAAGACACCGACACCTCGAGCCAATGGTACTTCATGCCTACCACGCCCCTGGACAGCATCATGGCCTTGCCGGCGTCCGACCCGGCCTTCCCGGCCTTTACGCCTGACCAACAGGCTGTCTATGACTGGATCAACAACAAACTGGCGGCCATGAACAATCAGCCCCATTTGATCCTGCGCGAGCAGTACACCAACGGCGCCAGCACCCTGGACAATTACCGGCAAGACATGCTCGGCCTGGACTACAGCGCGTTCCCACCGCAAGTCTGGCACCCCGTAGTGGACCAGTTGAAGTTGGAGCTCAGCGCTGCGAGCGCCGTCAACAGCCTGTTCGCCTGCTACACCAGTTTCCACACCCTGCTGTTCGAGGACCAGGGGGCGTTGCTCTCCGAACTTGGGCTGGATGCCGGGTTCGAGGACGGTGACTCGACCAATATCGGCGGCATCATCCTGGCGGTGCTCTCGGGCGTCATCTACACGGTGCTCTCGGCTGAAACGATGGAAGGCGACATCAATTATTTCGCCGTCGCGGCCAACGTTCTCCAGAGCGGTATCAATGTGGCGGTCGCGGCCCAGACCTCGAACGTTTCTCCCAGCCTGTTCCAGGTAGCCTATGCCGACCTGTGGGGACAATTGAGCGCTACCTTCGAAGGGTTGCTGGACACGTTCGACACCATGGAAACCACGATACTGACCGACTGGGCCAAGCTGAAAATCACCTATACGCTGATCGCTTCCACTGCGCCCGACGGATTGTTCTGGAACTCCGGTGAAACTGGAAATATGGTGAAAGCCGCCAAGCAGGGCTACGTGCTGTCGGTGATGCAAATGCTGCTGCCGACCAAATTCCAGATCTATCAATACCTGGACGTCAATAACAACCCCATCGACGGTGTGCCCGCCTATGCGCAGTACATCACACCCGCGATCGACGGGACCTACTTCAAATACTGGATCGCCGATTCGACGGATTGGTCAATCTATCCGCAAGAAATCGCGCTCACCCAGGTCTGGGACAACGGCGGCTCGAAGGACGACTTCTTTAACAACAGGAACGGTTGGGCATTCGCCATGACGCGGCCCTACACCTACAGCGGCAACGCCGCCAATTACCTGGTAATCGCGCTTACCAACCTGAGCCCGAACACGCTGGTGGCCACGGTATTCAATCCGTCCCCCACTTCCGCCGGGCCGTCCCCACAGACCCTGTATCCCTACGAGACCGTGTTGATCGAGGCCGAAGCAGCATTTCCTGGTGGTGTAGCGATCACGCTCTCGATCTTCGACCCTTCCCGTGGCAACTACTTCGACGAGCCAATCGCCTCGTTCGATGCCTTTCAGGATTACTCTGGGTTTGCGGCCGGTAATGTGCGCACCGCCAACGCCACGACGGCGGGCGATTATCAACTGTCGACTCCACTGTGCAACTCGGGCGGGTACAAGCAATACCCCGGCGCCATCCAGGCCAGTATCTACCGTCCTTGAAGGGTGAATCGCAGGCATGAGGAACGGGAATTGCGCTAGAAGAAAAAGCCGTGTTGACAGGCGGGCTTGCTCCGAAGGCGCTGGGTCGGTTTGCAATGATGTTGGATGTGCCGACGCCTTCGCGAGCAAGCTCGCGTTGGCGTCGGCTCAGCTACATGGACCTTCGCGCCTCAAGCCTTTCGAGTCCTCGGCAAGAAAATCGCCAACACCCCGAACAGCGGCAGGAACGAGCACAACCAGTACACATACTCGATGCCGCGGATGTCCGCCAGGTGCCCCAGCAGCGCGGCGCCAATCCCGCCGAAACCGAACATCAGCCCGAAGAACACGCCGGCGATCATCCCGACGTTGCCCGGTACCAGCTCCTGGGCATACACCACGATGGCCGAGAACGCCGAGGCCAGGATGAAGCCGATGACCACGCTGAGGATGCTGGTCCACAACAGGTCAACGTGAGGCAGGATCAGGGTGAACGGTGCCACGCCGAGGATCGAGAACCAGATCACCGCCTTGCGCCCGATCCTGTCGCCAATCGGTCCGCCGAAGAACGTCCCCGCCGCCACTGCCCCGAGAAACAGGAACAGGTGCAATTGCGAAGAGGCCACCGACAAGTCGAACTTCTCGATCAGGTAGAACGTGAAGTAGCTGGTGAAACTGGCCATGTAGAAATACTTGGAAAACACCAACAGCCCCAATACCACCAGCGCACTCAAGACCCGGCCTTTGGATAAGCCATGCGTGGCCGCTTGGCCTTGCTTGAGCTTGAACAAGTTCAGGTGGTTGGCGTACCAGCGGCTGATGCGGTACAGCACGAACAGCGCTAACAGGGCGAACAAGCCGAACCAGGCCACATTGCCTTGCCCATAGGGAATGATGATCGCCGCCGCCAGCAGCGGGCCGAACGCTGAGCCGGCGTTACCGCCCACCTGGAACGTCGATTGCGCCAGCCCATAACGGCCGCCCGAGGCCAATCGCGCCACCCGCGACGCTTCCGGGTGAAAGGTCGACGAGCCAATGCCGATCAATCCCGCCGCCAACAGGATCAAGGCAAAACTGCCGACCATGGACATCATCACAATGCCGATCAACGTGCACACCGTCCCGGCCGGCAGCAGCCAGGGCTTGGGGTGCCGGTCAGTGTGATAGCCGACCCAAGGCTGCAACAAAGAGGCGGTCAACTGGAACGTCAGCGTGATCAAGCCAACCTGAGTGAACGTCAGGCCATAGCTGTCCTTGAGCATTGGATAAATCGAGGGCAGCACGGCCTGGATCAAGTCGTTGATCAGATGCGCCAGCGCCACGGCGCCGATGATCCGCATGACCAACGGGCTGCTTTGCGCAGTGGTGGCAACGACCGGGGTCTCGGCCTGGGTATTGCTGATAGCCATGGGAGTTTCCATACGACAGAGGGTGCACACGGGCAAGGCGTCAATGTGCCATTTTTCGGTGCAGCAAGGCTATCCCCTTAGCTAGCTATCGACCTCGAAAAATTGTCGAAATCCAAGGTGATAGCCCAACGCCATGGTCTGAATCTTGCCTTGTTAACGGTCTACAACACGGCTCCTTACAAAGGAGACCGAGAATGGGAAGTTTCGCTACAGAGCTGGCCTACCGAGCCGATTTGGACAAACTTTCGAGGCCTTTTAAAAGAGCACCTGTTTCGACACTTGTGTAGAAAACGCACAAAAATAGTGCAAGGGTGTTCAGGGGAGTATGGGCATGCAGGCTTTTTTATCACCTGGAATCAGGTTGTTGGGGCATTTCGGCTTCGCCCGCAAATTCCAATTGCTGTTCCTGCTTTTTATCCTGCCGCTCATGGGCAGCCTATGGCTTATCGGCCAGGACTATCGCGACAAACTCAGCCTGATTTCCGGGGAACGCGCCGGGGTGCGCCAATTGCTGGCCCTGGATAACCTGGACAACCTGCTCACCGCGCAGCGCAACCGCGCAGCCCGCTGGCGTGCCACCGAAACCAATCGGCAGCCGACACCCGCGACGCTGGCCGCCATGGCAGCGTATGACGCAGTGCAACCGGCCCTTACCCAGGCCGCCAGTGACCTGGGCAACGCCCTGCAAACCGAAGATACCCTCGCCCGCTATCAAGCCCTGCAAACCAGCCTCAACGGTCTGGATTCGAAAAGCCTGGGCAGCGTGGGCTGGTGGCCGGATGGCTACGACCGCTTCACCGCCGCCCTCAGCGCCCTGCAAGCCTTGCGCGAACAGATGGTCATGGACAACCGCCTGACCCTCGCCTCCTGGCTGGAAACGTATTTGCTGACTCAGATTTCCACCCAACAGACGCCGGACCTGATCGAACGGGTCGGTCGCCTGGCCAGCGTTGGACAAGCCTCCGTGGTATCAGGCCAGTTCACGTTGCAGAGTCGCCTGCAACTGCGGGACCTGCGCAGCCGTATCGGCGACGCCCGGGACCAGTTGGTCAAGACCGGAGCGCTGCTGGAAACCCGCCTGCCCAGCGATCTGCAAACCTGGGCCGGACAATACCAGGGCAGCCTCAAGCACTTGGATGCTGGCCTGAAAGTGTTGGATGACGGCGTGTTCGGCGGTTCCATCAATCTCAAGCCCGAAGACTTCGAAAAACACATGGACGCCCTCCTCGCCGACCTGGCGACCCTGCGGCAACAGTCACTGGTGGCACTGGATACGCGGCTGGACCACTACCACGGTTCGGCGATTCGCCAGTTCACCCTGGTGGCGACGGTACTGGGCTGCCTGCTGCTGGCGGCGCTGTATCTTTTTGTTTGCCTGCAAGCGTCGATCCGGCGCAGCGCCAGCGGCATTACCCTGCTGGCCGAAGCCCTGCGCGACGGCAATCTCAGCCTGCAAGTGCCGGTGCAAGGGCGCGATGAACTGGCGGCCATCAGCACCGCTCTCAACGTCGCCGTGGTGCAATTGCGCAACAGCCTGCTGGGGGTCGACCACGAAACGTTGCAGTTGAGCAACGCTGTACGCACCCTCAATACCCATTCCAGCGGCGCCCTGGGCGAAGTCGAGGCCCAGCAGATGCAGATCAGCCAGATCGCTGCCGCCGCGACACAACTGGCCGCCACCTCCCAGGGCGTGGCAAAGAGTTGTGAACAGGCCTCCGATAGCGCGCAGCAGACCCGCCGCATCGCCACCGACAGCAGCCACGACAGCCAACGCACCACGGCCAGCATCCAGCAGCTCAACCAGCGCCTCAACGAAACCGCCGCCGCACTGGGACGGGTCAGCGAACAGGGGCAACAGATCCAACTGGTGGTCGATACCATTCGTGGCGTGGCCGAGCAGACCAACCTTTTGGCCCTCAATGCCGCCATCGAAGCCGCTCGCGCCGGGGAACAGGGCCGTGGTTTCGCGGTGGTGGCCGACGAGGTGCGCAGCCTGTCGCAACGCACCCAATCCTCCACACAACAGATTGCCGCCACCGTCGACAGCCTGCGCGCCACGGTCAACGAAGCCGTCAGCCTGATGGAAGCCGCCTGCGGCCAGGCCCAGACCGACGCCCAAGCCGTCACCGGTCTTGGCGAACGGCTGGGAGAAATTGCCAGCGCGGTGCAAAGCGTCACCGATACCCTGGCGCAAATCGCCACCGCCGTGGATGAGCAAGCCAGCACCGCCGACGAGGTCAGCGGCAATATCCAGCAGGTCGACCAGGCAGCAATGCGTTTGCTTGAAGGCGCAAGGGCCGTGAACCTGGCGGCGGATACCCTGAGCCAGGGAAGCCGGGCTCTGAGTGCCAACACAGGGAGATTTCAGCTCGGTTGATAGCGATTTGCTGCGAGGATTGTTAAGCGGTTGAAAGCGCAGAGAAATATTTCAGATTTACGCTTGACACATCTTCGTTACCGGCGAATAATGCGCGCCACTTGGCTACATAGCTCAGTTGGTTAGAGCATAGCATTCATAATGCTGGGGTCCGGGGTTCAAGTCCCTGTGTAGCCACCAAGTCCTGTTCAACGATGTTTTCGAACGTCTTTGAACAACAAGAAGCCCGCCTAGTGCGGGCTTTCTTGTATCTGGAAATCCATTCCGCTCTACGCGCATCCTTCACATCCTGTATGCCCCCCATGTCTGCCTCAGTAGAAAGCATACATGGATGAAGCGCAGCGATATCAAACGCCGTCCCCTCTCCGATAGCCGCCAAGAAAGCTAGGAAAGCTGCGGAGATAGAAGCCACAAACGACCCCCTCGAGGCCTTGGCTCGTAAATGGCATTCCTCTCGCTTGGGCGGCTGGGATCTCGACACAGCGAAGAGGATTCTCGGAGCCTTGGAACGTCACGTGTTCCCTTCTCTAGGAAAACGTTGATGAGGGACGTCTAAACGCCCCATGTCGCAGAGGCGAAGCTCATAGAAAGCCTTACGCCTTGAAAAAATCACAACACTGGAGATAATGATAAGAATTATCATTCAGTACACTCCAATGACCCACATTGCGCTCGCTTCTTCCAGTGCTCGGCAGACGGTTCTGCACAGTCTTTTTGGCGACCATCATGGTTGGTTGCTGAGTCGCCTGCGGGCGCGGCTTGGTTGTACTCATGATGCCGCTGACATGGCTGCCGAAGTGTTCGTTCAGGTTGTCGCTTTACCTGAGCCGCAGGCGATACGCGAACCTCGGGCGTTGCTTACGACCATTGCCAAGCGACTGATGTACGACAGTTGGCGACGGCGCGATCTGGAGCGTGCTTATCTGGAAGCGTTAGCGTTGCAACCTCAAATGTTTGAGCCCTCTCCCGAAGTACGTGCTTTGGCGATTGAAGCGCTCCTTGAAATCGATGCCTTGCTCGCCGGTCTTTCTGCGCGAGCCCGTACTGCATTTCTGTGCAGTCAGGTGGACGGAATGAAGTACGCCGACATTGCCGAGTTGATAGGGGTCTCGACCATTCGAGTACGTCAATACGTGGCCAAGGGTTTGAAACTGTGCTGCCAGAATCTGATGCGCAAATGAAGCACACACGCTCCGCAGTCGATGAAGCTATCGAGTGGACGGCCTGTATGCGCTCAGGCGAAGTCATGGCCGACGAACAAAAGGCGTTTGACGCCTGGTTTGCCAACCCGACGAATGCGCAGGCATGGGAGAAAGTTCAGGTCCATTTGGAGGCAACCTTCCCACCCCTCTTGCGTGGCTCGGACTCACAGGTACGCCGGGTGCTGCAAACCCCTGATCTGCAGCGACGTCGCTTGCTTCGTGGGGCGCTGGTGTTCGGCGGTGTCGGCATCGGTGCAACACTGATTGGCCGGCAGAGTACGCTGTTCTCTACTATCGGAGCCGATTTGCGGACCGCTACGGCCCAACGGGGTGATTTCAATCTGTCGGATGGCAGCAAGTTGCGGTTGGATGCACGCAGCGCGGTGGATATCAATTTTACTGATAGCGAGCGCAGCCTGCTGCTGCGTGCCGGAAAGCTGATCATTGAGGTCAGTGACGACCCTCGGCCTTTCGTAGTGCAAACGTCCCACGGATTTGCACGCGGCGCTGGCGCTCGGTTCATGGTTTCGCTGCAGGGCGATTCGACCCATGTATGGGGCATGCGGTCCAGCCTCTGCATCGGTCGCCTCAACGATCGTTGTTCAGCACTCCAAAGCGGCGAAGGTGCCCGACTCGACTCGAAAGGCATCACGCCACTGGCGGCTAATCGTAAAGGTGAGAGCAGTTGGGAGAGCGGCAAACTAAGTGTGGATGACTGGGCGCTTGGGGAGGTGATCGAGGCATTGCAGCCTTACCGACGCGGGGTGATCCGCATCAGTACGGCAGCGGCCCGGCTTCGTGTTTCCGGCCTGTTCTCCTTGGATAACAGTGAGCGTGCACTGAACTCGCTGGAGCAGATTCTGCCCGTACGCATCGAGCAGTACCTGGGGTTCTGGACCCAGATCGAACTGCTCGGCTAAGTTTTTTTCATCTGCCCTGTATCGCTTTTTCAGTCTCGTTGGACATAGGCATTAACCGCTAATAAAAGCGCAGCCGCCAACACGGAGTTACCTATGTCCAATCGTTTTAACACTACGCGCAGGCTGACGTCTGTGTGCTTTTCTGTATTGCTGGCTCAAGGATACGCTTCGACCAGCTTTGCGGAGTCGGCTTCGACGCAAAGCCAATCGCTACAAAACTTCGACTTGCCAGCCGACTCCCTGGTGGCAACCCTCGACCGCATAGCCCGCCAAAGCGGTCACGAAATCGTGTATGTGCCGAATCTCGTTGCCGGGCTACGTGCTCCGGCCATCAAGGGAACAATGAATGCCGAGCGAGCGGCACAAATCGCGATTGAAGGCAGCGGATTGTCAGTACGCACGACCTCGGATGGAACCTTGACGCTGGACGCCCTCGGCAGCATGACGCTACCGGCACAGTCGATCGTCGGAATGCAGACCGAAGCACCCACCGTGTCGGTGGGTACCAAAGTCCCGTTGCGTCTTCGAGAGGTGCCGCAGACGATCAACGTGATTGGCCAGGAGCGTATTCAGAAGCAAAATCTCTATACCCTCGAAGATGCTCTGGGCAAGGTCGGTGGTGTAACCGTGCAGCGAATCGACGCCAGCCGTCTAAGTTTTTTCTCCCGGGGTTTCGAAATGACCTCGCTGCAATTGGACGGTACGCCGACCACCATGGACAACAGGGTGTTCCTGTCACCCGACCTGACCATGTATGACCGCGTCGAGGTACTCAAGGGCCCGTCTGGCAGCCTGACCGGTGCAGGCGGCCCCGGCGGTAGCATCAACCTGATACGCAAGCGACCGTTGGCCGAGGCAGCTGCTTCGGCGGAAATCAGCGCCGGTTCCTGGGACGACTATCGGGGCATGGTTGACGTCACCGGCCCGTTGACCGAGAGCGGTAATGTGCGGGGACGCCTGGTGCTCAGCGAGCACGACGAAGGTTACTACTACGACAGTGGCGGCAAGCGAGAGTCGAATCAAGTCTATGGCATTGTCGATATAGACCTGACGCCAGACACAGTCTGGACAATCGGTGCGAGCAATCAGAACACCGACATCCGTGGCGCCCAACGCTCCCTACCGGCCTATCGTTACACTAATTCAGCCGGTGAAGCCGCGATGTCACTGCCGAATGCATCGCGCAAGAACTTTTACGGTGAAGACTGGAACCGCGACTACTTCTGGAGTACCGCAGTTTTCACCGAACTCGAGCATCAGTTGGGCGATGGCTGGAAGACCAGGTTGTCGCTGCGGCACGCCGATAACAATTACGATTTGACACAGGCTTACGCACGTAATGGCGGCGGCATCGACCCTGCGGACAACTTGGTGTCAATGAACTCGATCATGTTCGATTACCGCGAGAAACAGGACGAGGCTGACGTATATGTCGATGGTCCGTTCAACTTCCTCGGGCGTGAACATACAGTGCTGGTGGGCGCCAACTATTCGCGCTCCGAGTTCGCCTCCAACGGCGGCTACTTTTCAAATTTCCTAGGGAACGTTGATCTCGTTAACCCGCAGCCCGACTTTGCCTACCCGGCCTTTCCTGATTCGGACAAGTTGCCGACCAGTGTTGCCAACACCCGCGCAAAAGCGCTTTACAGCAACATGCGCTTGAGCCTTTCCGACCCTCTGACGCTGGTACTCGGCGGGCGCGTGACCTGGCTTGAGATGCACCGCAGTCAGCACCAACCCGAGGCCGGCTCACCGTCGGAAAAAAGCGGCGATAGTGTGTCGCAGAAGTTCACTCCGTTCTACGGGCTGATCTACGACCTCAATGATAACTACTCGGTGTATGCCAACTATTCCGGCGTATTCCAGCCACAGGCTGTCAGCAATCTGGACATCAACAACAACATCATAAAGCCGCTGGAAGGCAAGCAACATGAACTGGGTATCAAGGGCGAATTCCTCGATGGCGCATTGAACGCCTCGTTGGCAGCGTTCCAGATCGAAGAAGAGAATCGCGCAATTCCGGATATGAACGATCCGAATGCACGGGCCGTGGTTGCCAGCGGCAAGGCTCGGACCCGTGGGTTCGAGGCTGAGCTGAGTGGACAGATGACTCCCGACTGGTTCCTCAGCGCGAACTTTACCCATACCTACAAACGCTATGACAGCCCCAACGAGCAGTTGCAGACCTACCTGCCGAAAAACATGTTGCGGGTGTGGAGCCTGTACAAACTGCCCGGCGAGTTGGAGAAGTGGAGTGTCCAGGGTGGCGTCAGCGTGGTCAGCGAGACCTATAATAAGCTGGATGTCCCTGGCATCGGCATGAACGGCACCAAACTCCGCCAGGGTGGATACGCTCTGTACGATGCGGGCATTGGCTACCAGATCACGCAAAACTTCTCCGCTGATCTGCTCGGCACCAACCTGACC
Organism: Pseudomonas sp. NFACC51; assembly: GCF_900103575.1. NCBI lineage: Bacteria > Pseudomonadati > Pseudomonadota > Gammaproteobacteria > Pseudomonadales > Pseudomonadaceae > Pseudomonas > Pseudomonas sp. NFACC51. The sequence continues at coordinate 22,251 of NZ_FMXH01000013.1, read as the reverse complement.
GACAAGAAGTACTTTCAGCGGATCAACACTTTCCAGGACGGGAATATCTTCGGTGACCCCCGTGCCGTGTCCATGACACTGCGCGCCAAGTTCTGATTACGATTGCCTGTCACTCACCCGGCATACTTCGGTATGCCGTTTTTTATCGGCTACACGCTCTGCGATCCGGGAGTTGGGGTGAGACAAACAGCGTCAAAACAACCAAGGAAAAACCTAGGCCCACAGCGTACCGCGTGGCTAGTGCTGGTGTTGCTGCTCAGTTACCTATCGTGCTGGGCGCTGAACGGCTTTTTGGCGTTGTGCCTAGTGCATTGGCGTGTGCAGCCCAGTGAAGCGGTGCTAACCAGTTCGATCACCAGTTTCTTGCTCTTTCCATGGCTGGTGTTGTGGTTGTTCAGTGCGCCACATGCAACGCGCAACGGCTTGCTGGTGGTGAGTGCACTGCTGGCGATGTGGGCAAACACCCGCTATCTGGCGGGAGGCGCCTGATGTTCACGAGTGTTCGGCAGGCGTTGCTGTGGATGCATCGATTTGTCGGCATCGGTTTTTCCGGGCTGCTGCTGATCGCATTTTTCATGGGTAGCCTGGCGGTTTATGACCGTGAGCTGGATAGTTGGATGCTGCCGCACATTCGCCTGGCACCAATTGACACGCCCTTGTCACTGGATCACCGGGTGGTCCCCCACATAGCCGGCTTGACGCAGGGCAAACCGCTGATGCAGTGGTACGTGGAGCTGCCCGATGAGCGCCGGCCAGTGGTGCGATTTCAAGCCTGGACCAAGGACCGTCAGGGCTTCAGTCGTTTTCTGGCGCCGGCCGGGGACCGCGCGCTGCCCGAAGCCGGAAGCCTCGGCGGCGACTTTTTCTACCGAATGCATTACACCCTCAATATCAACTTCTGGAACATCGGTGCGCGCCTGCTGGGCCTTGCCGCCATGCTGGGCATAATCGCGTTGATTGCCGGCGTTTGTATCCATGCGCGCCTGTTTCAGGATCTGTTTACATTGCGAGCCGATAAGTCGCCCAGGCGGCTGTTGGACATGCACAACCTGACCGGTGTGTTTACCCTGCCTTTTCAAGTGGTCATCCTGTTGTCGGGAGTGCTGATCCTGTTCCCGCTGTATCTCCCTGCCGGCATCCTGGCGGTGTACCTGGACCAGCCCGGTAAGTTCGGTCAAGAGGCGGACGCAGCCTACAGTCGCCCGGCATCGGGCATACCGGGGTCATTGGCCTCGCTGGACCGGATGATGGCGCAAGCCCGATTGCACTGGGGCGATGGCGAGCCGGCGTTTGTCCGGGTCTGGCACCCCGGGGATGCCAATGCCTACGTCGAGATCAGTCGCTCCTTGGCTGACCGCATGAGCCAGGATGGGCAAACCCTGTACTTCGATGGCACCAGCGCAAGGCTGCTACATGAGTCCCGATTGCCGGCCGCCGCCGCGAGCTTCAAGTTTCTGGCCGGATTGCATGTGGCGCATTTTCAGCAGCAGTGGTTGCGCGCCTTGTATTTTTTTGCCGGTTTGAGTGGTTGCGTGATGCTCGGCAGTGGCCTGTTGTACTGGCTGGAAAAGCGCCGCCTGCAGTACGCTGCCGGGCAATGGGGCGTGGTGTCGATGACACTGCTCAGCAGCGCGCTGATCACTGGAATGCCACTGGCCACCCTGGCCATGCTAGTGGTCAATCGATGGCTGCCGATCGACCTGGTTGACCGGGCCCAGTGGGAAACCACAGCATTTTACTGGGTCTGGGTGTTGGCGGCTGTGCATGCCCTGTTAGTTATCTTGCGCTCGGCGCAATCACGGGCGCCATGGGCCGCGCACCTTTTGCTGATCAGCGCGTTGGCGCTACTGGCTGTGCTCTCCAATGCTTGGAGTACGGGCGATCATCTCTGGCGGGCAATGAACCACAAGCTATCGGCGGTGGCGGGGGTGGATCTGGCGTTGATGATCATCGCGTTGCTCGCGGGAATCATGGGTAGGCGCTTGCTCCGTCACAAGCGCTCGGCAAGGTGACAAATGGCTTATTGGTTATCGAGCATCGCTGCGGTCTGCTTAATGGTATTGGGGCTCTGCGCATTGGCGCTAAGTCAAATCACTCACTTGCGCAGGGTTACGCTTCAACGGCAGTTACTCGGAACACGCGTGTTACGTTGCGGCGCAACGCTGTTGCTCGCATCAAGTCTACTGATGAGCCTGTCAAGCCAAGGGTTTGTCATGGGAGCGGTAATCTGGACTCTGTCTATCGCTCCCTCAGGTATTGGCGTGACGATCCTTCTCTGTTGGTACAAGCATGAGAGAAAAAAGTAGTCAAAAGTCGGCAGCTTGTAATGCCTGCATGTATGCCTGAGTAAAATTAAAAGCACTAAACTATTTATATACAGTGCGTTTAGGAATCTTGTTCAAATGACTGTGTACACCAAGTACTAAAAAAGGGGCTGCTGCGCAGCCCAGCGGGAGCAAGCTCCCTCGCCACGGTGCAGCTGGGCAAGCCGGAAATCAAGGCGACCAGCCTTGTGTTGATTTGCGCCCCACGCCTCGCATCGCTACAGTCGATCTCTATACCCCCAAGTCCACGGATGGAGCGACACGTGCTTACAGATCTGAAACCGAACCTCCATCGCCTGTCAGCCGTTTCGCTGCTGGCTGTCGCTCTAACACTCGCGGCCTGTAAGGCGCCACCCTCCTCCACAGCGACACCGGCATTGCCCGCTCCACCAGAGGTCGTCTCCGGCTTCCGTACCGATCTGCAGACCCGCTACGCCGACAAGCACATGGCGGCCGCGGCCAACCCGTTGGCGGCCGAGGCCGGGCGGGAGATGTTGCGACGCGGGGGCTCGGCCATCGACGCGGCCATTGCGATGCAGGCCGTGCTGACCCTGGTGGAACCACAATCCTCCGGCATCGGCGGTGGTGCATTCATTGTGTTGTGGGACGGCAAGGCTGTGAGCACTTATGACGGGCGCGAAACGGCACCGGCTGGCGCCACCGAAAGGCTTTTCCTGCAACCCGACGGCAAACCCATGCCCTTTACGGCGGCGCAGATCGGCGGTCGTTCCGTGGGTACACCGGGGGTGTTGCGCGGGCTGGAATTGGCCCATCGCAAACATGGCCGCCTCAAATGGGCGACGCTGTTCGAGCCGGCCATCACGCTGTCGGAACAGGGCTTCGCGATCTCGCCCAGACTGCACTCGCTGATCGCCGCCGACGCCTCCCTGCCGGGTTCGCCAGACATGGCCGCTTACTTTCTCAATGCCGATGGCAGCCCGAAGGCGGTTGGCACCGTGCTGAAAAATCCAGCATTGGCCGGCGTGCTCAAGCGCATCGCCAACGAAGGTCCCGACGCGTTGTACAAAGGCCCGATCGCCGAGGAGATCGTCGCCAAGGTACAAGACCACGCCAACCCCGGCAGCCTTTCGCTGAACGACCTCCAGGGCTACACCGCGCGGGAACGAGCACCGTTGTGCACCGACTACAAGCGCTGGCAAGTCTGCGGCATGCCACCACCGTCTTCGGGCGGGGTTGCCGTGGCGCAGATCCTCGGGACGTTGCAGGCCCTGGAACAGCGCGACAGCCACGCAGCCCTCGCACCTTTGAAACCCGTCAAGACCGACAAGCCCGCCGGCATTGAACCCATCCCCGAAGCGGTGCACCTGATCGCCGAAGCCGAGCGGCTGGCCTATGCCGACCGCGCCCAATACATTGCCGACCCCAATTTTGTCGCCGTGCCGCTCAGCGGCTTGGTCGATGCCGGGTACCTGGCCAGCCGCGCCAGCCTGATCGGCCCTCGTAGCATGGGCGTCGCCAAGCCCGGCACACCACCGGGCATCCAGGTGGCCTACGCCCCGGACCGTTCCCCCCTGCGTATTTCCACCTCGCAAGTGGTGGCCGTGGATGACCAGGGTGGCGCCGTGTCCATGACCACGACCGTGGAATCGGCGTTCGGCTCACACTTGATGGTCCAGGGCTTCATGCTCAACAACCAGATGACCGATTTCTCGTTCATCCCCGAAGAGAATGGGCAAAAAGTCGCCAACCGCGTCGAACCGGGCAAGCGCCCACGCTCGTCCATGGCACCGACGCTGATCTTCGATCGTCGGGGGGAATTGGTGGCCGCTGTCGGCTCCCCCGGTGGCTCTCAGATCATCGAATACGTCGCCAAGTCAATGATTGGCCTGTTGGATTGGGACCTCGACCCGCAAACCGCCATCAACCTTCCCAACTTCGGCAGCCGCAACGGCCCTACCGAACTGGAGCGGGGCCAATTCAGCCCGGCGCTGATCCAGGCGCTGAAAGACAAAGGCCATGAGGTGAGCGAAATTGACATGACCAGTGGCACCCAGGCGATTGTCCGGGTGCGCGATGCGCAAGGGAAAACCACACTGGCTGGCGGGGCGGATCCACGGCGTGAGGGTCAAGCGCTGGGGGATTGATCAACCTCGCTCTGGGGCTGATAGACCAGTAGATCGGCGGGCTGACATTGCAGATAACTGCAAATGGCTTCGAGGGTCGCCAGGCGTATACCCTTGACCTTTCCTTGCTTGAGCAAGGAAAGGTTGGCTTCGGTAATGCCTATGGCGGCGGCGAGGTCCTTGGATTTGACCTTGCGTGTCGCCAGCATTACATCGAGTTGAATCACGATAGGCATGGGGTTCTCAAACGAAAGTTCGGTTTTCTAAGTCGACTTCACTGGCTTGGGACAGGATCCGGGCAATGATCGCAATACAGGCCGCAAGAAACAAAGCCACAAAGGAGGGGGCGGTAATACTGAGGGTCAACAATCGTTGGCCAACCGGCGCATGGATTGTCATCAGCAGGCTGAGAAACGGCTCGCACAGGAAATCCAACAACACCCACAGCGCAACCGCGCGCCCGACCTTGCCCAGATAGACAGCCGCTTCGCTGGAAAAATACTGGCCATGGGCATACCGCTTGAACAACTGCCGCAAGTTGGCCAGGCCAGCCGCCAACGCCAACAAAGGAATACTCGACAGCAAAATGCCGCCTAGCGATTGCCAGCCGGTCAAGTGCAGCGCCTCTTCGGACAAACTCGACAGCTGTCGTTCGGTCAGGGCAAATCCCAGACCGTATCGTGATGCAACATCAGGAAAGAGCCAGGCCGCGGCATTGACGGCCATCATCGCGACGATGAAGAAAAGCGTTATGGCAGCCATGCGCTGGCTGTACAGGGCAAGACGATTCGTACGCATGTTGAGGCTCCAACAGAATAAGAGGAGCCCAGAACATAGCCATGAAATTATCGCAAAACAATAATTAATATGTAAAAAACAATAATAGTCGAAGCTTAAGTAGATAGCTGATTGGCAAACTGGCTCACTGCATCGACCACTTTCTTCGCCCCGTCCTGGATCTCGACGATCACCGTTCCCGCCTCGGCTGCCAAGGCCAGGCCGTGTTCGGCCTGGTGCTGGCCGTCGGTCATCAGGGCCACGGCGTTGCGGGCCATGTCCTGGTTCTGACGGACCACGCCAACGATTTCATCGGTCGCCTGGCTGGTACGCGATGCCAGTTGTCGCACTTCATCGGCCACCACCGCAAAGCCGCGACCTTGCTCGCCGGCCCGGGCCGCTTCGATCGCGGCGTTGAGCGCCAGCAGGTTGGTTTGTTCGGCGATGCCGCTGATGGTCTTGACGATGGTACCAATCACCAGGGATTGCTCATTCAGCGCCTCGATGCCTTCACCTGCGGTTTGCATGTGCCGGGCCAGGTCGCGCATCACGTCCACGGCCTGGGTTACCACCGTCGTGCCGCGCTGGGCGCTGTTGTCGGTCTGCAACGAGGTGCTGTAGGCGATGTTGGCCGCCTCGGCGACGGCTTTTTCCTGGTTGACCTGGTCGGTGATGTTGGTGGCGAACTTGACCACTTTGTAAAGCCGCTCATTGGCATCGAGCACCGGGTTGTAGGAGGCTTCCAGCCAGACCTCACGACCACTGCTGTCGATACGCTTGAAGCGGCCGGCCACGAATTCACCACTGTTCAGGCGCTTCCAGAACTGCTCGTAGGCCGCGCCGTTGTATTCCTCAGGTTCACAAAACATGCGGTGATGCTTGCCCTTGATTTGCGCAAGGCTGTAACCCATGGCGTTGAGGAAACGATCATTGGCCGTCAGTACGTGACCGCCCAGATCGAATTCAATCACCGCCGTTGAACGCACCAATGCGCCAATGAGGTTTTCATGCTCGCGGGACGCCTCGATGGTGCGGGTCAGGTCATTGGAGTACATCGAAAAAAAGCGGACCCGCCCGTCAGCCCCTCGTACGGGCTGGAGGATCGAACGCAGCCAGGCTTCCTGGCCATTGCCTCGCAGCAGGCGCACGGCGCCGGAGAAGTGCTCGCCACGGGTCAGCGCCGACTTGAAGCGAACCTGGAACTCATTGGTTTTCAAATACCCAGGGACCAGCTCATCCACAGGCCGGCCAATCAAGTCCTGGCTCTTGTAGCGCATCTCGTCGAGAAAATTCTGATTGACCGATTGAATCCGTCCATCGGCGTCCAGGGTGAGGCCAAGCATTTCGCGATCCAGGCTTTCCTTGACTTGCGCAAGGCTGGACAGTTCTTGGCGAAGAGCCAGTAGCTCCTGCTTCAGGCGGTTGTTGAACATGGGCAGCTCCGACAGCAGGAGAATTGAATGCTGTTCCCTTGCCATCGGCCCGGCGTTTTTTTTCTAAAGAGCACCTCGAGCCCGCAGTGAAAATATTCCAGGACACCCTCGAACCCGATAAGCCTCCCATGGTCACTGGATTGTTCTACTGTTGCGCCTGATCCTTGAAGCCTTTGCCGCCATCAATACCCATAACCATAAAAACGAGGTAATTGCCGTGACCACCGACATCGAAGACAGCCGTTCCGCCCGCTTCGCCTTGCGCTGTTCCAGTTTCGCCGAACGCTGGTTTCCCGACTCCTGGGTCTTCGCCGCGCTGGCGGTGCTGGTGGTCGCCGTGGCGACACAATTTATCGGCGCCACGCCCACGGCGGCGGCCATGGCGTTCGGCGACGGCTTCTGGAGCCTGATCCCGTTCACCATGCAAATGGCCTTCGTGGTGATCGGCGGATACGTGGTCGCCAGTTCTCCACCGGCCGTCAAATTGATTGATCGCCTGGCACGACTTCCGACCAACGGTCGCTCCGCCGTGGCATGGGTGGCGCTGATCTCCATGGTCGCGTCGTTGCTCAACTGGGGCCTGTCGTTGGTGTTTGGCGGTTTGCTGGTGCGCGCCCTCGCCCGGCGCACCGACTTGAAAATGGACTATCGCGCCGCCGGGGCCGCTGCTTACCTGGGCCTGGGCGCAGTGTGGGCCCTGGGTTTGTCTTCTTCGGCAGCGCAATTGCAGGCCAACCCGGCCAGCCTCCCGCCCTCGATCCTGTCGATTACTGGCGTCATTCCCTTTACCCAGACCATTTTTCTCTGGCAGTCCGGGGTCATGTTGCTGGCGCTGATCGTGATTTCCCTGATCGTCGCCTACGCCACCGCTCCCGGGCCGAACAGTGCCCGTGACGCCGCCGCTTGTGGTATCGACCCCAGTTTCAGCATGCCGGCGCTGCAGCCCCGTACCCGCCCAGGGGAATGGCTGGAACACAGTCCACTGTTGATCATCGCCCTGGTGCTGCTGGCGGCCGGCTGGCTGTTCCACGAGTTTTCGACCAAGCCTGCGATCAGTGCCATTTCCGGGCTCAACACCTATAACTTCCTGTTCATCATGCTGGGCGCCTTGCTGCACTGGCGGCCGCGCAGCTTTCTCGACGCCGTGGCCCGTGCAGTGCCGACGACCACCGGCGTGTTGATCCAGTTTCCATTGTACGGCTCGATCGCCGCGTTGCTGACCACGGTCAAAGGCAGCGATGCCCAGACCCTGGCCCACCACATCTCGACCTTTTTCGTACAAATCGCCTCCCATGACACCTACGCCCTGTTGATGGGTGTCTATTCGGCGGTACTGGGCTTTTTCATTCCTTCTGGCGGCGGCAAGTGGATCATTGAAGCGCCTTACGTCATGCAGGTGGCCAACGACCTGAACTATCACCTGGGCTGGGCGGTGCAGATCTATAACGCCGCCGAAGCGCTGCCGAACCTTATCAACCCCTTCTACATGCTGCCGTTGCTCGGGGTTCTGGGGCTGAAGGCCAGGGACCTGATCGGTTTTTCCTTTGTGCAGTTGCTGGTGCATACGCCGTTGGTGCTGGTGCTGCTATGGGCGCTGGGGACGACATTGAGTTATTTGCCGCCAGTGATGCCATAAAGCCATAAAAAAGGGCCGAAATTTCCATCGGCCCACTTCTTCTTCGGCCCGGTCTGTTTCAGTATGGATGCGCCCTGTTTTGAGGGGCCCACACGCTGAAAAGGATCTGAGCATGTCCAAACTCGCCGTACTTTCTTTTGCCGCCCTGGCCTTCAGTGCCGCCGCCCACGCCACCGACATTGACGTACAACTGGGCAGCACCGAACGCGTCACTCGACTCTTCGCCTACCCCAACAACTGCAACGTCATCTGCTTTCGCGACTGGACCCTGGAGCAGACCGTCGAGCACTACCTGACCCAAAGCGTGCAGCGCGACGGCTACGGCACGGCCAAGGTCCACGTCAAAATCGATAATGACAAGGTCTATGCCAGCATCAGTGGCGTACCGAAGAGCTACGGCCAACCGCTCAAGGCCCTGCTTGACGCCGGGGACCTGGCGTACAACGGCGCATCCAAACTCAACAGCGACAAGAAATGGTCCTATAACTGGTACCTGTTCCTGCCGCTGGGCATGGCCCTGGAAAACCGCAAGAGTGTCGAGTTGCTGCACTTCCCGCCGGATTACTCCCTGACCCAGGCCCAGGACTACCTGGAGTCGGCGACCACCGATCGTTGGGCCACACTGCTGACCGTCAACGGCATTGCGGTTGAACAGACGCCGGCCTACCAAACCATCATCGACATTGCGCCCATCGCAGCGCCGTCCAATGCTGGCAGCACACTGGAGGGGCTCTATAGCTACTTCAACGATTACCAAACCACCATGGTCACACAGGTCACTCAAACCGCGAGCGGCGCCGCATTGCCGATGGTCGCCTTCGGAGCGCCCGTTCGGAACTGGATCAAGACTCAGTACGGCCAGACCGTGAATGTGCTCAGCTTGGCGACCATCACAACCGGTAGCGGGGTCAAGGTTCCGGTCCTGGGCTCCAACCATCCGAGCTACATCTGGTACGCCGCCGACAAGGACAACTACGATGGAGACGAAGCCAAGGCTGATGCCGCCGGCCTGAAAGTCATGGGCCAGGACCTGAGTGCTGCATGCTGGCAGGCCGGCATGGGCAGCAAGCCGGGCACCGACCCGAACACCCTGCTGAACCAGTGCACGCAGACCTGGCAGGTCACGCAGAAGGAGAAAACCTGCGAGTTGTTCTACACCTCGGTTCGGAAACTGAACGAGGAAGACGCAGCGAAAAAATGCGAAACATCGGCGATCAAGTCGCAACTTCCGCAACTGAAGGTACCCATGCCGCTGCCAGCCGAGGCGGTCTAAACCTTGAGGCGTTTTCCCGCGTAGGCTGGCGCTGACGCGGGAAAGCGCCTTTGGCACCTGTCAGAGTCGACAGTAGATGACGCCCCCGACTTGGGCGAAGCTATCAAGGTTTTTTCAACGACCGCCGGCAGGATCGCCAGCGCCAGCAAGTCGAGTGTTTAGCACCGACAAGGACTGTCATGACCACGTTCATCACAGATAGCGCCTGTTCACAGCACCGGGATTGCATCTACCCGGAAAAACAACTCAGCACCCGCTTGGGCTACCCCTCGGTGCACGACTTCGAAGTGCATCACACGACCGACGGCCGCGGCAACGGCATCATCGCCCGTAAACCATTCGCTCCCATGACAAGGATGTGCAGGGTTTCGGGGCTGTTGGTGAGCCGACGGCGCCTGCACACGTTGCAGATCCTGCCGGACGTGCACATGTATGACCCACGCTTCGCCGGATTGCTGCTGCATTCCTGCAACCCGAATGTGTTCCTCGACATGAGCGAACTGTGGTTGTGGTCACTGGCCCGTATCGATGAAGGCGACTGCCTGACGATGGACTACGCCAGTACCGAACAGAAACTGTATCGACAGTTCGCCTGCCGGTGCGGTTCGTACAACTGTCATGGCTGGATTACCGGCTATGACGAACCGCCCAATGAACAGGGAATGAAGTTTCTACGGCACTGGCGCCGTCAATGTCACCGCGACTGACGAACCGGACTCAGGGCGCGCCGACCGGCCGCAGCCGATACTGCGGCGGCAGCTGTTCGAAACCGCTGATCGTGGTGTCCAGGCTCTTCCAGCGTCCGTCCTTGATGCCGTAGATGCAGCCATGGATCGACAGTTTCTGCCCGCGGTGCCAGGCGTTCTGCACGATGCTGGTATGGCCGACGTTGGCCACCTGCTGGATCACGTTCAGCTCGCACAAGCGGTCGACACGTTCCTCCTCGGTCGGCAATTGGCCCAAGGCCTCGCGATGCTCGTAGTACAGGTCGCGAATCGAACGCAGCCAGCCGTCGATCAGGCCCAGTTGCCGGTCCTGCATCGAGGCACGCACACCGCCACAGCCATAATGGCCGGTGACCAGGATGTGTTTGACCTTGAGCACGTCCACCGCGTACTGGATCACCGACAGGCAGTTGAGGTCCGTGTGCAACACTACGTTGGCCACATTGCGGTGTACGAACAGATCGCCCGGTAGCATGCCAACGATCTCGTTGGCCGGCACCCGCGCATCGGAACAGCCGATCCACAGGTACTCCGGGGTTTGCTGACGAGCCAGCTTGGAGAAGAAGTCAGGATCTTCCTGCTTGATCGCATCGGCCCAACGCGCGTTGTTATCAATCAGATCTTGTAATTCGTTCATGCTGTCTAGCCTCGATTGAGAGTGCGCAACTATGACAAACGACCGTCGGTCAAGGTCACGTCGGCGATGCATTGGAATTCCTGGATGCACTGCCGGTCGACACCAGTAAGGCCCACAGTATGAGGAATTGCCATGAATGATTCACGACGTCCCTTTGATGCGACGCAACCGGAACCCATTGACGACAATGAGGATCGAATGGGCTCGATGCATGAACTGGAGTTCGACGAAGATGAACCCAGCGCGAAGATCGGTGACGAACTGCCGGAAAACGAACGCGAGCACCTGATGCCTCGCGAACGCGTCCGAGAAGCCGGGATGACCGGGGCTTCGACGGATGATCACGAATCGACCGACGACGACATGAGCCCGGGAACCCTCATTCGCGAAGACGGCGCCCGGGACGCCCACGAGGCCGGGGACGACGAACAGGCGGACTGGGACCTGAGCGTGGTGGGTGAAAATGATATTGGCGGGGGCGACGGGCTGGACGAAGCGGAAATGGCCGATATCGATCCGCTGGATGGCAAGCGTTGACCTGAACCTGTGGGAGCGAGCTTGCTCGCGATAGCGGTGGATCAGTTTGCATCGATGTCGAATGTACCGCCGTCTTCGCGAGCAAGCTCGCTCCCACAGGGGATCGCGGTGCTTCAGTCCACCAACGTGCAGGCCATGACCACCGCATCCTCACGCCCGCCCACCGCCGGGTAGTAATCCCGGCGCCGGCCCACTTCATTGAAGCCATAGCGCTCATACAGCCGGAACGCCGTGCGGTTGCTGTCTCGCACTTCCAGGAAGCACTCTCGGGCCTCGGCCTTGTAGGCAATCGACATCAAGTGCTCCAACAGGCGCAAACCCAGGCCACGGCCCTGGTTTTCCGGTTTGATGGTGATATTGAGCAGGTGCGCCTCATCCAGGATGATCTGCACCACGCCATGGCCCACTTGCTGCTGGCCTTCGAACATCAGCCAGATCTGGTATTTGCCCAACCCGTCGAGAAAGATTCCCCGGGTCCAGGGGTGGCTGTAAGCGGCGTATTCGATTTTCAGTACAGCGTCGAGGTCCGCCTCGGTCATCGGGCGGAACGATACAGCGTCACTCATTCGATTCTTTCCAGCGCGCCATCAGCCGGCGCATGGCTTGCCAGACATCAGCCTTGCGCTGTGGCGTTTCCATTAACAGTTCCAACCCGGGCAACGCCCAGGCCGAGCCCAGGCCTTCGACCTGCAGTTCGCGATTGAACGCTTCGGCATCCGCCTCGCCGGCAAACTTCACCGCCGGCAGGCCGATCAGCCACAGGCACACGCAGGGCTCGTCTTCGAGCCGCGCTGAAACGAAGCCCTGGACGAAATCCCGCGCCGCTTCGGGCCCCTGGTCCATGGTGCCGCGCGACAACAGCGGCCAGCGCACCGGCTCGCCAATGATCTGCGGGCTATCCGGCAGACCGGCGGCGCGCAGCATGTCCTTGAGCAGCAAGTAGGCTGGATCGCGGCTTTGGAACGGCTCGCCCGTGGGCAACTCCACCAACAGCAGGCAACGCCCGGCCCGCAGCAGTTGCAGGGCGAAACGCGGCGGCGCGACGTAGGGGGCCTTGGGCGGCGCCTCGACAACCTCTTCCACCGGCTTGGCGTTGGTACGGGTCGAGGCCAGGCTCGGGCGTGGCACTTCGATTTTTGGCCGCTCGGGCGCTGGCGCTGGCGGCTCGGCGACCGCCTTGGCCATAGGCGCCGTCACGGCCGGCGCGATGTACTCGGGCTCGGGCGCTTCCAACAGCTCGGGCCGCGACGGGGCGGCGAACGGCAATTCGGTACGCGGCAGCCAGTTGACCACCTGCATGGCGGTCAGATAGGCGCGGCGGCGGGACTCGATAAGCAAGGGTCGGCCACTTGTGGATAACTGAAAGTGGGAGGGATTCTACCGCCCTTCGAGGCGGATCGCTTCCCTGTTGAGCCAATAGTTGATCGATAGCAAACGACAGTCCGTCCAAGGGGTGAATCGCAACCGGCCCGATGCAGTACAATCGCCGCTTTTAATTGCCAACCCGACGGCCATTGCGATGATCGAACCCAAGCGCGTCTTGCGCGCCCTCGCTGAACACTGGGCATTGCTGGAACCTTTGTGCGAGCACTTCGACCAGGGCACCCTGAGCCTCAACGAATTGCGTTCACAGCTGGCCGCCCAACAACTGGACAGCACGCCCCAGGACATCACCAGCCTGCTGGATGTGTGGATCCGCCTGGACATTCTCGTACCGGTGGCGAAAAGCCCGAACCGCTTCGAGCTCAACGCCCAGATCCATGACTTCCTCGCCTACCTGCGCCGCGAACACCGCCTGGGCCTGTGCCTGGAGATCGAAGCCTACCTGCGCCACCTCGAGCGCCTGGCCGGCTATATCCAGGACGCCTTCGACATTCGCGACGGCAACGACCTGGCCCGCCAACTGCGCCTGCTGGACATGCGCGTGCGCGACGTGCTCAAGAAACTCGCCAACGACGAACAGGCCCTGGTGGCCGTGGCCGAGCGGGCCAAGACCAGCGACCGGCAGATCCCGCTGCGCCAGCGTTATGCCGAAGTGCTGGCGACCTGGGACGAATACGTCGAACCGATGATCCAACTGGTGAACGCCGACGGCGCCTTCGAGCAAGGCGTGCGCAAGGTCGAGAACGTGCTGTTGCGCATGCTCACCGAACAGCAACGCCTCGGCCACCTGGTGGACGACGACATGCTGCTGCGCACCCACGCGCGCATCCTCGAAATGCAGACCAGCGCCCAACTGACCCTACGCCATGCCCGTGAACTGCTCCTGCCACTGCGCGAAGAGGCCCGCCGCCATAACGCGGTGACCCGTGGCGCCGCGTTGGCCCTGGCCGCCATTCGTCGCAAAGGCATCGACGCCGTGCCGCAGGCCGCCATGCCGCTGTTTACCCGGCCGCAAAGCACCTTCCTGGGCAGCGCCAGCCAGGTCGAAGCCTACGTCTATGCCCTGGCCCGTTTCGAACCGAAACCAGCGCGTTTCCCCAAGTCCCACAAGACCCACAAGGGCGGCGAGGCGCCGCGCGCACCACGCACCGTGCGCGAGATGGTCGAGCGCTGCGAAGACGCGTTGCCAATGCCGGACCTGATGACCTGGCTGCTGGAGCAGGAACCGGACGGCGCCACCGACGAACTGCTGTACTGGTTCTCGCGCCTGTCGCGGGAAAAACGTTTCAAGCGCGAGCGTCTGGAACGCCGCGACTATCACACTCACGAGCATCAGGTCAGCCTGCGCTCCTTCGCCCTGCTCTCGGCCGGCGACACCGCCGCCGAGGATTCTGCGAGCATCCCCCATGCATCTTGATCTATCCGAACTGTCCCAGCTGGCGCCGATCTTTCGCGAGCTGTTCAAGGGTTACCACGTCAGCCGCCGCGACCCGGAGCTGTACGCGCAACTGTCGAACTTCCAGGACCAGTACCGCACGCTGTTCAAGGCCTTGGGCTTCGAACTGGTGTGCGACACCCGTGGCTTCTATTACTTCGTGCCGGACCTGGCCGCCGCGGCGGTGAACAAGACCGCCCAGCGCCTAGCCCTGTTCACCTTTATCCTGGTCGAGCACCTGGCCGACCAGGGCCGCGACCCGATTGCCGTGCTCGACGGCGGCAGCCTGGGCCGCGATGAGCTGCCTTCGCTGCTGGAAAAGTACCGCGACCTGTTCATCCAGGCCGAAGTCCAGACCCAGGAAGAACTGGAAGAGAAAATCATGCGGCGCATGACCCAACTGGGTTTCGCCAGCGAAGACAACGGCGTGTACCGCTTCCTGCCGCCGATGCATCGCTTCCTCGACGTGTGCCTGTCGGTCCAGCAGGACCGCGACCTGGCCGCCAGCCTGCACAGTGTGCTGCCGCTGCCCGCGCCGGTGCTGATCGACGAAGACAGCGACGAGAAACTGCTACAGACCGATGATCCGCTGGACCTCAGCGAATTCGAAGGTGAAAGCGAAGAAGACGCACTGGCCCGTGCCATTGCCGAAGAACAGGAGACCGACGCATGAGCAAGGAACGCTACGGCATCCGCCGCTTTGCCCTTTTGAATACCGCCGGCTACAGCCTCGGTTTGTTCCCGCTGGAAGAGCCGCTGTCGGTCTATGGCGCGAACAACCTCGGTAAATCCGCCTCGATCAACGCCTTGCAGTTCCCGATCCTGGCGCGCATGTCGGACATGAGCTTCGGCAAGTACAGCCTGGAACAGTCCCGACGTTTCTACTTTGCCTCGGACACCAGCTACATCCTGGTGGAAGTCGCCCTGCCCCACGGCCCGCACGTGATTGGCGTGGTCGGTCGCGGCCCTGGCGGCGGTTTCGGTCATCAGTTCTTTGCCTATGCCGGCAAGCTGGACTTGGCCCACTATCAGAAAAATGACACCTGCCTGCGTCAGAAAGAGTTATTCACCAACCTGGAACGCGAAGGCCTGAAAGCCTACGAACTCAAGCCGGATGAGCTGCGGCGGCTGTTGGTAGGCGGTCATACGTCCATTCCGCTGGACCTGACGCTGATCCCGCTGCGCTCCACCAGCGAGCAAAGCCTCAAGACCTTCCGCGCGCTGTTCATCAACCTGCTGCACATGCGCGAAATCACTGCGGCCAAGCTCAAGCAACTGTTCCTCGACGCGTTCGAGCACAGCCTGCGCTCCGGAAGCGTGGACTACATCGCCGCGTGCGAAGAAGCCTTCCGCGACGTACGACGCATGGAGCAGGACTACAACTCCCTGGTCGCCGCCGGCCCGTTGGTGGAAGCCCTGGCCAATGGCGTGAAGCAGCGCGACATTCTGCGCGGCAAACTGCATCGCCTATCGCCATTGCTCGACTCGTTGCTCGGCACCTGGTCGGACTACGCCAGTGCGCGCAAGGAAGAGCTGACCATCCAGGCCGAACACTACCGCAACGAACAGGATTCGCTGCAGAACGACCAGCGCGGCGGCACCCAGGAGCTGATGCGCCTGGAACGGGAAATCAGCGGCATCCAGCGCTGGCTCGGCGAGCTGTCGGTGCTCAAGCATCGCTTTGCCCTGGTGGATGACGTCAAGGTCCTGGAGCAGCAACTGCTCGCCGCCAAGGACGCCCACGACGAACTGGCCGGCGCCCTGGCCCAGTCCCGGCAATTCAGCGCCGAAGACTTGGAAGAGCGTCTGCGGGATCTGGAAAAACGCCTGAAGTCGGTCAAGCAGCAACTCGATCACGCCGACAACAACAGCTACGCCCGCCTGCGGGAAGAGTTCTCGCAGCAGGACGTCGAACGCCTGATGCGCCTGTTCAACAGCGCCCTGTTCAGCCTGCCATTGGGCGAACACGGCATCGCGCTGGACGAGAATGGCGAGTGGGTCAAATCCATGGAGCTGATCCTCGACGGCTTCAAGGGCGAGCGTTTTGAAGTGCCGGGCCTGTCCATCGACCTGTCCCACATCGAGCCACCTGCCCTGCAAGCCCTGGCCGACCGTGCAGCCTTGCGCGACCAGAAAGAACGCCTGGAAAAAGAACTCAAGCAGCTCAAGACCCAGCAAGCCGTGGCCGCCGACCGCGCCGCGAGCAAGACCCAGACCGAAGCGCTGTACCAGCAGGTCCTGGATGCGCAAAAAGCCCTGGAAGACTTCCGCCGTACCCAGACCTTGAGCGCCGAGGAAAGCGAGAAGCTCGAACAGCTGGCGCAAATGGAAGCCGCCCAGGACGAACTCAAGCGCTCCAGCGATGCCTTCACCGAGCGCGTCCAGCAGTTGTCCGCCAAGTTGCAGTTGGTGGGCCGGCAGATCGCCGACATGGAAGCCAAGCAACGCACCCTCGACGACGCCCTGCGCCGCCGCCAACTGCTGCCGGCGGACCTGCCGTTCGGCACGCCGTTCATGGACCCGGTCGACGATTCCATGGACAACCTGCTGCCGCTGCTCAATGACTACCAGGACAGCTGGCAAGGGCTGCTGCGGGTCGACGGCCAGATCGAAGCGCTGTATGCCCAGGTGCGCCTCAAGGGCGTGGCCAAGTTCGACAGCGAAGACGACATGGAGCGACGCCTGCAACTGCTGATCAACGCCTATGCCCACCGCACCGACGAAGCCCTGACCCTGGGCAAGGCGCGCCGTGCGGCGGTGACCGACATCGCCCGGACCCTGCGCAACATCCGCAGCGACTACGACAGCCTCGAGCACCAACTGGCGTTGTTCAACCGCGAAATCAACAAGCGCCAGGTGTCCAACCTGCAGAGCTTCCGCATCGTCCTGGCGCCGAACAAGGAAGCGCTCAAGCACATCGACCAGATCATCCACAGTGCCGGCCAGTACGAGGAAGGCGAGACGCTGTCGGTGTTCGACCTCAGCCAGAGCGCCGAGCAGGACAACAAGAACGAAGAAGCCAAGGAGTACCTGGCGCGGCTGGTGGCGGCGAACCACAACCAGCTCGGCCTCAAGGACCTGTTCGAACTCGCGTTCGAGATCACCAAGGTCAATGGTCAGCCCGTGATCCACACCGACATCGACGGCGCGGCGTCCAACGGCACTACCATGACCATCAAGGCGCTGACCAACATGTACTTGTTGCTGCACCTGATGGACCGCGAACAGGCCGGCCGCGTGCGCCTGCCGTACTACCTCGACGAAGCGGCGGACATCGACGAGAAGAACCAGGCGGCACTGCTGGAAACCAGTCTGCAACTGGGCTTCGTGCCGATCCTCGCCAGTGTGAAGCCGCAAGTCTGCGCCAGTGTCGCCATCGACTTGGAAGGCGGCAGCGGGCCGAACGGCATCTACATAGACGAAGCGGACTGGAAATACATCCGTCGTCACGATGCGGTGAAGGCCACGGTGAATGTCCAGGCCGACGAGCCGGAGCTGGATCCGGTGTGATGTGAGACACGGGCATGAAAAAGGCCGCGATCTAATGGATCGCGGCCTTTTTCATGGTTAATACATAATCTGTGGCGAGGGAGCATGCTCCCGCTCGGCTGCGCAGCAGCCGCTGGCTTTAGGACCGCTACGCGGTCCAGCGGGAGCAAGCTCCCTCGCCACGGGTATTACCGACCATTATGCTTACTTGCCGAGACTGATCTTTGGCGCCCAGGTCAGCCATTCATCTTCAAACTTATCGAACAACGGGAAAGTCTGCTCCGGTCGAGCCGGATTGCCCATTCGTTCGCCATCCGGCGTTGCGAACGCAATGCCACCCTGGATAAGCGTTTCAAGGGACTCGGTTCGCACCGTCGCGCCCTTGAACAGCCCGAAGTCCAGACCGAAGCCACTGCTATTCCAGAAACGCGTGCCGCTGCGCACCAGCGGCGCGTACTTGGGCTCGATCAGGATATGGATCAACACCCGGTCCGCGGTCTGGCCCAGTTCATAACCCGTGACCTTGCCCACCGTAATCTCGCGGTAGGTCACCGGTACGCCGATCTTCAACGAACCTCGGCGGGCCGCGCTCAGCACCAGGCTCAATCCC
Organism: Pseudomonas sp. NFACC51; assembly: GCF_900103575.1. Classification (NCBI taxonomy): domain Bacteria; kingdom Pseudomonadati; phylum Pseudomonadota; class Gammaproteobacteria; order Pseudomonadales; family Pseudomonadaceae; genus Pseudomonas; species Pseudomonas sp. NFACC51. Next base: position 3,908 of record NZ_FMXH01000013.1, on the reverse strand, counting down.
GCTTCGGGCACAGCGCTTTGCGGTGGGTTGGCCAGGGCCACGAAGTTTTTCTGCGGCCCGAGGTTTTTCGCCGAAGGCTGCACTTCAATGTATTGGCCGGTGACCAGCGTTTCCAGGTTGGAGGTCTTCATCAACCCCAACTCCGGCTTGACCACCCAGAACTGGGACCCGACCCGGGCGATGCGCTCGGGCACTTCGGTGATACGCGCCGTGAGCAGCACCGATTGCATATCGGCACTGAGATCAACATCCTCGACCTTGCCCACATCCAATCCTTTGAATCGGATCGGTGTACCACTGCGCAAACCATCGGCGCGATCGACCTTGATCGTGACCTCAGTGCCTCGCTGTTGTGCGGCTTCGTGATCGGCGAACAGGCGGAAACGCGGAATACGTCTTTTCAGCGGCACATTCGGTTCCGGCGTTTCAAAGGCAATCCCGCCGGCCATCAGGCTTTGCAGGGACTCGCTCTTGACCTGGATCCCGCCGGTCAAACCGCCCGTGAGGGTGATCCCACTGGCGTTCCAGAACCGGGTCGAGCCGTTGACCAGCCCTTCGTACTCCTTCTCGATGTGCACACCGATGATCAGTTGTTTCTTCTTGCGGGAGAACTGATAGCTCTGCACCGACCCGACCTTGACCTGCTTGTAGAGGATCGGACTGCCGACCTCCAGCGATCCGAGGTTTTCGGTCAGCAGGACCAAATGCAGCCCCGGGGAACGCAAGTCCAGCGGTGGAGCTTTTGCCCGAGCTTCGAACTCGCGTTGCGGCGCGCCGCCCTTGTCACCCGGACGCACGGCAATGTAATTGCCCTTGACCAAGGCTTCCAGGCCGGTGATACCCGCCAGGGAGATGGATGGCTTGACGACCCAGAACTGCGTGCCGGTTACCAGGTAATCTTCGGCCAAGGGGTCCAGGGTCAATTCAGCCGTGGCGCTGGCCAGGTCCGAATCGACCTTGAGGTTCTTCAGGCTGCCGACCTGGATACCTTTGTACATGACCGGCGTACGACCAGCCTGCAACCCTTCGAAATCGCTGAGTTTGACTTTCACTCGAATGCCCGCCGCAGCGGCGTCAAAGTCTTCGTAAAGACGGAACGGCAGGCTTGGGTCCGTCGGCGGGCTGTCCTTGCGGCTTTCCGGCGTGGCGAAGGCAATCCCTCCGGCCACGATGCTGGCCAGGGACTCGCTGCGCACTTTGACGCCCGAGAGGTTGGCATCGATGCTGATGCCACTGGCGTTCCAGAAACGCGTGTGTTTGCGCACCAGGCTGGCATAGGTCGGCTCGATGAAGATTTTGATCTCGACCTTGCTCTGATCCTCGGACAGCAGGTAACTCTTCACCTGACCGACCTGAATCTGTTTGTAGAACACCGGGCTGCCACGGTTCAGCGAACCCAGCCGATCAGCCTTGAGGGTCAGGTGCAAACCCGGCTTGGCGTCCGACAGCGGCGGCTCTTCGGCCAGGGCCTTGAACTTACGGGTCGACTCCCCTTCACCTGGGCTGATAGCCACATAGTTACCCGATACCAGGGTTTCCAGACCCGTGATCCCGGCCAGGCTCACGCTCGGCTTGACCAGCCAGAAACGTGTTCCGGTCTTGAGGTATTGCTCGACGTCCTTGTTCATCTCGATGGTCGCGACCACTCCCTTGGAGTTGCCTTCGTCATCGAGGGTAAGGGCCGTCACTTTGCCGACCGTCATCCCTTTGTAAACGACTTCGGTTTTGTTGACCTGAATGCCCTCTCCGCTCTCAAAGCGCACGTTGATCTCGATTCCGGTTTCGTTATAAGCCCGCCAGCCAAGCCAGCCGCCGATGATCAAGGCAATCAACGGCAGGACCCAGATGGCCGACCAGTTCGAAGCCGGTCGAGTTTTAGCGGTAGGCAAATCAGTCATGGTCGTCATCCGACTCCGTGTTATCCCAAATCAGTCGGGGATCGAAGGTTACTGCGGCAATCATTGTCAAAATCACTACGCTGGCGAAAGCGATCGCGCCGAGACCGGCTTCAACACTGGCGAGCCGTCCGAAATTCACCACGGCCACCAAAATGGCGATCACGAAAATATCCAGCATCGACCAGCGGCCAATGAACTCGATGAAACGGTACATAAGGATGCGTTGCTGCGCCGACATAGGCTGATGCCGCTGCACGGAAAACAACAACAAGGCGATGCCCACCAGTTTGAAAGTGGGTACAACGATGCTGGCGATGAACACCACGGCGGCAATAGGAATCATGCCGTGTTGAACCAGCTCGATGACGCCAGCCATGATGGTGCTCGGGGCGCCCTGGCCCAGCGAGTTGATAGTCATGATCGGCAACATGTTGGCCGGAATATAAAGAATCGCGGCCGTGATCAATAACGCCCAGGTCCGCATCAAGCTGTTCGGGCGACGGGGGTGAACCAGCGCGCCGCAGCGAGTACAGGTTTGGTTGTCGACCTCAGCATCCTGCCGATTCAACTCGTGGCACTCCGTACAGATCAGAATCCCTGCATCAATCGCCCGCATGGGCATCTTCTCCTGATAACGCCTGCCAGATCTGATGGGGTGACATCACCACCTCCAGCCAGACCTGGACCAGCAACAAACTGATGAAGCACACCAGGCCAAGGCCTACAGTGATGGCCGCCATGTCTGCCAACTTGACGATGGCCACCAACACGCCCATGAGGTAGACCTCAAGCATCCCCCAGTCTCGTAGATGGTGATAAATGCGATACAGCAACAAACCGTAACTACGGCCAAAGTCCAAGCGAATGGACAACAGCACCACCAACTGACAGAGCAACTTGAGCAGCGGAATGCCCATGCTGCACAGGAACACCACTGCCGCGATGCCTTGCATGCCGGTATCAAACAGACCGACCACCCCACTCCAAACGGTGTCCTGGGAGGACTGCCCAAGCAGATTGAGCTCCATGATGGGTAAGAAGTTGGCCGGCACATATAACAGCAGGGCCGCGATAACCAAGGCAAGGCTGCGTTCAACTACATTGTGCCGGTGAGCATAGAGCTCATAACCACAACGGGGGCACTCGGCTTTTTCACCATGGGCCAGTCGAGGCTTGCGCATCAACAGGTCGCACTCATGACACGCAACCAAATCGCCCAGAGGAAGATCTGGCAACCTATCAGTGTCTGACGGATCGGGCATAAACAGCTCAGGCTCAGCTAAGGTGGGACTATTCTAGTGCTCCAGCTCGAAAATAACTGTGCAAATTTATTACGAGCGTTCGCAGACTTTTATGATGGGCAAAACAAAACCCCTACCTGCATCAGCAGATAGGGGTTTCGGAATTTAATCTTGACGATGACCTACTCTCACATGGGGAAACCCCACACTACCATCGGCGATGCATCGTTTCACTTCTGAGTTCGGGATGGGATCAGGTGGTTCCAATGCTCTATGGTCGTCAAGAAATTCGGTAGCCAGCGCGTGCCTTGCGGTCACGTTCCAGCGAATGGGTATGCGATAGTTTGTGTGTTGCTGTCGAGTCTCTCGAACTTTCGGTTCGTTTCGTCTTCACACACCGCAATCTGGTCTCTTTCGCCTTTTGGCTTGGAGCATACAAATTGCTTGGGTGTTATATGGTCAAGCCTCACGGGCAATTAGTACAGGTTAGCTCAACGCCTCACAGCGCTTACACACCCTGCCTATCAACGTCGTAGTCTTCGACGGCCCTTCAGGGGACTCAAGGTCCCAGTGAGATCTCATCTTGAGGCAAGTTTCCCGCTTAGATGCTTTCAGCGGTTATCTTTTCCGAACATAGCTACCCGGCAATGCCACTGGCGTGACAACCGGAACACCAGAGGTTCGTCCACTCCGGTCCTCTCGTACTAGGAGCAGCCCCTCTCAAATCTCAAACGTCCACGGCAGATAGGGACCGAACTGTCTCACGACG